>NZ_WCHR01000045.1 GCF_008973825.1 Gemmobacter serpentinus | reverse complement strand
GCCAAGACGTTTATCTATTGCTCTGAGGCCTCTCCGGAGGGATTTGATCCTGCGCCTTATACGGCTGGTGGGACGTTTGATGCGTCAGCGCATCCGATCTACAACCGCCTGACCGAGTTCAAGAAGGGGACGACGGAGGTCGAGCCTGGCCTGGCGGAGAGCTGGGACGTTTCTGCGGATGGCACGGAATACACGTTCCACCTGCGCAAGGGCGTGAAGTGGCATTCGAACGACAAGTTCACGCCGTCGCGCGATTTCAACGCCGATGACGTGGTGTTCTCGTTCGAGCGTCAGTCCAAGGCCGATCACCCGTGGAACCAGTATATCGCGGGGATCACCTATGAATATTTCAACTCGATGGACATGCCCAAGCTGGTGAAGTCGGTCGAGAAGGTCGATGACTACACCGTCAAGATCACGCTGACCCAGCCGGAAGCGCCGTTCCTGGCCAATATCGCCATGCCCTTCGCGTCGATCATCTCGAAGGAATATGCCGATACGCTGGAGGCCGCTGGCACCAAGGAAGACCTGAACAACCTGCCGATCGGCACCGGCCCGTTCAAGTTCGTGGCCTATCAGAAGGACGCGGTGATCCGTTACGCCAAGAACGCCGATTATTGGGGCGAGGCGCCCAAGATCGACGATCTGGTCTTCGCGATCACCCCGGATGCGGCGGTGCGCCTGCAAAAGCTGAAGGCCGGCGAATGCCACCTGATGCCCTATCCGGCCCCGGCCGATATCGACGCGATCAAGGCGGACAGCACGCTGAAGCTGGACGAACAGGCCGGTCTGAACGTGGGCTATCTGGCCTATAACACCACCATTGCGCCCTTCGACAATCCGAAGGTCCGCAAGGCGCTGAACATGGCCATCAACAAGCAGGCCATTGTCGACGCGGTGTTCCAGGGCCATGCCGAACCGGCCAAGAACCCGATCCCGCCGACCATGTGGTCGTATAACAATGCGATCGTGGACGATGCCTATGATCCGGAAGCCTCGAAGGCGCTGCTGGCCGAAGCCGGTGTCAGCGACCTGACGATGGAGATCTGGGCCATGCCGGTGCAGCGCCCCTATATGCCCAATGCCCGCCGCACCGCCGAGCTGATGCAGGAAGACCTGTCGAAAGTCGGCGTGAAGGTCGATATCGTCTCCTATGAATGGGGCGAATACCTGTCCAAATCGATGGAAACCGGCCGCAAGGGCGCGGTGATCCTCGGCTGGACCGGCGACAATGGTGACCCGGACAACTTCCTGTCGGTGCTGCTGAGCTGCGCTTCGGCGGTCGAGGGCGGTGCCAACCGTGCCTTCTGGTGCAACGAGGAATTCTCGGCCCTGCTGCAAAAGGCCAAGACCACCGCCGATGTGGCAGAACGCACCAAGGCCTATGAAGAGGCGCAGGTCGTCTTCAAGGATCAGGCCCCCTGGTACACCATCGCGCACTCGACCCAATATGTGCCGATGCGCGCCAATGTCTCCGGTTTCGTGATGAGCCCCTTGGGTGACTTCACCTTCGAAACCGTCGACATCGCGGAATAATCGTTCCTGTTACCTTCATTGCGGACGCGCGGGGTTCAGCCCCGCGCGTTCTTTAGGAATAGAGGCGCATGTTCCGTTTCATCCTCTCCAAACTGCTTTACCTCATCCCGACATTCCTCGGCATCACCATCATCGCCTTCAGCTTCCCAAGGCTGCTGGCGGGGGATCCGGTGCTGCTGATGGCGGGCGAACGCGGCGTGACGCCCGAACGCCATGCCGAACTCAGCGCGCAGCTGGGCTTTGACCGGTCCCTGCCGGTGCAATATCTCGAATTTCTCGGCCGGCTGCTGCATGGGGATTTCGGCAATTCGCTGGTCACCAAGAAGCCGGTCCTGACCGAATTCCTTGCGCTGTTCCCGGCGACATTGGAACTGGGCTTTGTCGCCATCGTGATTGCCACCCTGATCGGCGTGCCGGTGGGTGTGCTGGCCGCGATCAAGCGCGGCAGCTGGTTCGACCAGATCTCGATGACCTCGGCCCTTGTCGGCTTTTCGATGCCGATCTTCTGGTGGGGGCTTTTGCTCATCATCTTCTTCTCGGGCTTCCTGGGCTGGACGCCGGTCTCGGGGCGCATCTCGCTGATGTATTACTTCCCCAATGTCACCGGCTTCATGCTGATCGACAGCCTGCTTTCCGGGCAGAAGGGGGCCTTTGCCTCGGCGCTCAGCCACCTGATCCTGCCCTCGGTGGTGCTGGCCACCATCCCCCTTGCGGTGATCGCCCGGCAGACCCGTTCCGCCATGCTGGAGGTGATGGGTGAGGATTATGTCCGCACCGCCCGCGCCAAGGGGATGCCACAGCGCCGGGTGATCGGCGTGCACGCGCTGCGCAATGCGATGATCCCGGTCATCACCACCATCGGCCTGCAGATCGGCGTGTTGATGGCCGGTGCCATCCTGACCGAGACGATCTTCTCCTGGCCGGGGATCGGCAAATGGATGATCGATTCCATCTCGCGCCGCGATTACCCGGTGGTGCAATCGGGCCTGCTGCTGACCGCCGCCATGGTCATGATCGTGAACCTGCTGGTCGACCTGACCTATGGCCTCATCAATCCGAGGATCCGCAACAAATGAGCGACGCGATTGCCAAAACCCCCGAGGGCAAGCTCTCGGACGCCGCCATCCGCCGCCGGATGCTGACCGAGTTCTGGTTCTATTTCAGCCAGAACAAGGGCGCCGTGGTCGGCCTCGTGGTCTTCATCCTGATGGTCATCATCGCGCTGACCGCAACCCTCATCGCCCCGCATGATCCGACGATGCAATATCGCGATGCGCTGCTGCTGCCGCCGGTCTGGCAAGAGGGCGGCCGGGCCGAGTTCCTGCTGGGCACCGATCCGGTCGGGCGCGATATGCTGTCGCGGCTGATCTATGGCTCGCAATATTCGCTGTTCATCGGCATCGTCGTGGTCTCCATCGCCCTGGTCGGCGGCATCGTGATCGGCCTGATCGCGGGCTTCTTCGGCGGCTGGATCGATATGGTCATCATGCGGGTGATGGATATCATCCTGGCCTTCCCGTCCCTGCTGCTCGCGCTGGTGCTGGTGGCCATCCTTGGCCCCGGCCTGACCAATGCGATGATCGCCATCGCCATCGTCTATCAGCCGCATTTCGCCCGCCTGACCCGCGCGGCGGTGATGGGCGAACAGAAGCGCGATTATGTCAGCGCCGCCCGCGTGGCGGGGGCAGGCAACCTGCGCCTGATGTTCCGCACCATCCTGCCCAACTGTCTGGCCCCGCTGATCGTGCAGGCCACGCTGTCCTTCTCGTCGGCGGTGCTCGATGCGGCGGCCCTTGGCTTCCTTGGCATGGGCGCGCAACCGCCCGCCGCCGAATGGGGCACCATGCTGGCCGAAGCGCGCGAGTTCATCCAGCGCGCCTGGTGGGTCGTGACCTTCCCCGGCCTTGCGATCCTGATCTCGGTTCTGGCCATCAACCTGATGGGCGACGGCTTGCGCGATGCGCTTGACCCCAAACTGAAGCGGAGCTGACCCCATGGCCATGCTGAACATCCGCAATCTGACCGTGCGCTTCGCCACCGCCACCGGCAGCTTCACCGCCGTCGACGGCATCGATGTCCATGTCGACAGCCGTGAGGTTCTGGCCATTGTCGGCGAAAGCGGCTCTGGCAAATCGGTGTCGATGCTGGCGGTGATGGGGCTCTTGCCCGACACCGCCACCATCACCGCCGACGAGATGACCTATGACGGGCGCGATCTGCTGCATCTGTCGGGACCTGAGCGGCGCAAGCTGATCGGGCGCGAGATCACCATGATCTTTCAGGAACCCATCGCCTCGCTGAACCCTTCCTTCACCGTGGGCTTCCAGATCGAGGAGGTGCTGCGCATCAATCTCGGCATGACCAAGGCCCAGGCCCGTGCCCGCGCGCTGGAGCTGTTCAAGGCGGTCGGCATCCCCGCGCCCGAGGAAAAGCTGAACGCCTATCCGCATCAGATGTCGGGCGGCCAATGCCAGCGCGTGATGATCGCCATGGCCATCGCCTCCAAGCCCCGCCTGCTGATCGCGGACGAGCCGACCACCGCGCTGGATGTCACCATCCAGAAGCAGATCCTCGACCTGTTGATGGATCTGCAAGAGGAATACGGCATGGCGCTGATCCTCATCACCCATGACATGGGTGTGGTGGCCGAGACCGCCGACCGGGTGGTGGTGCAATACAAGGGCAAGAAGATGGAAGAGGCCGATGTGCTCTCCCTCTTTGAGGCCCCCCAGCACCCCTATACCCGCGCGCTGCTCTCGGCCCTGCCGGAGAATGCCACCGGCGACCGCCTGCCCACCGTATCCGACTTCTTCCAATCGGAGGCCGCGCGATGACCGCATCCCCCAAAACCGGCCTGGCCCCCGTGCTGGAAGGCCGCCAGATCGTGCAGGATTACCATGTGCCCGGCGGCATCTTCGGCGGCGCCAAAACCGTGCGCGCCCTCAAGGGCGTGGATTTCAAGGTGGAAAAGGGCAAGACCCTTGCCATTGTCGGCGAATCCGGCTCCGGCAAATCGACGCTGGCGCGGATCATCGCGCTGATCGATGCGCCTTCCGGGGGCGAGCTGCTGATCGACGGCACCCGCGTCGATATCAGCAAGGCGCGCCCGGGGCCGGACATGCGCTCCAAGGTGCAGATGGTGTTCCAGAACCCCTATGGCAGCCTGAACCCGCGCCAGAAGATCGGCGATGTGCTGATGGAGCCCCTGGTCATCAACACCAGGATCCCGGCGCCCGAGCGGCGCGAACGCGCCGAGGCGATGCTGGTCAAGGTCGGGCTCGGGCCGGAACATTTCAACCGCTACCCGCATATGTTCTCGGGCGGCCAGCGCCAGCGCATCGCCATCGCCCGCGCCCTGATGCTGAACCCCGCGCTGCTGGTGCTGGATGAACCCGTCTCCGCCCTCGATCTGTCGGTCCAGGCCCAGGTCCTGAACCTGCTCGCCGATCTGCAGGACGAGTTCGAGCTGACCTATGTCTTCGTCAGCCACGACCTGTCGGTGGTCCGCTACATCGCCGATGACGTCATGGTCATCTCAAAGGGCGAAGCCGTCGAACAAGGTTCCCGCGATGACCTCTTCGCCAACCCACAGCACCCCTATACCCGACAACTCTTCGCAGCAACACCCGTAACAGATGTGAACGAAATCCGAAAAAGGGT
>NZ_WCHR01000044.1 GCF_008973825.1 Gemmobacter serpentinus | reverse complement strand
CTCGGGCTCGGGCTCGGGCTCGGGCTCGGGCTCGGGCTCGGGCTCGGGCTCGGGCTCGGGCTCGGGCTCGGGCTCGGGCTCGGGCTCGGGCTCGGGAAAAATCTGGCCCTGTCGCAACTTGCGCAAGCTCAGGATTTGGCCTTGGTCACCGCGCCGCTTATATTGGCCCATGCGCCCTGCACCAGTTCCAGCCCCAGCACGCGGTCGGGGTTGGTCGGCGGTGGCATCACCACATCTTCAAGTTTGCGAAAGCCAAAGCGCCGGTAATAGGGCGCGTCCCCCACCAGCATCACCCGCTGCCAGCCCAGGCGCTTGGCCTCGGCCAGACTTTCATTGATCAACAGCCCACCCAAGCCCTCGCCCTGGCGGGTCGGGTGCACCGCCACCGGGCCCAGCAGAAGCACATCCTGATCGGCCACCTCGACCGGCCAATAGCGGATGACGGCGGCCAGAATGCCCTCCTCATCGCGCAGCACAAGGCAAAGCGGTGCCACCGTCGCCACCCCGTCGCGCAGCCGGTAAGAGGACAGCGCGGTGCGGCCCGGCGCAAAGCAGAGGTCATATAGCGCCTCCACCTCCCACCAATCCGCCTCGGTCTCTTCCTCAAGCTGATACATCGGTCCCCCCGGCGGATCGGGTCCGGGCGGGGCGGCCCGAACCAGTGGTCATGGTCTGTCGATGCGCGGGTAACATGCACAGGTCACAGGGAAAAGACGTGATTTTGCGCCTGGGCATCGCCATGCCAATTGCGGGCTGTGCCGCCCGCACGCGGCCAGGTCCGCCGCCATGTTTTCGGCATGGTCGACCGCCATCCCCGCGCGCCGTGCCAGTCATGAGGCTGCCATGCCCGGCGCGCCCGCCTGCCCACTTGTCGCGGCCTTTGCGGGAATGCTATCGAGACAGCAGAGGTTGCATGAGGACCCCATGTCGAAGACCATCAAGGATTACATCCGCACCATCGTCGACTTTCCGCATGAGGGGATCCTGTTTCGCGATGTGACCACGCTGTTTGCCGATCCGCGCGGCTTTCGCATGGCGATCGACCAGTTGCTGACGCCTTATGCCGGCACCCGGATCGACAAGGTTGTGGGTCTCGAGGCGCGCGGTTTCATCCTGGGCGGGGCGGTGGCGCATCAGCTCTCAACCGGGTTCGTGCCGATCCGCAAGAAGGGCAAGCTGCCGGGCCAGACCATCAGCCAGGCCTATAGTCTGGAATATGGCGAGGCGGTGGTCGAGGTGCATGATGACGCAATCAGCCCCGGCGAAAAGGTGCTGCTGGTCGATGACCTGTTGGCCACCGGCGGCACCGCCGAAGCCGGGATCCGGCTGGTCGAGCGCATGGGCGGCGAGATCATCGGCTGTGCCTTCGTGATCGACCTGCCCGATCTGGGTGGCCGCGCCAGGCTGGAGAAGATGGGCATGAAGCTGCACACGCTTTGTGCCTTTGAGGGGCTGTAAGGCCGGGCCGCAGGCAGCCATTTGCCGGGCGCGCAGGCTATATTGCCCGACGCGGATCATCAGGCACCCGCGTCATGCCAAGTATAATCGGTGCGTGGGGCGGGATCTTCCGCAATCCCCGCCCCAGCAATCTTAAACGTCTGCAATCGACGCCTGTGCAGGTCACGGCCATTGCAAAGCGCCGTCCGCGCAGAACACCACCGTCAGCGACCAAGGTCTTCGCCTGCGCGCTTTTGTGGCGACGGCCATGGTCAGAAAGCCCGCCCGGAGATAGCGCCGGCCTGCAAGACCGGCGCGCGATTTCATGCGCCAGTTTGGCGCAACATCGCGCCGGGGTTCAGAATGCCCTGCGGATCAAGGGCTGCCTTGATCGCCCGCATGGCGGCCAGTCGCGCCGGGTCGCCATAGCGTTCCAGATCGCGGACCTTCAGCCGCCCGATCCCGTGTTCCGCGCTGAACGAGCCGCCCATCTCATGCACAAGGTCATAGAGGCATCGCGGCACCGCCTGGCGGACAGCTTCATAATCGCCAAGCGTGCGGCCCTGCGCCGGGAAGACATTGTAATGCAGATTGCCGTCCCCAAGATGGCCAAAGCAATTGATGCGGAAATCGCCGATCTTTGCCAGTTCTGCTGTGGCGCGGGCGATGAAGCCCGGAAAATCCGATGGCGGCAGCGCGATATCATGCGAGGAGATCGCACCGATCTTGCGATTGGCCAGCGGGATGGATTCGCGCAGGGTCCAGAACTCGGCCCGCTGCGCCTCCGATTGCGCGATCAGCCCATCCTGCACCAGATCGCCCGCCGCCTCATACAGCCCGGCCAAAGCCTCGACCGGATCAAGACCCTGCGGCAGCCCGAGATCGATCAGCACCAGCCAGTCGGGAATATCGGCAAAGGGCTGGCGGACCTGCGGCAAGGTCTCGCGCAGGAATTCCAGACCCTGCCGGTGGATCAGCTCAAAGGCCGAGACCATGCCCGGCAGCCGGTCTTCGGCCAGCGCCAGCAGGCTGAGCGCAGCCTCGGGCCCCGGCACGACCAGGAGCGCCGCCCCCTCCTCTGCCGGACGCGGAAACAGCCGCAGGCTGGCTGCGGTGATGACACCCAGCGTGCCTTCCGATCCGATCAGCAGATGGCGCAGATCATAGCCGGTATTGTCCTTTTTCAGCCGCTTCAGGCCGTGCAACACCGAGCCATCCGCCAGAACCGCCTCGACACCCAGCACCAGATCGCGGGCATTGCCATAGCGCAGCACATTGGCCCCGCCCGCATTGGTGCCCAAAAGCCCGCCGATCCGCGCCGATCCCTGCGAAGCCAGCGTCAGGGGGAAGATCCGCCCCGCCTCTTCTGCCGCAGCATGGACGTCGGTCAGGATCGCACCCGCCTCCACCTCGATCACGCCCTCCTGCGGCCAGATCCCGCGGATCCGGGTCATGCGCTCCAGCGACAGCAGCAGGGGGGCCGGGCCTTCTGGCATGACCTGCCCGCCGACAAGGCCGGTGCCGCCCGCGCGCGGCACAACACCCACCCGCGCCGCCGCGCAGCTGCGCAGGATCAGTGCCACATCCTCGGTGCTGCGCGGAACCGCAACAGCCCCCGCCTGGCCCCGCCAACGCCCGCGCGGCTCTTCCAGATCGGCCTCGCTGGGCTGGCGCAGCAGATCAGACGGCAATTTTGCCAGGAAATCGGCATCGATTGGGTTCAGCATCCAGCGCTCCTTCTGGTGGCGGTCAGCCCGCATCGGTGCGGCCCCGACGGTCCGCCCGCAAATTGGCGTAAAGCACATGATTGCGCCAGCGCCCGGCGATCTGCAGATAGCTTTGCGCCACGCCCTCGTATTTGAAGCCGGTCTTTTCCAGCACCCCGCGTGAGGCGGCGTTTTCGGGCAGACAGGCGGCATCGATCCGGCTCAGGTCAAGCTGCACGAAGGCATGATGCACCATGGCCAGAATGGCCTCGCGCATATAGCCGCGCCGCGCATAGGGCGCGCCGATCCAATAGCCAAGTGTGCCGGCCTGCACCGGCCCGCGGCGGATATTGTCGAGCGTAATGGCCCCCAGAAGCCGTTGATCGTCTCGACGAAACATCAGGACCGGCAGCGCCGTGCCCTGCGCCTCGGCCCGCGCGGCCCAATAGACCCGGTTGGTGAAGGCGCGCCGCGTCAGATGGTCATGCGCCCAGACCGGCTCCCACGGGGCCAGAAATTCGGCGCTTTCGGCGCGCAGATCGGCCCATGCCTTGAAGTCGCCATGCAGCGGCAGGCGCAGCGTCATGCGCGCGGTCTCGATCCGTAGCTTGCGGCGAATGCCGAACATCAGGCGGCAAGCCTGCGCCGGATCGCCTCCAGATCGGGGGCAGCGGCGACGGGGCCGTAAAGCGCAAGCGCCACGCGCGATGCGGCCATTTCGGCGGCATAGCGGCGCACATCCGCCGTGCCCACCGCATCGATCCGCGCCACCGCCTCGTCGATATCCGGGATACGCCCCCAGATCGACAGAAGCCGCGCATTGCGTTCGGCGCGCGATGACGGGCTTTCAAGCCCCATCAACAGCCCCGCCTTCAACTGCGCGCGGGCGCGTGCGACCTCGGCATCGGACATGTCATCTGCCGCGCGTTTCAGCTCGTCGATGGTGAGCCAGGTCAGGTCCTCGATCTCGGCCTCGGAGGTGCCCGCATAGACAGTGATCGAGCCGGTATCCTCATAGGCACCCGATTGCGCGAAGATCGAATAGCACAGGCCCCGCTCCTCGCGGATCTTCTGGAACAGCCGCGAGGACATGCCCCCCCCCATCGCCGTGGAATAGACCTGCGCGGTATAGACATCGGCGTGACGATAGCCCGGGGCCTCGAAGGCCAGGGCGAAATGCACCTGCTCCAGCCCCTTCACCTCGCGGCGTTCACCGCCGTCAAAGCGTGCGGGCGCAACCTGCAGATTGCCGACCGGCGCGAGCCCGCCGAAGATCTCCGTCGCCTGTGCCACGATCGCATCATGATCGACGCCACCGGCCGCGGCCAGCACCATCTGGTCCGGCCCGTAATGCGCCTTCACAAAGCCCACCAGATCGTCGCGTCCGAAGGAAGACACACGTTCTGCCGGACCAAGAATGGTGCGGCCAAAGGGCTGGTCGGGGTAGCTGACTTCCTGCAACCAGTCAAAGATGATGTCATCGGGCGTATCCAGCGCCTGCCCGATCTCTTGCAGGATCACATGGCGCTCGGTCTCGATCTCTTTCGGATCAAAGACCGGATTGAGCACGATGTCGGAAATCACATCCAGCGCCAGCGCCACATCGCCCGACAAGACACGGGCATAATATGCGGTCATTTCCTTGGAAGTATAGGCGTTGATATAGCCGCCGACATCCTCGATCTCTTCGGCGATCTGAAGCGGGCTGCGCTTGGCGGTGCCCTTGAAGGCCATATGTTCCAGGAAATGCGCGATGCCGTTCTGTTCGGCCCGCTCATGCCGCCCGCCCGCCAGCACCCAGACGCCCACCGAGGCCGATTTCAGCCCCGGCATATGTTCGGTGACGATGCGGAACCCGTTGGGCAGCGTGGTGATACGAAGCGTCAACGCGCGATCCTTTCGCGGACAAGATCTTGCAGCGCGGCCAGATCGTTGGGCACGCGGGTCACGCGCTCGGGGCGCTCAAACAGATCGGCCATGCGCGGCGGCAGCGCCGGGCGGATGCCGGAGGCGTCTTCGACCGCATCGGGAAACTTGGCCGGATGCGCAGTGGCCAGCGTGACCATCGGGCTTGCGCCGCCCTGTTCCTGCGCGACCTTCACGCCGACCGCCGAATGCGGGCAGAGCAGCTCACCGCTATTGGCCAGCGTCGCACGGATCGTCGCGCGGGTTTCGTCTTCCGAGCAACGGCCCGAGGCGAAGGTTTCGCGCAAAAACTCCAGCGCGCCCTGGCTGATGGTGAAGCCACCGGACTTCAGATCGGCCATCAGCTGCGCCACCGCCGCCCCTTCGCGGCCATAGGCATCAAACAGCACGCGTTCAAAGTTGGACGAGACCTGAATGTCCATCGACGGGCTGATCGAAGGCTTCACCCCATCAGTCATATAGGCGCCCGAGCGCAGGGCACGGTCGAGAATGTCATTCTGATTGGTCGCGATCACCAGCTGGTCGATGGGCAGGCCCATCTCCTTGGCGATATAGCCCGCGAAGATATCGCCGAAATTGCCGGTCGGCACGGTGAAGCTGACCTTGCGATGCGGCGCGCCAAGGCTGGTCGCCGCCGAGAAGTAATAGACCACCTGCGCCAGAACGCGCGCCCAGTTGATGCTGTTCACGCCGGCAAGCCGCACCCCGTCGCGGAAGGCGAAATCGTTGAACATATCCTTCACGCGGGCCTGACAATCATCGAAATCGCCATCCATCGCCAGCGCGTGGACATTGCTTTCCGAGGGTGTCGTCATCTGGCGGCGCTGCACCTCGGAGACCCGGCCATGCGGGAACAGGATGAAGACATCGACATTGGCCAGGCCCCGGAAGGCCTCGATCGCGGCCGATCCGGTATCGCCGGAGGTGGCGCCGACAATGGTGATGCGTTCGCCGGTCTTGGCAAGGGCTGCCTGCATCATCTGCCCGATGAGCTGCATGGCGAAGTCCTTGAAGGCCAGGGTCGGGCCGTGGAACAGCTCCAGCAGGAAATGGTCGGGCCCAAGCTGTTTCAGCGGCGCGCGTGCGGCATGACCAAAGCCCGCATAGGCCTTGGCGATCAGGCCCTTGAATTCAGGTTCCGAGAACGTCTCGCCCATGAAAGGCTGCATGACGCGGAAGGCGATCTCCTCATAGGGCAGGCCCGCCAGTTCCGCGATCTGTTCCGCAGTGAATTTCGGCACCGATGCGGGCACATAAAGGCCGCCATCGCGCGCCAGCCCCGTCATCATCGCTTCGCTGAAGGAAAGGACGGGCGCCTGCCCGCGGGTGGAGATATATTGCATCGTCTCGCCTCATGCGTTCCGGCGTCTGATACGCCACAGATAGGCCCCTGTCATCCCCAACCATGCAAGCGCCAGCGAATACCAGGTGATCGCATAGCCCAGATGGTCGTTGCGGAAGGTGGCGGTGACGCCGCGCGGGCGAATGCCATCGCCGGTGTCTTCGCGGGCAACGATCAGCACGGGTTCGGTGCCAAGCGCCGTGGCCATCGCAGTCACATCGCGGCCAAACCAGATGTTGCGCGCCAGATCCGGCGCGGGCGTGGCGCTGTTCACATCATCGGGCTGGCTGAGATTGCCGCTGACGGCCTGCGCATGCGGGGGGCGGGCCGCATCCTTCTGATCCTCGGGGATGAAGCCGCGATCCACCATGATCTTGCGGCCCGTATCGGTCTCATAGGACGCGATCACCAGAAAACCCGGCCCCTCATTCTGGATCGAAGTCAGAACATGAAGCTCGGGTCCAAGGAAGCGGCCCGTCACCGCGACCGGCAGATAACGGTCGCGCGGGAATGCGATGTCCTGCGCCAAGGGCGCGGGCGGCTCCGTCATGCGGGCGGTGGCCTCGGCGATGATCGCGGTTTTCCAGTGCAGCCGGTTCATCTGCCAATTGCCAAGGCTGACCAGGGTCAGCGCGCCGAGTAGGCCGAAAAACAACGGAAGGATCATGCGGCGGTTCATGGCGGTCCCGGTCTGAAAGCCTGCGGCAAAAAGAAAAGCGCGGGCCTTGTTACAAGGCCCGCGCTTTCGAGGGAAGGGGTCGGGCGCAGGTGTGACCACCCTGCCCGCCCAAGTCTCGGCCTGAAGGGTCAGCCCTGGCCCCAGACATAGACGGCTGCGAACAGGAACAGCCAGACCACATCCACAAAGTGCCAATACCAGGCAGCGGCCTCAAATCCCACATGCTGTTCGGGGGTGAAATGGCCATTCATCGCACGGATCATGCAGACCAGCAGGAAGATCGTGCCGATCACGACGTGGAAGCCATGGAAGCCGGTCGCCATGAAGAAGTTCGCGCCGTAGATATTGCCTGCAAAGCCGAAGGCGGCGTGGCTGTATTCATAGGCCTGCAGCACGGTGAAGATCATGCCAAGGATGACCGCCAGCGCCAGACCGTTGATCATGTCCTTGCGGTTGTTCTCATGCGCCAGGGCATGGTGTGCCCAGGTGCAGGCGCAGCCGGAGCAGAGCAGGATCAGCGTGTTGATCAGCGGCAGGTGCCAGGGGTCGAAGGTCTGGATGCCTTCCGGCGGGAAGACGCCATCCACCAGCGGCGACAGCGGCCCCATCGGATACATGGCATGTTTGAAGAACGACCAGAACCATGCGGCGAAGAACATGACTTCGGACATGATGAACATCACGACGCCGTAGCGCAGGCCGATGCGCACGACCGGGGTATGGTCGCCGGTCTGGCCTTCATGCACCACATCGGCCCACCAGCCGAACATGACGTAAAGCACAAGCACAAAGCCGATCAGCCCCAGCCAGGGGCCCGAGCCATGCATCCAGAGCACCGCGCCGAGCAGCATGACAAAGGCCCCGACCGAGCCGAGGAACGGCCAGATCGAGGGGGGAAGGATATGGAAATCGTGGTTCTTGGCGTGGGCCATCTCTGTAGATCCCTCGTTGGTATTATCAGTTGACCGCCCCGGCCTGCGCCGGAACTGCCAATGCTGCCTGATTTTCCGGCAGCGGGGTTTCGTGGAATGTGTAGGAAAGCGTGATCTCCCGCACATATTTGCCCTCGCGATCCTTCACGATCTCGGGGTCGACAAAGAAGGTCACCGGCATGATCGCGGTCTCGCCGGGGGCAAGCACCTGTTCTGTAAAGCAGAAACATTCGATCTTGGTGAAATAGCCACCCGCCGCATCGGGGGTGACATTATAGCTTGCAGTGCCCGCGACGGTGCGGTCGGTCGGATTATGCGCCTCATAGAAGGCCAGACCCGTTTCGCCGATCTTCACCCGCATCTCGGTCTGTTGCGGTTTGAAGGACCAGGGCATCCCCGCCTCGCGCGAGGCGTCGAAGCGGATCAACACGCTGCGTTCCAGCACGGTATCCGACCCGGTGGCCGAAACCGCAGTCGTGCCGCCAAAGCCCGTCACCCGGCAGAACCAGTCATAGAACGGCACGGCGGCAAAGCTGAGCGCGCCCATGGTCACGGCGACACCAACCAGCCAACCGGCGGTTTTCTGTTGCGGCGACAGGCTCATTGCGCTGCCCCCTCGGCAGGTTCAACCGGCACCATTTCCGGCCGCGCCGTATGGTCAAAGGCCTGCATCGGATCGCCGCGCGTGACCTTCACAACGGTCATGCCGAAGATCAGCACGACAAAGGCCGCCAACACCACGCCCAGCCCGACATTGCGGCCAAAGCGACGTTGATGGATTTCGTGTTCGGTATGCAGCGCCATCTTACCAGCCCCCAAGGCCAAAGGATTTCAGCGCGGCCTCCAGCAGGAAGGCACTGAAATGCAGGAAGAGATAGAGCAGCGAGAATTTGAACACCGCCTTCTCGGTTGCATAGTGATCGGCCTCGGCCTGCACCTCGTCCCGGCGCCAGATTTTCCAGGCCCCATAGAGGAAGCCCGCATTCAGCACGGCAGAAACCAGAAGATAGATCGGCCCACCGATGGAGGTGAAGCCCGCAGCCAGCGCAAAGGGCACCAGCGCAATCGTATAGATCAGGATATGGTTGCGGGTGACGCGCTTGCCATGCGTCACGGTCAGCATCGGCACGCCCGCATCCTTGTAATCATTGTTCATGAACAGCGCGAGCGCCCAGAAATGCGGCGGCGTCCACATGAAGATCAGCATGAACATCAAGACGGCTTCAACACTGACCGATCCGGTGGCGCAGACCCAACCCAGCATGGGCGGGAAGGCCCCGGCGGCACCGCCGATCACGATGTTCTGCGGCGTCGACCGCTTCAGCCACATCGAATAGATCACGACATAGAAGAAGATGGTGAAGGCGAGCAGCAGCCCGGCCGCGACATTGGCGGCCAGCGCCAGCATAACCACGGCAATGCCCGACAGCGCCAGACCAAGGCCAAGCGCCTCGCCCGGTTCCACCAGCCCCGCCGGGATCGGCCGGTTGCGGGTGCGGCGCATCACACGGTCAATATCGGCATCCCACCACATGTTCAGCGCGCCCGAAGCCCCCGCGCCAAGCGCGATGAACAGCACACAGGTAAAGGTCAGAAACGGATGCATCGGCACCGGCGCGACCAGAAGCCCGACCAGCGCGGTAAACACCACCAGAGACATGACCCGGGGCTTGAGCAGGGCGACATAATCGCCAAAGCCCGCCTCGCCCGTCCGGGTCATTTCCCCATTGGCATTGATATCGCTCATCCCGTTCCCTCCGGTGGAGCAAGGCGGCCCGTATCGCCACGCGCCGCCTGCCCTGCCTTGTCCGAGTCGTCTTGTTCGCATCGGTCACGCCCGCGCCGCGGGCTACAACCCTGTCCGGTCGCGGCCGCGATTGGCCACGACCCGCTCAGATCAGTTATTGGCCGCCAATTGCACCGGCGCATCCTGCATGGCAACCGAAGACAGCTGCACATCGCCGCCCTTGGCCTTGGCCAGCCATTCGGCATATTTGGCCTCGGACACCACCTTCACGGTGATCGGCATATAGGAATGGTCCTTGCCGCAGAGTTCCGAGCATTGGCCAAAGAAGATGCCTTCCATTTCCGGCTTGAACCACAGCTGGGCCAGACGACCGGGCACCGCATCCTGCTTCACGCCGAAGGCCGGGATGGTCCAGGAATGGATCACGTCGGCGGCGGTCACCTGCATCACCACGGTCTTGCCGACCGGCAACACGATGGCGGTATCGGTGGCCAGCAGGTAATCGCTGTCCTGATAGCCATATTGCGCCAGCTGATCGCGTTCCAGCTTGAAGCTTTCAAAGGCCACCGGCTCTGCGCCCTCTTCGACCGGGGTCACGCCATCCTTGGTGTATTCATAGCCCCAGTACCACTGGTAGCCGGTCACCTTGATGACGATCTCACCTTCCGGGATTTCCTGTTGCTTGAACAGAACGGGCAGCGAATAGGCGAAGATCCCGGCCAGAACGAGGATCGGAACCAGGGTCCACGCGATCTCGATGGGGGTGTTATGGGTGAAGGTCGCCGGCGTCGGATTGGCGCGGCGGTTGAAGCGGGCAAAGCTGTAAAGCATCAAGGCCAGCACAAACAGCACGATGGCGCCGATGATCCAGTTCAGCATCCCGTCCAGCCAATGGATGTCACGCGCGAGTTCGGTCGCGGCGGGCTGGAAGCCAAGAAGGCCGTCCACTGGCTTGCCGATCACCTTAAGCTCGTCAGCCATGGCCGGAAATGCCATGATGCCCAACACGAGCCCGGTGAGGGTTTTGGTGAATCGCATGAGTGTCATCCCGTTCGTCTGCGGTTTTTCGGAGCCGCTCCTGGACCATGCCCTATAAGCGGGCAGAATCCCGTTGTTTCTGTCGAACTTGAAACCATATTAGGCAGGTCAGGACAAGCAAAACCGTGCGCCGTTGCGCCGCCATTTGACATGGATCAAGGACCCCAGATGACCGATAGCCCGTTCCGCCCGTTCGACACGCTTCTGGATGAGGGTCAGGCGCTGACGCTGCTGCGACAGGCTGTCGCAGGGGCGGAGGATGGCGAACTTTTCCTGGAACGCAAGCGTTCCGAGGCGCTGGTGCTGGATGATGGTCGCATCAAGACCGCCTCATACGATGCCTCCGAAGGCTTTGGCTTACGCGCGGTGAAGGGCGAGGTTGCGGGTTATGCCCATTCCACCGAAATCTCGGAAAGCGCGCTGAAACGGGCGGTCGGCACCGCACGGCTTGCCGTGGGCGATGGTGGCGGCACATGGGCCGACGCACCGAAAGGCACCAATGCCCGGCTATATACCGATGCCGATCCGATGCTGGATGCAACATTTGCCGGCAAGATCGATGTGCTGAAGGAGATCGATGCCTTCACCCGCGGCCTTGATCCACGCGTCGTGCAGGTTTCAGCCACGATCAGCGCCGGCTTGCAGGAAGTCGAGATCCTGCGTCCCGAAGGGATGCGCTTCCGCGATGTGCGCCCCATGGCGCGGATCAATATCTCGGTCATCGTCGAACAGGCCGGGCGGCGCGAATCCGGCGGCACCGGCGGCGGCGGCCGCTTCGGCCTGCGCGCGCTGCTCGACCCTGCACATTGGCAAACCGTCGCGCGCGAGGCGCTGCGGCTGGCGCTGGTGAACCTTGATGCCGTGCCCGCGCCCGCAGGCATCATGGATATCGTGCTTGGCCCCGGCTGGCCCGGCATCCTGCTGCACGAGGCCATTGGCCACGGGCTGGAGGGCGACTTCAACCGCAAGAAAACCTCGGCCTTTGCCGGGCTGATGGGGCAGCGGATCGCGGCCCCCGGCGTCACGGTGCTGGATGACGGCACCCTGCCCGACCGGCGCGGCTCGATCTCGGTCGATGACGAGGGCACGCCCTCGCAGCGCAATGTGCTGATCGAGGATGGCGTGCTGGTCGGCTATATGCAGGACCGCCAGAATGCCCGGCTGATGGGGGTGCAGAGCACCGGCAATGGCCGCCGGGAAAGCTTTGCCCATATCCCGATGCCGCGGATGACCAATACCTATATGCTGGGCGGCAATACCGACCCGGCAGCGATCCTTTCTGATCTGAAGGACGGGATCTGGGCCGTGGGTTTTGGCGGCGGTCAGGTCGATATCACCAATGGCAAGTTCGTCTTCTCCTGCACCGAGGCTTACCGGGTCCGCAATGGTCAGGTCGGCGCGCCGATCAAGGGCGCGACGCTGATCGGCGATGGTGCGACCGCGCTGCGCAATATCCGCGCCATCGGCAATGACATGGCGCTGGACCCCGGCATCGGCAATTGCGGCAAGGCCGGGCAATGGGTGCCGGTGGGCGTGGGTCAGCCGACGCTGCTTATCGGCGGGCTGACCATTGGCGGGTCGGCCACCTGACCCCGTGCCAGGTCGGGGGGCTGTCGGGCGCGCGCTCTTGCGCGCCCCTTGGGTGAGCGGCGAATGCCGCGAAGGGGCGCGCGCGCCCCCTGCCCTTGCCGTCATTTCAGCCAGAGCCGGAACACGATCGGGGCGCAGCCGATCACCATCAGGATGCGCACCACATGGTGCAGGGCGACGAAAGCCACCTCGGCATGAAGCGCCAGCGCCACCAGGCTCATTTCCGTGAGACCGCCCGGCGCATAGGCCAGCAGGATCTGTTCTGAGCTTTGTCCGGTCAGGCGTTCCAGCACCAGAGCGAAGCCCAATGCCATCCCCAGCATCGCAAGCGTCGCCACGAAGCTGAGCCCCAAAGCAGGCAGCAGCACCCGTGCCTTCATACCCTGAAAGCGGCTGCCGAGAATGGTGCCAAGGATGATTTGCGCCCCGATCACCAGCACCGCCGGCGGCGCGCTTTGCGTGAGATTGACCAGATGCAGTATGGCCGAGACCACCATGGGCCCCATCAGCGTGGGTGCGGGCAGACGCAGTTTGATGCCGACCCAACTGCCGATCACCGCCGCCAACCCCAGCATGGCCAGATCCAGCCAGCCCGGAAATTCCCAAAGCGAGCTGGCATTGCTGCCCACCGCAAGGCCCAGCCACCAGCGGAACCAGATCGCGATCAGCGCGATGGTGGTCACGATCCGCAGGCTTTGCGCCAGGATGATCTTGGGCACATTGGCGCCCGCCGCCTCGCCCAGTTCGATCATCTCGGAAAGACCGCCCGGCATGGCGGCGAAATAGGCGGTGCGGGCGTCAAAGCCGCCAACCTTGCGATACCAGGGCAGCACGATGGCAACCGCAAGCAGCAGGAACAGCGCAAGACCCAAAAGCGACAGCCCCCATTCCGGGGCCTGTTGCAGCAGCTCGGGCTTGAAATTGGCCCCCAGCAGAACGCCGATCACCGCAACCACGCCCGGGCGCACCCGCGCGGGCGCGGTCAGGCGCACGCCCGCCAAACTTGCGGACATGGTGCAGAACAGCGCGCCCAGCATCCAGGGCAGCGGCAGATGCAGCAGGAAGAAGACCGCCCCGCCTGCCGCCCCCAGAGCAAGGGCCAGCGCGATCCTGCGCGCGTTGACGCTCACTTGCCGAACTTGCCCCGCAATGCGTCCGCAAAGGCATTGCCACCGCCGCCGCTACTTTGCGGGGCCGCGTTGAAATTGCCGCGCGCAGCCGCAGGTTTGCCGCCTTTCGGCTGCGGGCCACGGGTGGCCTCGCGTTCGCGCGCGGCCTCACGGGCATCGCCCGCATCCTTGCGCATGGTCAGGCCGATGCGTTTGCGCGGCACATCGACCTCGACCACCCGCACCTTGACCACATCGCCCGCCTTCACCACCTCATGCGGGTCCTTCACGAACCTGTCGGCCAGCTGGCTGACATGGACCAGCCCGTCCTGATGCACGCCGATATCGACAAAGGCCCCAAAGGCCGCGACATTGGTCACCGTGCCTTCCAGCATCATGCCCGGTTTCAAATCCTTGATATCTTCGACCCCGTCTGTGAAGGTCGCGGTCTTGAAGCTGGGGCGCGGGTCGCGGCCGGGCTTTTCCAGTTCCGCCAGGATGTCCTGCACCGTGGGCAGGCCGAATTTGGCATCGATGAAATCGCGCGGGTTCAGCCGGCCAAGTGCCGCGCTGTCGCCCATGATCGCGCGGATGTCGCGCCCGCAAGCCGCCACGATCTTGCGCGCCACATCATAGGCCTCGGGGTGAACCGATGAGGCATCGAGTGGCTCCTTGCCGCCGGTAATCCGCAAGAATCCCGCCGCCTGCTCAAACGCCTTGGGGCCAAGCCGCGCGACTTTCAACAAATCGCGCCGGCTGGCAAAGGGGCCATTGGCATCGCGATGTGCCACGATGCTTTCGGCGAGGCCCGCGCCCACGCCCGACACCCGCGCCAACAGGGGGGCGGACGCCGTATTCAGATCGACACCGACCGCGTTCACCGCATCCTCGACAACCGCGTCCAGTTGCCGCGCCAAGCGGTGCTGATCCACATCATGCTGATACTGGCCGACACCGATGGCCTTGGGTTCGATCTTCACCAGTTCGGCCAGCGGATCCTGCAGGCGCCGCGCGATGGAAACCGCGCCGCGCAGCGACACATCCAGTTGTGGAAACTCGCGCGCAGCCAGCTCGGAGGCCGAATAGACCGAAGCCCCGGCCTCGGACACCACAACCTTGACCGGCTTTTCGCCCGGCAGATGCGCCAAGAGATCGGCGACCATCTTTTCCGTCTCGCGCGAGGCTGTGCCATTGCCGATGGCAATCAGTTTCACCCCATGCTTCGCGATCAACTGCGCCAAGGCGATCTGCGCCCCGCGCAGATCGTTCTTGGGCTGGAACGGATAGACCGTATCGGTGCCCAGAACCTTGCCGGTCGCATCGATCACCGCAACCTTCACCCCTGTGCGGATGCCGGGATCCAGGCCCATCGTGGCCTTGCCGCCTGCGGGGGCTGCCAGCAGCAAATCCTTGAGATTGCGGGCAAAGACATTGATCGCCTCGGCCTCGGCGCGGTCGCGCAGCTCGCCCATCAGATCCAGGCTGAGCGAGGTCTTCAGTTTCACCCGCCAGGCCCAGCTTGCCGCCTCGCGCAGCCATTGATCGCCGGGGCCGCTGCCAGCCGCTTCCAGCGCCGCACCGCAGATACGCTCGGCCGGGGACTGGCCGCGCGGCGCATCGGCATCAACCTCCAGATCAACGCTGAGGATACCTTCGTTGCGGCCACGCAGCATGGCCAGCACCCGGTGCGAGGGTGCGTTCTCCCATTTTTCACGATGGGCGAAATAGTCGGAGAACTTGGCCCCCTCGACCTCCTTCCCCGCGATCACGGTCGCGGTCAGGTCGGCCACCTGTTTCATATGGCCGCGCAACCGTCCCAGAAGATCGGCATTTTCCGACAGGCCCTCGGCCACGATATCGCGCGCGCCTTCCAGCGCGGATTTCGCATCCGGCACTGCGTCATTGATATAGCCCGCCGCAAGCACAGCCGGATCGGCGCAGCGGTCGGCCAGAATCGCCTCTGCCAGTGGCCCGAGGCCATTTTCGCGGGCAATCATCGCGCGGGTCCGGCGCTTGGGCTTGTAGGGCAGATAGATGTCTTCCAGCGCGGCCTTTGTGTCTGCCTTGGCGATGGCGGCGGCCAGATCGTCGCTCATCTTGCCCTGATCAGAGATGGAGCTGAAGATCGCGGCGCGCCGCGCCTCCATCTCGCGCAGATAGGTCAGCCGTTCGGCCAGGATGCGCAGCTGGGTATCATCCAGGCCCCCAGTCACCTCCTTGCGATAGCGCGCGATGAAGGGCACCGTCGCCCCCCCGTCCAGAAGCTCGATCGCGGCCCCGACCTGATTGGGCTGGGCGCTGATCTCGCGGGCGATGACAAGGGGGATGCGGCGGGCGGCGTCCTGAATCATGGCGGCTCCTGTAGGGTTGGGCCGCGACCATAGCCCCCTCCCCCCTGAACGCAAGACCACAGCTGAGCCCGAGTTCATTACGGCGCGGTGTCAGCGCGACCAGCAAGGCGCTGCTGGCATAGGCGCCGCGTTGGCGGCGATGCCACGACGCGCCCCGTATCACCGGGGAATGCAAGTCTTGTGAGGGGAAGGCAAAAGGCCCCGCCCGATGGGCGAGGCCTTTTGAGGATGGTACCGACGCCCCGGCTCGAACGGGGGACCCCCAGATCCACAATCTGGTGCTCTAACCAACTGAGCTACGTCGGCACTGGCGGCGATTTAGCCCCCTGCGATGGCGAATGCAACCCCCCCTCGTGCTTGCCATCGCGGTTTTTCCTCGCTACGCCCGAAGCAGAGAAACGGAGCCTGCCATGAGCATCAACAAGCAAAGCGAGATCGCCGCGAATATCCAGATCGGGCCGACCGATCAGGGCATGGTGCGAATCTATATCGAGGCCGAGGGCGGTATCGAATTGCCGCTGGATTTCGACCCGGACGAGGCCGAAGAAATTGCCGAAGAACTGCGCGCCGCAGCCGAGGCCGCAAGGCTGATGGCTGATTCCGCGCCTAAGGGCAAAAAACGCTGAAATTGCCCGCGCCCGCCGGATCGCGCAGCGCCTGCAGGCGCCAGGCGGCATGGCGGGCGAATGTCTGCACCATCACCTTGCGCCGTGCCGGCGCAAGCGGCGTGGCGGGGGCCATGCGCAGGATCTCGGCGCCGTAATCATCGCCGATAATCAACCCGCTTTCCGCAGGCAGAATCTCGGATGGGAAATCGGGACCGACCGCCCAGAAGAAACGGTCGCACCATTCCAGATAGTTCTGCCATTTGCGATCCGCCGCGAAATCGGCACGGCTGGACTTGCATTCGACAATCCAGACCTCGCCCTTTGGCCCAAGCGCCATCACATCGACGCGCAGGCCGGGGCTGGGCACCAATTCCTCGACGCAGGCGAAACCCAGTTGCATCAGATGCCGCGCCACCCCGCGCGCCAGCCGCTGGCCGGGCATCAGCGGCGATGGCAGGGAGGGTGCGGGCGATCCAATGTCATTCATACGGCAAAACATGAATAAAAGGTGAACACAGGTCAAGCTGACTGAAGCTGATGCCACGATTTTTCGTCGAAAAATCGCGCGCCTTTGCGGCTGCCCTTGCCCTGCGCCACGGCGCGGCCTATCTCTTGCGGTGGCGGGTGCTGCTCTTCGCGTGTGGGACACTTTTCCAGTGGCCGATAAGCAAATGAACGGGGGCTGGCTCTGGCAAGATCCTGGTCTTGCTACCTGGTTCCCACCTGAGACCTCTGGCTCTCGGGAAAATCCGTCGCCCACGGTCGCTGCGGGCCCGCCACTTTTCCCTTCCTCATCCTGCTGCCCCAGAGCGGCGCAAAACTTGCGCATATAGGGGACATATGACGGGACGCAGATGTGTTGCCCGATACGGGCGCAAAACTTGTATCGGACAGCACGCCAGCTTGCGGCAAAGGCAGATCGCACCTCAAGAAAGGCGCGCAAATGCTTGATCTGAATGGGAAAACCAGTGGCAGTCCGTAGGGGAGTCGAACCCCTCTTCCCAGGTTGAAAACCTGGTGTCCTAACCGATAGACGAACGGACCGCGCTTGGTGAGGCGGTGTTTAGCCGCCTCACGCCGGGGCTGCAAGAGGGAAAACGGCGCTTAGCCGTCGATTTTTGCGCCCATGATCGCGATGGCCTGCTGATAGACCTTGGCCGCGTTCCATTCCTTGATGACGGCGAAATTCGGCTCGCCCTCCTGATAGCCGGCACCCGGGCGCCAGCCCTTTTGCGCCAGGAAATTGGCGGTCGAGGCCAGCGCATCGGCCTGTTTTGTCAGGTCGATCCGCCCGTCGCCATCGCCATCCACGCCGTAGCGCAGCACATTTCCGGGCAGGAACTGGGTATGCCCCACCTCGCCATGCTTGGCACCGACTGTCTTGGTGGTGATCGAACCCTGATCGACCAGCTTCAACGCCGCCACCAGATGCGGGGTGAAGAAATCCGAGCGGCGGCAGTCATAAGCCAGCGTCGCGATGGCCGAGACGACATTGCTGTCGCCCATGAAATTGCCAAAGCCGGTTTCCATGCCGTGAATCGCCAGAATCACGCCAGCCGGCACGCCATAGCGGGCCTCAAGGCTTTGATAGAACGCGGCATTGCCCGCCTTGCGCTTGCGGCCCTGTGCCACGATCGTATCGGCACCGCGCACCTGCAGGAATTTCTGCAGCGTGTATTTGAAACTTTTCTGATTGCGGTCGGCGGCGATGGTCTTGGAGGCATAGCTCGTGCCCATCAGGGCGGCGATCCCGCGATCCCCCACCCCGGCAGCGGCAGCTTCCTGCGCCATAAGGGGTTTCCATGTCTCATATGCCGCGCCGGTATCGCTGCAGGTCACGGCCAATGCCTGACCCGCGCCCAGACCCAGCAGGGCCATGGTCACAGTAAATGCCTTGATTTGAAACACCTGAGGGCTCCTTTTGGTTTGTCTCAGTTTACGACCTTGCAAAAGTCGCGCAAGCGCGCGGCAGGGGAAATTCGGGCCCCGCCGATCAAATCAACGCGGGATTCCGCCGCCCGTAGTCGCATTCTGTCACATGGTTGACACCGGGGCCGCGCCGCCGCCTGATAGCCGCGGAACCGGAGACCCCAGATGACCCAAAGCCCCGATATCGAGACCGAGCTGGAAACCCGCCTGCTGCGCTACACCGCCATCGACAGCCAGAGCGATGAGGATAGCCCGAGCCAACCCAGCACCGCGATTCAGCTGGATATGGCGCGCCTGCTGGTGGCGGAGCTGTCGGCGCTTGGCGCAAGCGACGTTCACCTGACGGATTACGGTGCGGTGCTGGCGACGATTCCCGGCACGTCAACCGGCCCCCGCATCGGCTTTGTCGCCCATATGGACACCGCACCAGCCTTCGCCGCCAGCGGTGTGAAGCCTGTGGTCCATCGCCGCTATAATGGCGGCGCGATCAGCTTTGCCGATGCGCCGGGGCTGGTGCTGTCGCCCGAGGTCTCGCCCTATCTCGGCACCAAGATCGGACATGACATCATCACCGCCTCGGGCACCACGCTGCTGGGGGCCGATGACAAGGCCGGGGTGGCGATCCTGATGGCCTTGGCCGGGCAGTTGTTGGCACAGCCCGGTCTGGCGCGGCCCGATCTCGCACATCCGACGATCCGCATCGCCTTTACCCCGGATGAGGAGATCGGGCGCGGCGTCGATCCGCGTCTGCCCACCGATCTGGGCGTCGATTTCGCCTATACGCTGGATGGCGGCGCGGTGGGCGAGATCGAATATGAAAGTTTCTCGGCCGACGGGGCGGTGGTGAAGATCACCGGCGTCTCTACCCATCCCGGCACGGCGAAGGGCAAGATGGTGAATGCCGCGACCCTTGCCGGTCGGCTGATCGCCTTTCTGCCGCAAGCCACGCTGACGCCCGAAGTGACAGAGGGGCGCGAAGGGTTCATCCACTTGCATGATATCCGTGGCGGTGCTGCCGAGGCGGAGCTGCGCTTCATCCTGCGTGACTTTGAGCTGGACGGGCTGGCACAGAAGGCCGATGTGCTGCGCAGCGCCTGCGCCGCCCTGCAAGTGGCGGAACCCCGCGCGGCGATCCAGCTGGAGATCCGGCCGCAATATCGCAACATGCGTTACTGGCTGGAAAAGGACATGACGCCGGTGGACCTGGCCCGCGCCGCCTGCCGTGCCGAGGGAATCGAGCCCGTCTCTGTGCCGATCCGGGGCGGCACCGACGGCTCGCGCCTGACTGAGATGGGCGTGCCCTGTCCCAATGTCTTTACCGGAATGCAGGAGATTCACGGGCCACTGGAATGGATCAGCGTGCAGGATATGGCGCAATCGCTGCGGGTCTGCCTGCGGCTGGTGCAAGAGGCCGCGAGGGCCTGAGACGCGGAATGATGCGGGCGGAAAGATCCGAGGCGGTTGTGGCGATCATGGCTCGCCGGGCCGACCATCACAGCGGATGAGCCCAAGACCAGCGCCCGTTCCGTGACCTGCCCACCCGCCTGGCCCGCAGATAGGTCATCAAACACCCGAAACGAAAAGGCGCCCCGCAGGGCGCCTTCTTCTTATTGGTCGAGGAAGCTGCGCAGCTTGCGCGAGCGACTGGGGTGCTTCAACTTGCGCAGCGCCTTGGCCTCGATCTGGCGGATGCGTTCGCGCGTCACGCTGAACTGTTGGCCCACCTCTTCCAGCGTATGGTCGGTGTTCATCCCGATGCCAAAGCGCATCCGCAGCACGCGTTCCTCGCGCGGGGTCAGGCTGGCCAACACGCGGGTCGTGGTTTCCTTCAGGTTTTCCTGAATGGCCGAATCCAGCGGCAGGATCGCGTTGGTATCCTGGATGAAATCGCCCAACTGGCTGTCTTCCTCGTCGCCGATCGGCGTTTCGAGACTGATCGGCTCCTTGGCGATCTTCATCACCTTGCGAACCTTTTCCAGCGGCATTTGCAGCTTTTCCGCCAGTTCTTCCGGCGTCGGCTCGCGGCCGATCTCGTGCAGCATCTGACGGCCGGTGCGCACCAGCTTGTTGATCGTCTCGATCATATGCACCGGAATACGGATGGTGCGCGCCTGATCGGCAATGGAGCGGGTGATCGCCTGACGGATCCACCAGGTCGCATAGGTGGAGAACTTGTAGCCCCGGCGATACTCGAACTTGTCGACCGCCTTCATCAGACCGATATTGCCTTCCTGAATAAGATCAAGGAATTGCAGGCCGCGGTTGGTATATTTCTTGGCGATGGAGATCACCAGTCGAAGGTTGGCCTCGACCATTTCCTTCTTGGCCTGACGCGCCTCTTTCTCGCCCTTCTGGACCTGCTGCACGATACGGCGGAATTCGGAAATATCGACGCCGACATATTGCCCGATCTGCATCATGTCATTGCGCAGCTCTTCCAGCTTGTCGCGGCTTTTCTCCACCAGCGTCTGCCAGCCCCGGCCCGGCTTTGCCGCCATCCGGTCGATCCATGCCGGATCCAGTTCATAGCCCTGATATTCGTCGATGAATTCGCGGCGATTGATCCGCGCGGCATCGGCCAGCTTCACCATGCCGGAATTGATCGACATGATGCGCTTGTTGATGCCGTAAAGCTGGTCGATCAGCGCCTCGATCCGGTTGTTGTTCAGATGCAGCTCGTTCACCAGCTGCACCACCTCGGAACGCAGCTTCTGATAGATCGCCTCGTCTTCCGCCGTAAAGCGCGCGGCCGAGCCATTCATCGTGGCCAGCATCCGGCGATCCTGCATTTCCGACAGCGTCTCGTAATCCAGCGCGATGCGTTCCAGCGTTTCCAACGCTTTCGGGCGAAGCGCGTTCTCCATCGCGGCGATGGACATGTTCGAGGCTTCGTCATCCTCGTCGTCGTCATCGCCCCGCGAGATCGGATTGCCGTCGGCATCCAGCTCCGGCTCGTTCGAGGCCGGGCGGCGCGGCTGCGCGGGGGCGGCGGCGGACATATCCACCTCTTCCAGCCCACCCATCTCGTCATCGCCATCCAGGCTGCGCCCGAAGGTCGCTTCAAGGTCGATCACGTCGCGCAGCAGAATGTCTTCGTTCAGAAGTTCGTCGCGCCAGATGGTGATCGCCTGGAAGGTCAGCGGGCTTTCGCAGAGGCCCGCGATCATCGTGTTACGGCCAGCCTCGATCCGCTTGGCGATGGCGATCTCGCCCTCACGCGACAGCAGTTCAACCGAACCCATTTCGCGCAGATACATGCGCACCGGATCATCGGTGCGGTCCAGCGTCTCGGAGGCTGCACCGGCCAGTGCCACTTCACGCGAGGTCGATCCGGCCTCGACCAGCTCGCCGCCGGTCTCGCCCTCTTCGGCCTCTTCATTCTCGACGACGTTGATCCCCATCTCGGAGAGCATCGCCATCACATCCTCGATCTGCTCCGACGAGGCCTGTTCCGGCGGCAGCACGGCATTGAGCTGGTCATAGGTGATATAGCCACGCTCGCGCGCATCCGCGATCATCCGCTTCACAGCAGCCTGGCTCATGTCGAGCGAGACATCGGCCTCCTGATCCTCGGGTTTGCCGTCATCGGTGTCTTTGACCATGGGATCTCCTGAAGGCACGTCGGGGTCGGCCGAATCAGCCGCATTGGTTACGAATCAACCGTGCGAATCACGGAAGGGCAAGGGGTGTGGGTGCCCTGCATTGCGTGAAAACGCAACAGGGGCCTCATTTGCGGGCCTTGCCACCCCGCGAAAAGTCGATACTGGCCCAAACCTGCTGGGCCTTGTCCAGGTCCTCGCGATCAAGTTCAACCCCGTTCGGGGCGACAACCCCGTCGGCCCTGGCGGCCTCGGGACCTTTTTCGGCATCCCTGATCGCGCGCGCCGCCTCGCTGATCCGCCAGGTCAGCCCCTCATCGGCCAGACCTTCGATATCCTCGGACGCTTCGCGCATCTCGGCCTCGGCCCCCCAATGGGCGGCCAGTTTTGCCAGTTCCATCTCAAGGCATTTTTCCGCGCTGTCGGAATCATCGGGGCGACGGATATGCGGCTGGATGCGGATTTGGGGATGCGCGAGCAGGGTTTCAAGGGCCGGACCAGCGGCGCGCGCCAGACGGGCGGCGCAGGTTTCCGGGTCGTGGTCATGGGCATGGGTCAGAACCACCTGCCGCAGATGGCGATGCATGTCATCGCCCAGCACCATGCGTTCGATCTGCGCCTCGTGCCGGTCGATCAGGGAGGGATGCAGGCAGAAGGTCGCAAGCACCACCGAAACCCGCAGCTCGATCACCGCCGCCTCACCGTCATTGGACCCAAGCATCGAGGCGCGTGTGGTGGCCAGCGGCTCCACCGCCTGGGGCTTGGCATTGCGGCCACCCGGGCGGAAGCTCATGCCCGGTGCGCCAAAGGGCCGATCCAGGCTGCGGGCCGGGCGGCGGCCCTGGCGGAACAGATCCCAGCGAAGTTCCTTGATATCCTCGCCGTAATGCTTGCGGATCGAGGCATCCTTGATCTTCATCAGCGCCATGCGCAGCGATTTATCAAGTGCGGCCTTGCGTTCGGGGCTGTCGAACACCCGCCCCTCGGTCTCGCGCCGCCATAGCAGCGCCACCATCGGCAGCGCCTGATCCAGCACTTCTTGCAGCGCGGGCGCGCCCTTTTGCTTCAACAGATCATCCGGGTCGAGGCCCTGCGGCAGCACCGCAAAGCGCAGGCCCTGTCCCGCCTCCAGCAGCGGCAAGGCCAGATCAATGACGCGCAGCGCCGCGCGTTGCCCGGCGGTATCGCCATCCAGCGTGATGATCGGCTCGGGGCTGATGCGCCACATCAGGCGCAGCTGATCCTCGGTGATCGCGGTGCCCAAGGGGGCGACGGCTGCAGGAAATCCCGCCTCCACCATGGCGATCACATCCATATAGCCTTCGCCCACGATCAGGGGCCGGCCCTTGCCGGCAGCCTCGCGCGCCGGGCCATGGTTGAACAGGTTGCGCCCCTTGTCGAACAGCTCGGTCTCCGGGCCGTTCAGATACTTCGCCCGCGCATTGGGATCGAGCGACCGGCCCCCAAGGCTGATCGCGCGCCCGCGCGCATCACGGATCGGAAAGATGACCCGCGCGCGGAAACGGTCATAAAGGCTGCCATCATCGCCCCGCGCGATCACGCCGCTATCGACCATCAGGTCGGGCGGCACGCCCTTGGCCTTCAGCGCATTCAGCAAGGCCACTCGGCTGTCGGGGGCCCAGCCGATCTCCCAACGGTCTTGGGCTGCATCCGACAGGCGGCGCTTCTGGCTGACATAGTCGCGCGCCATCTGGCCCGCGCCCGCACGATATTGCAGGCGGTAGAACTTCACCGCCTCTTCCATCACCTCGGCCAGCTGGCTGCGGCGATCGGCCTTCTGCGCGGCCTGCGGATCACGCGCGGGCATCTGCATACCCGCCTCGCGCGCCAGCATCTCGACCGCTTCCATGAAGGAGAGGTTCTCGGATTCCTTCAGAAAGCCAAGCGCATCGCCCTTCGCATGGCAGCCGAAGCAGTAGTAAAACCCCTTGCGGTCATCGACATGGAAGGAGGCTGATTTTTCCTGATGGAAGGGGCATGGTGCCCAGAAATCGCCCTTGGCCTGATTGGATTTGCGCATGTCCCACACGACCTTGCGGCCGACCACGCTGGAGAGCGTGACGCGATTGCGAAGCTCGTCAAGGAATCCGGGTGGCAGGGACATGATCCCTATATCGGCATTGGGCCGGGCGAAGTCCAGAGCGTCAGCGTTCGCCCAGCCAGTGCTCGGGATTGGTCTCGGCGATCTGGCGAAACAGATCCTCGCCCAGCCCGGCGCGGAGCCGCACCGCCACGGCGCGTTCCGACAGGGCCTCTTGCCGGGTCATGTAGAAGTCCGATCCGAACAGCACCCGCGCCCGCATCTTCGGGTGATCCAGAAACAGCCGCAGGAAGGGCAGGAAGGCCTCGGATTGAAACAGCGTGTAAGACAGATCGGTCCAGAGATTGGGATATTCGCCGCCCTCGATCATGCGACGCAGCGCCATCAGGAAGTTTCCGCCGCTGGTCTCACAATGATAGGGGTCGATCCCGTCGCGGATATAGGCCTGCCAATCGCTTTGCCCGCCCATATGCGCCAGATTGACCTGCAGGTGCGGAAAGGCCCGCAGCACCGGCGCGAAGGCCATCGGGTGCGAGACGCAATCCGCCTCGGCGCGGGAAACATTGCCGGTGACGCCGCCGCGTGAACAATGCGAAACCACGGCCAAGCCGCGCGCATCCAGCAGCGGATAGATCTCGCGCATCAGCACCGGATGGTCGGGCGCGAAGCCAAGGCGCGGGTAAAGTTTCAAGCCACGAAATCCCAGATCGTTGACGCAGCGCCGCACCTCGGCCGCCGCCCCCGGCAGGCGCGGATCGCAGGTGGCAAAGGGAATGACCAGCCCGGGCCAGGCACGGGCCAGTGCCGCCAGTTCGTCATGTTGTGCAACCAGATCGACATGCGGCGCGCCCTGCCCCATGCCCGCCATCTGCATCGGCAGCACCACAAAGCGGCTGCCGTGCGGATATTGCGCGATCAGCCGGGCAAAGATATCGGCCTGCCGCGGCTGGCCTGCCTCTTGCTGAAAACGGTGCAGCCTGCGCAGGGCGGCGGCAGCCCCTTCCTGCCCCAGCACCCGGGCGAGCAATGCCAGCGCCCGCAACAGCCCCGGCGCGCGCTTGAAGGGCAGCAGCGCCCAATGCGGGTAGTGCTGCGGGATATGGGCGGCGGTAAAGGTATGGGTGTGGCAATTGGTGATGCGCATCGGACAGGGCTCCGCGAAGGTTGCCCGATGAGCCTCGTATCTGGGTGGTAAAATCCGGGCTTGGCCTGCGCGCGTTGCGCCTGTGTTCCATCCTGCACGCGGGGGCGCTTCGCCCCCCGCACCCCCAGAGGATATTTGGGAACAGATGAATGCAGGCAGAAAGCGCGCGCCGCTGACACGCGACGCGCGTTTCAAGAGCCGCCCCTCCTACGTCATCTGTTCCCAAATATCCCGGGGGTGAATTGAGCCGCAGGCTCAAGAGGGGGCTGGCCCCCTCACTTCCGCCCAATTCTCGCGTTTCTCGGCGCAGGTTTCTTGGGGCCCGGACTCCTCTGGCCCGCGCGTCTCAGCTCTGACGGCGGAAGGTCACAT
>NZ_WCHR01000043.1 GCF_008973825.1 Gemmobacter serpentinus | reverse complement strand
TTGGCACACATTGCGAAACGCACTCCCCATCAGCCGATGAAAAGGACTTCGCAGCAGCGCGTCAGCCACGCAACGTGGGGTTCAGACGCCGCTTACCTTGATGCGATGATCCGAGGCGTTCCTCGTTGGAACGATGGCTGGGCGAAATCAACGGTCACCGAGCGTGGTTCCCATTTCGGATATGTCGGAATTGACGAGAGCCCCGAAGCCGTGTTGGACCTTCCTGTGAACGAGATTGTGGCGCGCGCCAAGGATGATCTTAATCGAGACTTCGACAGCTTCACCGAAAAGCGCCCATTCACTGGGCTAGTGAGGACCAACCCCCGCAAGGCCTTGTCTGCCCTTACCCTTGCAGGCAAAGGCAACGACTACCCGCAGTTCCTCTGGTCATCCATGATCAACGAACTGCCTGATGACATTTCCCCCCGGCTGAGAAGGGTCTTTTTGCACCGGCTGACCAGACTTCCAGCCGCAGCAGTCGCAGAGCTGGCTCACACACTGGGGCGATGGCTCGAAATCAACCTGTCGGCAATCTTAGCGTTTGATGAGCAGCTTGGATGGACCGTCTACGATCATGTCGTTGACGGTATCCTGAGCGGCGGAGCGGATGCAGCCAAGAGTGGACTCGGAGAAGTGAGCGTCAGGGCCGAAGTCGTGGAGCGGTCCAGGCGGACGCATGGACATGCGATCAACGGCCCATTCGGCATGTGTACCGAGGCCCTTTATCGCATCGTCCCCGAACAGAAGCAGGAAACCGGTTTTCTCTTGCCGGATCATATCAAGAACCGACTGGAACGCCTCTTCGCTGCACCTGGGGAAGGTTCGGACCACGCGGTTTCGATCACGATGAGAAGGCTCAACTGGCTCATGTTCCTCGACCCACAATGGGCTGAGGACCGCCTTGTTCCGATGCTTGCGTTCGATCATCCGGCATCGGAACCCGCGTGGAATGGCTTCCTGTGTGGTAACCAAAATCCTTTGCTGCCGCTGGCCGAGGTCATCAAGCCGCTCCTGCTTGAGCTGTTTCCTTGGATCGAGGGACTTTCTTGGGATAGCGATCTCTCGAAAATTGCCGCCCAATGGCTAGGCTTCATGCGGGTGTTCCGTCCAGACGAACCCGCTGGCCTCTCAGGAAAGGAAATGCGTTCGGTCCTTCGGTCGATGTCTGATGACACACGAAACCAGTTCGTTTTTTGGTTGGGCATGGTGGGGCAGAACAACGACGACGGCTGGGCCAAATTTGTCGTCCCGTTCATTAATGAGGTCTGGCCGAGAGAACACAGATATCGAACATCTGCTGCGATGCGGGCGTGGATCGGCCTTCTCGATGATACCGGCGACAGCTTTCCGGAAGTATATGAGTCCGTGAAGAAGTTCCTCGCCCCGGTCGAGACGAACGACCATCCCTTCGACAGGTTCACACGCGACATCTATAACGAAGACCCCATAACAGTGCGATACCCTGAGACTACCTTAGATTTGATGAACAGGGTCACCCCACAGACTTTAGCTCGAACATCGTATGCGTTGCCGAAAATTCTGGCCCTGATCGCCGAGGCTGACCCCAAACTGACATCCGACGGGCGCTACCTGCGCCTCATTGATCTGGTTGAGAGTAGTTAGTTCCTAAACAATCTGAACGGCAGACCACCTGCAGAATCCTGACACTGTCAACAAGTACGACATTCTGCCCCCCCGGAGAGCTTTGAATGGAGCACGACTGCTCCGGCCGGGCAGTTCAGGCAGCGCTGCGCTGTGAAACCCTCGAGTTCGCGCATCCTCTCATGCAGGATGCTCCGTCCCAACTGCCGGGTCTGAACAAAGCATAGGACACTCGCAACCTTCGATATTGCCCCTGACAGGGCACGGGCGTAGGGTCCGCGCAACGCAACAGGGCGCTATAGCGCGACGAAATGTGAGTACGGATGTGAGTATCAATCCAGAACTCAAGAAGTTATTTCGTTAAAAATCAAAGCACTAGGTTCAAATATGCTGCTTCTGATCGACAACTATGACAGCTTCACCTACAACCTCGTCCACTATTTCGGCGAGCTGGGGGCGGATATCCGCGTCATCCGCAATGATGCGATGGATGTGCAGGAAGCCATGGGTCTGCGCCCCGAGGCGATCGTGCTGAGCCCCGGCCCCTGCGATCCGGCACAGGCGGGGATCTGCATCCCGTTGACCAACGCGGCGGCCGAGGCAGGTATCCCGCTTTTGGGCGTCTGCCTTGGTCACCAGACCATCGGCGAGGCCTTTGGCGGCAAGGTGGTGCGCTGCCACGAGATCGTCCATGGCAAGATGGGCACCATGCTGCATGAGGGCAAAGGCGTGTTCCGGGGCCTGCCCTCGCCTTTCCTTGCCACCCGCTATCACAGCCTGGTGGTGGAGCGCGAGAGCCTGCCCGATTGCCTTGAGGTCACCGCATGGCTGGAAGACGGCACGATCATGGGCCTGCGCCACAAGACGCTGCCGATTGAAGGCGTGCAGTTCCACCCGGAAAGCATCGCGTCGGAACACGGGCACCAGATCCTGCGCAACTTCCTCGACAGCGCCAAGGTGGCAGCATGAGCGAACGTCTGAAACCGCTGATCGGCTTTGCTGCCACCCGCCCCTTGAGCGCCGATGAAGCCCGCACCGCCTTTGCCGCGCTGTTTGAAGGCGAGGCCACGCCTGCCCAGATGGGTGGCTTTCTGATGGCGCTGCGCACGCGGGGCGAAACGGTGGAGGAATATGCCGCCGCCGCCCATGTGATGCGGTCCAAATGCAATCCGGTGCGCGCACCACAGGGCGCGATGGATATCGTCGGCACCGGCGGTGACGGCAAGGGCACGCTGAACATCTCCACCGCGACGGCCTTTGTGGTCGCGGGCGCGGGCGTGCCGGTGGCCAAGCATGGCAATCGCAACCTTTCGTCCAAATCCGGCGCGGCGGATGCGCTGAGCGAGATGGGCATCAATGTGATGGTCGGCCCCGAAGTGGTCGAACGCTGTCTGGCCGAAGCCGGGATCGGCTTCATGATGGCCCCCATGCACCACCCGGCCATGCGCCATGTCGGCCCGGTGCGGGCGGAACTGGGCACCCGCACGATCTTCAACATTCTCGGGCCGCTGACCAACCCCGCCGGAGTGAAGCGCCAGCTGACCGGCACGTTCAGCAATGACCTGCTGCGCCCGATGGCCGAGACGCTGCAATTGCTGGGGGCGGAAAAAGCATGGCTTGTGCATGGCGGCGACGGCACCGATGAGGTGTCGATTGCCGAACCCAGTCGGGTGGCCGCGCTGGAAGGCGGCGCGATCCGCGAATTTGAGGTGCACCCGGAGGATGCGGGCCTGTCGCCCCATCCGTTCGAGGCGATTGTCGGCGGCACGCCTGCCGAGAACGGCGCGGCCTTCCGCCGACTTCTGGAAGGGGAGACCGGTGCCTATCGCGACGCGGTGCTGTTGAATGCGGCGGCGGCGCTTGTCGTGGCCGATCGCGCGGCCAGCCTGCCCGAAGGCGTGGAGATCGCGCGCGAAAGCATCGATAGCGGCGCGGCGCTTGCCAAGGTCGAGGCGCTGGTCGGCCTGACGGCCCCCGCGTGAGCGCGCTGCCCCGCCCGCCGGAGGCTTGGGCCGATCTGCCGTTCTTCCGTGAAGACTGGCCCGCCTTGCAGGCGAGGCTGGCAAGTGCCCCCGCTTGGCAGCCCACAGCGATCTTTCGCGCGCTGGAGCTGACGCCGCGCAAACATGTCCGCGCGGTGATCCTGGGGCAAGACCCCTATCACACGCCGGGCCGGGCGACCGGCCTTGCCTTCAGCTTTCCGCCGGGCAGCCCGCCCCGGGATTCGCTGAAAAACATCCTGACAGAATTGCAGAGCGATCTTGGCATTGCCCGACCCGACGGCGATCTGACCGGCTGGGCGGAACAGGGCGTGCTGCTGCTGAATGCGGTGCTGACCGTGCCGCTGCATGAGGCTTATGGCCATAAGGGGTGGGGCTGGGAAAAGTTGGTTTCGCAGGTTCTGGCCGCCACCGCCGGAGACGGGCCGCGCGCCTTTGTGCTTTGGGGCAAGCCCGCGCAAAAGGCCTGCGCCAAGCTGCCGCGCCATGCGCCAGACGGCGCGCCACACCTGTTCATCGAGACGCCGCACCCCTCGCCGCTCTCGGTGCATCGCGGCTTTTACGGCTCCCGCCCGTTCAGCCAGGTGAATGACTGGCTGATGGCCCAAGGCGGCGCGCCGGTCGATTGGGCGCGCTGACACAGCCCTCGCGGGTTTTCAATTTTCCGCGCGCGGGCTAGACCTAGGGAAAGGAGACCGACATGAGCACCATTCTCGACCGTATCAAGGCCTATAAACTTGAGGATGTCGCGGCCCGCAAACTGGCCCGTCCGCTGTCCGAGGTCGAGGCCGATGCAAAGGAGGCCCCAAAGCCCCGCGGCTTTGCCGAGGCGCTGACCCAGGCGGCGAATGGCGGCTATGGCCTCATTGCCGAGATCAAGAAAGCCAGCCCTTCCAAGGGCTTGATCCGCGCTGATTTCGATCCGCCCGCCCTGGCCCGCGCCTATGAGGCGGGTGGTGCCACCTGCCTTTCCGTGCTGACCGACGGGCCGTCCTTCCAGGGCGCCGATGAATATCTTGTGCAGGCGCATGACGCGACCAGCCTGCCCTGTCTGCGCAAGGATTTCATCTATGATCCCTATCAGATCATCGAGGCGCGGGCGCTGAAGGCCGATTGCATCCTGCTGATCATGGCCTCGCTGGATGATGCCGAGGCGATCGATCTGGAACAGGTGGCCCTCGCCCATGGCATGGATGTGCTGGTCGAGGTGCATGACCGCGCCGAGCTGGAACGCGCGGCAAAGCTGAAATCGCCGCTTCTGGGCATCAACAACCGCAACCTGCACACCTTTGATGTCACGCTGGACACCACCCGCGATCTGGCGCGCCGCGCGCCGGAGGACCGGCTGATCATCTCGGAAAGCGGGCTGTTCAGCCCTGCCGATCTGGCCGATATGGCGCAATATGGCGTGCGCTGCTTCCTGATCGGCGAAAGCCTGATGCGGCAAGAGGATGTGACGGCGGCGACGCAAAACCTGCTGGCCAATCCGCTGCGCGCGCAGGGCGGCATCTGATGGCGCTCAGCCATTTCGATGCGGGCGGCAAGGCCCATATGGTCGATGTGTCGGACAAGCCCGCCAGCGCCCGCATGGCGCTGGCCGAGGGGCTGGTCGTGATGTCACCCGCCACGCTCGATCTGGTTCTGCAGGGATCCGCAGCCAAGGGCGATGTGCTGGGTGTGGCGCGTCTGGCGGGCATCATGGGGGCCAAGCGCACCGCCGATCTGATCCCGCTCTGCTATCCATTGCCCATCAGCAAGGTGGCGCTGGATCTGGAACCCGACGCGGCCCTGCCCGGCATCAGAGTGCGCGCAACCGTCCGCACCACCGGCCCCACGGGTGTCGAAATGGAGGCGCTGACTGCGGTCTCGGTCGCCTGTCTCACGCTTTACGACATGCTGAAGGCTGCCGAAAAATCCATGCGGATCGAGGGGATACGGCTTGTCGTGAAAGAAGGCGGCAAGTCGGGCCGCTATGAGGCCGCGCCATGATCTCGGTCGCCGAGGCGCTGGATCATGTCCTGGCACTGGCCGCGCCGATGCCGGCCGAATCCGTGCCATTGGCACAGGCTGCGGGGCGCTGGATGGCAGAACCCGCCCTTGCCCGACTGGACCAGCCGCCCTTCGCGGCCTCCGCGATGGATGGCTATGCGGTCGCTGGCGCAGCCGGGATCGGCGCGCGGTTCCAGGTGATCGGCGAGGCGGGCGCGGGCCATGCCTTTGACGGCCATATCGGCGCGGATCAGGCGCTGCGCATCTTTACCGGCGCGCCGATGCCCGCAGGCGCGACCCATGTCCTGTTGCAAGAGGACGTGCGCCGTCACAATGATATGATCACTGTCGAAGTCGCCGGACGGCAGAGCAATGTCCGCCCGCGCGGGGATGATTTCGCACATGGGGCAAGCGTTGCGCCGCGCAGGCTGCGCCCACAGGATCTTGCCCTGCTGGCTGCGATGAATGTGGCGAACCCCCGCCTGCGCCGCCGCCCGGTTGTGGCGGTGATCGCGACGGGGGATGAACTGGTCATGCCCGGCGAGGTGCCCCGCCCCGACCAGATCGTGACCTCCAACACCTTCGCGCTCAAGGCGATGATCGAGGCCGAGGGCGGCATTGCCCGCCTGCTGCCGATCGCGCGCGACACGACCGCAAGCGTCGCCGCCGTCTTCGATCTGGCGGCGGGTGCCGATCTGGTGGTGACGGTGGGCGGTGCCTCGGTCGGCGATCACGATATCATCGCGCGCGAGGCCGAAAGCCTGGGCCTGTCCCGCAGCTTTTACCGGATCGCGATGCGCCCGGGCAAACCGCTGATGGCGGGGCATTTGCGCGGCGTGCCGATGCTGGGCCTGCCGGGCAATCCGGTCTCCGCCCTGGTCTGCGGCCATCTGTTCCTGCTGCCGCTGATCCGCGCCATGCTGGGCGATCCGACCCCCGCCCCCCGCATCCGTCAGGGCGTGCTGGGTGCCAATACCGGACCCGCCGGGCCACGCGCGCATTACATGCGGGCGCAGGTGCAGGACGGCCATGGCGCACCTGTCATCACCCCGCTTGCGCGGCAAGATTCCGCGCTGCTTTCGGTTCTGTGTCAGGCCGATGCGCTGCTGATCCGCCCGAAGGATGACGGGCCGCAAGTCGCGGGTGCGCCTGCCGAATTTCTGGATCTGTAAAACAGCGTGCTTGACACAAAGCGGGAACGCGGGCAGAACATAAAGACAACTGAGAAATAATAGATCGGGGATCGAACCGGATGCTGACACGCAAGCAATTGGAATTGCTGGATTTCATCCGCGTCCGAATGGATCGTGACGGCGTCCCCCCCTCCTTCGACGAGATGAAAGAGGCGCTCGACCTGCGCTCGAAATCCGGCATCCATCGCCTGATCACCGCGCTGGAAGAGCGCGGCTTCATCCGTCGCCTGGCCCATCGGGCCCGGGCCATTGAGATTGTGAAGCTGCCCGAGGCGATGGAACGTCCGGGCTTTACCCCGCGTGTCGTCGCAGGCGACAAGCCGAAAGCCCCGCCCGCCGCGGCCCAGCCGGTGCAGGCCATCCACGCGCTGGAGCTGCCCGTGATGGGCCGCATCGCCGCGGGTGTGCCGATCGAGGCGATTTCCGAAATTTCCCATCACATCGCCGTGCCGGGGTCGATGCTGTCTGGCAGCGGCCAGCATTACGCGCTGGAGGTGAGGGGCGATTCTATGATCGAAGCCGGGATCAATGATGGCGATATCGTGGTGATCCGCGAACAGGGCACCGCAACCAATGGCGATATCATCGTGGCGCTGGTGGAAGGATCGGAGGCCACGCTGAAACGCTATCGCCGAAAGGGCGAGATGATCGCGCTGGAAGCGGCGAACCCGGCCTATGAAACCCGCGTGCTGCCCGAGGCTATGGTGCGGGTGCAGGGGCGCCTTGTCGGGCTGATCCGCAGCTATTGAGCCACGGCGCGCAACAGCTTTGCCGTTTTCACGAGGGCGTTCGCAGCAGGATATGGCAAGGCCGGGAAGTTGACGCTGTACCGGCCGCGCAGATTGGCGCGACGCGCGATCCAGCGATGCACATTACGTCAGCCGTCTGAATCTCGGCCCGGCTGAAGCCCGCCCTGCGCGGTCTGGCCCGCAGGCAGAGCCGTCATCCGATCCGTCCTGACCCGCATCGGTGCGGCCCTTTTCGGCAAAACCAACGGCTCGGGCGCGACCAAAGGGTGCCCCCCCATCGTCCGCGCCGCTGCGCCTTGCCAGATCCTGCGCCCGCCGATTGCGGGGGTGACTTTCAGCCCTGCCGCATCAAGGCGGATCGCCAATCCACCGCTGCGATCCAAATCGGCCAGATCGAAGATCACACAGCCTTCTGGCCACGTTGCCAGCTTTGCGGCGACAATGACCAGATCCGCATTCGCGCATGCTGCCGCCGCTGCGGCGGCCGCGCCCTTGCCCCGCAGATGCAAGCCGCGCCATGCGCCAAGCCGAAATGCCCGCGCATCCTGCGGGCCATCGAAGGCGGCGCGTGCCGCCGCCGCGGGCTGCAAGGCCAGATCGCCGTCATTTTCCAGCCAGCTGCGCGCGGCAAACCCGGCCCCGCGCGGCACCGAAAGCGCCCGACCCTCCGCCGTCATGAGGCCAACCAATGCACCATCCGGGGCGATCAGCAGGTCAGGCCGCGTGGCCCCCGACCAGAGCCAGAGCGCACCGGCGATCACCGCGATTCCGGCCAGTCTGGCGCGCCCGCGCCAGATGACCAGCCAGAGCCCACCCAGCGTCAGCAGGGGCAGCACCCATGGACCCGGCGCGATGACCGGGGTCACCGCCCCCTCCATCGCCCCAACCTCTGCCGCGATGAACAGGATCCATTGACAGCCCAATCCCATGATCCAAAGTGGCAGATCGGCCAGCCCAAAAGGGGCAGCCAGGGCTGCCACCGCGCCCGCAGGCATCACGACGATCCCCATGACCGGGACGGTCAACAGATTGGCAAAAAAACCGAAATCCGCCACGCGGTTGAAATGTGCCGCGCCATAGGGTGCCGTCGCGGCCCCCGCCAATGCCGAAGACAGCACCAAGGTGAACACCGGCAGGCACCAGCGCGGGATGCGGCCACGCAACACGCCGCCCTCCAACGCGCCGAAGCCCGCGATCAGCGCGGTGGTCGCAGCAAAGGACATCTGGAAGCCGGGATCCAGCAGGCTTTCGGGCCGCAGCATCAGCAGCACGATGCCCGACAGTGCCACCGACCGCAGCGACAGCGCCCGCCGGTCCAGCAGCACCGCGCCCAGCATGACGCAAACCATGATGAACGCGCGTTCGGTTGCCACATTCGCCCCCGACAAAAGCAGGTAGAACCAGGCGACACCCAGTGAGACCGCGGCACTGAGTTTCTTGGCGTTGATCCGCAGGGCAAGGGGCGGCACCATGGCGATGCCATGGCGCAGAAAGGCGAAGACAAAGCCTATCAGAAAGGCCATGTTCATGCCAGAGATCGCCAGAAGATGCGCGAGGCTGGAGGCCCGCAGGGCTTCGGTCGCGGCCCCGCTGAGGCCGGAGCGATCCCCGGTCATCACGCCAGCGGCAAAGGCCCCGGCGTCGCCGCCGATGCTGTTCTGGATGCCCGCGGACAACCAGGACCGGGTGCGGTTCACCCATTGCTCGGAACGGCTTGGGGGGGCGAGATACATCACCGGCGTGCGGCTGTAGCCCACCGCGCCAAGGCGTTGAAACCAGGCCATGCGTTGAAAATCGAAGCCGCCGGGTTCGACCATGCCCTGCGGGGCCGCAAGATGGGCCGTCAGTTGCACCCGGTCGCCCGGTTCCGGGCGGGGCATCTCTTCGGGACCATGCAGCGAGATGCGCACGCGATGCGGGATGCGGGCGGGCGCGACATCATCCAGCAGAACCTCGTCCAGCGTCAGGCGCAGCGCATCCGATTGTGACCGATCGATCATCACGATGCGGCCCGTTACTGCGCCGTAATAGCGAAAGTCGAGCACAGGCGCTGCCACCATATGCGCCCGCAGGCCGGCCATCACGCCGCCTGTCGGCACGAGGGCCAAGGCCAGGCAGATCGGCTGCGCCCATTCCGGGCCAAGACGCCAAAGCACCAGGAGCCCAAGAACCGCCGCGCAGGCGACCGCATAGACCCATGCTGCGGGCTCATCAGGGAGCGCAAACCAGAACCCGATCCCAATGGCAAGGCAGACCGGGATCCAGGGAAACAGCGTTCCCCGCGCGCCCTCAAGCGCCGCAATGGGCGCAAGGGCCAGCCGCCCAAGCCGCGCTGTCACCTGCCCCGGCACCTTGTTTCCTGCCCTCCGCTCGCCTATCACCTTGCGCAAAGGCTACGGCCTGTCTGGTTTCCGAAAGGTTAACGCATCCATGAACGCGCAGGTCGTCACCCGCTTCGCCCCTTCGCCCACCGGCTATCTGCATATCGGCGGCGGCCGCACGGCGCTGTTCAACTGGCTTTACGCCCGCGGGCGCGGCGGCAAGTTCCTGTTGCGGATCGAGGATACCGACCGCGAACGCTCCACCCCCGAGGCCACGGCTGCCATCCTGCGCGGGCTGGAATGGCTGGGTCTGGACTGGGATGGCGATGTCATCAGCCAGTTCGAGCGCAAGGACCGACACGCCGAAGTGGCCTATGCCATGCTGGATCGCGGGACCGCCTATAAGTGCTTTTCGACCAAGGAAGAAATCGACGCTTTCCGCGCCGAGGCCGAGGCTCGCGGCAGCTATGCGGTGTTTCAAAGCCCCTGGCGCGACGCCGATCCCGCGACCTATCCTGACCGCCCCTTCGCTGTGCGGATGAAAGCGCCTCGCACGGGCGAGACCCTGATCGACGATCAGGTTCAGGGTGAGGTGCGCATCAAGAATGAAACGCTGGATGATATGATCGTGCTGCGCTCGGACGCAACGCCGACCTATATGCTGGCGGTGGTGGTCGATGACCATGATATGGGCGTGACCCATGTGATCCGGGGCGATGACCATCTGGTCAATGCCGCGCGCCAACAGATGATCTATGATGCCATGGGCTGGGCGATCCCGGTCTGGGCGCATATCCCGCTGATCCACGGGCCGGATGGCAAGAAGCTGTCGAAACGCCATGGCGCGCTTGGCGTCGAGGAATATCAGCTGATGGGCTATCCCGCCGCCGGGATGCGCAATTACCTGACCCGGTTGGGCTGGGCGCATGGCGATAACGAGTTCTTCACCAGCGAACAGGCGATGGAATGGTTCGACCTGAAGGGGATCGGCCGGGCCCCCGCGCGCCTCGACTTCAAGAAGCTGGAGAATCTTTGTGGTCAGCATATCGCGGCCGGCGACAATGCTGCGCTGCTGCATGAATTGCAGGCATTTCTGCGGGCGGCCGATCAGCCCGCCTTGACAGAAGCCCAGTCCGCCCTGATGCTGCGCGGAATGGACAGCCTGAAAGAGCGCGCCAAGACATTCCCGGAACTGATTGATAAGGCTAGATATATTACGTCATCGCGCCCGATTGAGCGCGATGAGGCGGCCGAAAAGGCGCTGGATGCGGTATCCCGTAGTATACTGAAATCATTGACGCCGCGCCTGCAAACTGCTAGCTGGACGAAGGATGATCTTGAGGTCATCCTGACCGGGGCTGCCGCTGAACACGGCATCGGATTTGGCAAATTGGCAGCGCCCTTGCGCGCCGCCCTTGCCGGACGCACTGTCAGCCCCAGTGTCTATGACATGATGCTTGTCATCGGTCAGGACGAGACCATTGCGCGGCTGGAGGATGCTGCGGCCTGATCGCCAGTGCCGTTTCCCCGGTCCGAACCATTCGCCGCAGCGCCGTTCCGGCGCTGCATGCCAACGCAGAGGGATGTGGAAATGGCAGAAGCTACCAAGAGCGCAAAGCTGACACTCGGCGACAAGGTCATTGACCTGCCGATCCTGTCGGGCACCATCGGCCCGGACGTTCTGGATATCCGAAAGCTCTACGCTCAGGGCGACGTGTTCACCTACGACCCCGGTTTCACCTCGACCGCCGCCTGTGACAGCGCCATCACCTATATCGATGGCGATGTGGGCGAGCTGCTGCATCGCGGCTATCCGATCGAGCAACTGGCCGACAAATCGCATTACCTTGAGGTCTGCTACCTGCTGCTGAATGGCGAATTGCCCAATGAAGCGCAGATGAAGGATTTTGAAGGCCGCATCACGCGCCACACCATGGTGCATGAACAGATGCACAACTTCTTCCGGGGCTTCCGCCGCGATGCCCACCCGATGGCGACCATGGTCGGCGTCGTGGGCGCGCTGTCAGCCTTCTACCACGACAGCACCGACATCAATGACGAATGGCAGCGCGAAGTCGCCGCCATGCGCCTGATTGCCAAACTGCCGACCATCGCGGCCATGGCCTATAAATATTCGGTCGGCCAGCCCTTCGTCTATCCGAAGAACAGCCTCGATTATGCGGCGAACTTCCTGCACATGTGCTTTGCCGTTCCGGCCGAGGACTATGTGGTGAACCCGATCCTGGCGAAAGCCATGGACCGGATCATGATGCTTCATGCCGATCACGAGCAGAACGCCTCGACATCCACCGTGCGTCTGGCCGGCTCTTCCGGGGCCAACCCGTTTGCCTGTATCGCGGCGGGCATTGCCTGCCTCTGGGGCCCGGCCCATGGCGGTGCCAACCAGGCCTGTCTGGAAATGCTGCGCGAGATCGGCAGCGTCGACCGGATCCCGGAATATATCGCCCGCGCCAAGGACAAGGACGACCCGTTCCGCCTGATGGGCTTCGGACACCGCGTCTACAAGAACTTCGACCCGCGCGCGAAGGTGATGAAGGAATCGGCGGACGAGGTGCTGGGTCTTCTTGGCATCGAGAACAACCCGACCCTGCAGGTCGCCAAGGAACTGGAGCGCATCGCGCTGGAAGACGATTACTTTGTCTCCAAGAAGCTTTACCCGAATGTCGACTTCTATTCGGGCATCATTCTGGATGCGATGGGCTTCCCCACCTCGATGTTCACCCCGATCTTCGCGCTGTCGCGCACCGTGGGCTGGATCAGCCAGTGGAAAGAGATGATCGGCGACCCCACACAAAAGATCGGTCGTCCGCGCCAGCTTTATACCGGCGCCGTGAAGCGCGACTATGTCGATGTGGCGCATCGCTGAACGCGACCAGAACAGATCGGAAGGGGCGGCCTGCGGGCCGCCTTTTTCATTGTGATATGGGGAATGCGGCCCGCCTGCGCCGCGACACCTCTTGCCCGAAACCTGCCTGTCGCAGATCAACCTGCCGCGCCGCGTTTTGAATTGCACCCGCCCGCGCCCGTTGCGAGAAACAGAGCATGAGCGGCACCCGAATCTGGCTGATCGACCTTGCCCGCAGCATCGCCTTGCTGGGGATGGCGCTGTTCCATTTCAGCTATGACCTGCAGATGTTCGGCCTGTTCCGGCCCGATGGCGGGCAAGCCGCGTTCCTGTGGTATCTGGCGCGGATCGTGGCCGGCAGTTTCATCGCGCTGGCCGGTGTTTCCCTTTGGCTGGCGCAGGGGCGCGTTCTCCGCTGGCCGGCCTTCTGGCGCCGCTGGCGGGTGCTGGTGCTGGCGGCAGCCGGGGTCAGCCTTGCCACCTATCTGGCCATGGGCGAGGCATGGGTGTTCTTCGGCATCCTGCACGCAATCGCGCTGTTCAGCCTGCTGGGGCTTCTGGCCCTGCGCCTGCCTGCCCCGCTGATCCTGCTGGCCGGGGTGGGGGTGTTCTGGGGCAGCACGATCCTGCCCGGCCTGCTGGAATGGAACTTGCCCGCCCTGCGGTTCCTGGGTCTGGGCAGCATCCGAACCGCCACGGTGGATTTCGAGCCGGTCTTTCCGTGGTTCGGCCCCTTCCTGCTGGGGCTGGGCATGGCGAAGGCTTTGGATCGTCTCTGGCCCCGGATCGCGCGGATCGAGGGGCCGGACTGGCTGGCATGGCCCGGGCGACATTCCCTCGCGGTCTATCTGATCCATCAGCCGGTGCTGATAGGTGCGATCTGGCTTTGGATCACACTGTTCGGCCCGGCCCTGTAACGCTGCGTCACATCTGCTGCGCCCCCTTCCCTGCCCCCGTGTCGATTTGCCACCAAGGGGTATGACAACACCCTTCATCGCAAAAAGCCCCGCCGACCTTCCGACACGCGAGCAATTGCTGGCAATCTCGGGCCTCGATTTCATGCGCGCCATGCTGGAGGGACGCATCCCTCATCCAACCATTGCCGGGCTGATGGGCTATCATCTGACCTCGGTTGAGGCCGGACGGGTGGCGCTGGAGGGATCTGCGGGGTTTGAGCACACGAACCCGTTCGGCGGGGTCCATGGCGGCTGGTATGGCACGCTGCTGGACACGGTGCTGGGCTGCACGGTGATGACCGGCGTGCCGAAGGGGCGCTGGTATACAACGCTGGAATACAAGGTGAATATCAACCGCGCCCTGCCCATCGGCACAGAGGTGGAGGCGGTGGCCACACTGGATCATGCAGGCCGCAGCACCGCCGTGGCGCATGGCGAGATCCGGGGCAAGGCGGATGGCAGGCTTTATGCCACCGGATCAACCACCTGCATCATTCTGGGCGCAGATTGATCGAGGGTCGATTCGCAGACGGTTGTTCGATGCGGGCAGGCTCACACGAAGCGCGTTCGCAGGGCACGGGTTGACAGAGGGCTGCTGCGCAGGCGGCTGGTCCACAAATCACGGGTTCACCGGGGGCCGGGATCACGGGGACTGGGGCAGAAGGGACGGGCTCAGGGAGGGACAGGTTCACCGGGGGTCGGGTCTACGGGGAATGATGTCACCGGGGATCGTGTCACCGGGGACTGGCTGACAGGATGCCGCTCACGGGGATGGCGTCAATTCATGCCCCGTCTACGGGTGCCCTGAACGGTTGCGAAGGCCCATGGCCTCCGATCGGCGCAGGCATCGCGACTGGCCCAAACCCGGCATTCGGCATCTCTGCGCCGCGCGCGCCAGATCACTCCCTCAGGGGCCGCGCCACAAGACAGCGCAGCACGCCCGCGCGTGGCCTTGGACCGGCGGCGGGTGCCGGCTCTGCCCCGGTATCCTGCACGGCCCGTTCCGATGGCGTGTGGCCAGGCGGCCGCTCAGCCGACGCGGCTTGCGGCATCCCTGCCTCTGGCACCACATGCTCTGGTCTCGCAGGCTCCGACCTCGCGGGCTTGGGCATTGGCGGTTCTGGCATCGCTGAGTCTGGCATTTGGGATTCGCGCATCCCCGCCTCAAACACCACAGGTTCTGGCCGCCCAGATCCCTGAATCACGGGCTCTGGCAGCACGGGTTCTGACATCTCCGGCTCTGGCAGGATCAGTTCCGGCAGGTGCCACCGCCCCGGCTCCATGGCGGCGGCGGTGGGATGGATGAATTCGGAGGCGTCCGCCCCGACGACCCGCGCCCGTCGCAGCAGGAACGCCGCCCCAAAGCCACGCCATGTGCCCAGCATTGGTGCCTTTGGATCGGTCGGGAATCGGTCACGCCAGCCCTCTGGCAGCATGAGCCCACAGGCGGCCATCCGGTCCAGCATCCAGACCAGCGGGATATTGGCCAGAGGCCGTGCCACCACGAAATCGCCGAGCTGGCCGCCGATATCGGCATGGCCACCGCGAAACCAGACTTGCTCCAACCCGCCTGTCCGGCCTGCCGGACTGTGCCAGAACACGGGCGTGAACACCTCGCGCGTCTCATGCAGCGCCAGCGCCTGAAAGCCATGGCGCACGGAGCTGCCAAGCTGATGATTGTGAAAGGCGTGCCGCCCCTCGGTCAGCATCCACAGCAAGGGCAACCGCAGCCCAAGCGCCTTCACAGTATCCCAGACCCCGACCATCTCGATCGGGGCCTGATCGTGGCAATTCTGTCGCCGAAAGGCACGGGCCGCCGCCCCGTCCGGGCTGCGTTCATAATGGCGATAGGCCAGCGTCACATTGCGCTCGGTCGCGGCGTCATGGCGCAGCAGCCCGACACGGTCGATCACCCCGGCAAGGCTGCGCACCGCATAGGCCCCCCGCGAATAGCCCAGAAGGTAAATGCGGTCACCCGGACGGTAATGGCTGGCCAGATGGCCATAGGCGCGGCGGATCTGCCGATTGATGCCGCGCCCCTGCAAGACCGCCACCGTATCGCGCCAGTGATCCCATTGCAGGCCCGGCTCATAATAGAGGCTGCGGCGCGCGGCCCCCGGCACCGCCTCGCGCAGCAACTGAAACGCCCGGCCCGCATTGCTGTCGCGCCCGGGGTTGAGCGAGGCAAGCGTGCCGTCCAGCACGATGACATGATCGACCGGGCCGCGCACCACACCGCGCGGGGCTGCCGGCGGGATCGCCTCGGGCGGGCGGCGCAGCCAGCGCGACAGGCGCGCGAAAGGGTTGAGGCTTTGCCAAAGGCTCATCCGCCCGCCCCGTTCCGCATCCCGCCGCTATGCAAGCCTGCCGCCAAACCGATCTCCCCTTGCCCGGTTTCGATGAGGCCAGTCACCTGCCCAACCGTCACCTGCCCAACCGTCACCTGCCCAACCGTCACCTGCCCAACCGTCACAGGCCCAACCGTCACCTACCCAAACGTCACCTACCCAATCGTCACAGATCCAACCGTCACAGGCCCAACCGTCACAGGCCCAACCGTCACAGGCCCAACCGTCACAGGCCCAACCGTCACAGGCCCAACCGTCACATGAGCCTAGACCGCAAATGGTAAACGCCCGGTGGAGCAAGTCCAGCCGGGCGTTTGGAAACTATGCGTGAGGATTGGCCGAGCAGCCGCCCCGACCATACCCTGCCGGGGTCACACCTTCAGCGACAGCACCGTCGCGATGGTCAGATCACCAAAGCCGTTGAAACGGGTATTCGTCGCGATGGAATAGGCCCCCATGCCATGGATCACCATGTAATCGCCCTCGGCGATATCGGCGGGCAGCATCAGTTCGCCCGGGATGCGATCCACCGAATCGCAGGTCGGGCCAAAGACGATGCGGCTTTCCAGATCGCCATTGCGCTTGTGGCCGGCCTCGTCGACCACCTCGATCCGGTCGATGATGCCGACCAGCGGCAGTTCCGCTAACGCGCCATAGACCCCGTCATTGAGGAAGACATGCGCGCCATCGCGCACCGCCTTGACCTTGGCGGCATGGGTGAAGGCATCGCCGCACAGGCCCCGGCCCGGCTCACAGATCAGGATCGGACGATCGGCACCAAACGCCTCGGTCGCGACGCGGTCGATCAGGGCAAAGGTGTCCTCGATCTGCGGCAGCACGGCCTGCAGACGGTGGTTCGGGAAGCCGCCCCCGACATTCAGCCGCGCGACCGACACACCCGCATTGCGCCCGATCTCGGCCGCCTCACGGATATAGGATTCCCAGGCATGGGGATCGGTGCATTGCGTGCCGGGGTGGAAGGTCAGCGACGGGATGAAGCCGGCTTCGGCCACACGCGCCAGCAGCTGCGCGGCAAGCTCCACCGTGGCACCGAACTTGGCCCCGAAATTATAGGCAGCCCCCGCCACCGGCAGCTTGAAGCGGACCGAGATTTCGCAATCGTCCGCAGGGACCATCTCGATCAGCTTTTCCAGCTCGGAGGCGGAATCGACCGACCAGCTTTTCACGTTCAGCTCCACCGCCTGCGCGATCTCGGCGCGCGAGCGGACGGGGTTGTTGTAATGCAGCGCCGCATCGGGCGCGAGGCGGCGCACCAGCCGGATCTCGCCGGGGCTTGCCACGTCAAAGCCGCGCACACCGGCAGCGGTCAGGTTCTCGATCACCACCTCGGAGGGGTTGGTCTTGACCGCATAGGTCACCATGCCCGGGAACCCGTCGATGAAACGACGCGCGGTCGCCTGCAACTGGGTGGGGGAAAAGAAGATCACCGGGTTTTCAGGCCGCACATTGCGGATGAATTCGGCGGGGTTGGACCAGATCGTTTTGGAGAGTCCCATCGGCGTGCCCTTTCTGCCAACAGAACGCAAGCGGCCATTGCCCGGAACCCTACCGGGAGCCAGCACCTGCGCGGTCATTACAACCAGGCCAGGTGCGTATGAGCCGCCCTTTTCCTGAAAACGTGGAATGCGCATATGGGGCTAAACTTATCCGATGAAAACTACAAAATCTTAGTGTATGGATGACAGAATGACGAAATATTCGGACAAACTGCATGGATGAAATGGATCGGACGATCATCGGCCTGTTGGGGGCGGATGCACGCATGTCGGTGGCGACGCTGGCGCGGCGGATGAAGGTCGCGCGCTCCACCGTTCAGGCCCGGCTGGAGCGGCTGGAGACCACCGGCGTAATCGCAGGTTACACCCTGAAACTGGGCGAGGCGGCGCGTCAGGGGCGGCTGCGCGCCAGCGTGCTGCTGACCATCGAGCCGCGGGCGCAGGCCGCAATCATCACAAGGCTGAAGGCCATCGGCGAGATCGAGAAGGTCTTTACCACCTCGGGGCGCTATGACCTGCTGTTGCAGATCGCCGCCCCCTCGACCCAGGTGCTGGATCAGGTGCTGGACCAGATCGGGGCGCTGACCGGGGTGGTCAGTTCGGAAAGCCTGATCCATCTGTCGACCAAGTTTGACCGGGCTGTGTGAATATCGGACGGGCCGCGAATTTTCGTCGAAAATTCGTGGCCTCCGAAGCCGCCCCCGAATCCATGCCCCCAAATCCCTGCCGTCAGCGCAGCTGGAACAGATCCAGAAACGCCTGCCCCTCGTTGGGGTCGCCTGCAAAGGTCACCATCCCGGCCACACTGACCCTTAGGGGTTGCGGGCCATAGACGGTGGCCGCCATCGCGTTGGTGCCGGCTGAAAACCGCAAGGCAGCGTCTCCCTCACCGCGCCAGACCCGGAAGTGGCCCGGCGCAGTCTCGATCAGAAACCGCTCCTCTCCCAGATCCATCTGCGCCAGATGCACCCCGGCGCGGTCACGGGCGCACATGGCCCGCATCGACAGCATCAGGGCGGTCGGGCTGATGAACAGGCGCGGATTGTGGCCGGGCTGGCGCGCGCCCCATCGGCAAAGCGCCCGCAATACCGGCCAAAGCCCCTCGCCCGCGGGCGTCAGGCGATAGATCTGCACCCGAACCGGATCGGGCAGAACCTCGCGCGCCACCAGCCCTTCGGCCTCCAACTGCGTCAGGCGTTGGGTCAGCACATTGGCGCTGATGCCCGGCAAATTGGCCCGCAGCGCCCCGAAGCGGCGCGGCCCCAGCATCATCTCGCGCACCACCAGTAGCGCCCAGCGATCCCCGATCAGATCGAGCGCATGGGCCGCGATACAGCCCTCGCCATAGCTTCGGCGGATTTCCGTCATTTCATCTAACTTTTAGTTGCTTTTAATAACTATCATCGTCAGCCTGATCCCGACAAGCCATTTTTCAGGAGGAAACCATGGCCTATATCGACGGATTCGTTATTCCGGTCGCGACGACGAACCGGGACGCCTATCAGGCGCATGAAGCCAAATGGTGGCCGCATTTCCGCGATCTTGGTGCGCAATCGATCGTGGTGGGCTGGGGCGATGATGTGCCGCCCGGCAAACAGACCGATTTCCTGCGCGCCGTCGATCTGAAGGCCGATGAAACGGTTGTTCTGTGCTGGATGATCTGGCCCGACAAATCCACCCGCGATGCCGCCTACAAGCAGATGGAGGCCTTGGCCAGCGAAGACCCGACCGGCTTCATGGACATGCCCTTCGATGGCAAACGCATGATTTTTGGCGGCTTCACTCCGATCCTGATGGAAGGGGTCTGACATGTCGATGCTCGGCAGCCCCTGCTGGTATGAAATCGCCACCCCGGATCAGGCCGCAACACAGGCCTTTTATGGCCCCCTGCTGGGCTGGACCTTTCAGGACGCCGGGATGGCGGGGTTCAGCTACGGCCTTGCCATGGCAGGCGGCGATATGGTGGCGGGGCTCATGCAGCCCGATGCCCCCATGCCCTGTTTCTGGATGATCTATTTCGCGGCCGACGATATCGACGCCACCGCGCGCCGTGTCAGCGATCTGGGCGGCAAGGTGTTCCGAGCGCCGGAAGATATCCCCGGCACCGGGCGTTTCGCCATCCTGATCGATCCGCAGGGCGCGCCCTTCGGGCTGTTGCAGCCGCTGGAAGGGCAGAAGGGCAATGCCTTCGATCAGGCCAAGCAGGGCCATGGCAACTGGAACGAGCTGAACAGCACGGATCCGGTCGCGGCGCTGGCCTTCTATCGCGATCTTTTCGGCTGGCAGGCCAGCACCGCCATGCCGATGGGCGAAACGGGCGACTACCAGTTGTTCGCGCATCAGGGCCGCGATATTGGCGCGATGATGCCGCTGCAAAAACCGGGCACGCCCTCGCATTGGCTGCCCTATTTCGGGGTGCCAAGCGCCACGGCGACCATTGCCAAGACCACCGAGTTGGGCGGCACCATCCATTATGGGCCAAGCGAAGTGCCGGGCGGTGCCTTCATCGCCATGGGACAGGATCCGCAAGGCGCGGCTTTCGCGGTGGTCGGCGGCAAGTGATCTTCGGCCTTTGTTGCCGGGCCGGAAACCTGCTGACCGCACGCCTTGCAACATTATGCCAATGCCTGCCAAAACTCTGCCGCTTTTGGCGGATCCGCACGGGGCGAAGGCTTTCCCTTCGCCCCGGCATTGGCTAAACCAGCCGCAGAATTTGCGGGGAAGCCAGATGCCGATGGAAAAGACCTTCAACGCCGCCGAGGCGGAAGCGCGGATCTCCAGACAGTGGATCGATGCCAAGGTCGGCCGCGCCGGGGCCAATGCCAGGCCCGGGGCCGAGGCCTTCTCGATCATGATCCCGCCGCCGAACGTGACCGGCAGCCTGCATATGGGGCACGCCTTCAACAACACGCTGCAGGATATCCTGATCCGCTGGCACCGGATGCAGGGCCATGACACGCTGTGGCAGCCGGGCACCGACCATGCCGGGATCGCCACGCAAATGGTGGTGGAGCGCGAGCTCGCCAAATCGCAGGCCCCCACCCGCCGCGAAATGGGCCGCGAAGCATTTCTGGACAAGGTCTGGGAATGGAAGGAACAGTCCGGCGGCACCATCATCAACCAGTTGAAGCGCCTCGGCGCCTCCTGTGACTGGGACCGCGAAGCCTTCACCATGTCCGGCAATTTCCGCGAGGCGGTGATCAAGGTCTTTGTCGACCTTTACAACAAGGGCCTGATCTATCGCGGCAAGCGGCTGGTGAACTGGGATCCCCATTTCGAGACCGCGATTTCCGACCTTGAGGTCGAGAATATCGAAACGCCCGGCCATATGTGGCATTTCAAATACCGTCTCGCTGGCGGCGAGACCTATGAATATGTCGAAAAGGACGAAGACGGCGCGGTGACCCTCCGCGAAACCCGCGACTATATCTCCATCGCGACCACCCGCCCCGAAACCATGCTGGGCGATGGCGCGGTGGCGGTGCATCCCTCAGACGCGCGCTATGCCGCGATTGTCGGCAAGATGGTTCATCTGCCGCTTTGTGACCGTCTGATCCCGATCATTGCCGATGAATATCCCGATCCGACCTTTGGCTCGGGCGCGGTGAAGATCACCGGCGCGCATGATTTCAACGATTATCAGGTGGCCAAGCGTAACAACCTGCCCTGCTACCGGCTGATGGATACCCGTGGCCAGATGCGGGCCGATGGTGCCCCCTATGCCGAGGCCGTGGCCCGCGCCCGCGAGATCGCGGCGGGGTCGCCCACCAATGAGACCGAGGTCGACAGCCTGAACCTTGTCCCCGAAAAATATCGCGGGCTGGATCGGTTCGAGGCGCGCAAGCAGGTGGTGGCGGACATCAACGCCATCGGCCTGGCCGTGACGGTGCTGGTGAAGGAAACCGACCCGGAAACCGGATCGGAGCATCTGCGGCTGGAGCCGGTGGTTGAGTCGAAGCCGATCATGCAACCCTTCGGCGATCGCTCCAAGGTCGTGATCGAGCCGATGCTGACCGACCAATGGTTCGTCGACACCGCCAGGATCGTCGGCCCCGCCCTGGATGCGGTGCGCGATGGCCGCGTGAAGATCATGCCCGAGTCAGGCGAGAAGACCTATTTCCACTGGCTGGAGAATATCGAACCCTGGTGCATCTCGCGCCAACTGTGGTGGGGCCACCAGATTCCGGTCTGGTATGGGCCAGATGCGGCGACCATCGCTGATCCCGACGCGGTCGGCGCTGACAGTGTGCCGTTCTGTGCGGCCTCCTTTGAAGACCTTACCGAGATGGTGAAGGCCTATTATCAGCCCTATTGCAAACACGGCGAAACGATTGCGGTTGAGTTGCAGGATCCCGAAATCGGGCAGGTCACGGGCACAACGCATGTCGTGGAGGGTGGAAATCGCCGCATTGTCGTCGAGCTCTACCGCGACCCCGACGTGCTGGACACCTGGTTCTCTTCGGGTCTCTGGCCCATCGGCACGCTGGGCTGGCCAGAGCAGACGCCGGAGCTGCAACGCTACTTCCCGACCTCGGTCCTCGTCACCGGCCAGGACATCCTGTTCTTCTGGGTCGCCCGCATGATGATGATGCAGCTCGCCGTGGTGGAGGATATCCCCTTCCACACCGTCTATCTGCATGGCCTTGTGCGTGACGCCAAGGGCAAGAAGATGTCGAAATCCCTGGGCAATGTCATCGACCCGCTGGAGATCATCGACGAATACGGCACCGATGCGCTGCGGTTTTCCAATGCCGCGATGGCAAGCCTTGGCGGCGTGCTGAAACTTGATACCCAGCGGATCGCGGGCTATCGCAACTTCGGCACCAAGCTGTGGAATGCCTGCCGCTTTGCCGAGATGAACGGCGTCTGGGAAGGCCACAGCACGCAAAATGCGGCACCCGCTGCCACTGCCACGGCCAATAAATGGATCATCGGCGAAACCGCGAAAGCCCGGGCCGAGGTCGATGCGGCGCTTGCTGATTTCCGCTTTGATTATGCCGCGCAGGCGCTTTACGGCTTTGTCTGGGGCAAGGTCTGCGACTGGTATGTCGAATTCGCCAAGCCGCTGTTTGACGGCGATCAGGCCGCCGAGACCCGCGCGACCATGGCCTGGGTGCTGGATCAGTGCATGATCCTGCTGCATCCCTTCACGCCCTTCATCACCGAAGAGCTGTGGGCGACCACCAGCCAACGCGACAAACCCCTGGTCCATGCCGATTGGCCGACCTATGGCGCGGAGCTGATCGACAGCGCGGCGGATCGCGAAATGACCTGGGTCACCGGGTTGATCGACGATATCCGTTCGGCCCGCACGCAGATGCATGTGCCGGTCGGCCTCAAGCTCGATATGCTGGCACTGTCGATGGATGATGCCGCCCGCGCCGCATGGGCCCGCAACGAGGTGCTGATCAAGCGTCTGGCGCGGATTGAATCGCTGTCGGATGCCGCCACCGCCCCCAAGGGCGCCTTATCGATTGCGGCTGAAGGCGCAAGTTTCGCGATCCCGCTCGATGGCATCATCGATATCGCCGCCGAAAAGGCCCGCCTCTCCAAATCATTGGAAAAGCTGGAGAAAGAGATTGGCGGCCTGAAGTCGCGGCTCGACAATCCCAAGTTCATCGCCTCCGCCAAGGAAGAGGTGGTCGATGAGGCCCGCGGCAATCTGGAAGCCCGCGAAGGCGAAGCCGCGCAACTGCGCGCTGCCCTCACCCGTCTGGCCGAAATGGCCTGACCCGCCCCGCGCCAAGCCCATAACCAGCCCGGCCCCGTTCCATGACGGGGCCGGCACATCTTGGTCATTGACCGTCACGCTTGCTTTACCTCTCTGCGCAAGACTGACGGAGTTTACGCCCGTGTTACGATTGAAAAGGATGTTCCATGCCGTTGAAGACCATGATGATCGGGCACAGTCTGGTCGGCACCACCATGCCACAGATGCTGAACCGCCTGCTGGCCCCCACGGGCCGGGCGGCGGATACGCAGGTGATCAACGGCTCGCCCCTGGGCTTCAACTGGGACAATGGTGCGACCGCGCAGGGCGTCAACGCCCGCGCGCTGTTGCCGACCGGGCGCTATGACACGCTGATCCTGACCGAAGGCGTGCCCCTCGACATGGCGCTACAATGGAATGATACCTATCGCCATGCCCGCAACTATGCCGATCTGATCTGGAACGCGACCAGCGGGGCCAGGGTGATGATCTATGAGACATGGCGCTATTGGGGGCCGGATATCTACAATGGCAGCCTACCACGCCTGACGCCCACGCAATGGCGTCAGACCATCGACACGGATCGCCGCAGTTGGCAAAGCATCGCCGACAGCCTGAATGATGTGCGCCCCGCCCATGCCGCCGAGGTGGTTCTGGTGCCGGGCGGCCAAGCCATGGGGCGGCTTTACGACACGATCAGTGCCGGGCATGGCGCGGGCTTTGCTTCGATCAAGGATGTCTTCATTGACAATATCCACCTGAACGATACCGGCAACTGGCTGATTTCGCTGGTGCAATTCAGCGCGATCACCGGGCGCTCGGCCGTGGGTCAGGCGCTGCGGGTCAGCGATCAATGGGGCCAGACCTATGGTGGCTGGTCTGACGCGCAATCCATCCTGCTGCAACATGTGGCATGGGAGGCGGTGGCGCTGACCCCGGGCATGGGGCTGGCTGCTGGTCAGGTGCGCCCGACCCTGCGCATGGGCGGCAATGGCCATGACACCCTGACGACGGGCAGCGGCGATGACCGGCTTTACGGCGGCAGCGGCAATGACCGACTGAATGGCGGCGCGGGACAGGATCTGATGTCGGGTGGCAATGGCCGCGATCGTCTGGATGGCGGCAACGGTCATGACTGGATCTATGGCGATGGCGGCAATGACACGCTGAATGGCGGCAATGGCGGCGACAGGCTGATGGGGGGCTCCGGCAATGACAGCCTGAGCGGTGGCAATGGCAACGACATCCTGTCGGGCGATGCCGGGCGCGATTATCTGGCCGGCAATTCCGGCGCCGACAGGCTTTATGGCCATGCCAATCCCGATACTTTGGCAGGCGGCGCGGGCAATGACACGCTGGTGGGCGGCGCGGGCGGCGACCGCTTCATCTTTCAGCGCGGCGGCGGTGCGGATCGCATCACCGATTTCAGCGTCGCTCAGGGCGACAAGCTGGCGCTGGCCCGCAATCTCTGGTCCGACAGCAAGACCCCGGCCAGCGTGATCTCTGCCGAGGCGCGGGTGACCGACGCGGGCGTGGTGATCGGCTTTGACGATGGCGGAAGCGTGCTGTTGCAAGGCCTGCGCAGCACCGCAGGGCTTGCCGCCACCATCGAGCTGATATGAACGCCTGCGGCTTGCGGGATCTTCCACAGGCCCGTATCCACCGGCTTGCGGAATGCAGGGTTTCCGGCTGATATGCGGGGCATGAGCAACACGCCCCGCTACACCCCGCTTGCCGCCTCCCTGCCCGCTTCGGTGCCCTTTGTCGGGCCTGAGACCGCCGAACGCATGGCGGGCCAGCCCTTCAAGGCCCGCCTCGGTGCCAATGAAAGCCTGTTCGGCCCCTCCCCGCGCGCGATTGCCGCGATGCAGGAGGCCGCGGGTTCGGTCTGGATGTATGGCGACCCGGAAAATCATGATCTGCGACAGGCCCTTGCTGCCCATCATGGCGTGACGCCCGATCATATCGTGGTGGGTGAAGGCATTGACGGGTTGCTGGGCTATCTGGTGCGACTGGTGGTGGAGCCGGGCGATGCGGTGCTGACCTCGGATGGGGCCTACCCCACTTTCAACTTCCATGTCGCGGGCTTTGGCGGCGTGCTGCACAAGGTGCCTTACGCGGGCAATCATGAGGACCCCGAGGCGTTGCTGGCCCGCGCCGCCACCCTGCGGCCCAAGCTGGTCTATATCGCCAATCCCGACAACCCGATGGGCAGCCATCATCCCGGCGCGGTGATCGCCGATATGGTCGCGCGCCTACCCGAAGGCAGCCTATTGGTGCTGGACGAGGCCTATATCGACCTTGCCCCCGAAGGCACCGAGGCGCGGATTGACGCGGATGACCCGCGCGTGATCCGCTTCCGCACCTTCTCCAAGGGCTATGGCATGGCCGGGCTGCGGGTGGGCTATGCGATTGCCGCACCCGGACTGATTTCCGCCTTCAACAAGGTGCGCAACCATTTCGGCATGGGCCGTATCGCGCAGGCGGGCGCGCTGGCCGCGCTGGCCGATCAGGATTGGCTGCGCGAGGTGAAGGCCCGCGTCAGCGCCGCACGGGACGAGATCGCCCGGATCGCCACAGAAAACGGGCTGTCACCGCTGCCCTCGGCCACCAATTTCGTGACCATCGATTGCGGCCAGGACGGGGCCTTTGCCCGCAAGGTGCTGACGGCCCTTGTGGCGCGCGGCATCTTCATCCGGATGCCGTTTGTGGCACCGCATGATCGCTGCATCCGGGTCAGCTGCGGCGATGCCACAGCCCTTGCCGCCTTTGCCGAGGCGCTGCCGCTGGCCCTGATCGACGCGCGCAAGGCAGGCTGAAGGGGTCAGCCGCGCTCTTCGGTCGCAGCCGCACCAAGCGCCGCGGCACCAAGGGTTGGCGCGCGCCCCTCTTCGGCCAGCGCGCTGCCCAGCTTGCGGGCCGTGGCGGGCTGTTCCTCGGCCACACGGATTGGGGCTATGCCGGCAACCGCAGGGGCCACAGATTCGCTGACCTGCGGGGCGGGCAAGGCCGCCTGCGCCACAACGGGGCGGCGGAAGACCAACATGGTCTGATAGGTCGTGGTCTTGCTGGTCAGGCCAGAGCGTTCTTCGCAGGGCAGCGTATCGGCCCGCAGATATTCCCAGCCCTCGCGCGCCAGATCATTCATCACCGCCGACAGCGTGAAGGCGAAACGATCCGCCGTGGTCTTCAATCCACGCGCCTTCTCGCCCTTGCGGGGGGCAGGAACCACTTTGAATTCAAATTGTTGCATCACGCTCTCCGCGCCCGGCCAACGCAGCCGGTGCCAGTTCTGTAACGCCCCGAATGGCCGGGGTCCGCTGCCTTGATAGAAAGCCCCGGGGCCTCGCGCAACTGCCGATCCGGGGCAGGACCCGCCTGCGGCGGTTCCCTGCTTGCGGAAATCCACAACTATCCGTGAGGCGCAGCCGCGCGGTAGCGATGCCCATCCCGCGACAGGCGGGCCAGAGGCATCCAGGGAGGATACCCCATGATCGTGACCCCGTCACAGGCCCCGCAGGGCCGCACACCGCTATACGCGCAACTTTATGTCCAGGTATTGATCGCCATCACGCTGGGCATTCTGCTGGGCCATTTCTGGCCCGATCTCGGTGCCAGCCTGAAACCGCTTGGCGACGCTTTCGTGAAACTGGTGAAGATGATCATCGCCCCGGTGATCTTCCTGACCGTCTCGACAGGCATCGCCGGGATGAGCGACATGAAGAAAGTAGGCCGTGTCGCGGGCAAGGCCATGATCTATTTCCTGACCTTCTCGACCCTTGCGCTGGTCGTGGGGCTGATCGTCGCCAATCTGGTGCAGCCGGGCGCGGGCATGAACATTGACCCGGCCACGCTGGATGCGGCAGCGGTCGCCAAATATGCCGATCAGGCGCATGACAGCACCATCGTGGGCTTCCTGATGGAAATCATTCCGACGACCCTCGTGGGTGCCTTTGCCGAAGGCAATATCCTGCAAGTGCTGTTCATCTCGGTGATGTTCGGCCTGTCGCTGGCGCTGGTCGGCGATCTTGGCAAGCCGGTCTACAATTTCATGCAGACCCTGACCTTCCCGATCTTCAAGCTGGTGGCGATGCTGATGAAATTCGCCCCCATCGGTGCCTTTGGCGCGATGGCCTTCACCATCGGCAAATACGGCATAGCCTCGGTGGTGAACCTCGCCTTCCTCGTCGCCTGCTTCTATCTGACCGCCTTCCTCTTCGTGACCATCGTGCTGGGTGCGGTCGCCAAATATAACGGCTTCTCGATCTTCAAGCTGATCCGCTATCTGAAAGAAGAGCTGCTGCTGGTTCTGGGCACCTCTTCTTCGGAAGCGGCCCTGCCCTCGCTGATCGAGAAAATGGAACGCGCCGGGGCCTCGCGCTCGGTCGTGGGGCTGGTGGTGCCGACGGGCTACAGCTTTAACCTTGACGGCACCAATATCTACATGACCATGGCCGCGCTGTTCATCGCGCAGGCCACCAATACCGACCTGACGCTGGGCCAGGAAATCCTGTTGCTGGCGGTTGCCATGCTATCCTCCAAAGGGGCCGCAGGCATTACCGGCGCGGGCTTCATCACACTGGCCGCCACCCTTTCTGTCGTGCCGACCGTGCCGGTGGCCGGGATGGCACTTATCCTTGGCGTCGACCGCTTCATGTCGGAAGTCCGGGCGCTGACCAACTTCATCGGCAATGCAGTGGCGACCCTTGTCGTTGCCCGCTGGGAAGGTGAGCTGGACCGGGACGCGCTGAACGCGGCCCTGGAGGGCAATCCCCGCCCGGCAGCCGAGCCGCAGGCGCTCGACCTGCCGCCGGCCTTTGCCGACAATGTGGTCGCAGCGGACTGATCCGCGCCACAGCCAAAAGGAAAGGGGCACCCGCGGGTGCCCCTTTTGCGTGTCCTTGCTGACGAATCAGCGGGGGCCTACAGCCCCAGCTTTTGCGCCACCATCGCATTCACCACCGCCGGATCGGCCTTGCCGCCCGTGGCCTTCAGCACCTGGCCGGTGAACCAGCCCGCAAGTTTCGCATTGACCTTGGCCTTTTCGACCTGCGCCGGATTGGCCGCAATCAGATCATCCAGCGCCTTCTCGATGGCGCCAGTATCGGTCACCGCCTTCATGCCGCGCGAAGCCGCAATCTCGGCCGGATCGCCGCCTTCGGTCCAGAGGATCTCGAACAGGTCTTTCGCCATTTTCGAGGTGATCTCGCCCTTGCCCAAGAGGTCCAGCATCCCGCCCAATTGCGCGGCCGAAACCGGGCTCTCGGCAATGGCCTTGCCCTCTTTGTTCAGGCGACCAAACAGCTCGTTGATGACCCAGTTCGCCGCCGATTTGCCGTCACGGCCCTGCGCCACGGCCTCGAAGAATGCCGCACTGTCCAGCTCGGCGGTCAGCACATTGGCGTCGTAATCGGTCAGGCCAAAATCGGCCATGAAGCGCGCCTTCTTGGCGTCGGGCAGTTCCGGCATACGGGCCGCGATATCATCGACCCAGGCCTGGTCGATTTCCAGCGGCAGCAGATCCGGGCAAGGGAAATAGCGGTAGTCATGCGCCTCTTCCTTGGAGCGCATCGAACGGGTCTCGCCCTTGTCCGGGTCATAAAGCCGGGTCTCCTGCACGACCGAGCCGCCATCTTCCAGAATGGCGATCTGGCGCCGCGCCTCATAGTCGATTGCCGCCTGAATGAAGCGGAGCGAGTTCATGTTCTTGATCTCGCAACGCGTGCCCAGATGCGAAAAATCCTGCGTTTCCTGATACTTCTCGTATTGGCCGGGGCGGCAGACCGACACGTTCACATCGGCGCGCAGATTGCCGTTCTGCATATTGCCGTCGCAGGTTCCCAGATAGCGCAGGATCTGGCGCAGCTTGGAGACATAGGCAGCGGCCTCTTCCGGGCCACGGATATCGGGGCGCGAGACGATCTCCATCAGGGCTACGCCCGTGCGGTTGAAATCGACGAAAGACATGTTCGGGTCCATGTCATGGATCGACTTGCCCGCGTCCTGTTCCAGATGGATCCGCTCGATCCGCACCAGCCGCGCGATGCCCGGAGCCAGTTCCACCAGAACCTCGCCCTCGCCCACGATGGGGTGATAAAGCTGGCTGATCTGATAGCCCTGCGGCAGATCGGGATAGAAGTAATTCTTGCGGTCAAAGGCCGAGCGCAGATTGATCACGGCCTTCAGGCCAAGGCCCGAACGCACGGCCTGTTCCACGCAATATTCATTGATGACCGGCAGCATCCCCGGCATCGCGCAATCGACGAAGCTGACATTGCTGTTGGGCTCCGCGCCGACCTGGGTCGATGCGCCCGAAAACAGCTTGGCATTGGAGGAAACCTGCGCGTGGATCTCCATCCCGATCACCAGTTCCCAGTCGTGTTTCGCGCCCGCGATCACCTTCGGTTTCGGCGTTTCATAGGTCAGATCAAGCATCGGATACCCCTCGAAGTCTTGCCCCTTCATAGGCACCGGGCCTGCGCCGGGCAAGGCAGGGCGGGCGGATTTTCGCGCATAAGACCACGCAAAACTTGCCAGACCGCCCCAAGGAGGCGCAAAACCCCGTCCGGCGCGCAAATCGGGCGTGTCGCCACGACGGATGCAGGGATGCAGGGCAAGAGCGGGTGGGTCCGGGCACGGACGGGAATGATGATCGCAGCCGCGATGCTGGTGCTGGGGGCTTGTGTGCCTGCCGCATCCAAGCTGGCCACCGATGTGACGACCCCGCCCCCCATGCGTTGGGACAGCCACCCGCAGGCGACCGAATGGACCGCCAATACCTTGATGGCCGTGGCGCAGGAAGATGATGCCCTGGCCACCCGGGTTCCGGCGGATATCAAGACCTGGTGCCCGGGCTACGAGACCGCCACGCTGATGGAGCGCCGCGCCTTCTGGGCCGGGCTGATCTCGGCGGTGGGCAAATATGAAAGCAGCTATAATCCGAAAGCGGCGGGCGGCGGCGGGCGCTATATCGGCCTGATGCAGATCTCGCCCCGTTCGGCTGCGAATTACGGCTGCGACGCGACCTCTTCCGCCGCACTGAAGGATGGCTCTGCCAATCTGGCCTGCGCGGTGGAGATGGTGGCCCACCATGTGGAGCGTGACGGCGTGGCCGTGGGGGGCGGCAATCAGGGCATCGGCCGTGACTGGATGCCCTTCCGCAAATCCGACAAACGCGCCGAGATGCGCGCATGGGTCAGCCAGCAAAGCTATTGCCAATAAGGCAGGTATGGTGGAGCGATCGCGGCAGGGCCAAGGCCCAAGCACGCCGCGCCACCCAGGCAGGTTTTCGTCTGCCCCAACCCCGGCATTCCTTGCCAATTGCGATATTCCAGCCGTTTAGCGCGAGGATGAACCGCAGTCATACATGTCACCACGAGAATACAAGGGGCCGCCGCAGGCACGCGGAATGCGCCACGGCGCCTTTGTGCGCCGTGGCTTCGTGTTGCGTCCTCGTGGTCAGCGCAGCCGGAAGGCGCGGCTCAGTTCCTCCAGCGCCTCTTTCTGCTGCAAGGACAACTCGCCCCCCTGTGCCGCGACATCGCGCAGCACCGCCATGCAGGGATCGAAGACCTGCGCCCCGCCCAGCTTTGACAGCCGTTTCGCCAGCCGCGTGAAGCCCGGCTGCGCCCCGCCGCATTCGCTGACCAGCCAGCGGCCCAGAAGCTGTGCCTCCTGCGCCTTGGCGAAATCGTGGTTCAGGTGATGTTGCAGGCTGACCAGCAACGCCTCGTGCTGTTCGCGCGACGGCAACCCGCCCAGTTCCATGAAGGCCATGCCAAGGCCGGCAATTGCCACATCGGGTTCCTGCAGACTGTCCACCGGATGCTCGTCATGGCGCCTGCGAAAGCCGAAGCGCCGTGCGGCGGCCATCACGTCGCCAGCCATATCGGCCAGATCGCGCGCGGCATGGGCAGCATTGCGCGCCCGCAACATCCAGAACACCACCCCGCCCGCAACTGCCAGAAGCGCCAGAAAAAATGGCATCACATATCCCCCAAATTTGCGGAATATGGCTCGCATGAACCGCAAGGGCCGGTCAACCCGCAGGCGGCCAATCAATGCCGAAACGCAACGCACAGGGCCAAAGCCGTGCAAAGGGGGCTGCCTGCCCCCGCGGACCTGCGGCCCTTCCCCGGGATATTTGAGAATGGACGACTGGGTTACCCTCCGCTTCATTCCCCTTTCTCAGATCGCCGCATCGCGGGACCCGCGCATTCTGCGCGCCCCGCTGGGCAATTGAATCGCAGGCTCATGTGGTGTGTGGCGCGACCCCCCTGCCCGGCCCTACCCCAGCATACGTCCCACCATTTCGCCCAGATCGCGGCTGAGGCGGGGGCTTGCAGCGATGCGCGCAAGCTGCGCGCGGATCAGGGCCTGACGCGCCGGATCATAGCGTCGCCAGGTCTCGAACGCGGTTGACATGCGCGCCGCCGTTTGCGGGTTCTTTCCATCCAGCCGGATCAGCCAATCGGCCAGCAGCGCGTAACCCGCACCATCCGCGTGATGGAATCCCGCGTGATGGGCCGACAGCGCCCCCATCACCGCGCGGAAGCGGTTTGGGTTCTCCATGGTGAAATCGGGCCGCGCGGTCAGGCGGTTGACGGTGGCAACCAGCGCCTCAGGCGCGGCATAAGCCACCTGAACCGAGAACCATTTATCCATGACCAACCGATCTTCGTGCCATTCGGCCTCGAAATCGGCCAGTTCCGCCGCGCCATGGCCATTTTCGAGCAGCGCCACAAGGGCGGCAAGCCGGTCAGTCATATTCCCTGCCGCCTTGAAACCCGCCTGCGCCGCAGCCCCGCCATCCAGCCGGGTCAGCAGGGCAAGGCAGGCATTGGCCAGCGCACGCCGCCCGGCAGGTCCGGCCTCGGCACTGAAGGGCCCGGGCGTCGCCATCTCCGCCCGCAGCTTGGGCAGAACCGGGTCAAGGGTTTCTGCCAGGGCCTGCCCCATGCGCCGCCGCGCGGCATGGATGGCCGCCGGGTCGGGCACATGGCCAGCGGCGGCCAGGGTCGCCGCCATATCATCCTCGGATGGCAGGCGCAGCGCCAGCGCGCAATAGGCCGGGTCCAGCCCCGCATCCTGCGCGAGCGCGGCAATCCCCGACAGCCAGTCGGCGCTGACACCTGCGCCTGTGGTGACCATCTCGGCCAGAACCTGTTTGGCAAGGCTGCGCGCGGCCTCCCACCGGTTGAAGGGATCGGTGTCATGCGCCAGCAGCAACGCCCGGCCCGTGCGATCCAGTGGGTGGTCCAGCACCACCGGCGCCGAAAACCCGCGCAGGATGGAAGCGACTGGCCGCGCGGCCAGACCTTCAAACCGGAAGCTTTGCACGGGTTGTGACAGTTCCAGCACCGTGGTCGGCACCACCTCGTCGCCATTGGGGTTCAAAAGGCCCACCGCCACCGGGATCAGCTTGGCCCCCTTGTCCGGCTGCCCGGGTGTGGCTGGATTGTCCTGCGAAAGCGTCAGCGTATAGGTCCCTTCCGCCCAATCCTCACTGACCGTGACACGCGGCGTGCCCGCCTCGAAATACCAGCGGCTGAACTGGCTCAGATCGCGGCCCGTGGCATCCTCGAACACCTTCAACCAATCCTCGATCGTTGCGGCCTGCCCGTCATGGCGGTTGAAATACAGATCCAGCGCCTTGGCGTAATCCGCATCCCCCACCAGAAGGCGCAGCATTCGGATCACCTCCGCCCCCTTTTCATAGATGGTGGCGGTGTAGAAATTGTTGATCTCGACAAAGCTGTCGGGGCGCACGGCATGGGCCAGCGGCCCCTGATCCTCGCGGAACTGGCGGGCGCGCAGCATCAACACATCCTCGATCCGCTTCACAGCCTCACCGCGCAGATCGCCGGAGAATTGCTGATCGCGAAAGACGGTCAGGCCTTCCTTCAGGCAAAGCTGGAACCAGTCACGGCAGGTGATGCGGTTGCCGGTCCAGTTGTGGAAATATTCATGCGCCACAATGGATTCGATGCGGGCAAACTCGTCATCCGTCATCGTCTCTGGCGTGGCCAGCACGCATTTGGAGTTGAAGATGTTCAGCCCCTTGTTTTCCATCGCGCCCATGTTGAAATCGTCAACCGCCACGATGTTGAACACATCCAGATCATATTCGCGGCCATAGACCTGCTCGTCCCAGAGCATCGACCGTTTCAGGCTTTCCATGCCCCAGGCGCAGCGATCCTCATCGCCCGGGCGCACCCAGATATTCAGCGCGACGGGGCGCCCCGATGCCGTGGTGAACGCATCCCGATGCGCGCGCAGATCGCCCGCGACAAGGGCAAAGAGATAGGCCGGTTTCGGCCATGGGTCATCCCATTCCGCCCAGCCCGGGCCTTGCCCCACTGGATTGCCGTTGGACAAAAGCACCGGCAGATCGCCCTCGATCCGCACATGAAAGCGCGCCATCACATCGGGGCGGTCGGGATAGAAGGTGATCTTGCGGAACCCTTCTGCCTCGCATTGGGTGCAATACATGCCGTTCGACATGTAAAGCCCCTCAAGCGCGGTATTGCCTTCCGGCACGATCTCGACCTCGGTTTCCAGCGTGAAGGGCCGGTTGGGCAACAGGGCAGCGGGCAGCGTCAGGCCATGCGCGTCAGGGGTGATATCCAAGGCCCGGCCATCCAGCGACAACGCGATCAGCCGCAGCCCCTCGCCATCAAGGCGCAAATCCTGCCCCGGATTGGCCGCCGGATTGGGCCGCAGGTGCAGCCGCGCAAGCACGCGAGTGGCTTTGGGGGCAAGGCGGAAGGTCAGTTCCACCCGGTCCAGCAGGCAGGGCCAGGGCTGGTAATCGGCCAGATGGATCACTTGCGGCGCGGCACCGGAGGGTATGGCAGCGGACATTGGGGGCGGCTCCTTCATTGCTGGCGAAGGCTAACGCCGGGGGCGGAAACTGCAAGTCACCGCATGGTGTTCGCGCGCCAAAGACGCTCATGCACAAGGCGCGGGATGCAGGTCGGTCCTCGTGGTGCGCGCCAGAGAAATCCGCAGGCCAGTGGCCAAGCGTGCAGGTTCAGGATCGGCCTGTCAGCGCGCAAGCGCCAGCACCCCCGGCACATCCAGATGCGTCTCAAGGTGATCGGCCAGACGGTCCAACACCGCCTCGACCTGTGCGGAATGGTTCAGCCCCCCGGCGCGGATGCCCAGATCGGCCAAAAAGGCCGCGCGGAAATCATCGGCCGAAAACAGCCCGTGCAAATAGCTGCCGCTGATCCGCCCGCCCTGCGGCGTGCGCATCGTCGCGCCCTCGGCCCGGCCTGCGATATGGGCGAAGGGCTGCGCGCAATCGGGGCCGGTGGTGCGGCCGATATGGATCTCATAGCCCGCAACATCGAGGCCGGTCGCCGCGTGGCGCGCCTGTACCCGGGCCAGACGTTTATCGGGCGTCATCACGGTCGCCACATCCAGCAGCCCCAGGCCCGGCACAAGGCCCGGCGCACCCTCAATACCCTGCGGATCATCAATGCTGGCCCCCAGCATCTGATAGCCGCCGCAAATGCCAAGCACATGCCCGCCGCGCCGGATATGCGCGGCAAGGTCAATATCCCACCCCTCGCGCCGCAGGGCCTCCAGATCGCCGCGCGTCGATTTCGATCCCGGCAGGATCACCAGCCGCGCCCCGGCCGGGATCGGCTGGCCCGGCAGCACCATGACCAGATTCACCCCCGGCTCGGCTTTCAGCGGGTCGAGATCGTCGAAATTCGCGATGCGGGGGAAGGCAAGGCAGGCAATGGTCACACCATCCCGGTTGCCGCCCGAGGCCAGATCCAGCGCATCCTCGGCCGGCAGAAGATGCGCCTCGACAAACCATGGCAGCACGCCAAAGCCGGGCCAGCCGGTGCGATCTGCAATCAGGCGGTAGCCATCATCGAACAGTCGCGGGTCGCCGCGAAACTTGTTGATGAGGAACCCCCGCACCATCGCGGCATCATCGGCATCCAGCACCGCCTGCGTGCCGATGATCTGCGCGATCACCCCGCCCCGGTCGATATCGCCTGCCAGCACCACCGGCACATCCGCCGCCCGGGCAAAGCCCATATTGGCAATGTCGCGCGGGCGCAGATTGACCTCTGCCGGGCTGCCAGCACCTTCGACGATCACCAGATCATACGCCGCGCGCAGACGGTGGAAACTGTCCAGCACGGCGGCCAGCAACTGTCCCTTCAGCGCGCCATAGCTGCCCGCCGCCACTGTGGTCAGCCGCCTGCCCTGCACGATCACCTGCGCGCCGGTCTCGGATTCGGGCTTCAGCAGCACCGGGTTCATATCCGTCACCGGCTCCAGCCCGCAGGCCAATGCCTGCAAGGCCTGCGCGCGGCCGATCTCGCCCCCATCCGCCGTGACGGCGGCATTGTTCGACATGTTCTGCGGCTTGAACGGCGCAACGCGCAGCCCCCGCCGGCGCGCCGCCCGGCATAGCCCCGCCACCAGCAGGGATTTCCCCACATTCGAGCCGCAGCCCTGGATCATCAGCGCGGGCATGGGGGAATTCCTTTACATGGCCGTGACAAGTTCCTATCTTTCAGGAAAGGAAAGGAGGCCCCCATGATCAAGAAAGTCCATGACGCTTCAATCATCGTTGGTTTCGGCTTCTTTATGGTCGCCGGTCTTGCGACGACGGCGCTTGTCATCGTGCGGCTGATCGCCTGAAGCCCCGCCCGAGGCCTTGATCGCGGTTTTTTGCGCCTTTGCCGGGGTGGCAAGGTAATAGAACACCGCACCGACAAAGATCCCGAGATGCAGATTGCCAAGCAGCGCCTCGATGGCCGACAAAAGCCGCCAGCGCAGCAGCGTCACATCGCCGTAACCCAGCGTTGAAAAGGTCACCAGCGAGAAATAGAGGTGATCGAGCGGCCCGGTGACGCAGTCCATCGTCTCTGGCACGAAGCAAAGCCGCTGCCCATCGATCCCGCGGCCACTGACGCCCACATAGCGATAGGCCAAGGCAAAGCTCGTCACCGTGAAGGATGCCGAGATCGCCGTATCCCGCAGCAGCCGCCCGGCAAGGATTGGCCGCGCTTCGCTATGCAGGAAAATGACACCGATGCAGACGTGATAAAACACGATCACCGCGCCAAGTAACCACAAGAGCGCGAGGGCGAAGGACCATCTATCTGACAGGAAGATCGGCCAACCAAGTGCGGCGGCACAGATCTCGGCCAAAATTCCAAGCGACCAGAAGATCGCCAGAAAACTCATCACGTTGCGGGCCTTGCTGCCCCAATCCGAACCCGGCAGATGCGCGCTCAATCGCCGGCGCATCCCGCGATGGGCGCGATGATACCATGGCAGCGCGGGCGGGCGGGGCGGCAGCGGGCCTGACGATACGCGGGCTGAGGATGCGGGGCCTATCGGTGCAGGGCCTGCTGCTGCCGGACCTGCCGGTGACCTGCCAGGCGGCAACACGCTATGCGGCGCGGGGCCTGAGGCCGCCGGAATCGCTGCTGCCGGGTCAGCCACCGCCGGGCGCGGCGATGCCGGATTGGTCGGTGGCGGGGTCGCCTCCTGCATCAGAACTCCACGCCTGGCTGGGCCTTCACGCCCGCGCGGAACGGATGCTTCACCATGGTCATTTCCGTCACCAGATCGGCCAGATCGATCAGCTCGGGCTTGGCGTTGCGCCCGGTCAGCACCACATGGGTCAGCGGTGGCTTCTCCTCGGCCAGAAATTCCAGCACCTCGGTCAGATCCAGATAGTCATAGCGCAGCGCGATATTGATCTCATCCAGCAGCACCAGGCGGATCGCAGGATCACGGATCAGCTCCTTGGCCTTTTCCCATCCGGCGCGGGCGGCGGCAATATCGCGGTCACGGTCCTGCGTTTCCCAGGTAAAACCCTCGCCCATGGCGTGGAACTGGCACAGATTCGCGAAATGCGTGGTCAGCAAGCGCCGCTCGCCGGTATCCCATGCCCCCTTGATGAACTGCACCACGGCGCAGGGCATCCCATGCGCAACGGCCCGCAGGATCATCCCGAAGCCGGACGAGGATTTGCCCTTGCCCGGCCCGGTATGGACGATGATCAGACCCTTTTCGCCCGTTTTCGTGGCCATCATCCGGTCGCGGGCCGCCTTGATCCTGGCCATCTTGGCGGCATGGCGCGCAACCTCTGCGCCGGTATCCGGGGCCGTCTCCGCCTGCCGATCTTGCGCCATCCGCGACCTTCCTCTGCCTTGACATCCCCCCGCCATTGCGCGCAGTTGGACGCGTGTTGGTTCCTGTCCTACGACAGGTGAAAAGGGAATGCGACAGTCCAATGCGGTTTCCCCGCATCGGGCCAAAGCAGCCGCCCCCGCGACCGTGACCGGATAGGTCTTTCAATGCCACTGTCCCGACCCGGGATGGGAAGGCGAAAGACCGCCGGGGGCCAGCCCCCCGAAATCCGCAAGCCGGGAGACCTGCCACACAAGATGTTCAACGGGCGGACGGGGTGTTCCGCGACCGGATGGTGTCGGGCCTGCGGCCGCGACGCCTCTGGCCCAAGTCTGCGCCCCCGATGCCGATCCTTGAGGGGCCGATGCGCGCAATTGTCCATGTCTGCAGCACCTGCCGGGGCCAGTCTGATTCCGTCCCTGATCCTGACGGCACCCGTGCGGGCGCGCATCTGGTGTCAGCCCTGACCACCCTGCCCCTTCCCGAAGGCGTGGAGATCCGCGTCGTCGAATGCCTGTCGGCCTGCGCGCAGGGCTGCGCCATTGCACTGACCGCACCGGGGAAATGGAGCTATGTCTATGGCCGCATGTCCCCCGATCACGCCGCAGAGATTTTGACGGGTGCCGCGCGCTATGCGCAGGCCCAAGACGGCGTGGTGCCATGGCGCGACCGCCCCGAGATTTTCCGCAAGCAAAGCCTTGCCCGCATCCCCCCTTTGGCCCTTGAGGACTGACCCATCATGACTGACCTGACCATTACTGGCCTGACCAAGATCCCCGTGACCGTCATCACCGGCTTTCTTGGCGCGGGCAAGACCACGCTGGTGCGCCATCTGATGCAGAACCCCGAGGGCCGGCGTCTGGCCATCGTGGTGAATGAGTTTGGCACCGCAGGCGTCGATGGCGATATCCTGAAATCCTGCGCCGATGCCAGTTGCCCGGCCGAGAACATCGTGGAACTGGCGAATGGCTGCATCTGCTGCACCGTGGCCGATGATTTCATCCCCACCATCGAACAGCTTCTGGCTTTGCCGCAACGCCCCGATCATATCCTGATCGAGACCTCGGGTCTGGCCTTGCCGAAACCGCTGCTCAAGGCCTTTGACTGGCCTGCGATCCGCTCGCGCATCACGGTGGATGGCGTGATTGCACTGGCCGATGCCGAGGCGGTGGCGGCAGGCCGTTTCGCGCCCGATTCCGAGATCGGCACGGGTGAGGCCGATCACGACAGCCCGCTGGCCGAGGTGTTCGAGGATCAGATTGCCTGCGCCGATATCGTGCTGCTGACCAAGGCCGATCTGGCGGGCCCCGACGGGATCGAGGCCGCGCGCGCCATCGTCGCGGCCGAGATGCCGCGCCGGGTGCCGGTGCTGCCGGTGACCGATGGCCAGATCGATCCACGCGTCATTCTGGGCCTTGGCGCGGCGGCGGAAGATGATCTGGCGGCGCGTCCCAGCCATCATGACGGTGCCGAGGATCACGAGCATGATGATTTCGACTCGACCGTGATCGAATTGCCCGAGATTGCAGACCCGGCCGCCCTCTGTGCCACGATCGAAACCCTTGCCCGCAGCCATGATATCCTGCGGGTGAAGGGCCATGTCGCGGTGACCGGCAAGCCGATGCGGCTGCTGATTCAGGCAGTCGGGCCGCGCATCCGCCAGCAATATGACCGACCCTGGGGCGATAGCCCGCGCCGCTCGCAACTCGTGTTCATCGCCGAGCACGATCATCTTGATGAGGGCGCGATCCGCGCCGCATTGGGGGTCTAGGCCAGCATCATGCATGTGGTCTTTCGCGAAACCCATGGGCTGGAGGAGGCCGACAGCCCCTTTGACCCCGGCCAGACGCCGGGCGATCTGGTGGTCTTGTCCTTCTCCGACAGCGACCTTGGCGCTTTCGCGGCGGGCTGGGGCCGGGCCAGGGGCGGCTTGCCCGCCACGCGGTTGCAGAACCTTGTGGCGCTGCGCCATCCGGTCTCGGTCGATACCTATGTCGAGCGCACCTTGTCGGGGGCCAAGGCCATCCTGATCCGGTTGATCGGCGGCGCGGCCTATTGGCCCTATGGTCTGGCCTCGGTCGCAGATCTGGCACGGCGGCAGGGCATTGCCTTGGCGGTATTGCCCGCAGACGGGCGCGCGGATGCGACGCTGGATGCGGCATCGACCCTGCCGATCTCCACCTTGCGGCGCTTGCAGGTGCTGTGTGATGCGGGTGGCGCGGTGGCCGCGCAGGCGGCACTGGCGCAACTCAGCCTTGCCGCCGGGCTTTATGCGGGGCCGGTGCCGGGCAGCAAGCATTTGCCCGATTGCGGCTTTTATGATCCGGAGGCGGGGGTGATCGCAGCCCCACCGGGCGATCCAGACCAGCCGCTGGTGCTGGTCAGCTTTTACCGCGCCTATCTGGCCGCCGCCGATACCGGCCCGGTTGATGCGCTGATCGCAGAGTTGCGCGCGCAGGGCTTTGCCGCCTGCGGCGTCTTCGCGCCCTCGCTGAAACATCAAGGCCTTGCTGACTGGCTGCGCCCGTATCTGGCCGCGCGGCCACCTGCAGCCATCATGAATGCCACCGCCTTTTCGGCCCGCGACAGCGATGGTGCCACGCCCTTTGACGGCACCGATTGCTCGGTCTTTCAGGTGGCGCTGTCCACCGCGCGCAAGCGCGACTGGGCCGGATCGCTGCGCGGATTGTCGCCCGCCGATCTCGCCATGCATGTGGTGCTGCCCGAGGTTGACGGACGCCTGAATGCAGGGGTCATCTCCTTCAAGGCACCCGAGCCGCGCGACGCGGATCTGCAATATGCCCGCTTCATCCACCGCGCCGACCCTGAGCGCATCCGCGCCGCCGTCGCCAAGGTGAAGGCCTGGCACGATCTGGCGCAGACCCCGGCTGCCCGGCGGCGCTTTGCCATGGTGCTGTCCATCTATCCGGGCCGCGCGCATCAGATCGCCCATGCCATCGGCCTGGATGGGCTGGCATCCTGCAATGCAGCACTCAGCGATCTGGCGGATGCGGGTTATGCCGTTCAGGGCGAGGTGACCGGCCCGGCCCTGCTGGCCCAGCGCCTGACTTGGCCGCTGGCCGAATACAGGGCCGCGCTGGAAACCCTGCCCGAAGACCTGCGCGCCGACCTCGACGCCGCCTGGGGCCCGCCCGAGACCGACCCGGATTGTCGCGAAGGGCTTTTTCACTTCGCAGCCATCCGGTGCGGTGCGGCGCTGGTCGCGCTGCAACCCGAACGGGGCGAACCCGCCCGCCGAGATGAGGATTATCACGATCTGGCCCGCACCCCCCGGCATGGCTACGTCGCCTTCTATCTCTGGCTGCGTGCCCAAGGGGTGCAGACGCTGATCCATATGGGCGCGCATGGCACGCTGGAATGGTTGCCCGGAAAGGCGGTGGCGCTGTCGCCGGCCTGCTGGCCCGAGGCGCTGACCGGCGATCTGCCTGTGATCTATCCCTTCATCGTCAATGACCCCGGCGAGGCGGCGCAGGCCCGCCGCCGGATTGGCGCGGTGACGCTGGGCCATTTGCCGCCCCCCCTGGCCGATGCCAGCCTGCCCGAAGCCATGGCGGGGCTGGAGCGGATGCTGGATGAATATTCCACCGCAGATGGCCTTGACCCCAACCGCCGCGACCGGCTGATCGGCGCAATCCGGCTTGAGGCGCAGGCGCTGGGCGTCGAGGCCGATCTGGGCCTGCCCCCCGAGGCTTCGATGGCCGAGGCGATCACCCGGATTGACCGCTTCGTCTGCGACATCAAGGAAAGCCGCTTTGGCGAAGGTCTGCATATCTATGGCCGTGGCCAATGCGGCGATGCCGAGCGCGCGGGGCTTTTGCGCGCGCTGTCCGGGCTGCGGGTCGCCCCCGGCCCCTCCGGCTCGCCCAACCGGGCGGGCAGCGATGTGCGGCCCACGGGGCGCAACCTGCATTCGACCGACCCACGGGCGGTGCCGTCGCGCGCGGCCCATGCCCAAGGCGTGAAGCTGGCCGAAGAACTGCTGCGCCGCCATTTGCAGGATCATGGCGACTGGCCGCGCGGGCTGGTGATCGATCTCTGGGGCAGCGCCACCATGCGCACGGCGGGCGAGGATTTCGCCATGGCGCTGCATCTGGCGGGTCTCGCGCCGCTGTGGGATGCCGGATCGGGCCGCGTCAGCGGGGTGGAGGTGGTGCCGCTGGCCCTGCTGTGTCGCCCGCGCATCGACGTGACGCTGCGGGTCTCGGGGCTGTTTCGCGATGTATTCCCGACGCTTGCCACGCTGTTTGAAACTGGCTGTGCGGCCTTGGCCGCGCGCGAGGAAAACCCGCAGGACAACCCCTATCTGGCGCGCGCGCCCCGTATCTTCGGGCCAGAGCCCGGCCAGTTCGGCCTTGGCATGGCGGGCCTTGCCGATACCTTTTCCGAGACGGCGCGGGCCGAGGCGGGCGAGGCCTGGCTTCGCGCCTCCAGCTGGGCAATCGGGGTGGATGGGCAGGCGCGGGCCGACCGTGCGGGGCTTGAAGCCCGGTTGCGCGGGGCGGATGCCTTTGTTCATGCCCAAGACCTGATCGAAAGCGATCTGCTGCTGGCCGAGGATTATGCCCGCCACGAGGGCGGCTTTGCCGCCGCCATGGCGCGCCTTGGCCAAAAGGTGCCCGCGCTCTACCATCTGGACATCACCCGCCCCGATGCCCCACGCGCCCGCGCCTTGCCCGAGGAAATTGCCCGTGTGGTGCGTGCCCGTGCCGCCAACCCGGTTTGGGCAGACGGCATGATGGCGCATGGCTTTCGTGGAGCGGCCGAGATCACCGCCACCGCCGAACATCTGGCGGCTTTTGCGCAATTGGCCGGCGTGGTGGCACCGCATCTGTTTGACCTCTATTACGAGGCCACATTGGGCCGCGCAGATCTGTGCGATTTCATGGCACGCGAAAATCCGGGCGCGCTGGCGGCGCTGCGCGATCTGTTCCGCCGTCTGGCCGAGGCCGGGCTCTGGGTCAGCCGCCGCAACTCCATCCTCGCAGATCTGGAGGCGCGGCATGGCTGATCCGCGCGACACCGGGCAGGGCTTTACTGTGCAGGGCTGGTGCCCCGGCGCGCTGCGCCCGATGGAATCCGGCGATGGCTGGGTGGTCCGGGTGCGCGCGCCGCTGTCGCGGCTGACACAGGATCAGGCGATGGGGCTGGCCGAGGGCGCGCGGCGTTTCGGCAATGGACGGATCGACCTGTCGGCGCGGGCCAATCTGCAATTGCGGGGCGTGACGCCTGCGACCCATGTCGCGCTGATTGAGAGCTTGCGGGGCCTGAACCTGCTGGATGCGGATGCGCGGTCCGAGGGGCGGCGCAATATCCTTCTGTCGCCCTTTGCCGACCGAGAGGCACAAGGAATTGCCATGGGGCTGACAGAAGCCCTGCGCGACTGGCCCGATAATCTCGCCGATCTGCCCGGCAAATTCGGCTTTGCGATTGATTGCGGCCCGGCCCCGCTGATGCAAGGCAGTTCCGCCGATATCAGGCTGGAACGCGCAGAGACCGGCCAGTTGATCTTGCGCGCCGATGGCGCAAGTCTTGGTGCCCCCGTCACCGCGCGATCCGCCCCCGCAGCCATGCTGGCACTGGCCCATTGGTTCATCAGCCACGGCGGCATCCAGAATGGCCGGGGCCGGATGGCCACCCTGATCGCCCGTGGCGCGCGCCCGGATGCGGCCTTGACCGGCACGCTGGCACCGACCCGGGCCGGGCAGACGTCCGGGCCCGGCCCGGTCGCCGGAGGGATGCTTCTGGGCCTGGCCTTCGGGCAGATGCGATCCGAAACCCTCGCAGCGCTGGCAGATCTTGGGCCCTTGCAGCTGACCCCCTGGCGGATGCTGCTGCTGGAAGGGGTGACCGCCCTGCCCGATCACCTTGCCTTCGATGATCTGATCCGAACGGCCGATCCGCTGATGCAGATCGATGCCTGCCCCGGTGCCCCCGATTGCCCGCAGGCCCTGCAACCGACCCGCGATCTGGCGCGGAAGCTGGCGGCGCTGATCCCGAAAGGGTGCCGCCTGCATGTCTCGGGCTGTGCCAAGGGCTGCGCCCATCCCGGGCCTGCCGATCTGACACTGGTGGCCCAGACGGGCGGCTTCGGCCTGATCCGCCATGGCTCGGCCCGTGATCTGCCGCAGCGCCTGCTGCCCCCCGACCTGAAAGGACTGTTCTGATGCCGCATCTCTATGAAACTGACGGTGCGGAGATCTATCGCAACTCTTTCGCCACCATCCGGGCAGAGGCCGATCTGGCACGTTTTTCCCCAGAGGAAGAAATCGTGGCGGTGCGGATGATCCATGCGGCGGGCATGGTAGATCTGGCCCCGCATATCCGTTTCAGCCCCGGCATGGCGGTGGCCGCCCGCGCAGCCCTTGAAGACGGCGCGCCGATCCTGTGCGATGCCCGCATGGTCAGCGAAGGCATCACCCGCGCGCGCCTGCCTGCGGACAATGCCGTGATCTGCACCCTGCATGACCCCGCGGTGCCCGAACTTGCCGCCCGCATCGGCAATACCCGGAGTGCTGCGGCGATAGAGCTGTGGCACCCGCATCTGGCAGGCGCAATCGTCGCCATCGGCAATGCGCCGACCGCGCTGTTCCATCTGCTGAACCTGTTGGAAGATCCCGATTTCCCGCGCCCCGCCGCGATCATCGGCTGCCCGGTGGGCTTCATCGGGGCAGCGGAATCGAAGGCTGCGTTGATGGCCGCCCCCCCGGTGCCTGCGCTCATCATTGAAGGGCGCTTGGGCGGGTCGGCAATCACTGTGGCCGCGATCAACGCATTGGCCTCGCGCAAGGAATGACCATGACCGTGCATCCCCCTTTGGGCCGTATCATCTGCGCGGGGCTTGGGCCGGGCGATCCCGACCTGATCACCCGCAAGGCCGAACGCGCGATCCGAAGCGCCCGCCATATCGCCTATTTCCGCAAGGCCGGGCGGCAGGGTCAGGCGCGGCGCATCGCCGAGGATCTGCTGCCCGAAGGTTGCACCGAACATGCGATGGAATACCCGGTCACGACCGAGCTGCCCTTCGACAGCCCGGATTATATCCGAAGCCTTTCCGGCTTTTATGACGAATGGGCGGCGCGGCTCACGGCACTCGCGCGCACGGGCGAGGATGTGGTGGTGCTCTGCGAGGGCGATCCCTTCTTCTATGGCTCCTTCATGCATCTCTATGTGCGGCTGAAGGACCAACTGACGGTCGAGGTGATCCCCGGCCTTCCCGGCATTGTCGGCTGCTGGAACGTGACCGGCACACCGATGACATGGGGCGATGACGTGCTGACCGTGCTGCCCGGCACCCTGCCCGATGCCGATCTGCGCCGCCATATGGCGGGGGCCGAGGCCTTAGCGATCATGAAGACCGGGCGCAACCTGCCGCGCATCCGGCGGGCCCTGACAGAAACCGGGCGGTTGCAGGACGCCTGGCTGGTGGAGCGTGGCACCATGCCCGGACAGCGCATCCTGCGGCTGGCCGAGACCGATCACGCCGATTGCCCCTATTTCGCAATCGTGCTGGTGCATGGCCATGGCCGCCGCCCCATGGCCGAAGAGGATCTGGGATGAGCGCAGGCTGGATTACCGTAGCGGGCCTTGGCCCGGGCGATGCAGGGCTTGTTACCCCGGAGGTGACGCAAACCCTGGCGCAAGCCACCGATATCGTGGGCTACACGCCCTATGTCGAACGGGTGCCCGCGCGCCCCGGCCTGACGCTGCACCCCTCTGGCAACCGGGTAGAGCCGGAACGCGCCTTGGCCGCGCTGGAGATCGCCGCAGGCGGCGGGCGGGTCGTCATCGTCTCGTCTGGCGATCCCGGCGTCTTCGCCATGGCCGCGGCGCTGTTCGAGGTGATCGAGGCGCATCCGCGTTTCCTCGCGCTTGATATCCGCATCCTGCCCGGCATCACCGCGATGCTGGCCGCCGCCGCCCGGGCAGGCGCGCCTTTGGGGCATGATTTCTGCGCCATCAACCTGAGCGACAACCTCAAGCCCTTCACGCTTGTCGAACAGCGCCTGCGCCATGCCGCGCGCGGCGATTTCGCCATGGCCTTCTACAACCCCCGCTCTGCCAGCCGCCCGCATCAATTTGCCCGCGTGCTGGAGATCTTGCGCGAGGAATGCGAGCCAAGCCGCGAAATGGTCTTTGCCCGCGCGGTCAGCACGCCCGAGGAACGGCTGACCCTCACCACGCTTGCCGAAGCGCACGATGAAATGGCCGATATGCGCACGGTCGTCATTGTCGGCAACGCCGCCACCCGCCGCGTCGGGCGCTGGCTTTACACGCCGCGCAAGGCGGGTGCGGAATGACCTTCGATCCAGTCCAGCACCTGATCCAGATCGCGGGCGACGGGACGCGCGGGGATCGCGGGCCTGTCGATCAGGATCACCGGCAGGCCCAGTGCCCGCGCGGCCAGCAGCTTGGCCTCGGCCCCCGCGCCGCCCGCGTTCTTGGCGATGACATGGGTGATCCTGTGATCGCGCAGCAGCGCGGTATCGCCCGCGACATCAAAGGGGCCACGCGCGATCACCAGACTGGTATCCGGCAAGGGCAGCGTGCCCTCGGGCGGATCGACCAGTCGCAGCAGGTAATGGTGCTGCGGGCGCGCGGCGAAAGCCGCGATATGCTGGCGACCAATCGCCAGAAACACCCGCGCGGGGGCCTCGGGCAGCGCGTTGACCGCCTGCGCCAGATCCGCGACATGGGTCCAGCGATCCTGTGGCCCGGCCTGCCAAGGCGCGCGTTCGTAGGCCAGCAGAGGCACGCGGGCTTCGGCGCAGGCCGCAACGGCGTTCCAGCTCATCCCGGCGGCGAAAGGGTGGGTCGCATCCACCACGCATCCGATGGCATGAACCCGCAGATAGTCCACCAGTCCGGCCACGCCGCCAAAGCCGCCGATCCGCGTGGGCAAGGGCTGCGCGACGGGCGCAGCCGTTCGCCCGGCATAGGAAAAGACCGCATCAAGCCCGCGCGCGGCAAGCGCCTGCGCCAGACGGCTGGCCTCGGTCGTGCCACCAAGAACGAGGATGCGCGTCATGTCTGAGCCCTGGCTGTCAATCATCGGTCTGGGCGAAGATGGACTGGCGGGGCTGCCGGATGCAAGCCGTGCCGCTTTGGCCGCGGCACGCGTGGTCTTCGGGGCACCGCGGCATCTGGCCTTGGCCGGCGTGGACAGGCGTGGCCAAGCCTGGCCGGTGCCCTTCGATCTGGCACCCTTGCTGGCGCTGCGCGGGCAAGCGGTCGCGATGCTGGTTTCGGGCGATCCGTTCTGGTTCGGCGCGGGCGGCAGCGTTGCCGCGCATCTGTCGCCCCAGGAATGGCGCGCCTTTCCCCAGGCCGGGTGTTTCTCGCTGGTTGCCGCCCGCATGGGATGGCGGCTGGAGGAGGTGCGCTGTCTTGGCCTGCACGCCGCCCCCCTCGCCCGCCTGCGCCCGGTGCTGACACGCGGGGCGCGCGCGATCTGCACCCTGCGCGATGCGGCTGCGGTGGCGGAACTGGGGGTGTGGCTGCAGGAACAGGGACTTGCCGCCACCCGCGTCACGGTCTGCGAGGCGCTTGGCGGGGCGCGCGAACGCATCCGTCAGGGCTGCGACTGGCCTGATATTCTGGCCCCGGTTGCGGTGGCCCTTGACGGCACCGATCTGCCACGCGATGCCGGGCTGCCGCAAAGTCCCGGCCTGCCGGATGCGCTTTTCGCAAGCGACGGCCAGATCACCCGCGCGCCGGTGCGGGCGCTGAGCCTTGCAGCCCTCGCCCCCCGGCCCGGCCAATTGCTGTGGGATATCGGCGGCGGGTCAGGCTCGATCTCTGTGGAATGGGCGCTGAAAGGCGGTCGCGCGACCTGTATCGAGCCGCGTGCAGATCGCTGCACGAATATCCGCGCCAATGCGGAAGGGTTTGGCCTGTCGCATTTGATCCGCATCGTGGAAGGCCGCGCCCCCGAGGCGCTGAGTGATTTGGCCAGCCCCGATGCGGTTTTCATCGGTGGCGGCGGATCCGCCGCGCTGATTGCGGACCTTTGGCCAAGGCTCGGCCCTGGCACCCGTCTTGTTGCCAATGCGGTCACGCTGGAAACCGAGGCAACCCTGTCCGAATGCCATGCCCGCCATGGCGGCAGCCTGCTGCGGATCGAGCTGGCCGAGGCCGCGCCCTTGGGCCGGATGCGCGGCTGGCAACCCGCGCGGCCTGTCGTGCAATGGGCGGTCACAAAATGAGGGTTGCGGGCATCGGCCTGCGCAGGGCCGCCACATTGGAGATGTTGCAAGACCTGCTGTCGGATGCCGAGGCCCAAAGCGGTTCTGCGGTCGCGGCCCTTGCTGCCCCCGATTGGCGGGCGGATCACCCGGCGCTGCTGGCCCTTGCCGCTCGCCGCAAGCTGCCGCTGCATCTGGTCGCCGTCGCGGGCATCGCCACCCCGACCCAATCACCGCGCATTCTGGCGCGCCATGGCACCGGATCGGTGGCCGAGGCCGCAGCCCTTGCCGTGGGCCAGCGCCTGATCCTGCCCCGCCTCATCGCTGCCGATGGCATGGCGACCATCGCAATTTCCGACACCGACCCTGACATCCAAGGAATGCCCTCATGACTGTTCATTTCATCGGGGCGGGCCCCGGCGCGGCCGATCTGATCACGCTGCGCGGGCGTGACCTGATCGCCGCCTGCCCGGTCTGCCTTTACGCGGGCAGCCTTGTGCCAGAGGCACTGCTGGCCCATTGCCCGCCCGGCGCGAGGATCGTGAACACCGCATCGCTCAGCCTTGACGAGATCGTGGCCGAGATCGTCGATGCCCATGCGGCGGGTCAGGATGTGGCACGGCTGCATTCCGGCGATCTGTCGGTCTGGTCGGCCATGGGCGAACAGCTGCGCCGGTTGCGCGCGCTGAACATTCCCTGTCAGGTGACGCCCGGCGTGCCTTCGTTTGCCGCCGCCGCCGCGACCCTTGGGGCAGAGTTGACCTTGCCGGGCCTTGCGCAATCGGTGGTGCTGACCCGGCTTGGCGGCCGCGCCTCGGCGATGCCCGAGGGCGAGACGCTTGAGAACTTTGCCCGCACCGGCGCGACGCTCGCCATTCACCTATCGGTGCATGTGCTGGCCGAGGTGCAGGCGCGGCTTTTGCCGCATTACGGTGCCGATTGCCCGGTGGCGGTGGTGTTCCGCGCCAGCTGGCCGGATGAACGGATCGAGATGGCGACGCTTGGCACGCTGGATCCCGCGCTTGGCGAGGGCGGGCGCACCGCGCTGATCCTGGTGGGCCGGACGCTGGGGGCAAATGATTTCGACGAAAGCCGCCTATACGCGGGCGATTATGACCGCCGTTTCCGCCCGGTGGGCAGCGCGCCCCGTTTCCCGGAAAGCGCATGATGGCACCCAAACTGATGCCGCCGGGCCTTATGATCGCCGCCCCTGCATCGAGCAGCGGCAAGACCACGGTGATGCTGGGCCTGCTGGCTGCATTCCGCGCGGCAGGGTTGCGGGTGCAGCCGTTCAAAAGCGGGCCGGATTACATCGACCCCGCCTTCCATGCCGCGGCATCAAGGCGGCAATCGCTGAACCTTGACAGCTGGGCCATGACACCGGGCCATATCGCGCGGCTGCGTTCGGTCGCGGCCGGGGCGGATCTGGTATTGGCCGAAGGCTCCATGGGCCTGTTCGATGGCGTGGCGCAGCCGGGCGAAAGCGGCAGCGGGGCATCCGCCGATATTGCCGCCGCCGCGGGCTGGCCTGTGCTGGCGGTCTTGGACATTTCCGGTCAGGCGCAGACGGCGGGGGCCTTGGCGCTTGGCCTTGCGCGATTCCGCGAGGATACCCGGATCGCGGGCGTGATCCTGAACCGCGTGGCCTCGCCCCGGCATGAGGCCTTGGCGCGCGCAGGATTGGATGCCGCCGGTCTGCCGGTGCTGGGTGCCCTGCCGCGCCGCACCGATCTGAGCCTGCCAGAGCGACATCTGGGCCTGGTGCAAGCGACCGAGACGCCAGAATTGGAGGCGCTGCTATCCGGTTTGGGCCGCTTCATTGCCGATCACTGTGATCTGGCGGCGATCCGTGCGCTTGGCGATAGCAGCAGCGCGCCCCACGCACCAAATGCGCCGCTGCAGCCGCCGGCGGCTCGGATCGCGTTGGCGCAGGATGCGGCATTTTCCTTCATCTATCCGCATCTTATTGCCGACTGGCGCGCGGGTGGCGCGACGATCCTGCCTTTCTCGCCGCTCGCCGATCAGGCCCCGGACCCAAGCGCCGATCTGGTCTGGCTGCCCGGCGGCTATCCTGAACTGCACGCCCCGCGCCTGTCGGGTTGCGAGAGTTTTCGCAATGGGTTGCAATCTTTCGCACGCACCCGTCCCGTGCATGGCGAATGCGGGGGCTATATGGCGCTTGGCGCGGGGCTGACCGATGCCGAAGGGACGCGTTGGCCGATGGCGGGGCTGTTGGGGCTGGAAACCAGCTTTGCCAAACGGCGGATGCATCTGGGCTACCGCCTTGCCCGCCCGCATCAGCAGATCAAGGCCTTTTCCGGGGCCACGCGCCTGCGCGGGCATGAGTTTCACTATGCCACCATCACCGCCCAACCCGATGCGCCCTTGGCCGAGGTGCAGGACGCGACCGGCGCAGCAGTGCCGGAAACCGGGTCGCTGCGTCACATGCAAGAGGGTGGCATGGTCAGCGGCACGTTCTTTCACCTGATCGCCCCGCAAAGCGGTAAGGGGACCCGCGCATGACCGGCTTTGTCTCTTTCGTCTCTGCCGGGCCGGGCGACCCGGAATTGCTGACGCTGAAGGCCGTTGACCGGCTGTCGCGCGCCGATGTCGTGCTGTTTGACGATCTGGCGGCGGGCCCGATCCTGAACCATGCCCGCCCCGGTGCCGATCTGATCGCGGTGGGCAAGCGCGCGGGCAAGGCGCAGCCGCTGCAAGACCATCTCGGGCGGTTGATGATCGATCACGCCCGGATCGGCCAAAGGGTGGTGCGGCTCAAATCCGGCGATAGCGGGATTTTCGGACGGCTGGAGGAGGAGATCACCGCCCTGCGCGCCGCTGGCATCGCGCATGAGATCGTGCCGGGCGTGCCCTCTGCCTGCGCGGCGGCGGCGGCGGCAGGCATCCCGCTGACCCGGCGGGTGATCGCGCGACGGGTACAGTTCGTGACCGGAGCCGATCTGACCGGCGGCTTACCCGAAGGCCTGAACTGGCCCGCCCTGGCAGACCCGGATGCGACAACCGTGGTGCATATGGGGCGGCGCAGCTTTCCGCATCTTGCCACAGCCCTGATCGGGCAAGGGCTTTCGCCCGACACCCCGGCGCTGCTGGCCGAAGGCGTGGGCCATCCCGGCCAGAGGCTGGAACGCAGCACGATTGCGGGGCTTGCCGCCAGCATTGCTGCACAACTGGGCGACAGCACAGAAAGACGCGCGGGCGATCTGCCCGCCCTGATCCTTTATGGCCCGCTTGCGGCGGAAGATTAGGCGCATGACGATGATCCAGCTTTTCCTGATCGGCATCGGCACCGGCAATCCCGGCCATGTCACGCTTGAGGCGCGCGCGGCAATAAACGCCGCCGATCTGGTGCTGATCCCGCTGAAAGGCGAGGACAAGGCCGATCTGGCGGGCCTGCGGCGTGAAATCTGCGCGTCCTGCATCCAGACCCCCTCCACACGGATCGAGGAGTTCGATTTGCCCCGCCGCGATGGTGCCCGCCCGGATTATCTGGGCGGGGTGGACGCGTGGCATGACGCGATTGCCGAGGTCTGGCAGGCCCGCATCCGTGCCCATCTGGCGGCGGGGGGCGGCCCGCGTGTGGCGCTGCTGGTCTGGGGCGACCCGTCGCTTTATGACAGCACGCTGCGGATTGCCGCGCGCGTGGGCCGCGATTTGCCGCTGGATCTGAAGGTTCTGCCCGGCATCACCGCCATTCAGGCGCTTTGTGCGGCACATGCGATCCCGATCAATGACCTTGGCGCGCCAGTCACCATCACCACCGGGCGGCGCTTGCGCGACGCGGGTTGGCCTGACGGCGCAGGGACTGTGGTTGTCATGCTGGATGCGGGTGGCGCTTTCACCGCGCTGCCCCCCGCGGGGATCGATATCTGGTGGGGTGCCTATGTCGGCATGGCCCAGCAATGCCTGATTGCGGGCCCGCTGGCCGAGGTCGCACCGCGCATCCTGGCGACCCGTGCAAGCCTGCGCCAAAGCCATGGCTGGATCATGGATATCTACCTGATGCGGCGCAACTGACCACCGCCTTCGGTTGCCCAGCACGATCCCGGCCTGCCGATCACGCAAAAACGCGGCATTTCACCCGCAAGTTTGCGTTCACGCTATTGAAATCGCACATAGACCCACATTTCCCAAGTAAGGCGCTGATTTCGCTGTCCTGACCATTATATTTCCTATATAAAACATGGTGTTGAAGGCTGCGAGGGGCGCGTTTCA
>NZ_WCHR01000042.1:2500-5592 GCF_008973825.1 Gemmobacter serpentinus | reverse complement strand
TTTGGTTGCGGGGGCAGGATTTGAACCTGCGGCCTTCAGGTTATGAGCCTGACGAGCTACCGGGCTGCTCCACCCCGCGTCCGTGCCCGACGGGTTATTTGATGTCGGGATATATTGTTGGATCGTTTAGGAGAGGTATACAAGGTTCTTACTAGGTTTGGCGGTGACCTACTCTCCCACGTCTTAAGACGCAGTACCATTGGCGTGCCAGCCCTTATCGGCCGAGTTCGGGAAGGGATCGGGAGTTTAGCTGGCGCTATGACCACCAAACCGAGTAAGGACCTTGTATTTACAACATCGTTTATTGTTCAAGTCTGAGCTTTTGATTTGGAGTAATCAGCCTTGCTGTTACTGGATCAAATCAAGCCTATCGGGCAATTAGTACCGGTCAGCTGAATGCATTGCTGCACTTACACCTCCGGCCTATCGACGTGGTGGTCTTCCACGGCCCTCAAGGGAGACCTTGTTTTGAAGGGGGCTTCCCGCTTAGATGCCTTCAGCGGTTATCCTGTCCGAACATAGCTACCCAGCACTGCCGTTGGCACGACAACTGGTCCACCAGTGGTTCGTTCACCCCGGTCCTCTCGTACTAGGGGCAACTCTTCTCAAGTCTCCTACACCCACGGCAGATAGGGACCGAACTGTCTCACGACGTTCTAAACCCAGCTCACGTACCTCTTTAAATGGCGAACAGCCATACCCTTGGGACCTGCTCCAGCCCCAGGATGAGATGAGCCGACATCGAGGTGCCAAACGATGCCGTCGATATGGACTCTTGGGCATCATCAGCCTGTTATCCCCAGAGTACCTTTTATCCGTTGAGCGATGGCCCTCCCACTTGGGACCACCGGATCACTATGGCCGACTTTCGTCTCTGCTCGACTTGTCAGTCTTGCAGTCAGGCTGGCTTCTGCCATTGCACTCAACGACCGATTTCCGACCGGTCTGAGCCAACCTTCGCGCGCCTCCGTTACGATTTGGGAGGCGACCGCCCCAGTCAAACTCCCCACCATGCATGGTCCTGGACCCGGATAACGGGCCGCAGTTAGACATCAAGAGTGCGAAGGGTGGTATCTCAAGGGAGGCTCCACGGGAACTGGCGTCCCCGGTTCGATGCCTACCACCTATCCTGCACATCACAATCCTGATGCCAGTGCAAAGCTGGAGTAAAGGTTCATGGGGTCTTTCCGTCTAACCGCGGGAAGTGTGCATCTTGACACACAGTTCAATTTCGCTGAGTCCACATCAGAGACAGCGGGGAGATCGTTACGCCATTCGTGCAGGTCGGAACTTACCCGACAAGGAATTTCGCTACCTTAGGACCGTTATAGTTACGGCCGCCGTTTACTGGGGCTTCAATTCAGAGCTTGCACCCCTCCTTTTAACCTTCCAGCACCGGGCAGGCGTCAGACTGTATACGTCGCCTTACGGCTTCGCACAGCCCTATGTTTTAAGTAAACAGTCGCCACCCCCTAGTTTGTGCCCCCCACACATAGTTGCCTACATATGGGGCTCCCTTCTCGCGAACTTACGGGAGCATTTTGCCGAGTTCCTTTGATGTGGTTCTCTCAAGCGCCTTGGTATTCTCTACCAGTCCACCTGTGTCGGTTTGGGGTACGGTCTGATGGAGGGCTATTTCCAGGAACCTCTAAGCGGCCCACCCAATCCGATAAGGGCAGACAACCTTCGAGATCCGTCACATCCTCCTGGCCAGGGAATATTAACCCTGTTCCCATCGACTACGCCTTTCGGCCTCGCCTTAGGGGCCGGCTTACCCTGCTCAGATTAGCTTTAAGCAGGAACCCTTGGACTTTCGGCGACAGGGTCTCTCACCCTGTTTGTCGCTACTCATGTCAACATTCTCGCTTCTGATCTCTCCACCGGATGCCTTACGGCCCGGCTTCACAGAAAGCTCCTCGCCTCCGCGCCTTTCCCTGGGGAAAGACAAGAGGCATGGAGCTATATCACAGAACGCTCCGCTACCACGCATATTGCTATGCATCCTGAGCTTCGGCTCGTGGTTTGAGCCCCGTTACATCTTCGCCGCAGGACATCTTGACTAGACCAGTGAGCTGTTACGCTATCTTTAAAGGATGGCTGCTTCTAAGCCAACCTCCTGGTTGTTTTGGACGTCCCACATGCTTTCCCACTTAACCACGAATTAGGGGCCTTAGCTGCAGGTCAGGGTTGTTTCCCTCTTCACGACGGACGTTAGCACCCGCCGTGTGTCTCCCGGATAGTACTCCACGGTATTCGGAGTTTGCTTAGGCTCAGTAAGGCTGTGGGCCCCCATCACCCATGCAGTGCTCTACCCCCGTGGGTATTCGTCCGAGGCGCTACCTAAATAGCTTTCGCGGAGAACCAGCTATCTCCAGGTTTGATTGGCCTTTCACCCCTAGCCACAAGTCATCCAGACCCTTTTCAACGGGTGTTGGTTCGGACCTCCAGTAAGTGTTACCTTACCTTCATCCTGCTCATGGCTAGATCACCTGGTTTCGGGTCTGATCCATCGAACTCATGCGCCCTTTTAAGACTCGCTTTCGCTGCGCCTACACCTAGCGGCTTAAGCTTGCTCGATAGACCAAGTCGTTGACCCATTATACAAAAGGTACGCCGTCAGGGCTGATGCCCCTCCGACTGCTTGTAAGCGTCCGGTTTCAGGTACTGTTTCACTCCCCTCGTCGGGGTGCTTTTCACCTTTCCCTCACGGTACTGGTTCGCTATCGGTCAGCAAGGAGTACTTAGCCTTCGGGGGTGGTCCCCCGATCTTCAGACAGGATTTCACGTGTCCCGCCTTACTTAATATGTCTCATGGAGCTTCCTGTACGGGACTGTCACCCGCTATGGTTGGCCTTTCCAGACCATTCCAGTCACTCTTCAGAGATCGGCTGGTCCGCGTTCGCTCGCCACTACTAACGGAGTCTCTATTGATTTCCTTTCCTCCGGGTACTTAGATGTTTCAGTTCCCCGGGTTTGCTCTAAAATCCCTATGTATTCAGGATTAAAGTACCTGTTTCACCCCATTATTGATAGCAGAGCTAACAATAACAGAATGTCAGGTGGGTTCCCCCATTCGGACATCCATGGATCAA
>NZ_WCHR01000004.1 GCF_008973825.1 Gemmobacter serpentinus | reverse complement strand
TCAGCGTTCAGCGTTCAGCGTTCAGCGTTCAGCGTTCAGCGTTCAGCGTTCAGCGTTCAGCGTTCAGCGTTCAGCGTTCAGCGTTCAGCGTTCAGCCATAGCCGCTGTTCAACGCAGCGCCTTCACGCCGCGCGCGATGCCTTCCAATGTCATCGGCACCATATTGCCGCCGAAGATCTGCGAAATCAGCCGGATCGACTGGGTATATTCCCAATGTGCCTCTGGCACCGGGTTGATCCAGAGGTGGTTGGGCCATTGGTGACAGGCGCGTTCCAGCCAGACCCGGCCCGCCTCGGGGTTCCAATGTTCATTGGCACCGCCGGGATGCAGGATCTCATAGGGCGACATCGCGGCGTCGCCCACGAAGATCGCCTTGTAATCCGGGCCATAGCTGCGCAGCACATCCCATGTGGGGGTCTGGGCGTTCCAGCGCCGGGCATTGTCGGTCCACACACCTTCATAAAGGCAGTTGTGAAAGTAATAATGCCTCAAATGCTTGAATTCGGATTTTGCCGCCGAGAACAGTTCCTCAAGGACGCGGATATAGGGGTCCATGCTGCCGCCCACATCCAGAAACAGCAGAACCTTCACGGCATTGCGCCGCTCGGGCCGGGTCTGCACATCCAGCCAGCCGTGGTCGGCGGTGGCGCGGATCGTGCCGTCAAGATCCAGCTCTTCTGCCGCGCCATCACGCGCCCAACGGCGCAGGCGGCGCAGCGCCACCTTGATATTGCGGGTGCCAAGTTCCACCCGGTCATCAAGGTTGCGGAACTCGCGCTTGTCCCAGACCTTGACCGCGCGCTGATGGCGGCTTTTGTCCTGCCCGATGCGGACCCCTTCCGGGTTGTAGCCATAGGCACCGAAGGGCGAGGTTCCGGCGGTGCCGATCCATTTATTGCCACCCTGATGGCGGCCCTTTTGTTCCTCAAGGCGTTGTTTCAACGTCTCCATCAGCGCGTCAAAGCCGCCAAGCGCCTCGATCTGCGCCTTTTCTTCCGGTGTCAGGTGCTTTTCGGCCAGTCTGGCCAGCCAGTCACCGGGCAGGTCCATCGCCTCCAGCACATCTGCATCGCTGATCCGCTCCAGCCCCTGAAAGCATTCGGCAAAGGCGCGGTCAAAGCGATCCAGATGGCGTTCATCCTTCACCATCACCGTGCGGGCAAGATAATAGAACCCTTCGGCGTCATAGGTGACCAGGCCCGCGGCCAGGCCTTCCAGAAACCCCAGATATTCCCGTAGCGAGACGGGAATGCCATTGCGGCGCAGGGTTTCAAAGAAGGGCAGGAACATCGCGCGCCTCTGCGCCTCAGAACTGGCGTTCGATCAGGATGGTGAGGAAAAGTCCGATCAGCGCGAAGGGAATGGCGAAACCCGCCGCCCATTGCGCCATGTCCAGCTTGCCGCCGCCATGGCGGCGCGCCCTGTATGCGCCCAGAAATCCCCCGAAAAGGGTGGCGAAAATCACGATCATCCTGCCTCCTGCGCGAACGCGCCCCCGACTCTGGGGGTACCGCTGCCACGGGGCTTTGATCGATCTTAGCCCCGGCCTGCCATGCTCAGCCGCGAGGGGGCCAGCGCAGAGATATCGCGCTGACGGGCCCGGGTCACGGCGTCCGAGCCGAAGCCATAGCGCGCCCAAGCCTGACTGTCGAGACGCAGCGCCTTGGCCTGTGCGCTGTCGCCCGCAAGGTCAAGCGCCTGCGCCTTGAGCATCATCAGCGTGGCCAGCAGCGAGGCATTCTCGGCCCGGCGCACCACCGGAATGGCGCGGTCGGCAAAGGAGACTGCCTGCTGGGCATGACCTTGGCTCAGGGCAAGGGCGGCCAGTTGCATATCGACATGGGCGGCATGAACCTGGCCCCCCGGCAGCCCGCGATAGATGCGCGAGGCTTCGGCAAAGGCATTGGCGGCGGCAACCGGATCCTGCCCGATGCTGAGACGACCGACCGCGAAATGCGAGAAGGCAAGGCGCGAATCGGTCCAGCCCTGGGCGTTGGCAATCTGCACCGCACGTTCGGCCGCGGCGCGCTTGGCACCGGCATTGCCGCTGCCACCAAGTGCCTGCTCCATGGTCTGCACCCATGCCGGCGGCGTGCGGCCACCATTATGGCTGCGGCCCGTCGCGCCGGTGGGGTTCATCTGCGCCAGAATCCCGGGCAGGGCAGCGGCGACCTGTGCCTGCGTCATGCCAGAGCGGAGTTGTGGCGCGTAATAGGCGCGCAGCACCAGCATGTCGAAGCCGGTCAGCACGGTGTGGAAATTGTCATCATTGAAGACGCTGTCGGGCAGTTGATACAGGTCATTCAGCGGCCCAAGCGCCTGCGCCAGTTCTTCATGCAGGCAGTCGCGCACCTCTTGCGGGCTGGCATCCGCCGGGGCGAAGACGGCGGCGCGGTCGCGCTGACGCAGGCTTGCCCAATCCAGGCGCCCGGTGCCGCGTGCGGCCTTGAACTCCTCCCAGGAGGAGACATTAGGCACCACGAAACAGGCGACATTTGCATAGGTGTTGCGGATGGTGCGGCGGGGCACAAATTCGACGGTGATCGAGGCCGCAGCCGTGGTCTGCGCGATGTTGATCCCGGCCTCGTTGCGGAACCGGCTCAGCAGCCGGGTCAGATCGCCCTGCGCCGAGGCGGGAACCTGTCCCTGCATTCGCACCGTGATCGGCCCTTCAAAGCGGGTCAGCACCGGCAGGGTGCGGCCGCTTTCCATACGGAAGCTCAGGTCCAGAAAATCCTGCGCGATCTCGCTGTTCGAGCGTTGCGACCGCGTCGGCGTGGGCGCGGCAAAGGCCACCGCAGCGGCGCTGGCGCTCACGGCAGGCACCGCCTCATGGGCGCGGGTCATAGACACCTGGGCAGTTTCGCCCGAATGCTTGGCAGGAACGCAGGCCGTCAGGCAGGTAACGGCAAGAATGGCAACAAGACGCATGGGTTGGCAGCCCCTGAGATGCGGTATTTCGGATATGGAGGAGACCGGCCGAGCAGACGGTGCCGGTCCCCACCGGGTTCAACAATCGACCATGCCCCGGCCATGACGGACGCCCCCGCGTCGGTCACCGGCCCTGACATGCCCGTTCTGCCTGCGCGGCTGCGCCGTGGGTTCCGCTCCCCCAGAGACGGAAACCCTGCGCCTTGCCCCGCAAGACAGGGTGCCGCGGCAGAAAGCCGTTCTGGCGTCCCGGTCCCCACCGGAGCGCCACGGCGTGCCGCAGCGATCCCCCGGCGCATCAGCCGAGGGTCGTGTTCGGATCCATGACGCGGCAGCGACGTAGATCCTGCGCAAAGATCGGAAACAGGGGTATCGCCCATGCCCCAGACCGCCCGCGCCACCGCAGCAGCGGCGCCGGTGCCAAACGCCGCATCCCGAACGGGACCCGCGCTCTGGCTGGTTCTGGGTATCATATTGCTCTTCTGCCCGACCTTTGTGGTTCTTGCGTTCCATGAACATCGTCAGAGAACGTGTGCCCCATGTCAGGAGAGAGGCACGAATGTGTCAATCTCTGGATTCACGCCGCCGTGAGGCGATACTAGCGATCGTGTCCGGTTTTGCGGCAGCCGCCATATTTGCCATATGATCATCACGCAATATTTCAAAATATTTCATGAATTGATCAAAATTGCGGATGATTGTGGCGAGATCGTGGCAAATCCGGGGCGCGATGCCCCAATTTGTGACAAATGATTCTCAATCAGCGGACGATTCCATCACCGCAGAAGGCCTGGGAAACGCACCGTTGCGGTTGTGGAAACGATCGCGATCTCGGCTCAAGCGCATGTGGATCGCGGCAGATCGAGGCGGATTCAGATGGAAGGCGCGCAATCTTGAATTGATTCGCGGCGGTGTGTGTGTGGCGAAATTCTTCCTAGGGTTGATCTTGCGGCAGTCGCCAAGTCCACGGCAGCCAGACACAGACAGCCTGGGGGTGAGCAGCCCCCGCCGTTCAGCCGCGCCCCCTCGCCATGAAGGCGAGTTTCTCGAACAGGTGCACATCCTGTTCATTCTTCAAAAGTGCGCCATGCAGACGCGGCAACAGGTTCTTGCCGTCACGTTTCAGGTCCTCGGGGCCCAGATCCTCTGCCAGAAGCAGCTTCAGCCAGTCCAGCACCTCGGAAGTGGAGGGCTTCTTCTTCAACCCCGGGGTCTCGCGGATCTCGAAGAACTGGGTCAGCGCGGTGGTCAGCAGCGCCTCTTTGATATCGGGGAAGTGGACGGCCACGATGGCGCGCAGCACCTCCAGATCGGGGAAGCGGATGTCATGGAAGAAGCAGCGGCGCAGAAAGGCGTCGGGAAGCTCTTTCTCGTTGTTCGAGGTGATGATGACCACGGGGCGATGCCGCGCGCGGATCGTCTCGCCGGTCTCGTAGACGTGGAATTCCATCTTGTCGAGCTCTTGCAAGAGGTCGTTGGGGAACTCGATATCGGCCTTGTCGATCTCGTCGATCAGCAGCACGACCCGGCTTTCGGCCTCAAACGCCTGCCAGAGCTTGCCCTTGCGGATATAGTTCGAGACATCCTGCACCCGCGCATCGCCCAGCTGGCTGTCGCGTAGCCGCGAGACGGCGTCATATTCATACAGACCCTGCTGCGCCTTGGTGGTGGATTTGATGTTCCATTCCAACATCGGCAGGCCAAGGCTTTCCGCCACCTGACGCGCCAGCTCGGTCTTGCCGGTGCCGGGTTCGCCCTTCACCAGCAGCGGGCGCTGCAGGGTGACGGCGGCATTGACCGCAATCGCCAGATCATCGGAGGCGATATAGCTGGAGGTGGAGCCGAATTTCATGACCTGCAACAGACCCTTTGCAATCTCTGGTGGACAGAGCCTAGTCGTCCTACGAAATAGGCGCAACGTCTGGTGCGATGGGCTAGTGACAATGCTCTGCAACTCCGTTAGGAGGGCGCCACCAGACGCGCCGGTCGGCCCTGGTCCGGGTGACCTGCCGGTGCCGTCGCACGAGTGGAGTGCTGCGATGAAGGCCGAGACTTTTCTCCCCGACGATTACCGCCCCGCGGAAGATGAACCATTCATGAATGACCGGCAGCTGGAATATTTCCGGCGCAAATTGCTGGTCTGGAAACAGGAACTTCTGGATCAGAGCGCAGAGACGCTCGACAATCTGACCGACAGCGCCCGCAATGTCCCCGATCTGGCCGACCGCGCCAGCGAAGAGACGGATCGCGCGCTGGAATTGCGCACCCGTGACCGTCAGCGCAAGCTGATCGGCAAGATCGACGCGGCGCTGCGCCGGATCGAGAATGGCGAATATGGCTATTGCGAGGTGACCGGCGAGCCGATCAGCCTCAAGCGGCTGGATGCGCGTCCGATCGCCACCATGACGCTGGAGGCGCAAGAGCGTCACGAGCGTCGCGAGAAGGTGCATCGCGACGACTGATGTGGTCGCGACCCTGGGCCGCAGGCGTCAAGGCTTGCGGTCGGGTCGCGCGGGCGACAGTTTGGGCCGGGCCATTGTGCCCGGCTTTTTCTTTTCGGGCGATGTGGGGCGCAGATCATGGGCAGGCTGGACGGGCGCGCGGTGACGGTGCTGGGGGCAGGGGTTGCGGGGCTGGCATTGGCCCGTGCCCTCGCCTTGCGCGGAGCCGAGGTGACGGTGCTGGAACAGGCCGAGGCAATCCGCGAGGTTGGGGCCGGTCTCCAGATCACCCCCAACGGTGCGGCGGTGTTGCACGCGCTTGGGCTGCAAGCGGCGCTGGACGCCGCCAGCCTGAGGTCGCAGGCGGTGGAACTGCGGGACGGCTATGATGGCGCGCTTGTCTTGCGGATGGATCTCGCGCGATTGCGCCCGGATCAGGGCTGGCATCTGACCCATCGCGCCGATTTGATCGATATGCTGGCGCAGGGGGCCCGCGCGGCCGGCGTGCAGATCCGGCTGATGCAACAGATCGAGCGCGTCGATCTGACCGGCCCGCGCCCGATCTTGCGCAGCAGTCAGGGGACGGAGCTTATGCCCGATCTGCTGCTGGGGGCAGACGGATTGCATTCGCGCCTGCGGGCTGCGCTGAACGGGGCGCAGAAGCCCTTCTTCACCGGCCAGGTTGCCTGGCGCGCGGTGATCCCGGCGGAAGCCGGAGCTGCCCCGGTGGCCGAAGTGCATTTGGGGGCGGGGCGGCATCTGGTCAGCTATCCGCTGCGCGGCGGTTCGATGCGCAATATCGTGGCGGTCGAAGAGCGCCGCGATTGGGTCGATGAGGGCTGGACGCTACGGGACGATCCGATGCGCCTGCGGGCTGCGTTTCAGGATTTCAGTGCGCGCGCGCGCGGCTGGCTGGAACAGATCGATCAGCTTTGGCTCTGGGGCCTGTTCCGCCATCCGGTGGCGGAAAGCTGGGGCAGGGTGCTGCCCGATGGCATGGTGGCGATCCTGGGTGATGCCGCCCATCCGACGCTGCCTTTTCTGGCGCAGGGTGCCAATATGGCGCTGGAGGATGCCTGGGTTCTGGCGCGGCTTTTGGACGAACATGGGCCGGGTCAGGTGGCGCTGGAGGCCTATCAGGTGGCGCGCAAGGCCCGTAGCGCGCGGATCGTGCAGGCCGCCAATGGCAATGCGCGGGCCTATCACCTGTCGGGCGTCACCCGCGCGGTCGCCCATCTTGGACTGCGGCTCGGCGGCAGGCTTGCACCCGCGCTGCCGCTTGCGCGGTATGACTGGATCCACGGCTTTGATGTGACGGCTTGAGATATTGGTCCGAGATAGTGGCCTGAGCCATGGGCCTTAGGGCCGGGCCGCTGCCGTCAGGCCGAAGGCCCGTGGTTCAGACATGACCCCTTAGATCCTGACAACTTCGGGCCGGGACACAAATCTTCGTCGAAGATTTGTCGCCTTTCCCTCAGGCGTCGAGATCAATCCAGACCGGAACGTGATCCGATGGCTTTTCCTCACCGCGCGCGAATTTGTCGATCTGCACATCGCGCAGCAGGTCTGCCGCCTGCGGGCTGAGCAGCAGATGGTCGATGCGGATACCGTTGTTCTTTTCCCAGGCCCCGGCCTGATAATCCCAGAACGAATAATGCCCCGGCCCCTGCACGTGGGCGCGGAAGGCCTCGGTGTAGCCAAGGTTCAGGATCCGGCGGAACGCCGCGCGGCTTTGCGGCAGGAACAGCGCATCCTGTGCCCAGGCTTCGGGGCGGGCGGCATCTTCGGGCTGCGGGATGATGTTGTAATCGCCCGCCAGCACCACCGGCTCCTCGCTGCGCAACAGCTCTGCTGCGCGGTCGCGCATCCGCGCCATCCAGCCCAGCTTGTAGCCATATTTGCCGCTGATCTCGGGCGCGCCATCCGCGCCAAAGCTGACCGGGTTGCCATTGGGCAGATAGAGCCCGCAGAGCCGCACCGCACGGCGTTCTCCGATCACCGTGGCCTCGATCCAGCGCGCCTGTTCGTCGCTGTCATCGCCAGGCAAGCCGCGCGTCACATCCTCCAGCGGCAGGCGCGACAGAATCGCGACACCGTTGAAACCCTTCTGGCCATGGGTCTCGACCCGCCAGCCCAAATCCTCGAATTGCGCGCGCGGAAAGGCCTCATCGACCGATTTGATTTCCTGCAGGGTCACCACATCGGGCTGTGCGGCTTGCAGCCAGCGCGGCAGCGCCTCGATCCGGGCCTTGATGCCGTTGATGTTGAAAGTGGCAAGTTTCATCCAGCAAGGCTCCGGCTGCGGGGCGGATCGCGGGCGGGCACAGCCCGGGATCCTTTATCCATCCTCTATCGCGCGCAGCGCCGCGGCTGGCAAGGCCTGCTGCCCTGCTCTGGACCCGCGCGCGCCCCAATGTCGGGTTTGGGCCATGATTTCATTAAGACTTTGTTAATCTTTGCGAATCACATCTAATGCGTCGGATGTGGATAGAATCCGACCGCATTGGTTGTGGATAAAATCGGGATTTCGCGCATAGATAAACCGCACCCGTGGCTTGCACTTATCCAACCATGTGGACAAAGCGGTGCGCAACCTGTGGATGCAAAACGCGTTGTAAATTCAATCATTTAGGGCAAGCGTTGAGGGGTATTGCCGACCAACCCGCTCAGCCACGGAGGCCCAAAATGAGCGCTATGCGTAAGACCCTGATCGACACCACCCCGGCCGCCTTCGCCGATATGGCGATGGGCCTCGCCGCCGATCTGATGCCTGCCTCGAATATCGAAGGTTTCGATATGTTTGACGGTGCTGCGACCGCGCTGATGCCGGCTTCGAACATCGAAGGTCTGGATATGGTTTCGGGTGGCGCAACCGCGCTGATGCCGGCTTCGAACATCGAAGGTCTCGACATGATCTCGGGCGGTGCGACCGCGCTCATGCCCGCGTCGAACATCGAGGGTCTGGATATGGTTTCGGGTGGTGCGACCGCGCTGATGCCGGCTTCGAACATCGAAGGTCTGGATATGGTTTCGGGTGGTGCGACCGCGCTGATGCCGGCCTCGAACATCGAAGGTCAGGACATGACCTCGGGCGGTGCCACCGCGCTGATGCCCGCCTCGAACTGACCTGATCGGGCCTCCGCCCGCCAGACCTGCCCGGTGGGCGGCGGAGGCCTTTCCCTGCAAGACGCCGGGCCTGGCAGATCCTTCATGACAAATGTGGTTTCCTTCGCAAGCCGCGCCCAGGCCGCGCGGCCGGTGACGCATATGCGCGGTCTGGCACCGTTGCTGAATGCCTTCGCCCATGAGCGGCGCCTGTCGGGGGATGCCTATTGGTTGAAGGAAAATGCCGAACTTCTGGGCATCCTGTCGGCCTTGGGCCGCCAGTTGTCGCAAGAAGAGCTTGCGATCTATCAGCCTTTCCTTGATCGTGCCGAGAGTATGATCAAATTTTATCCGCAATATTACCGCACCATTCTCGGTGTCGTGACCGCTCTGGAGGAACTTGGGCATCCCGGGGACTTCGGGGCGCGACTGGCGGATTGGATCATTGCCGAAGGGTGGATCGACGCTGAAGTGAATGATTTGCAGCGCGGCGAAGTGCGCCACCTTCTGGCGCGCCATGGCCGCAAGCTGGAGGTGGAGGGCCTTGATGGCCGCCTGATGCGCTTCCTGTCACGCCCTGCGACCTTTGCGCTGCCCAATCCGCGCGCGGCCTATGACCTGACCCATACCATCTTCTATCTGGCCGATTACGGGCGTCGCAGTTTCGATCTGCCAGATGCGGCCCTGAAAAGCCTGTTGCAACTGGGCTGCCTTGCGCATCTGGAACAGAATGGCGATCTGCTGGCCGAAGTGCTGTTGTGCCTGCGTTTCTGCGGTCAGCCGCTGCCGCCGCTTTGGCTCGATCATGTCCGCGGCGAGGCCAAGGCCTTTCGCATCGAGGCACAGCCCTGTGCGGATTCCTCGGATGCTTACCATATTTTTCTTGTCAATCAGTGGTTGATCGGGGCTATTGGGGAAAACGCTTTTGGCGAAGAACATTTTGGGCCGACAGGATATGGCCCCCAGACAAGAAATGGCCCTATGAGCAGCACGCGGCCCATGAGCTTTCGATTGGCACGCCCGGTGATCTCTCCGCTGCGCGAGTGGTCGCAGGCGCTGGATCGCTTGGGCGCGCGCCGCAGCACGGATTGGACACGGATGCGCAGCCTCTGCGCGCCCTATCTGTCGCCGCAGGCTTTGGCCGTGGCGGATGCGGGGGCGGAAGCCTCGCCTGAATTTGCGGGCTTCTTTGCCAGCTTTGCCCGGGTGGGCGGCCCTGCGCCGTTCAGCCCTCCACAACGGGAGATGGCATGACCCTCATCGCGGACAAGGCACGGATCCTGCGTTATGGCGCGCTGCTTGGTGCCGGGCTGACGGTGTTGAACACGCTGGTTTCGGTCATGACCGACGCGCTTGCGAAGGATCTTGTGGCCGATCATCCGGCACCGCAGCTCATGGCAATGTCGGGCATCCTTGCGGTGATGATCGGGCTTGGCCTGGCCGCAACCGGGGGGGCGCGGCGGCGCATGATCCTGCATACCGCGAGCCCCAAGCGCGTGGCGCTCCGATCGGTTTTTGGTGCCGCCAGCACCATTGGATTCTTTCTGGCGCTGCGGGATCTTCCCTTTGTGGAGCTGTTCCTGTTCATGGGATTGATGCCGCTTTTCGGCGCGGTCCTGTCCGGCCTTGTTCTGGGCGAGACGGTGCGCGGTGGCGTCTGGCTGGCGCTGGCGGGCGGGATGCTCGGCATGGCGATCATCATTCCCGATGGGATGAGCGGCATGACCCAGGGCCATCTTTATGGCCTGTTTGCCACGCTGACGGGGGCGGCCTCCATCGTGCTGTCGCGCGGCATCTGCCGCAGTCATACGCACGCCTTCGCGCAGGTGTTTTACGCGCAGATCGCCTGTGCCCTGCTGGGGATGGTGATCCTGCCCTTCGTCTGGCAGCCGATGGCGGCGGTCGATATCGGGCTTTTGGTGCTTTACACGCTCAGCTTGCTGACGACGCGCTGGCTGATGGTGGTGATCGTGCGGCTGTTGCCGGCCTATGTCGTGATGCAGATCGCCAATATCCAGTTCGTCTGGATGGTTTTGGTTGGCCATACCGTCTTTGGCGAGGTGACCGGGCCGCATGTCTGGCTGGGCTCGGCCCTGGTGATCGCCTCCGGCCTCTGGCTGATCCGGGCACAGCGCGCGCCCGCGCCGGTGCCAGCGGCGGCGTCAGTCCCGGCGGAATAGGGCGCGGAAGTTTTCCGCGACCCTGAAAGCAGCAAGGCCCTGACGCATTGGTCAGGGCCTTTGTCTTTGGTTCAGGTGCCTATCGCGCAAGCACACCGCGGAGCCATCAAGCGCGCCCAAGCGATTGTGGCGCAAGTTGTGCCGACCCCTGTGCCCGATCCTAGGAGGTGCCTAATCGGACCTGTCGCGCAACGCGTCTTGGATCACGCAGGTCGCGATATGCGGCTCAGATCGAGCCAGCCGTGCCCGCAGCCTCAGATCGAGAAAGATGTGCCGCAGCCGCAGCTGGAAGAGGCGTTCGGATTCTCGATCACGAAGCGCGCACCGATCAGCTCTTCGGTGAAATCGATCACTGCGTTTTGCAGGAAAGGCAGCGAAACCGGATCGACCAGCACGCGCTGACCGTCTTTTTCCAGCACCAGATCATCCTCGGCGGCGGCGTCTTCCAGCCGGATCTCGTATTGGAAGCCGGAACAGCCGCCCCCCTCCACCGCCACGCGCAGGGATTTGACGGCGCCGGTCATATCGGCAATCTCGGCCAGACGCGCGAAAGCGCGGTCGGTGACACGGGGGGTGCTGGCATCAGCGGGAAGATGCAGGTCCATCATCGGATTTTCCTTAGCCTTCATGGGCTTTTGCACATATAGGTGAGCCGAGCCTATGAAACAAGTTCCGATGACCCAGACCTTCTTCCGATGACCCAGACCTTTGCCCCCTTTGCCTGCCTGCCAGATGCCTCGCGCGGGCGCCTTCATCCCGAAATCATGTCGACCTTCCGCTCGCCCTTTCAGCGCGACCGTGACCGGATCATCCATGCCTCGGCCTTCCGGCGTCTGAAACACAAGACCCAGGTCTTTATCGAGCATGAGGGCGATTATTACCGCACCCGCCTGACCCATTCGATCGAGGTGGCACAGGTGGCGCGCACGATTTCGGGCGTTCTGGGGCTGAACACCGATCTGGCCGAATGCATCGCGTTGGCCCATGATCTGGGGCACACGCCCTTTGGCCATACCGGCGAGGATGCGCTGTCGCGATTGATGCAGCCCTATGGCGGCTTTGACCATAATGCGCAGGCGCTGCGGATCGTGACGCGGCTGGAGCGGCATTATGCGGGCTTTGACGGGCTGAACCTGACCTGGGAAAGCCTTGAGGGCATTGCCAAGCACAATGGCCCGGTGATCGGCCCTTATGCCGATGAAAAGCACGCAGGCCCCTTGCCCTATGCTTTGGACGAGGTGAACGGACAATGGGATCTGGAACTGGACACCCATGCCAGCGCCGAGGCCCAGGTGGCGGCGATTGCCGATGACGTGGCCTATAGCCATCATGACCTGCATGACGGGTTGCGCTCGGGTCTGTTCACCGAAGAGGATCTGATGGAACTGCCGGTAACTGCCCCGGCATTCGAGGAGGTCGACCGGCTTTACCCGGGGCTGGAAAAGATGCGCCGCCGTCACGAGGCGTTGCGCCGGGTCTTTGGCCGGATGGTGGAAGACGTGATCCACGTCGCCCAGAACCGGCTTGAGGCCGCGCAGCCGAAATCGGTCGACGAGATCCGCCATATGGGCACGACGATCATCCGCTTTTCCAAGCCGCTCTATCAGGAACTGAAGGCGGTGCGGTCCTTCCTGTTCCATCGCATGTATCGCGCGCCGTCGGTGGTGGTGATGCGGGCCGAGGTGACGGCGATGCTGGATGATCTGTTCCCGCTGTTCCTGCGCCAGCCGGAACTGCTGCCGGGCGAATGGCGCGCCGATATCGAGGCCGCGAGGGATGAAACCCATCTGGCGCGGATCGTTGCAGATTATGTGGCGGGAATGACCGACCGCTTCGCGATCCAGGAGCATAAGCGGCTGTTCCCCTGAGGGAGACGGCCTGGGGGCGTGCTTGGGGCGGCGGGTATAAGATCGCCCCGAGGTCAGCCGAAGCACGGGCGGTCTGGGCGCGCGCTCGGGGCGGCGGTCAGCGCGGGGGCTGACTGCCCCCGCACCCCCGTGGATATCTGAGAACAGGTGAGTGAGCACGGGCTTTGGGGCCCGTCGGTGCGGGTCCGCCAGTGGGAGGGATTGTCTATGGTGGTCCGTCTGATGGCAGCTGTCTGTGCCGAGTTTAGCGGCGGGCGGTGCCTACGCGGGCGGCGCTGAACCAGATCAGCGCAAGCGCCACACTGATGATGACATTCCAGCCCGCCATGGAGATGCCGAACATCTGCCAGGCGATGGCGTCGCAGCGCACCACTTGGGCCACATTGACCGCAGGGTTCAGCAGATCGGTTGCGCTGATCCCCTGCAACGATCCGCCGGTGCAGGAAGCAAGGCCTTCCCACCATTTCTGCTCGACGCCGACATGGAACAGGCCGATCCCGGCCGAGGTCAGCGCGGCAAGGCCCCCCAGCACCGCCAGCGGGCGCCAGCCGGTGGCAGCAATCAGCAGCCCGATCAGCACCGCCACCAGATGTGGCCAGCGTTGCCAGATACAAAGCTGGCAGGGCGCGAGGCCACCGAGATATTGAAACGCCAGCGCGGCCAGCAGAAGGGCGGCGGAGCCGGAGGCGGCAAGGGTGGTTTGCAGGCGCAGGCGGATCATGATGCAATCCTTGAAGGACAGGCTTTGGATTGAAGGACAGGCATTGGGTCGAAGGGTGACTTGGGGCTTTACTCAGTGCAGGGCCTTGAGGCCGAACCAGAGCGCGGCAAGCGCCAGACACAGGCCAAGCGCGATCCAGGGCAGCCGGCGTTCGATGAAGCCGGTGATGGCCGGGCCAAAGCGGCGCAGCAGCCAGGCCAGCAGATAAAAGCGGCCGCCACGCGCGACGATGGCCGAAAGGATGAACAGTTTCAGATCAAAGGCCACCACGCCGGACAGGATGGTGACGACTTTCATCGGCGGCAGGTGCGTCAGGCCCGAGGTGACGAGCATCAGCAGGATCGCGCCTTCGCCGGTCTGGGTCTTGAGCGCTTCGAAGGCGTCCATCTTGCCGTAAAATTCCAGCATGGGCCGCGCGATCAGATCAAAGAAGTAAAGCCCGATCCACCAGCCGAAGATACCGCCCAGAACCGATGTGACGGTGGCGATCAGCGCATAGCGCATCGCGCGGTCTGGCCGGGCCAGACACATCGGCACGAACAGCACATCTGCGGGAATCGGAAAGACCGAGCTTTCCACGAAGGAGATTGCGCCCAGCACGGGCTCCGCGCGCGGGGATCCGGCTTGACGCAGGGTCCAGTCGTAAAGGGCGCGGAACATGGATCCTCCGAAGCTGGGGCAGGGTTATCGCGACCTTGCAACACGCCACCCGCCCGAGGTCAAGCAAGCATCGCGATGCACCGGGGGCTTCCGTCCGATGCGCGCCATGATATGGTTTCACAAACGGGTGAGGGAGTGGGTGATGGATTGGCGCGGACGCCGGGGCAGCCGGAATATCGAGGATCGGCGCGGGCAGGGTGCCACGCGTGGGGGGGGCGTTGCGGTCGGCGGCGCGGGCGCGCTGGTCTTGCTTTTGCTTGGGGCCTATTTCGGGGTGGATGTCTCGGGGCTGGTGGATGGGGGCGGCCAGACCTCATCTGGCGGAGCCGAGATGACCCGCGCCGATCAAGAGGCGGGCGAGTTTGTCTCGGTCGTGCTGGCCGATACCGAAGAGGTCTGGGGCACGGTCTTTCCCGATCAGGTCGGCAAGGCCTATGTGCCGCCGGTGCTGGTGCTTTATTCCGGGGTGACGCGGTCGCCTTGCGGCAGCGCCAGTGGCGCGACCGGGCCGTTCTATTGCCCGGGCGATCGCAAGATCTATCTCGATACCGGCTTTTTCGGCACCATGGCGCAGGAATTGGGCGCGCGTGGCGATTTCGCGGCGGCCTATGTCGTGGCGCATGAGGTGGCCCATGGCGTGCAGGATCAATTGGGCATCCTGAGCCGGGCCAATCAGGTGCGGGCGCAAAGTTCGGAGGCCGACAGCAATGCCATTTCGGTGCGGATCGAGCTGCAGGCCGATTGCCTGTCGGGCATCTGGGCCCGCGGTGCCGAGGAAATGTTCGGCAGCCTCCATCCGGGAGATGTCGAGGAGGCGGTGAATGCCGCCCACAAGATCGGCGATGACACCTTGCAGCGCAATGCCGGCCGGGTGCCGATGCCGCATACCTTTACCCATGGAACATCGGAGCAGCGGGCGCGCTGGTTCATTCGCGGCTATGAAAGCGGCGATATGGGCACTTGCGACACGTTTGCGGCCCGCAGCCTGTAAGGTCGGGCTGATCCATCCGTGAAATTTCCCAAGGCGGCGCGCGAAATGCCGCCTTGGGGCTTGAAGACCCCCGCACCTGCCTTGTAAAGAGAGGGCGCATTCCCGACCGGGTGATCCGGCCGCTACCATGGAATGCCTTCGGCTGCGGGTGTGGTGGAATGGTAGACGCGACAGACTCAAACTCTGTTTCCGAAAGGAGTGTCGGTTCGAGTCCGACCACCCGCACCAGATCTTCAAGACATTGATGTGATGACCGCTGGCCGCGCTTTGGTTCTGGCCATGGCCGTGCAAAGGGCGTGGTGCTGAGGAACAGCACCTGGCTTTGCGCGCTTTTGATGTTCTTTTGCGTCGCCCGACCCGCCCTTGCACAGAAGACGGCGGCGGACGACCCTTTACAGGAAATGACCGTTGCAGCGGTGTGGCGCGGTATCCAGGTCATGAAGCCACGTCGGATGCGGCGATCGCGCGTCATATCGCTTTCAGGGCCGCAGAGGATAGCCGCCTGACAAAGCGTGCAGCAGCCGCAAACCGACCGCGAATGATCGTGTTCAGCAAGACAGCCCATAACCGGCGTTGCGACCGATCCGAAAATCCCCAGGCAAGCCTTCGCCCCGTGATGCAAGGCCGGGCACAAGGACATAGGTGATTCCCGGCGGCGCGGGCGCTGCGCCGGAATCGGGAAAGCGATGCGGATATCCGGGGCGATGTCTCCGAGGATCGGCGGATGATTCGTGCCTTGTTAAGACTAACGGTCGCCTAACAGTGGCCGATCCCCATGCATTTGAAGGATTGGTTCCAGTGCCGGAACAGGCATATGCGCCCGAACCGCAATCATGGCAAAAATGTAGCCAAGGTTAACGCGACCTGGCATTGCGTCACTTTGTTTCGTCATTCGAAACAGTCAACGGAAAACGCTGCGCAACCATTCCGTGAAAGCCTTTGAATCTCGTAGGATACGGTTCTGTGCCGTTTCAAGTCTGGAAACCGAAAGCGAAAAAGAACTGCTCAACTGCGCGTTGAACGGGCCGGTTTCGGGGAAAAACCGGCGGGTTCTCCCCGCTTTGCCACTTTTTTTGCACTTTTCGCCATGCCTAACAAAAGCTAAATATGGCCCTGTCTTGCTGGGAAAGACATGAAGGCCGTGGGGGCGGTCGTCTCGTGGTGTGATGCGTCTTCTGGACGCGGGAGTATGTGTGTGAAGGCTGCCGGGGTTTTGGACATCTGCCGTCCAGGCCCGATAGACTGAAGTCTGTTTCCCGAACCCGGTTTTCCGGGTGGCAAGCTTTTGCGACATTTTCCCATCATCAAGATGGCCGTGCCTTGGGCGCAGGGTCCTGCTCGCAGGATCGCGCCGATCAATGTCCCATGCGTGGGGCGCGTAGAGGTCGGACGGGCTGTGGGCCCTGCCATGATGAGGAAGATGAGATGCCGGTTTTTGCCTATTACAATTTCAACGATAGCGGTTCCACGGCCCAGGACGTGGCCGAAGAGAACGGTATTCAGAACGGTATCTATATCAATGGGGCAACCTCGGACGGCCAGCAGGCGGTTCTGGACGGCGTTGATGATCTGGTGAAGATCGGCCCCTATAGCCAGTTCCAGCTGGATCGCGGCACGCTCGAGATTCAGGCGACAGCGTCGGACGCGCCGCTGACGGCGGTGCAGACCATCCTGTCGCGCGATGCGGCGGGCGATCAGCCCGGCGGCTACAGCATCGAGCTGCTGCCCGATGGGTCGCTGCTGATCACGCATGAGACCGCCGGCGGTGCCACCACCTTCACCACCGATCCGGGCTTCATGGCACCGGGTGAAGAGGTGAAGATCACCTATTCCTGGGATGTCGCCAATGGCGGCCAGCTCCAGATTCAGAACCTGACCGACAATACCAGCTTCAGCGCCGATACCCCGGCAGGGCTGACCATGAATCAGGGCGCGCTGAACCAGCCCTGGATCGTGGGCGCGGGGCAGAACACCTCCGATCCGGCGGTGCTGACCAATATCGACCAGCATTTCGGCGGTTCGGTCGAATATTTCTCGCTGTCCGATACCGTTGACACCACGCCCGGCACTGGCCCGGATGGCATCGTGCGCGGCACCGATGGCGATGATCTGATCGACGGATCCTATGTCGATCCGACCGATGGCGACCGCATCGACGCCAATGACGCGATCATTCCGGGTGACAATCCGAATGACGATCGCGTCGTTGCGGGTGCGGGCAATGACACGATCCTGTCTGGTCTGGGCGATGACACCGTTTATGGCGGCACCGGCGATGACAGCGCAGCGGGCGGCACGGGCGATGACGAGCTGCATGGCGACGAGGGCAATGACACCCTGATCGGTGGCGCGGGCAATGACACGCTGTATGGCGGTGCGGGCAATGACAGCCTGACCGGCGATTACGGTCAGGACGTGCTCTATGGCGGCGATGGCGATGACACGCTGGTTGGCGGCCCCGAGGATGACCAGCTTTATGGCGGCGCGGGCAATGACAGCGTGGTCGGCGGCCAGGGCAATGACCTGATCGACACCCGCAACAGCGGTGACGAGGGCTCGCCCGACCGTGACTTTCCCGGCCTTTACCCGGCGGATGGTGACCCGAATGACGACCGCGACAATGTCTCGGCCGGTGACGGTGATGACACGATCTATACCGGCGACGACAATGACACCATCCATGCGGGCGGTGGCAATGACCTGATCTATGCCGGCGTTGACGATGACAGCGTGACCGCCGCTGGCGGCGATGACACCGTGATTGCGGGCGAGGGCAACGACACCGTCACCGGCGACCGTGGCGACGACCTGATCTATGGCGGCCCGGTCGACACCTCGACCGATCCGACCCATCTGACCGATGATGTCGATCCCGATCCGAACAATGACCGTGACCTGCTGTTCGGCGGCTTGGGCAATGACACGATCTATGGCGGCGATGACGACGACACGATCTATGGCGGTCAGGGCAATGACCTGCTTTATGGTGGCATCGATGATGATCTGATCTATGGCGGCGAGGGCAATGACACCATCTATGGTGGCCAGGGTGCCGATACGCTGATCGGTGGCGGCGACCGCGATACCTTTATCGGGGCTGGCCCGGGCGATCATATCGATGGCTCCGAGAATGGCGACGATTACGACACGCTTGATCTGCGCGGCTCTGGCCCGCTGTCGATTGTCTACGATCCCGACAATGCCGAAAACGGCACCATCACCTTCTATGATGCTGATGGCGCCGAGACCGGCACCGCGACCTTCGTCAATATCGAGAATGTTCTCACCGATCCGACCAATGGTCGTGACGGCTGGGTCGATGGCACGCCGGGCAATGATCTGATCGATGACAGCTATGTCGATCCGCGCGATGGCGACCGCATCGATGGCAATGACGCGATCATCCCGGGTGATGCGCCCAATGATGACCGGGTGCGCGCAGGCGATGGCGATGACACCATCCGTTCGGGTCTTGGCGATGACACCGTCTATGGTGGCAATGGCAATGACAGCATCGATGGCGGTCCGGGCGATGACAGCCTGGATGGCGGTGCGGGCAATGACACCATCATCGGTGGCCCGGGCAGTGACACCGTCGATGGCGGCGATGGCGATGATGTGATCGATACCAGCGCGCCCATTCCGCGCCCCGATATCGACTATCCGGGCCTCTGGCCCGCCGATACCGACCCGAATGACGACCGCGATCTGGTCTATGGCGGCGCGGGCAATGACACGATCCGCACCGGCGACGATGCCGACACCATCTATGGCGGCAGCGGCAATGATCATATCGACTCGGGCGTCGATGCCGATGTGGTCGATGCGGGCGATGGCGATGACACCGTCATCGGCGGCGAGGGATCGGACACCATCAGCCTCGGCGATGGCAACGATCTGGCCTATGGCGGCTATGGCCCCGATGTGCCGGATGCGGTCAATATCCCGGACGCGACCGACCTGCGGCCCGACAATGCCCGCGACCTGATCTATGGCGGTGCCGGCAATGACACCATCTTTGGTCAGGACGACGATGACACGCTTTATGGTGGCACCGGCAATGACTCGCTGGATGGCGGTATCGACGACGACGAGCTGCATGGCGACGAGGGCAATGACACGCTGCGCGGCGGTCAGGGTGCGGACAGCATGTATGGTGGCGACGACCGCGACACCTTCATCATTGATGCCCCGACCGATGGTCTTGGCGATGTGATCGACGGGGGCGAGGGCGGCGACGACTATGACACGCTGGACCTGCGTGGCGCAGGCCCGCTGCGGATCACCTATGACCCGGACAATATCGAGAATGGTGTGGTCGACTTCCTGGATCGTGACGGCAATGTCACCGGGACGCTGACCTTCACCAATATCGAGAATGTCATCCCCTGCTTCACCCCCGGCACGCTGATCGCCACCCCGCGCGGCGAGATCCCGGTCGAACAGTTGCAGGCAGGCGACCGTGTCATCACCCGTGACAATGGCATCCAGCAGATCCGCTGGGTCGGCCGCAAGGATCTGACCTGGGCCGACCTGTCGCTGAACCCGCATCTGAAGCCGATCCTGATCCGTCAGGGTTCGCTCGGCAACGGGCTGCCGGAGCGCGACATGATGGTCTCGCCGAACCACCGCGTGCTGGTCGCCAATGACCGCACCGCGCTGTATTTCGACGAGCATGAGGTGCTGGTCGCGGCCAAGCATCTGGTGGCGGGCCGCGGCATCCATGAGGTGGACAGCATGGGCACCTCCTATCTGCACTTCATGTTCGACCGTCACGAGGTCGTGCTGTCGAACGGGGCCTGGACCGAAAGCTTCCAGCCCGGCGACTACACGCTGAAGGGCATGGGCAATGCGCAGCGCAACGAGATCTTCGAGCTATTCCCGGATCTGAAGACCGAGGAAGGCCGCGAGAGCTATGGTGCCGCCCGTCGCACGCTGAAAAAGCATGAAGCAAAACTGCTGATCAAGTAACGCAACCAGTTATGCAGCTGCGCGGGGGATATTCCCTGCGCAACAAGGAAAAGAGGTCCCTCGGGGCCTCTTTTTCGTTTCCACGTCCTGCGGTTGGCGGCCACGACATATGCCGCGATCTTGCCATAATCGGCAGGATTTGACCGAACTCGGCCATAACTGCCCCATTTTTCAGACAAGTTCGGCCTCTATTCACGATCCAGAAAGGTGCGCTGCGTCAGTTTGCAGCCCATCCCTGTGTGATTGTGAGGCTCTGTATGAACGTTGTTCGATCCAGTTCCGGGTTTGCAGGTGGTCAGCCTGCGGACCCTTCTTGCCGTTCCTCATATTCCTTGTGCCAAGCCCCGTTTTCCCGTTCCCGTTCTTCTGAAGAGTGATCGCCATGCCCACAGCGCAAGCCCTGACAATCGATACCGATGCCTCCGCCATGGATATGGCCAATGCCATTTTCGGCAATGGTATTACGGTCCAGAACGCATGGTTCGAGGGCGATCCTCTGGCCTCGGGGGTCTATTCAGGGGCCTTAACCACCATTCCGGGCGTCTCGCCGACCGATACCGGGGTGATCCTGTCCACCGGCAATGTGCGCAACTTCACCAATGACAGCGGCACGACCGATACGAACAGCCAGTCGGCAATCACCACCGATCTTGACCACGGGGTCGAGGGGGATCCGGGGCTGGATGGCATTGCAGGTGTGTCCACCCATGACGGTGCGATCCTGAATGTCGACTTCATTCCTGACGGTGACATGATCACGATGAACTTCGTGTTCTCGTCGGACGAATACCCGGAATATGTCAATAGTGGCGTGAACGACGCATTCGGGGTCTGGGTCAATGGTGTTCTGGTGCCTGCCACCATCGCCATCTCGGGCACGGTGTCGATTGATACGGTGAATTCGGGTTCGAACCAGAATCTTTATGTCGACAACACTCAGGACCAATACAACACCGAGATGGACGGCTTCACCTATGTCTTGTCCATCAAGGCCAAGGTCAACCCGGGTGAGCTGAATTCGCTGCGCATCGGCATCGCCGATGGTGGTGACAGCGTGGTCGATTCCAACCTGCTGATCATGGGCGAAAGCATCCAGACCTATACGCTGGCCTTTGACGACGAAGTGAATGTGCTCACCAATGAGACCCGCACCTTTGACATTCTGGCCAATGATGATCACCCCGAAGGCTCCAATCTGACCATCACCCAGATCAACGGGCAGGATGTGGTTCCGGGGCAGACCGTGACCCTGCAATCGGGCCATCAGGTGCAGCTGAATGCGGATGGCACGGTAACGGTCTTCTCAAATGGTGAGACCGGGTCCGAAGCCTTTTCCTATACCGTTGATGACGGCATGGGGAACAAGGATGTCGGCTATGTCACGATGCATACCGCCGCGACGGCCAGCAAGGATGGCATTGTTTCAGGCACTTCCGGCGATGATCGGATCGATGGAAACTATGTCGGCGATCCCGATGGAGACCTGATCGACAGCAATGATGCAACCGGGCTGAATGGCAGCACTGGCAATGACGATATCGTCTATGGCGGCGCGGGCAATGACACCATCTATGCCGGGGAAGGGGATGACAGCGTCTCTGGCGGCGCGGACAATGACCTGATCCATGGCGGTGCGGGCAATGACCTGCTCGCGGGCGATGAGGGCGACGACCATATGTATGGCGACGCGGGCGATGACGTGATGCTGGGCGGGATCGGCAACGACACGCTTTATGGCGGCGAGGGCGAGGATACGCTGCGCGGCGGTGCGGGGGACGATCATCTTCATAGCGGCAGCGCCACAGGCAATAGCAGCCTTGATGGCGGCGAGGGCAACGATACCCTGGAAGCCGGCGCTTATGACGACACGCTGGACGGTGGGGCCGGGGATGATTACCTTTTCGCCAATACCGGCAATGATCTGGTCTATGGCGGCGAAGGCAATGACACGATCCTGTCCGGCCCCGGGGATGACACGCTTTATGGCGGTGCGGGCGATGACAGCGTCTGGGGCCATGATGACGATGATCTTGCCTATGGCGGTGACGGCAATGACACGCTGGCGGGCCATGCGGGCAATGACACCCTGTTGGGCGAAGACGGCAATGACCTGCTGACGGGCGGCACGGGCAACGATCTGGTGCAAGGCGGCGCAGGCGATGACGTGATCTATGGCGACGAGCCCTGGGATACCGGCGCGGGCGCAGCACCAGGCAGTTTCAGCTTTGGCCTGTTCGCGCTGAACTCCAGCAATATGCCCATCAGCAATTGGGTCACTTATGTGAATGGCACGGCCACCTTCAATGGGGCCGCGGATGCCGCAACCATCCAGGTTTCGGATGATGACCCGGCGCTTGAGGATCATTCGGGCGGCGGTGGCAGCCCGGTCGATGCAAACGGAAATCAGGTTCTGACCTCGCCGGTCACCATCACCAAGGTGGTCAGCTATACGGGCTCGGTTCCGAATTATGCGCAGGTGACTTTTCCCGCCGGAACGCCGGTCTATGCTGTCGCACAAAGCGACATCTACAATGCCACGACGGGCGAGACCGGCAATGCCTGGGTCATCCAGATCGGCAGCGACAATACCAACCTGTTCTACAGCTATGATATCGCGGTGCAGGATGGGGACGTGATCACCTGGACCTCCAGCAATGATCCAGCTGTGCAAAGCCCGATCTTCGCCGATGTGACGGGGCTGCACTACACCGATCTCGTGCAGGCCGACGGCAATATGGCACCTGGCCATGACGATACGCTGGAAGGCGGCGATGGCAATGATACGATTTACGGCGGTCAGGGTTCCGACATTCTGACTGGTGGGGCCGGCAATGACCTGCTGACGGGCGGCGCGGGCGACGACAGTCTGGATGGTGGCGACGGCAATGACACCCTGCAAGGCGGGGCCGGCAATGACGCATTGCAGGCAGGCAAGGGTGCCGACAGCCTGGATGGCGGTGACGGCGCAGATGTGCTGTATGGCGGCGGCGACAGCGCCGGTGACACGCTGAGCGGCGGCAGCGATGCCGATACCATCTATGGCCATGCGGGCGATGTGGTGATCGGTGGCGAAGGTGTCACCACCGGCGAAGACAATGACCTGCTGATCGTCTCTGATGTGCGCGAGATCGTCTATGGCGGCGGCGATAACGAGGCTGGCACCATCCATTTCAATGATGGCGGCTCGTTGACCTTCTCCGAGATCGAGCGGATCGAGATCACCGGTGCGGTCGATGGCACCTCGGGCAATGACTCGATGGGCGTCAACTATGCCGATGGTCAGGGCGACCAGATCGATGGCAGCGATGGCATTCATGACACCATTTTTGGTTATGGCGGCAATGACACGATCAATGCTGGCCTTGGCAATGATCTGGTCTTTGGCGGCGAGGGCGATGACGGTGTCTTTGGCCTTGATGGCGATGACACGATCTATGGCGAGACCGGCGATGACACGCTGATCGGCGGCAAGGGCAATGATCTGGTCTATGGCGGGGCCGATGCCGACACCGTTCGCCTGAACGAAGAAGACGGCACCGATACGTTGTTTGGTGGCTCCACCGGCGACGATCACGATACGCTGGACATGAGCCTGGTCGATTCCGGGGTGAATATCTCGTTCTCGGGCGACGAATCCGGCAGCTATGACGCGCATTCCGGCACGACCGGCGGTTTCTTCGATGATTTCGAGAATTTCCAGACTGGCGCGGGCAATGACGGGATCTATGCGACCTCCAGTAATGCCGACCTGACCATTTCAACCGGTGCCGGCAATGACGAGGTGCTGTCGGGCGGTGGTCATGACACCATTGATGGCGGTGCAGGCAATGACCTGATCTATGGTGGCGACGGCAATGACAGCCTGATGGGCAATGACGGCGACGACTATATGGAGGGCGGCACCGGGAATGACACGCTGTCGGGCGACGAGGGCAATGACTTTGTGCGCGGCGATGCGGGCAATGACACGGTCTATGGTGGCGCGGGAGATGACTCCGTCTATGGGGGGGCCGATGATGACCACGTCTATGGCGGCGACGGCAATGACGAGGTTTATGGCGGCTTTGGCACCGACACTGTCTATGGGGGTGCAGGCAATGACACCATCACCGGATCGGGCGGCGATGACGAGGTACATGGCGATGATGGCGACGATATCGTCAAGGGCTCGGACGGGGCGGATACACTATACGGCGGGGCCGGGGCCGATACCCTGCTGGGCGAGGACGACGCCGATGTGATCTATGGCGGCGGCGGTGATTTCGTCGATGGCGGCGAGACGGTCACCACCGGCACCGATGATGACACGCTGATCGTCAACGATGTCAGCCATATCGTCTTTGATCCGATCAATGCCGAAAACGGCACGGTTCATTTCAATGACGGCTCGCTGCTGGAATTCATCAATATCGAACACGTCATTGCCGATGGCAATGTCGTGGTGCCGCCGAACTACATCGTCGAAGGCACGGATGGCGATGACACGATCGATGCAGACTATACCGGCGATCCGCAAGGCGACCGGATCGACGCCGGGGACAACCAGACCCAGGACGATGATGATCTGGTGCAAGCGGGCGGCGGCAATGATGTTGTGGCCTCGGGTGCGGGCGATGATACGGTCTATGGCGGTACCGGCGATGACACCGTCGCCGCGGGGGCCGGGAATGACCTGGCCTATGGCGAAGAGGGCGATGACGTCCTTTCGGGCGGGCTTGGCGATGACACGCTGGATGGCGGCATCGGCAATGACACGCTGAACGGCGACGCCGGCAATGACAGCCTGATCGGCGGTGAGGGCGACGATTCGCTCAATGGCGGCGCGGGCGACGACACGATCGCGGGCGATGCGGGCAATGACAGCGTGGCCGCGGGCGACGGCGACGACCTTGTCTCGGGCGGTGACGGTGATGATACGCTGATCGGCCAGGGCGGCAGCGATACCATCGCGGGCGGCGAAGGCAATGACCTGATCTATGGTGGTGCCGATGAGGCTGCGGTTCCGGGTGGTCTGACCGTCTGGGCCAATGACCCCAGCACGATCTACCGGATCGACATCGACGAGAATGGCGTCGGCGTGAAGACGGCGGTCGGTCCGGCGGCGCGCGCCTATGGCGATATCGGGATGAATGCCGACGGGATGCTCTATGGCACCTCTGGCGGCACGCTTTACCAGATCGATACCACGACCGGGGCGGAAACCCTGATCGGCCCGGTCGGAAACTATGCTGGCAACAATGCCCTGTCCTTCGGTTATGACGGGATGGGCTATGGGGCCTATGGCAGCTCGATCTATCGCTTCGATCCTGCGGCCCCCGCCAATTCCACGGAATGGTGGACCGATCCGAATGGTGGATATCCGGCGGGCGACTTCCTGTTCGTGGGCGACAGCGCCTATATTTCCTGGAACGGGTATGTCCCGGAATGGAATGGCTATGACTATGTGCCGGGATCGACCTATGCCACGCAGCTGATCAAGCTGGATCTTGATGCCGATGGCAATGTCATCGGCCAGCACACGCTTGGTACCTTGCCAGACACCGCCTGGGGCCTTGCGCTTGGTCCCAATGGCGAGATCTACGGTGTCGCTGCAGACCCGTCGACTGGGCAGAACGGGCTGTGGCAGATCGATGTGCCACAGGGGCCTGTGGCCAATCCGACGCAACCTGTGCCCTTGACGCTGGTCTCGGGCTCCGAAAATGGCACGACTTACTGGGGGGCCACCTCCAATTATGAGGCCCATCTCGGCGGTGGTGCCGATGAGGGCGACCTGCTGGATGGCGGCGCGGGCAATGATACGATCCATGGCGGCTTCGGCAATGACACGCTGATCGGCGGCACCGGGAATGACCTGCTCTATGGCGGTCAGGACAATGACAGCCTCTCCGGTGGCGAAGGTGATGACACGCTGGAGGGTGGGGTCGGCGATGACAGCCTGTCGGGCGGCATTGGCAATGACCAGCTGTTTGGCGGCGATGGTGACGACCAGCTTTCGGGCGATGCGGGCGAGGACCAGCTTTACGGCGGTGCCGGCAATGACCAGCTGGATGGCGGTGCCGGCAATGACACGCTGTCTGGCGATGAGGGCGATGACACGCTGCTTGGCGAAGATGGCGATGACAGCCTTGACGGCGGCGCGGGCAATGACGTGCTTTATGGCGGCATTGGCGATGACCAGCTGTCGGGCGGCGATGGCGATGACAGCCTGGCGGGTGGGGCAGGCAATGACACGCTGAATGGCGGGGCGGGGGCCGACACGCTGACGGGTGGCGACGACCGCGATCTGTTCACCGGCGTTGGCATCGGCGATGTGATCGATGGCAGCGAGGGCGGCGACGATTACGACATCCTCGATCTCAGCGATTGGGGGCCGCGCCACACAAATATCATCTATGATCCGACCAATTCCGAAAACGGCGTGGTCGAGTTCCTCGATGATGATGGCAATGTTATCGGCTCGATGACCTTCTCCAATATCGAGCAGGTCATCCCGTGCTTCACCCCCGGCAGCCTGATCGCCACCGCTGAAGGAGAGATCCCGGTCGAGGCGCTGCAGGTTGGCGACATGGTGCTGACCCGCGACAATGGCTATCAGCAGGTTCGTTGGGTCGGTCGGCGCGATCTGAGTGCGGCCGAGCTGGCGCGCAACCCGAATTTCGCCCCGGTGCGGATTGCGAAGGGCGCGCTTGGTGCCGGTCTGCCGCAGCGCGACATGATGGTCAGCCCGCAGCATCGCATGTTGATGACCAGTGCCCGCAGCGAGATGTATTTCGGTGAACGCGAAGTTCTGGTGGCGGCCACCCATCTGGCAGGCCAGCCCGGCATTTCCCAATTGCCGACCGAAGGCATCAGCTACATCCATGTGGCTTTTGCGCAGCATGAGATCATCCGCGCTGATGGGGCCTGGACGGAAAGTTTCCAGCCGGGCGACCTGACGCTGGCGGGCATGGATGATGCGCAGCGCAATGAATTGCTGGCGCTGTTCCCCGGATTGCTGTCTGGCGCTGTCATTCCTGCGGCGCGGCGCTGCCTGAAAGGCCGCGAGGCCAGGGTCTTGCTGTCTGCCTGACTTCATCACGCGGAAATGAAGAGGATTGTCACCCCAGCGGTGACAATCTTCCTTTAACCATGGCTTTGCCACGGCTCTGCCGCATTGCGGGGCGAAAACGGCTCAAACCGGCGGAAGCATCGGAAGAGCAGTCATGGCAAATTATGGTGGAACAAAGGGGAGCGACACGCTCGGCGGAGGAGCCGGTGCGGACAGCGTTGCGGGTTTCGGCGGCAACGACTCGCTCACTGGCGTGGATGGGGCCGACACCATCTATGGCGGCGCGGGCAATGATACCGCCGCGGGCGGTGCCGGCAACGATCTGATCTATGGTGATAGTGACCGCCCGCAGACCTGGGGCTATCGCGTCTATAACCGCGATTTCACCGCGGCGAACAATCAGGCGAGCACGATCGAAAGCGGCACGCTGGCGGGCAGCGGTCTTGCCACCTCATTCGATGTGAATGCCCAAGCCCTTGCCGCGCGCAATCTGGCTTCGGGCGACCCCGATGATTTCGGCATCATCTATACCGCGACCTTTACCGCCACGGTGGCCGGAACCTATACGTTCAGCCTGTCATCCGATGACGGCTCGTCGCTGCAACTGTTCAATGCCGATGGCACGGCGGTGTTGTGGACCAATGGCAGCAACAGGCTGGACAATGACTATCACCAGTCGCTGACCACGCGGTCGCAAACCATCGTCCTGCAAGCGGGGCAAAGCTATACGATCGAGGCGCGCTATTGGGAAAACCTTGGCGGGAACACCTTTTACGGCACTGTGACCCCGCCCGGCGGCACGGCACAGGATCTGGCCAGCAGCCCGATGATCGGATCGTCCACAGCGGCGCTGACCGGCAATGACAGCCTGTCAGGCGATGCCGGCAATGACACCATCTATGGCGAGGCTGGCAATGACACGCTGGATGGCGGGGCGGATCACGACAGCCTGTTTGGCGGCGCGGGCAATGACAGCCTGATCGGCGGCCTGGGCAACGACACGCTGGATGGCGGTGCCAATGACGACCGTCTGTTCGGTGGCGATGGCAATGACCAGCTGTTTGGTGGCACCGGCAACGATTATCTGGATGGCGGTGTCGGGACAGACAGCCTGTCCGGTGGTGATGGCAATGACACGCTTTACGGCGGCGATGACAATGACACGCTGGATGGTGGCGCGGATCACGACAGCCTTTACGGTGGGGCGGGTAATGACAGCCTGATCGGCGGCGCGGGCAATGACCGGCTGGAGGGCGGCGACGGTGCCGATACCCTTTCGGGTGGCCTTGGCGATGACAACCTGATCGGCGATGGCGGAAATGATCAGCTGTTTGGCGGCACCGGCAATGACACGCTGGATGGTGGCATTGGCGATGATGCGCTTTCTGGCGATGAGGGCAATGACAGCCTGGTCGGCGGTTTGGGTAACGATACGCTGGATGGCGGCGCGGATGATGACCGGCTGTTCGGTGGCGATGGCAATGACAGCCTGATCGGCGGTCTTGGCAATGACGTGCTGGATGGTGGAGCCAATGACGACCGCCTGTTCGGCGGCGCGGGCAATGATCAGCTGTTTGGCGGCACCGGCAATGATTACCTGGATGGAGGCATCGGCACCGACAGCCTGTCGGGCGGCGAAGGCGATGATACCGCCTATGGCGGTGACGGGGCGGACACGCTGGATGGCGGTCTGGGCAACGATCAGCTTTACGGCGATGCGGGCAATGACCAGCTGTTTGGCGGCGATGGCAATGACCGGCTGGATGGCGGGGCCGATAATGACCAGCTTTATGGCGGTCTCGGCAATGACACCCTTCTGGGGGGCACCGGCAATGACACGCTGGAAGGGGGCGACGGCGCAGATAGCCTGCTAGGCGGCACGGGCGACGATCTTCTGCACGGGGATGCCGGCAATGACATCCTCTATGGCGAGGACGGCAATGACACGCTGGAAGGCGGGTCCGGCAGCGACCAGCTTTTCGGCGGCGAAGGGCGCGACTCGCTGGATGGCGGCACCGAAAACGATCAGTTGTTCGGCGATGCGGGCGATGACACGCTTGTCGGCGGCGATGGTGATGACTCGTTGGACGGCGGCGCCGACAATGATGCGCTGTTCGGCGGCGAGGGCCAGGACACATTGTTGGGCGGCACCGGCAATGATCAGCTCACTGGCGGCGCTGGTGACGATGTCATGTTCGGCGGCCATGGCAATGACACGGTATATGGCGGCGATGGCGATGACTATCTGCTGGGCGATGACGGCGATGACGTGCTCTATGGCGGCGCGGGCAATGACTGGATCCAGGGCGGTGCCGGCGCAGATCTGATGTTTGGCGGCGATGGCCGTGATACTTTTGTCATCGGCATCGATGGGATCGGCGATACGATCGATGGCGGCGAGGGCGGCGACGATTATGACACGCTGGATCTGCGCAATATCGGCAAGGCGCTGACCAATGTCATCTACAGTTCCACCAATCGCGAAAATGGTGTGGTTGAGTTTCTGGACGATAATGGAAACGTCATCGGCTCGCTGACCTTTTCCAATATCGAAAAGGTCATTCCCTGCTTCACCCCCGGCGCGCGGATTGCCACGCCCGAGGGGATGCGTCTGGTCGAGGATCTGCGCCCGGGCGATCTGGTGATGACAGAGGACGCGGGCGCGCAGCCGCTGCTGTGGTGCGGCAGCCGCAGCCTGACCCATGCCGAACTGCTGGCGGCACCGCCGCTTTGGCCGATCCGCATCGCAGCAGGCGCACTTGGCCTGAACCTGCCGGAGCGCGACCTTCTGGTCAGCCCGCAGCACCGGATGTTGATCAGCGGCCCGCGCGCCGAACTGGTCTTCGGTGAGGCCGAGGTTCTGGTGGCCGCGACCCATTTGGTCGGTCTGCCGGGGATCACCCGCGAGCTGCCCCAGACCGGGATCACCTATCTGCATCTGCTGTTCGAGGAACATCAGATCATCTGCGCCGAGGGCTGCCTGACCGAAAGTTTCCAACCCGCCATGGCGACATTGGACGGGATGGAGGACGCGCAGCGCGATGAAATTCTGGGGCTGTTCCCGGATCTGGCTGGGCCTTCGACGCGGATGCAGGCAGCGCGGCGCAGCCTCAAGGCCTTTGAGGCGCGGGTGCTGCTGGCCGCCTGATCGGTGGCAAGGCGCTGATCCGCTTCAGGGGGCGTGATCGATCGAAAGGCAGAGATCGAGCGAAAAACTGTGATCGAGCGAAAGGGGTTGCCAGATGCCTGCGGCCTGCCTCATGCCAGAGGCCCGACCGCGCCAGAGGTTTCCCCCGCGCCAGAGGCGATTTCCTGAACAATGGGCAATGAAAAAGGGGCGCTGACAGCGCCCCTTTTGTTATCGGGTTCGGCCAGCGTAAAACGCTGCACCAGATCACTTTTCGGGCAAAAGCCCCTTCGGGCTGAAGCGCAGCACCAGAAGCAGGATCACCCCCAGCGTCAGCAGGCGCATATGCTGCGCGCTGTCGACCAGATGCGCCTTCAGCGGGCCTTCGGACAGACCGGCGGTGACCAGGCTCATGACCTGCGGCCCGAGCGCCTCGACCATCAGCCAAAGCCAGCCGATCAGCATGGCACCCAGGACGGCCCCCCAGTTGTTGCCCGATCCGCCCACGATGACCATGACCCAGATCAGGAAGGTGAAGCGCAGCGGCTGATAGGTGCCCGGGTTCAGGATCCCGTCCATCGAAGTCAGGATCGCACCCGCAATGCCGATCACAGCAGAACCAAGGATGAAGACCTGCAAATGGCGTCGGGTCACGTCCTTGCCCATGGCGCGGGCGGCATCCTCATTGTCGCGAATGGCGCGCATCATCCGGCCCCAGGGGCTGTTCAGCGCGCGTTCCGACAGCCAGATCACCAGCGCCAGCACGATCAGGATCATCACCAGATAGACCAGTTTGACGAAGATCGAGGAACCCGTGACCGGATCGAAGCCCATGGAATTGGCCAGCGACAGGAAGGTTTCGTTCCGTTGCAGGTTCACCTCATAGGGCACGGGCCAGGGGCGCTGCGCCATATTCATCATCTTCACGCCGCGCGCCAGCCAATCCTCGTTCTTCATCACCGCGATGATGATCTCGGCAATGCCAAGGGTCGCGATGGCGAGATAATCGGAGCGCAGGCCAAGCGCGGTCTTGCCGATGGCCCATGCGGCACCGGCGGCCAACAGGCCCCCCAGCGGCCAGGCCAGCAGCACCGGCAGGCCAAAGCCGCCAAGGTTGCCGGTGATCGAGGGGTTGATCGCCTCCACCGCTGTCACAGCCGGGTCAAACACCCAGCGGAACAGGATGAAGCCGCCCACCAGCACGACCAGCATGGTCAGGCTGCGCTTGCGCCCCTTGGCCATGCGCTTCCACAGGGTGACGGCCAGTGCGATGGTGGCAAGGCCGATCAGCAACCCGCCAAGGATGCCGCCGCCGCCCACTGACCATGCCTCGCGCACCGGGGGCGTGGCGACCAGCGCCACCGACAAGCCGCCAAGGGCCGCAAAGCCCATGACGCCGGTATTGAACAGGCCCGCATAGCCCCATTGGATATTCACCCCAAGCGCCATGATCGCCGAGACCATGGCGAAGTTCAGCACGAACAGCGCCTGGTTCCACGACATCAGGAACCCCGTTGCCACGAACAGCAGCGCGACGCCGAGGAAGAGTTTGAGATTCTTCGACATCAGTAGGATTTCCCTTTGAAGAGGCCGGTCGGCAGGAACAGCAGCACAAGGATCAGGATCGCGAAGCTGACGGCGAATTTGTAATCCGTGCCCATCAGTTGCAGCAGGCTGTCAGGCGCCATGCTGTCAGGCAGGACATAGGTTGCGACCTTTTTCCAGGCATAGGTCAGCATCACCTCGGAAAAGGCGATGATGAAGCCGCCGGCAATGGCACCAAGCGGGCTGCCAAGGCCCCCCACGATGGCGGCTGCAAAGATCGGCAGCAGCAGCTGGAAATAGGTGAAGGGGCGGAAGCTCTTGTCGAGGCCGTAAAGCACGCCGGCGATGGTCGCCAGTGTCGCCGCGATGATCCATGTCACCTGCACCACACGGTCGGGGTTGATGCCCGACAGCAGCGCCAGATCCTCGTTATCGGCAAAGGCGCGCATCGATTTGCCGGTGCGGGTCTTTTGCAGGAACCAGAACAGCAGCGCCACGGTAAGTGCGGCGGTGGCGACCGTCACCGCCTGGCTGCCCTTGATCGACAGGCCTTCGGCAAGGCCCGTCGCGGCCTTGAACTCACCCGCCGAGATGAGGAAACGGCCGCCATCGGCAAAGTTCTGATCATCGACGCCGATGAACAGACGCACAAGCCCGTTCATCACGAACATCACCCCCATCGAGACGATGACCAGAATGGTCGGTGTGGCCTTCTGGCGGCGATAGAACTGATAGATCACCTTGTCGGTCGCCAGCACCATGACTGCGGTGGCAAGGATGCCGAAGGGCAGGGCGAGCAGGGCGGTCGGCAGGAAGCCCGCGGTCAGCCCGATCGACTGGAAGAACCAGGTCACGAAGATCGTGACCATGGTGCCAAAGGCCATCGTATCGCCATGGGCGAAGTTCGAGAACCGCAGGATGCCATAGATCAGCGTGACGCCAAGCGCGCCAAGCGCAAGCTGGGCACCATATGCCAGACCCGGCACGAAAACGAAATTGAGGAAGGCCACAAGGGCGTTCAGGAAATCCATTCAGCGGGCCTCCGCCTGACCGGGTTTTGCCCGGAATGTTCTGTTTTCGCGGGGTGATGCCGGGCTTATCCCCAGGCGCTTGTCGCGAATTGTTCGATATGTGCAGGTGATTGCGATGCAAACCATGGCTCAGCCCCCCAGGAACGAGCGGCGCACCTCCGGGTCGGCCATCAGGGCCTTGCCGGTATCGGTGAAGCGGTTGGCCCCTTGCACAAGGACATAGCCCTTGTCGGCGATCTCCAGCGCCTGCCGGGCATTCTGTTCCACCATGAGGATGGAAATGCCGGTGCGGGCGATCTCGATGATGCGGTCGAACAACTCGTCCATCACGATGGGCGACACACCTGCGGTGGGTTCATCCAGCATCAGGACCTTGGGCCGTGTCATCAGCGCGCGACCAACCGCGACCTGCTGGCGTTGGCCCCCCGACAATTCGCCCGCCGCCTGATTGCGCTTGTCCTTCAGGATCGGGAACAGGTCATAGATCTGCGTCATGGTGTCCTGGAAATCATCGCGCCGGATGAAGGCACCCATTTCCAGATTTTCCTCGACCGTCATCGACGGAAAGATGTTGTGGGTCTGCGGCACGAAGCCCATGCCTTTGGCCACACGCGCCTGCGGGGTCAGTTTGGTGATATCCTCACCATCCAGCATGACCCGGCCTTCGCGCAGCTTCAGCATCCCGAACACCGCCTTCATCGCGGTGGATTTGCCCGCGCCATTGGGGCCGACAATCACGGCGATCTCGCCCTTTTCGACGGCAATCGTGCAGCTGTGCAGGATATCGGCGGCACCATAGCCGCCGGTCATGGCGTCACCGATCAGGAAGGGGTCAGCCATGGCAGACCTCCGTCATGCGGCAAGACGGGGATCCGAGTTTTCGACGAAAACTCGGGACACGGATTTTCGACGAAAATCCGGCACCTCGGCGGGGGTCAGCCATGGGTGGCCTCCTCTTTCACCTTGTTCTTCAGGCCGGTGCCCAGATAGGCCTCGATCACGCGTTCGTCGTTCTTGATCTCTTCCAGAGTGCCTTGCGCCAGAACCTTGCCTTCGGCCATGCAGATCACCGGGTCGCAGATGCGGCCGATGAACTCCATGTCATGCTCGATCACGCAGAAGGTATAGCCGCGCTCGCGGTTCAGCCGCAGGATGGCGTCGCCGATGGTGTAAAGCAGCGTGCGGTTCACCCCGGCGCCGACCTCGTCCAGAAAGACAATCTTGGCATCGACCATCATCGTCCGGCCCAGTTCGACCAGTTTTTTCTGCCCGCCCGAGATCTGGCCCGCCTTCAGATCGGCGATGTGGCTGATGGTCAGAAATTCCAGCACCTCATCGGCCTTGTCGCGGATGCGGGCTTCTTCGCGGGCCACGGCACCACGGCTGAACCAGGCGTTCCACAGCGTCTCGCCCGCTTGCAGGGCGGGCACCATCATCAGGTTCTCGCGCACCGTCATGGAGCCGAATTCATGCGCGATCTGGAAGGTGCGCAGCAGCCCCTTGCCGAACAGCTCATGCGGGGGAAGCCCCGTCACATCCTCGCCATCCATGAACACCTGCCCCGAGGTCGGCGGCAGGCGTCCGGCGATCACATTGAACAGCGTCGATTTACCGGCACCATTGGGGCCGATCAAACCAGTGATCGAGCCTTTGGCAATTTCGAGCGTCGCCCCGTCAACGGCCCGAAAGCCGCCGAAATGGCGATGCAGGTTGTCTACACGGATCATTCCATGTCCCCTGGACGAGCCGCCGCTTGGGCCGGGGTTTGCCCCGGTCGCCGGAAAGGCGGCACTGATTCTTGATATAAAGCATCGGCCCGGGCCTATATCCCGGGCCGATGTCATGACGCAATCAGCCTTTTGCCCACCCGCCTTGCGGGGGTTTTGCGGTCAAACGGCTGGACGGGCGGATCAACGGAATTTCGCCGTTTCGAACTTGCCGTCCTTGATTTCGTATTCGCGGAAGTTGCCGGCGCTTTCGCCTGCACCCACCATCTCGACCGAGGTCGCGCCGACATAGTCGATATCGGTGCCCGCCGCGATCAGCTCCAGCGCCTTGCCCAGCTCGCCGGGATAGATCTTCTCGCCCGGGGCGTTGGCCACGTCCATGACCTTGGCAGTCCAGTCCTTGCCAGCGGTCGACTTCGCGGCTTCCATCGACAGCAGCATCAGGGCTGCCGCGTCATAGCTTTCACCCGAATAGGCGGTGGATCCGTCAAAGCCGCCAGCCTTGGCCACTTCGAGGTATTTCGCCGCGCCGGGGCTGTCGGTGCCCGGGACAGAGCCGTAAGAGCCGTTCAGCGGGGCGCCGATGGCTTGGATCAGGCTTTCACCATACATGCCGTCGGGCAGGTAGAAGGTCGAGAAGGCGCCCGAGTCGACCGAGGCCTGGATCATGCCCTTGCCGCCCTGATCGACATAACCGGCAACCACCAGCACATCACCACCGGCCGAGGCCAGCGCCGCGACTTCGGCGGAATAGTCGGCCTTGCCGTCTTCATGCGGGGCCGAAAGGGTCACCGCGCCGCCCTTGGCTGCGAAGGCCGCAGCGAAAGCGTCCGCCATGCCCTTGCCGTAGTCGTTGTTGGTATAGGTGACCGCCACCGATTTCACGCCGCGATCCGACAGGATATCGGCCATGATCTCGCCCTGACGGGCATCGGACGGGGCGGTGCGGAAGAACAGGCCGTCATCTTCGGCCGAGGACAGCGCGGGCGAGGTCGCCGAGGGCGAGATCATGCCGACGCCATTCGGGCGTGCGACGTTTTGCAGAACGGCTCCGGTCACACCAGAGCAGTCGCCGCCGATGATGCCTGCAACCTTCTCGGAGGTGACGAGACGCTCACCCGCCGATTGGGCGGCGGCAGCGTCCACACAGGTGGTGTCGCCGCGCACGGCGGTCACGGTGGAGCCACCCATGAATTTGCCGGAATCCGACACTTCCTTGATCGCGAGTTCGGCACCGGCAGCCATACCGGGAACGGTGGTTTCCAGCGGGCCGGTGAAGCCAAGCAGAACGCCGATCTTCACATCTTCGGCGCTGGCCGCGCCAGCCATCAGGGCAGTCGCCGCGGTGGCGAGCAGCAGTTTTTTCATTTTTGATCTCCCATGTCGGATCGTATCCTGACCGCAGGCTAGACCGCATGTGATCAAAAGAAAAGCGCCGTTTTGCCGGTTTTGATCGGCTGGTCCAATGTTCGGCAGAGGCGATGTTCAGGGCAATCGGAAGGGCGATTTTTAGGGCGGAAGGGCAGGCTTGGCGCGGTTCATTGCAGGGGCGCCGCGCCGATTGGGCGGCATCTGTTTTCGAAACGGAAACAATGTGCGCATCGCGCAGCTTCCAATGGGTCTTCCTGCGAAACGTGGTTCATTGGCGGCAAAATGCGCCGCCCACGAAAGGTTGAATCCGGTTGCGCAAGGGCCTGTGTCATGATCCGCCAAGATGCAGGAATTGTCTCAAGAGGTCGGCCCGCAATTGGCAGGGTCAAGGCTGCGTGCCACAGTTGCTAGCCGCGCGTCGGATCGCTGGCTTTGCGCGGATTGCGCAAAAGGGGGCCGGCGCGCAGGCGATCGCTCGGCGCAAACGATCCTGGGAGGCGTCCGGCCCGCATCGATCCATCCTGCGGATCATGCCGCAGTCGTCGCGTCGCGCCAAAGCCCAAACGCGGTCCTCCTCACTGTCACCATCCCGCCTGCCACCGGAGATCCCATGCCACCACAGCCGCGCAGCCGCGCCGTGGGCGTCGCGCCCATTATCCTTGTCGCTTCTCTCTTTGCGCTTAGTCCCGCTGCCATGGCACAGGGGCAGGTCGAAACCTCGGCCGGGGTGATGCAGATCGCCCCGGTCGCCATCGGCTTTGACGAGCCATGGGGCCTGGCCTTTCTGCCGGACGGATCGGCACTGGTCACCGAACGAGCGGGGCATCTATGGCACCTGGCCAACGGCAAGAAGGTCGAGGTCAAGGGGCTGCCTGCGTTCCATATGGAGGGGCAGGGCGGTTTGCTGGACGTCATGGTGCCGCGCGATTTCATCACCAGCCGCGAGGTCTGGTTCAGCTTTGCGACCCGTGCGGCTGGTGGCGCGGCTACTGCTGTCGGTCGCGCGCGTCTGACCGAAGCCGGGCGGCTGGAGGGTTTCGAGACCGTTTTCACCGGCGAGGGCTATCCCGGCGGGCGGCATTTCGGGTCGCGTCTGGTCGAGGCGGCGGATGGCACGATCTTTGTCACCACCGGCGATCGGGGCACCGGGCCGCAAGGGATGGCGGCGCAGGACCCGATGCTGGCAGCGGGCAAGGTGATCCGGCTGGCGCGCAGCGGTGCGCCGCTTGCGCCCCTGCGCGCGGGCTGGGCTGCGGGCATCCATTCCATCGGCCATCGCAATATCCAGGGGGCCGCGCTTGCCTCCGATGGCAGCCTGCTGACGGTCGAACACGGCGCGCGCGGCGGCGATGAGGTGAACCGGGCCGAGGCCGGGCGGAACTATGGCTGGCCGGTCATCACCTATGGACGCGACTACACCTTTCTGCCGATTGGCGAGGGGCAGGCAAAACCGGGGATGGAACAGCCCCTGCATTACTGGGACCCTTCCATCGCGCCTTCGGGGCTCATGGTCTATTCCGGGGCGCTGGTGCCAGACTGGAAGGGCGATCTGTTCACCGGCAGCCTGAACGGCGGCTTTCTCAGCCGATTGTCACCAGATCAACCCGCCGAGACCGGATTTGCCGAGGAGCGGATCGAGGCGGATGAGACAGGCCGTGTGCGCGATGTGGCCGAGGCCCCGGATGGCGCGATCTGGTTCCTGTCGGTGCATGATGGTGCGGTCTACCGCATGGCCCCGTGAGCCAAACACTTGGCCCCGAACGCTTGAGCAAACGCCCCCGGTGCTGAGATGCTGCGCCGGGGGATGTTTGTCCGCCATTGGGGGCAAGGAAGGGAATTGCAGGCGCGCGGCGTTACAGGATCAGATCGCCGCGTTGCAGGCTGCGCACGTCTTCCACCATGATGATGAAATCGGCCTGGCCGTCGCCATCGGTATCGCCGCGCAACATCTCCTTCGCGAAGCGCAGCTCGCCCGCGCGGCCACTGAACGTCTTCGTCCCGATAAAGGTAAAGTCCTGGTTGCCGCCCCGGTTCTCATTGGCATCGACCTTGGACAGATCGATCCGGTCGCCCTCGCTGCGTGAGAAATCCGTGATCCGGTCGCGCCCGGCGCTGCCCGAGGCGATTTCGGAACGGGATTGGAAGACGAAGCGGTCAGCCCCCGCGCCGCCCGCCATCACATCGGCACCGCTGCCGCCCACCAGCGTGTCGCGGCCCCGGCCCGAACCGCCAAGATCGCCATAAAGATAATCATTGCCCGCACCGCCAAACAGCCGGTCATGGCCGCTATTGCCGCCCAGATTGTCGTCGCCATTGCGGCCAAACAGCGTGTCATTGCCATTCTGGCCTGACAGAAGGTCACGGCCATTGCCGCCATCCAGTACATCATTGCCATAGCCACCCGAGACACTGTCATTGCCGCGGCCGCCATAGACGGTGTCATTGCCGGCATAGGCCAGCACAAAGTCGTTGCCGCCATAGCCATAGATCCGCTCGCTGGCATCGGTGCCATCCAGATCATTGGCGTAATCGTCGCCGCGGATGATCTCGCCACCCCCGCCAGTGCTGCCGCCACCAATGGCGAAGTGATTGGTGAAGGTGGTGTAATCGTTGATCAGGTAGCGCCCATTGCTATATTCCTGCACCGTCACCGTCAGATAGTAATTGCCGCGTGGCGCGCTGACCTGATCGCCAAATCGCACATCATAGTAATATCCGCCATCGCGCAGCGTGTCGTTGCTGGGCCGGTAATCCAACAGGCGATAGCCATGGATCGTGCCGCCATGATAGGGCGCAGTCGTGGCCCAAAGCGTAAACTGGACCGAGCCGGAACGATCATAGACATTGCTGTCATAATCCACGCGGTCGATGGTCACCGTCGCGTAGCCATTCTGGATGTTGACGGTGACCCGCCCGTTGATATCAAACGGCATGAAACCCTCCACCCCAACATGAACAAGGCCTTGTCTTGAGAGGTGGGCAGTCAGCAAGGCGAAGTCAAGGCAAGCTGCTGTGGTGGGGCATGTGTCACGTCATGGTCGTCCCGCGCTTGGGGCGGCGCTGCGCTCGGGCTGGCATTATATTTGACCCGGCCTCGTTCCGCCCCTTTGGCCCATACTTTGGCGCAGTCGCGTCACGCGATTTCGGGCGCATCCCGCATTCGCCCCAACGCAACAACGCGGCCCGTTTCGCGATGATGGCGGCCCTTGGGGCGTGGCCCCCGGTTGCGAGATCGGGGGCCGGGCGGCTGGCTCGACCTTTCCCGTCGATGCGGTGACGATCGGGCGCGCGGCCGCCCTCCTGGCCGCAGGGCCAAACCGCGGGTCGAACGGATCGGATGGGGATGGGCAGGGCGAAACGACTGCACGGGGGCGGCGATCAATATGCTGATCACGCAAACCCTGCCTGCGGTTGTCATTGCCGATGGGCTGTGTCACCCATCTGGAAGCGGGCCGGTTCACGAATGTTCCAAAGGCCCGTGTCTTTGGCCCCTGACTTTGGCCCCTGACTTTGGCCCTGTCCGTGGTCTATCGCTGTGGGCATCTCAGCAATGGCCTGCGTCACTGGCCGGGACGCCTTGCAGGTGATGGCGCAAGCAAAGGAAGGATGCGCAGATGAACATGGTCGAATCCGTCAGAACCGTCTTCGCCCGCAGTCTTCAGCTGAGCGGGCGGGCATCGCGCTCCGAATTCTGGTGGTTCACGCTGTTCTCGATCCTTGCCGCGATCCTTGCCGGGCTGGTCGAATATGGCATCGGGCTGGATTGGTGGATCGAGATGGGCAGCCATCCGCTGTCCTATATCGCGACCGGGCCGCTGACGCTGATTTGCGTGCTGGCGCTGCTGATCCCTTCGATCACCGTGACGGTGCGGCGCTTGCATGACCGCAATGTCACCGGCTGGGTCGCCATCATCCTGCTGTTGCAATATCTGCCGATGTCGGATGTCACCACCGCGCAAAGCCTTGGCTTCATCGGCATCGCGGCTATGGCTCTGAACCTGATCCTGCTGATCTATCTGATCGGGCGTGGCAGCGAAGGCCCGAACCGCTATGGCCCCGATCCGCTGGCCCCGCCGAGCCAAGCCGATATTTTTGCCTGAGCATGTCCCGCAGCGCCCCGATTTTTCGGCGAAAAATCGTGAAAGCCGGACTCAGACCGCCAGCCTTGCGCCAAGACCCGGCACCGCACTTTGGGTGCCGCGCTCGCGGTAGGGCGTGGTGTTGTAATGGCTGCGATAGCATTTCGAGAAATGCGACGGCGAGGCAAAGCCGCAGGCCAGTGCCACATTGATCACGCTCATATCCGTCTGCATCAACAGGTTGCGTGCCTTGGACAGCCGCAGCTCCATATAATAGCGTTTGGGGCTGCGGTTCAGATAGCGCCGGAACAGCCGTTCCAGCTGGCGTGTCGACATGCCGACATCCTCGGCCAGATCGGCGGGCGAGATCGGATCCTCGATATTGCGTTCCATCATCTGGATGACCTGGCTCAGCTTGGGGTGGCGCACTCCGATCCGCGTCGGGATCGACAGGCGCTGTGTGTCCTGATCGGTGCGGATCGCGTTATAGATCAACTGGTCGGCCACGGTATTGGCGATATCCTCGCCATGGTCGGCAGCGATGATCTTCAGCATCAGATCCAGCGAGGCGGTGCCGCCCGCCGTCGACATACGGTTGCCATCGATCACGAAGACCGATTTCGTCAGCTTGACCTCTTCAAACTCCTCAAGAAAGCCGTCCTGGTTTTCCCAATGGATGGTCGCCTTCTTGCCGTCCAGCAATCCGGCGCGCGCCAGCGCATAGGACCCGGTGCAGATGCCCCCCATCGCAACCCCGCGCCGCGCCTCGCGCCGCAGCCAGCCGGTAACGGCGCGGGTGGTGGCGCGCGCCACATCGATGCCGCCGCAGACCAGAACCGTATCCTCGCGATCGACCTCTTCCAGCCCCATATCCAGCCGGAACGAAGCCCCGTTGGAGCAGATCGCAGCGCCGCCGCCTTCACCGGCAAGACGCCAGGCATAGATTTCGCGACCGGCGACGCGATTGGCGATGCGCAGCGGCTCGATCGCGCCTGCGAAAGAGATCATCGTGAAGCGGTCCAGCAGCAGGAAGATGAAGCGCCGGGGTCCGGTCTCCTTCGCCATGGCGGTGGCTTTGCGCGGAAGGGGTGTCATGTGCGACCTGTTTGCGTCGGTTTCGTCGCATCTATTCAGGATTTGACCGGGGGTTCAAGGGGGCATCCGCAGCCCCGACCGGGGGGTGGGGCTGCGCCACGGCGCCCCGTGCCGCAAACCCGCCAGGGGGCGGCAAATGGGGCAGGGATATCCCTTGCTCCGGCCCTTGCCCCATTGCCTTTCCCGCCGGTTTCACTATAGGGCTTGCGCTACCGCTAACAGACGAAGGGGGAGAGCCATGACCAAGCCCTGGTCGAAATCGGATTGGCGCACCAAGCCGCGCGTGCAGATGCCGGATTATCCGGATCAGGCCGCGCTGAACGGTGTCGAGGCCCAATTGGCGAAATATCCCCCGCTGGTCTTCGCCGGCGAGGCGCGACGCCTGCGCAAGCAACTGGCGGCCGCGGCGGAGGGCAATGCCTTCCTGTTGCAAGGCGGCGACTGTGCCGAAAGTTTTGCCGAATTCAGCGCCGACAATATCCGCGATACCTTCCGCGTCATGCTGCAAATGGCGGTGGTGCTGACCTATGGTGCCAAGGTGCCGGTCATCAAGGTCGGCCGCATGGCCGGGCAATTTGCCAAACCCCGTTCGGCCCCGACCGAGGTGATCGGCGGCGTCGAATACCCGTCCTATCGCGGCGATATCATCAATGGCTTTGACGCCACGCCAGAGGCGCGTCTGCCCGATCCGTCGCGGATGCTGCAGGCCTATACGCAGGCGGCGGCCAGCCTCAACCTGCTGCGCGCCTTTTCGACCGGCGGTTTTGCCGATATCCACCGCGTCCATAGCTGGACCCTTGGCTTTGCCGAGCATGACAAGGCGGAACGTTATCGTGAACTGTCCAACCGCATCTCTGATGCGCTGGACTTCATGAATGCGGCCGGGGTGAATTCGGAAACCGCGCATGAGCTGTCGCGCGTCGATTTCTACACCAGCCATGAGGCGCTGCTGCTGGAATATGAAGAGGCCCTGTGCCGCGTTGACAGCATCACCGGCCAGAACGTGGCGGGGTCGGGTCACATGATCTGGATCGGCGACCGCACCCGTCAGCCCGACGGCGCGCATGTCGAATTCTGCCGGGGCGTGCTGAACCCGATCGGCCTGAAATGCGGGCCGTCGACCACCGCCGACGATCTCAAGGTGCTGATGGCCAAGCTGAACCCGCAAAACGAGGCGGGCCGCCTGACCCTGATCGCGCGCTTTGGCGCGGGCAAGGTGGGCGAGAACCTGCCGCGTCTCATCAAGGCGGTGCAGGAAGAGGGTGCCAATGTCGTCTGGTCCTGCGATCCGATGCATGGCAACACGATCAAATCCTCGACCGGCTACAAGACCCGGCCGTTCGACAGTGTTCTGCGTGAGGTGCGCGAGTTCTTCGCCATCCACAAGGCCGAGGGCACGGTTCCGGGCGGCGTGCATTTCGAGATGACCGGCAAGGACGTGACCGAATGCACCGGGGGCTTGCGCGCCGTGACGGATGAGGATCTGTCGGATCGCTATCACACCGCTTGCGATCCGCGCCTGAACGCCTCGCAATCGCTGGAACTGGCTTTCCTTGTGTCGGAAGAGTTGACCGCGCGCCGCGAAGGGCAACGCCGCATCGCGATGTGAGCGGGGCAGAACAGCTATTGAAAACGGGGCGCGGGGGGAACCTTGCGCCCTTTTCCTTTGCCGCGCAGACAATCCCTTCAGTGGGGCTGTCAAGCGGTGTCTGATGCGGGCGGGGCAGATCGGAACTATTGCGGCCCCAGAAGTCGATTGCCGGGGGGCTGATGCGGGCGGGGCAGAGGGCCTTTGCCGCAGGCCCGTCAGATGGTCTGATTCCGGCAGGTCAGGCGACCTTCAGCAGCCCCTCAAGCCCGGAATTGTCACGGACCAGCTCTGCTACTGTCACCCGGTCCAGCCGGATATAGAACGCCTCAAGTGCTTCGGCGAGGGCGCATTTCAACCGACAGCACCCGCTCAGCGGGCAGGCATTCTCGCTTTCACTGAAGCATTCAGTGAAGGGCAGCCCGCCTTCAAAGACGCGAAACACCTCGCCGACGGAAATCGCCTCCGCCGCGCGCCCCAGCATCAAGCCGCCTGCCCGCCCGCGCAGGGTGCGCAGAAAGCCCTTTTGCGCCAGCATGTGGATCACCTGCGCCAGATGGTTTTCCGATGCGTTACAGGCGCTTGCCACCTCGGACTTGCGGACGATCCTGTCGGGATTGATCGCGCAGAACATCAGCGTGCGCATCGCAAGATTGGTGCGGGTGGTCAGACGCATGGGCTTCTCCGGCTGATTGCTGGATCTGCATAGAATCGCGGGAGCCGCCCTTGCCATGACATAGATCATGTTTCTGGAAGTCAGGTTTTCGCGATGCTGTTCGCGCTACAGACGAGGTCCCTGGCGGGTGGGACGAATCGGTGTCGGGGTGGCCAAACCGCTTTGAGGCTATAAGCATTTGACGTATAATGATTTATTTCTGGTGCGTGCCGCATAAGTTTGCGCTAACACTGTGCCTGTAATGATGAAGTATTTGGCACTGGTGCCGTCTTTTGCCAGCTTTCACGGCAGGGGGCGCGGTCAGAGGATGTCATGGCTTGCGCAGGCGGAGGCGCGGGCCTTTACTTTGTCCGGGGGCAACAACGATTGGATCGAGACGTGACCGAAGTAACCGCACCGCTGCTCAAGGCGGATATCCTGCGCCATCTGACCTTCACCCTTGGCAAGGACGTGCCCAATGCCAGTCTCTATGACTGGCGCATGGCGCTGAGCTTCGCGATCCGCGACCGGATCGTGGAGCCGTGGTTCGCCTCGACCCGCAAGACATGGGAGACCGGCCATAAGCGGGTCTATTACCTGTCGATGGAATTTCTGATCGGGCGTCTGCTGGAAGATGCCACGATCAATCTGGGCCTGCGCGATATGGCCGATCAGGTCATGTCGGAACTGGGACAGGATTTCCGCGCCATCGTCGAGGACGAGCCCGATGCCGCCCTTGGCAATGGCGGGCTTGGCCGTCTGGCCGCCTGTTTCATGGAAAGCATGGCGACGCTGGGATGCCCGGCCTATGGCTATGGCATCCGCTATGAGCACGGGCTGTTCCGCCAGCGGTTTGAAAGCGGGCGGCAGGTGGAATCTCCCGAAGACTGGCTGATGAGCCGCCACCCCTGGGAGTTCGAGCGCCCCGAGGCCGCCTATACCATTCCCTTCAAGGGCGAGGTCGTGACCCGCGATGGCCGCGAGGTCTGGCTTCCGGGCGAAACCGTGCAGGCCGAGGCCTATGATACGCCGGTGATCGGCTGGCAGGGCAAATGGGCCAATACGCTGCGCCTGTGGTCGGCAAAACCCACCACCATGTTTGATCTGGAACGGTTCAACCGCGGCGATTACACCGCCGCCGCCGAGCCGGAGGCGCTGGCCCGCACGCTGTCGCGCGTGCTCTATCCCGATGACACGACCTATCAGGGCAAGGAATTGCGTCTGAAGCAGGAATTCTTCCTGACCTCTGCCGCGTTGCAGGACATTCTGCGCCGCTTCAAGGCGGGCGGGCATTCCCTGCGCGATCTGCCCAAGCATGTCGCGATCCAGATGAATGACACCCATCCCGCCATCGCCGGGCCGGAGCTGATCCGCCTGCTGGTCGATGAAAACGGTATGGAGTTCATGGAGGCGATGGAGATCGCCCGCGCCTGCCTTGGCTATACCAACCATACGCTGCTGCCCGAGGCACTGGAACGGTGGGCGACCTTTACCTTCGGTTCGGTCCTGCCGCGCCATATGCAGATCGTCGAGCGTATCGACGCATGGCACCGTGACACCTATCATCCGCCGCATTGGGTGGGCATCGTGAAGCATCACGAGGTGCGCATGGGTGAGCTGGCCTTCATCATGTCGCATAAGGTGAACGGGGTTTCGGCGCTGCATTCCGATCTGGTGAAGCAGAACCTCTTTCCGGAACTGGAAAGCCTGCATCCCCGCATCATCAACGAAACCAATGGCGTGACGCCGCGCCGCTGGCTGAAGATGTGCAACCGGCCGCTGGCCGATCTGATCACCAAGACCATCGGTGACGGCTGGGAGGCCGATCTTGACCGGCTGAAAGAGCTGGAACCGCATGTGAAGAAGAAATCCTTCCTGAAGGATTTCGATGCGGCCAAGCGCGCCAACAAGGTGGCACTGGCGGATTGGATCGCGGAACATTGCGGCGTGACCGTCTCGCCGGATGCGCTGTTCGATGTGCAGGTGAAGCGCATCCATGAATACAAGCGTCAGCTTCTGAACATTCTGGAAACGATCGCGCGGTATCACGACATCAAGGCCAATCCGCAGGCCGATTGGGTGCCGCGCGTGAAGATCTTTGGGGGCAAGGCCGCCCCCGGCTATGTCGTGGCCAAGGAGATCATCCATCTGATCAATGATGTGGCCGCGGTCGTGAACAACGATCCCGAGATCGGCGACAAGCTGAAGATCGTCTATCCGGCCAATTACAATGTCAGCTTGGCCGAACGGCTGATCCCGGCCGCCGATCTGTCGGAACAGATCAGCACGGCGGGCAAAGAGGCGTCGGGCACCGGCAACATGAAGTTCATGATGAATGGTGCGCCGACCATCGGCACGCTGGACGGTGCCAATGTCGAGATCCTGCAAGAAGTGGGGGCCGACAACTTCTTCCTGTTCGGCCTGACCGCCGAAGAGGTGATCGAACGACGCCGCAACCCCGATCATGCCCGCGATGCCATTGCCGCCAGCCAGTCCCTGCAGGACGTGCTGCAGATGATCGCCGAAGGTCGCTTCAGCCCGGATGAGCCGGGGCGCTATCACCAGCTGGTGCATCGCGTCTGGCATCACGACTATTTCCTGGTTGCCGCCGATTTCGATGCCTATCGCGCGGCGCAGGCGCAGGTGGACAAGGCCTATGCTGACAGGGCAGGCTGGCTGAAGATGGCGGCGCTGAACACCGCGCGGTCTGGCTTCTTCTCGTCTGACCGCACGATCCGCAGCTATATGGCGGATATCTGGGATGTGACATCAGCGCTGTAAGATCCGAGGGCAGGGGGTTGCCCCTGCCACCACTTCGCTGACCGGGGGGAGCGCGATGGCTAAGGCGACAGGCAGGGCGGGCAAGGGCGTGGCTGCGAAAGCGGCACCCACAGATGCGCCGCTGATCGATCCCGGCGCGGCCGAGGCCTTGCGCCAAGGACGCCATGGTGATCCTTTTGCGGTGCTTGGCCTGCACGCACCCGGCATCTTGCGTGTCATGCAGCCGGGGGCGGAAAAGGTCTGGGCCCTGATCTCCGATCCGGCGGCCCCGGAACCGATGGACCCGGTTCTGCTGGAACTGTCCGCGCTTGGCGATGGTCTGTTTGCCGGGCCGGTGCCGATGGGCGCCGCCTACCGTCTGCGGGCGGAGGGGCAGGGTCACGCCTGGGAATGGGAGGATCCCTATCGCTTTGGCCCGGTTCTGGGCGAGATGGACGAATATCTGCTGGGCGAGGGCACGCACATGCGGCTTTGGCAGGTGCTTGGCGCGCATCTGATGTCGCATGAGGGCGCGGAGGGCGTGCATTTCGCCGTCTGGGCCCCGAATGCTGAGCGGGTCTCGGTCGTCGGCGACTTCAATATCTGGGATGGGCGCCGCCACCCGATGCGCAAACGCGGCGCGACCGGCGTCTGGGAGATTTTCATCCCCGGTCTGACCGAGGGCACCACCTATAAATACGAAATCCGCGGCATGGGCGGCCAGATCCTGCCGCTGAAGGCCGATCCGGTGGGATTTGGCAGCGAACATGCGCCGAAAAACGCCTCGGTCGTGCGTCGGATCGACGGCGCGCCCTGGACGGATGGCGACTGGATGGAGACCCGCGCCGGGCGGCATGGCATCGATGCGCCGATCTCGGTCTATGAAGTGCATCTGGGCTCGTGGAAGCGCGCGCCAGGCGACCGGATGCTGTCCTATCTGGAGCTTTCCGAACAACTGGTCGATTACGCCGCCGATATGGGCTTCACCCATCTGGAACTGCTGCCGGTCTCGGAATACCCGTTCGATGGCAGTTGGGGCTATCAGCCGGTCGGGCTGTTCGCGCCGACCATTCGCCATGGCACACCGGCCGAGTTTCGCGCCCTGATCGATGCCGCGCATCGCAAGGGGCTGGGGGTCATTCTGGATTGGGTGCCGGGGCATTTCCCATCCGATCCGCATGGGCTTGGCCGCTTTGATGGCACGGCACTATATGAACATGCCGATCCGAAAGAGGGGTTCCATCAGGACTGGAACACCCTGATCTACAATTACGGAAGGCTGGAGGTGCAGAATTTTCTGACCTCCAACGCGCTGTATTGGCTAGAGGAATTTCATGTCGATGGCCTGCGCGTCGATGCGGTGGCCTCCATGCTGTATCGTGACTATTCCCGCAAGGAGGGCGAATGGGTGCCCAACAAGGATGGTGGGCGCGAGAATTACGAGGCGATCGAGGTGCTGCGCCGCATGAACATCGCGGCTTACGGCGAGGTGCCGGGTGTTCTGACCATTGCCGAGGAAAGCACGGCCTTTCCCGGCGTGTCGCGCCCGGTCGACTGGGGCGGCCTGGGTTTCGGCTTCAAGTGGAATATGGGCTGGATGAACGACACGCTGTCCTATATGGCGCGCGATCCGGTCTACCGCAAATTCCACCATCACCAGATGACCTTCGGCCTGCACTATGCCTGGTCCGAAAACTACATCCTGCCGATCAGCCATGACGAGGTGGTGCATGGCAAGGGATCGATGCTGGCCAAGATGCCAGGCGATCATGACCAGAAGTTTGCAAATCTGCGCGCCTATTACGGTTTCATGTGGGGGCATCCGGGCAAGAAGCTGCTGTTCATGGGCTGCGAATTTGCGCAGGCACGCGAATGGGCCTATCGGCAAAGCCTTGACTGGCATCTGCTGGATGATCCTCAACATGCCGGGATGCAGCGCCTTGTCCGCGATCTGAACACGCTCTATCGCGCCGAACCCGCGCTGCATGTGAATGACACCCGCCCGGAAGGTTTCGCCTGGCTGGAGGCCAATGACGCCGAGGGCTCAAGCTACGCCTGGCTGCGCAAGGGCGGCCCCGAGGATGCGCCGGTGGCGGTCGTGGTGAACATGACGCCGGTGGAGCGGCGCATGACCCTTGGCTTGCCGCTGGCGGGGAGGTGGAGCGAGGTCCTGAACACCGATGCCGCGCTCTATGGTGGGGGTAATCGTGGCAATCTTGGCGGGGTGGCCGCTGAGGAAGGGGCCTGGCATGGCCAGCCTTGCAGCGCGCAATTGACCCTGCCACCGCTTTCGGCGGTGTTCCTGAAATACGAAAAGGTTTGATGTGATAATGGTCCCGGGGTGAACCCGGAAGGGAGGAACGGATGAAGGCAAGACCCAATCAGAGGCTTTCGTCGCAAGCGATGGCATTTGTCTTGGCGGGCGGAAGAGGCAGCCGCCTGAAAGAACTGACCGACCGCCGCGCGAAACCGGCCGTCTATTTCGGCGGCAAGACACGGATCATCGACTTCGCCCTGTCGAATGCGCTGAATTCCGGCATTCGCAAGATGGCGATTGCCACGCAATACAAGGCCCATAGCCTGATCCGCCACATGCAGCGCGGCTGGAGCTTCTTCCGCGCCGAGCGCAACGAATATCTCGACATCCTGCCCGCCAGCCAGCGGGTCGATGAAAGCAAATGGTATCTCGGCACTGCCGATGCGGTGACGCAGAACATTGATATCGTTGATGATTACGGCGTGAAATACGTCATCATCTTGGCCGGTGATCATATCTACAAGATGGATTACGAGGTCATGCTGCAACAGCATGTCGAGACCGGGGCGGATGTGACCATCGGCTGTCTGACAGTGCCGAAAGCCGAGGCCACGGCCTTTGGCGTGATGGGCGTGGATGCCACCGGCCGCATCACCGATTTTCTGGAAAAACCTGCTGATCCGCCGACCATTCCAGGCGATCCCAAGAACAGCCTCGCCTCGATGGGGATCTATGTCTTTGACTGGGCCTTCCTGCGCGAATTGCTGGTGAAGGATGCCGAAGACCCGAATTCCAGCCATGATTTCGGCAATGACATCATCCCGCAAATCGTGAAACACGGCAAGGCAATGGCGCATCGCTTTGCCGAAAGCTGTGTCACCGCCGGCTTGGAGGATGAACCCTATTGGCGCGATGTTGGCACCATTGATGCCTTCTGGCAGGCCAATATCGATCTGACGGATTTCGTGCCAAAGCTTGATATCTATGACAATAGCTGGCCGATCTGGACCTATGCCGAACTGGTGCCGCCGGCCAAATTCATCCACGATGAGGATGGGCGGCGCGGCTCGGCGATCTCGTCGCTGGTGGCGGGCGATTGTATCGTGTCGGGGTCAGAGGTGCGCAATTCGCTGCTGTTCACCGGCTGCCGCACCCACAGCTTCTCCAGCCTTGAATATGTAGTGGCTCTGCCGCAGGTGATCGTGAACCGCAAGGCGGAGCTGAAGAATTGTGTGATCGATCGCGGCGTCATCATCCCCGAAGGTCTGGTGGTGGGCGAGGATCCGGATCTGGATGCCAAATGGTTCCGCCGCACCGAAAGCGGGATCGTGCTGATTACGCAGGATATGATCGACCGCTGGTCTCATGCGAAGTCATGAGGGACAGTCGTTAGGTGGTTGTCATTCTGACGCCATGATGCTGTGACATGCGCAGAACCGGGGGGCAGCCCCCGGGATCTGTGTGAAAAGAAGAAGGGCAAGGTCATGAAGCGGGTTCTGTCGGTCGCCTCTGAATGCGTGCCGCTGGTCAAGACCGGCGGCCTTGCCGATGTGGTCGGCGCGCTGCCTGCCGCGATGGCAGCACAGGGCTGGGAGATGCGGGTGCTTTTGCCCGCCTATCGCAGCCTGCGCGGGCCGATCCGTGACTGGCACGAGGTCTTTGTCGAGGAAGACCTGTTCGGCGGGCGCGGCGTGGTGAAGGCGGGCAGGGTCGAGGGGGTGGACCTTCTGCTACTGGATGCGCCACATCTTTATGACCGCGAGGGCGGGCCCTATAGCAGTAACGGCACCGACTGGCCCGACAATGCGCAGCGGTTTGCCGCCCTGTCCTGGGTTGCGGCCAAGATCGCGCGCTTTGGTCTGGGCGATGGCTGGCGGCCGCAGGTCCTGCACGCGCATGACTGGCAAGCGGGCTTTGCCCCGGCCTATCTGGCCTTTGGTGGCCCGCGCGATGTGGGCACCGTCATCACCATCCACAATATCGCGTTTCAGGGCTGGGCCGATCCGTCGATGCTGGAGGGATTGCGCCTGCCACGTCACGAATTTCATCCCGGATCGCTGGAATATTACGGCGGATTGTCGAGCCTGAAGGCCGCGATGGCGCTGTCGGACAAGATCACCACTGTCTCGCCGTCTTACGCGGCTGAATTGATGCGCCCGGAATTTGGCCTTGGCCTGCAAGGCTTGATCGAGGCGCGGGCGGCGGATGTCGTGGGCATCCTGAATGGCGTGGATGTCGATGTCTGGGATCCAGAGGGCGAAGACATGCCCTATTCCGCCAAGAAGCCCAAGGGCAAGGCGCAGGCGCGCGCTGCACTTTGCGAAGAATTTGAACTCGATGTGCCGGGGCCGCTTGCCATCGTGGTCAGCCGGTTGACCGATCAGAAGGGTATGGATCTGCTGCCGCAGGTCCTGCCGGATTTCATCGCGGCGGGCGGCGGGCTTGCCCTGCTTGGATCGGGTGACACGGCGCTGGAAGGCGCGCTGCTGGATCTGGCCGCGCGCTATCCGGGCCGGGTCTCGGTGAAGATCGGCTATGACGAGGCCCTCAGTCACCGGATGTTCGCGGGCGCCGATGCGGTCTTGGTGCCGTCGCGATTTGAGCCCTGCGGTCTTACCCAGATGTATGGGCTGCGCTATGGCACGGTGCCGGTGGTGGCCGCCGTGGGGGGCCTTGCCGATACGGTGATCCATGCCAATCCGGCGGCTTTGGCGCAAGGCGTGGCAACCGGCATCTCCTTCCACCCGACCGATGCCCCGGCCTTTGCCGATGCCTTGCGGCGGCTGGTCAGCCTGCACAGTGACAGCAAGACATGGGCGCAGATCGTCAAGCGCGGCATGGCCCAGCCGGTGGGGTGGGAGGCCTCGGCCGCCCGCTATGCCGCGCTTTATGACAGCATCCTGCGCCCATGATCGCGCCCAATCCGAATATGGCTCAGGCCTATCCCGACCGCTTGTCGGGCCATGCGATCAGCGATGGCAGGCCCTGGCCGATGGGGGCCACCTTTGATGGCGAGGGGGTGAATTTCGCTCTGTTCTCCGCCCATGCGGAGCGGGTGGAGCTGTGCCTTTTCACCCATGATGGCCGCAAGGAAATGGCCCGTATCCCGCTGCGCGAACGTGATGGCGATATCTGGCATGTCCATGTGGGCGGGCTGACGCCCGGATCGCTTTATGGCTATCGCGTCTATGGGCCCTATGCGCCCGAAGGCGGGCACCGTTTCAACCCCAACAAGCTGCTGCTCGACCCTTACGCGCGGCAATTGTCGGGGCGGTTGAAATGGTCGGATGCGATGATGGGCTACAAGGTCGGAAGCCCCCGTGCCGATCTGTCCTTTGACACCCGCGACAGCGCCTTTGCGGTGCCGAAATCGGTGGTGGTGGACCCGAGCTTCAATTGGGGGCAGGACCGCGCGCCGCGCCGACCCCTGCATGAAACGGTGATCTACGAGGCCCATGTGAAGGGCATGACCGCGCTGCATCAGGGCGTGGAAAAGGCGCTGCGCGGCAGTTTCCTTGGCCTTGCCTCGGATGCGGTGCTGGACCATCTGGTGAAACTGGGCATTACCGCAATCGAATTGTTGCCCGCCCATGCCTTTCTGGATGACCGCTTTCTGGTGGCCAAGGGCTTGCGCAATTACTGGGGCTATCAAACCCTTGGCTTCTTCGCACCCGAGCCGCGCTATATGTCCAAGGGCGAGATCTGGGAGTTTCAGACCATGGTCCGCCGCTTCCATGCGGCAGGGATCGAGGTAATCCTTGATGTGGTCTATAACCATTCCGGCGAGGGGGACGAGCTTGGCCCCACGCTGTCATTCCGTGGCATCGACAATCGCAGCTATTACCGTCTGCGCGATGGCGGGCGCTATTATGTTAACGATACCGGCACCGGCAATACGCTGAACCTGACGCATCCGATGGTGCTGCGCATGGTGATGGACAGCCTGCGCTATTGGGTGGAGGTCATGCATGTCGATGGCTTCCGCTTTGATCTGGCCAGCGTCCTGGGCCGTGAGGCGCATGGCTTTGACCCGCAATCGGGCTTTTTCGATGCGATCCGGCAAGACCCGGTGCTGACCAAGGTCAAGCTGATCGCAGAGCCCTGGGATATCGGACCCGGCGGCTATCAGCTGGGCAATTACCCGCATCCGTTCTCGGAATGGAACGACAAGTTCCGCGATGGCATCCGGCGCTTCTGGCGCGGTGACAATGGCATGGTGCCCGATCTGGCCAAGCGGCTTTTGGGTAGCGCCGAATTCTTTGACCGTGCCGGACGCACAGCCTGTTCTACCGTGAACTTCATCACCGCGCATGACGGCTTCACGCTGGAGGATCTGGTTGCCTTCACCGTCAAGCGCAACTGGGCAAATGGCGAGGACAATCGCGACGGGCATGGCGACAACCATTCCGACAATATGGGGGTGGAGGGTGAGACCTCTGACCCCGCCGTGCTGGCCGCGCGCGCGCTTCGCAAGCGCAACCTGCTGGCCACGCTGTTTCTGGCGCAGGGCGTGCCGATGCTGCTTGCGGGCGACGAGATCGGCAATAGCCAAGCCGGCAACAACAACGCCTATGCGCAGGACAATCCGATTGGCTGGATCGATTGGGCCCGCGCCGATCCGGCGCAGGCGGCTTTTGTGGCGCGGCTAATTGCGCTACGGCGCGACAACCGTGTGCTGCGGCAGCGCCGTTTCCTGCACGGGCTGCCGCGCGGTGTGGATGGCCTGCCCGACGTGATCTGGCGTCGCCCCGATGGTGAGGTGCCGCGCCCCGAGGATTGGCATGATCCGGGATTCCGCTGCCTCTGTGTGGAACTGCGTCGCGCCGCCGAGGGCGATCTGGATGATCGGGAGGCGATCTTTGCCGTCTTCAATACCGGCGGGCCAGTTGCGCTGAAACTGCCCCACACCGCGCCGCATTGGCGGCTGGTGCTGGACACCACCCGCCCTGACGCGCCGCCGATGGCTGCCACAACAGAGCTTGAGGCCCCGGCCCATTCCGTGCTTGTCTTCGCCCCAATCCATTCCTGAGGGATATTATGACCGCCCTGACCATCACCACCGCCCCGATTGCCGGACAAAAGCCCGGAACCTCTGGTCTGCGCAAGAAGACCCCGGTCTTCATGGGCGCGCATTACCTTGAAAACTTTGTGCAATCGATCTTCGATGCCATTGGCGGCGCGGCGGGCAAGACCTTTGTTCTGGGCGGCGACGGGCGCTATTTCAATGATCGCGCGGCGCAGACCATCCTGAAAATGGCCGCCGCCAATGGCGCGGCGCGGGTGATCATCGGGCAGAATGCGGTTCTGTCAACACCGGCTGCCAGCCACTTGATAAGGCTGAATAAAACCGATGGCGGCATCATCATGTCGGCGAGCCACAATCCGGGCGGCCCGGAAGAGGATTTCGGCGTCAAGTTCAACATGCCCAATGGCGGCCCGGCCCCCGAGGCGGTGACCGAGGCGATGTATCAACGCACGACCGAACTGACCGAATACCGCATCTCGGATGCGGCGGACATCGATCTGGGCGCGATTGGCGACACGATGCTGGATGGCATGGCGGTCAGCGTGGTCGACAGCGTGACCGATTACGCCGCGTTGATGGAAACCCTGTTCGATTTCAACGCGATCCGGGCGATGTTTGCCAGCGGCTTCACCATGCGCTTTGATGCAATGTGCGCGGTAACTGGCCCCTATGCGACGGAAATTCTGGAAAACCGTCTGGGTGCCGCTAAGGGCACGGTGACCCATGGCACGCCCTTGCCGGATTTCGGCGGAATGCACCCGGATCCGAACCCGACCTGGGCGCATGAGCTGATGGACGAGATGTTCGGGGCCAACGCCCCAGATTTCGGCGCGGCCTCCGATGGTGATGGCGACCGCAATATGGTTGTCGGGCGCAACACCTATGTCTCGCCCTCTGACAGCCTTGCGGTGCTGGCGGCCAATGCCCATCTGGCGCCGGGCTATGCGCGGGGCCTCGCTGGCGTCGCGCGCTCCATGCCGACCTCGGCTGCGGCGGATCGCGTGGCCGATGCACTGGGCATCGACAAATTCGAGACCCCCACGGGCTGGAAGTTCTTCGGCAATCTGCTGGATGCGGGCAAGGCCACGCTCTGCGGCGAGGAGAGCTTTGGCACCGGATCTGACCATGTGCGCGAGAAGGACGGGCTATGGGCGGTGCTGCTGTGGCTGAACATTTTGGCCGTGCGACAGCAATCGGTGGCCGAGATCATGGCCGAGCACTTCGCCAAATTCGGTCGCAACTATTATAGCCGCCACGATTTCGAGGCGATCGAGACCGACCGCGCTGATGCGATGATGGCTGAGCTGCGGGGGCGTCTTGCCGGGCTGAAAGGCCAGAAGATCGAGGGGATGGAGATCGCGGGCGCCGACGATTTCGCCTATACCGACCCCATCGATGGTTCGGTCAGCCTGAAACAAGGTGTCAGGATCCTGTTCATCGATGGATCGCGCATTGTGCTGCGGCTTTCCGGCACCGGCACCGAAGGGGCAACGCTGCGCGTTTACCTGGAACGCTATACACCGGGCCCAGACGGTCTTGACCACGATCCGCAAGAGGCGCTGGCGCCGGTGATCCGTGCGGCCCATTCCCTTGCAAAGATCATGGAACATACCGGCCGGACCGAGCCGAACGTCATCACCTGAGGGCAGATCGAACCCGATCCCGGCCAGATTTGCGCCGGGATCGGGCCGCCCCGGGCGGGGGGTAGGGCCGGCATATGGCTTCCTGCAGGGCGCAATGGCTGGGGGATAGTGTATTGCCGGGCAACCGCCTTGCGTTAGACTGGCCGCATCGATGCGGAGGTCCGCTTGCCTACCCGATTCACCCGCGCCCTGATCGTGGACGATCACCCGATGTTCTGCGATGCGCTGAGCCTGACGCTCCGCGTTTTGCTGGGGATTGCGCAGGTCGATACCGCCGATCGGCTGGATGCGGCGCTGACCCGGCTGGAAAAGGGGCCCTTGCCCGATGTCATCCTGTTTGACCTGCATCTGCCGGATGTGACCGGCATTGACGGGTTGCTGCGGCTGCGGGCGCAGGCACCCGAGGTGCCGGTTCTGGTCATATCCTCGGTCACGGATGAACGGGTGATGGCGGCGGCGCTACGGGCAGGGGCGCAGGGCTTCATGCCCAAACACGCCCGGCGCGAGGTGCTGGTTGCCGCATTGACCGCCCTGGCCGAAGGGCGGCAATATCTGCCCGAAGGTTTTGTCGTCCCCGACGAGACGCCGCAGGATGATGCCTTGCAGCGCCTGTCCGGCCTGACCCGGCAGCAGGCGCGCATCCTGCAGCATCTGTGCGAGGGCGCGCTGAACAAGCAGATCGCCCATGATCTGGCGATCACCGAGGCCACGGTGAAGGCCCATGTCACCGCAATCATGCGTAAGCTGGGCGTCCATAGCCGCACGCAGGCGGTGCTGATGGCCAATGCCGCGCGGTTCAGCACGCTGATGCCCGACACCGCCGGGGAAGCAGGCCCATGATCGCGCGCGCCTATGTCGCGGCGGATCTTGCGGCCCCCGGCGCGGCGCTGGCCGCAGGCCTCGGGCAGGGGCCGTTCGCGGTGGTGCTGATCTTTGCTGCCTCAGATGCCGATCTGGCGGCGCTGCTGGCCGAGAACGCCTTTGCCGCGCCGGTGATCGGCTGCACGACGGCGGGCGAGTTGTCGCCGCAGGGCTATTCCGAAGGCGGCATCCTTGCCATCGGCCTGCCATCCGATCTGTTTGAGGTCGAGATCCTGTGTATCCAGCATCTGCGGGAGCTGGACCGCGCGGCGCTGATTCGTGACGTGATGGGCGCGCGCGCGACTTTGGCAGAGCGTCGGCCTGACTGGCCTTCGGAATTTGCCTTTCTGATGGTGGACGGGCTGTCGATCCGCGAGGATGAGCTGACCTCGGCCCTTGCGGCGGCACTTGGTCCCGTGCCGCTTTGTGGCGGATCGGCGGCAGATGGCACGCGGTTCCAGCAGGCTTTCGTGCTGCATGAGGGACGCGCCTTGCGCGATGCCGCCGTCTTGGCCCTGGTGCGGGCCCGCGGGCCTGTGCGGGTGTTCAATCTGGATCACCTGCGCCCCACTGGGCGGCGCATGGTGGTGACCGAGGCCGATCCGGCACAGCGCATTGTGCGGCGCATCAATGCCGAACCCGCCGCCCCCGAATATGCCCGCCTGCTGGGCAAGGATCCTGCGCAATTGGATACGTTCACATTTGCGGCCCATCCGGTCGCGGTGCGGTTGGGCGGGCGCCATCATGTGCGGGCGATCCGGCAGGTCGCGCCCAATGGCGATCTGATCTTCTATTCCGCCATAGACGAGGGGCTGGTCCTGACCTTGGCCGAGCCGCAGGATATGGCGGCCCATCTGGAGGCCGAGCTTGCGGCGCTGGATGGCCCGGCCGCGATCCTCGCCTGTGACTGCATCCTGCGGCGGATGGAGGCGCAGGAGAAACAACTGACCCCGGCGGTCTCGGGCCTGCTGCGCCGCCATGGCGTGCTTGGCTTTTCGACCTATGGCGAGCAGATGAATGCGCTGCATGTGAACCATACCATGACCGGCGTCGCCTTCTATCCGCCGGAGGAGGGCGCATGACCATGCCACCTCCCTTTGGGGCAGCCGACTTGCTGGATCCACGCGACGCGCTGGAACGGCAGCGCGACAAGCTGCTGATCATCACCGATGCACTGATGCGGCGGGTGGAGGCGGCAACCGATGATGGCGGCGCGGCCTATGCGCAGTTCCAGCGCGCCGCATTGCTGGAGGATCAGGTCCGCGCCCGCACGCGCGAGCTGGACCGCACGCTGGATGCGCTGAACCGATCCAACAGCCAATTGGCCGAGGCGACCGCGGCAGCCGAAGCCGCGCGGCGCAATCTGGCCGATGCCATCGGTGCCGTTGATGAGGGCTTTGCGCTGTTCGGCCCCGATGACAGGCTGGTCATGTGCAATGCGCAGTTTTGCGCCTTTTTTCCCGATGTGCAGCCGCATCTGAAGCCTGGCCTCAGCTTCTGGGATTATATCGATCTGGTCAGCCTGTCGCGCCATCTGGCATTGCCGGAAGGCGAGCCGCCCGAGGTCTGGGCCGCGCGGCGCTGTGCCCGCCATGGCGATTTGCAGGCGGTGTTCAACGTGGGCATCGTCCGTGATCGCTGGTTGCAGGTGTCCGAGCGGCGGATGGAAAATGGCGGCACGGTAATCCTGCAAACCGATGTCAGCGACACGCTGCACCGCGAACGCCGCGCGGCCCGCGACGCCGCGATGGAGGAGGCGCGGCGCATCCATGCCGCCCGCGCGCGCTTTGTCGCCGCCGCCTCGCATGACCTGTTGCAACCGCTTGCCGCCGCCAAGCTGTTCATCGGGCTGGCCGAGGGCGGCGCGCCCGCCGCTGAAACGGGGCCGGTGCTGCTGAAGGCGCAAAATGCGCTTGGTCAGGTTGAAGGCATCCTGGCGCAGTTGCTGGATATCTCGCGGCTGGAAACCGGGCGCTTTGCGGTGCAGGCAGGCCTTGTGCCGCTGCAGCGGGTGCTGGCACCGCTGGCCGAGGAATTTGCGGTGATCGCCGCCGATCGCGGCCTTGGCTTCACGCTGGTGCCCAGCCATGCTCTGGCGGTCAGCGATGCCTCATGGCTGCGGCGCATCCTGCAAAACCTGATCGGCAATGCGCTGCGCTATACGCGGCGGGGGCGCGTGCTGGTCGGTGTGCGCCATCTGCCCCATGCCCTGCGGATCGAGGTGCATGACACCGGCCCCGGCATTGCCGAGGCTGACCGCGCCATGATCTTTCGGGAATTTCACCGGCTGGACGCCCCGGCCTCAGCGGCCGAGGGGATGGGGCTTGGTCTTGCCATTGTGGAGCGCGCCTGTGCGGCGCTTGGCCATGGCCTGACCCTGCAATCCGTGCCGGGGCAGGGATCCTGCTTTGCGGTGACGGTGAAGCGCCCGGAGGCAGGGGCAGGGGCGCGCGGTGCGGCGCGCCTCAGCCCTTCCCGCCCTGCTGAAGATAAACCGCGCAGCCGGTAAGGGCGGCGTAATCATCTTCGATCACCTGAACCGAGAAATTGGCCATGAAGCCGGCAAAGCGGCCCTTGTCGCGGAAGGCACCCGCGAAATCGAAGCGTTTCAGATAGGGCTGGAAGGCGCGCGCCACGCCGCCGATCAGGTAGATGCCGCCAAAGGGCAGGTGGATCAGCGCCAGATTGCCGATCTCGGACCCCATCAGGCGGACGTAAAGCCGCCCTGTTTCCTCGGCCAGTGCATCGCCTGCGGCCAGATCGGCCATGATGTCGGAGGCGGATTTTTCGCCCGGATTCCCGTGCTCGCTGCGGATAAAGGCATAAAGCCGCTCCAGCCCGCGTCCGGCCAGCACATCTTCCACACCGGGGAAGCCATGCGCCGTCTCGACAAAGCGCGCCAGCCGCAGATCGGCATCGGTGCGGATCGGCATGTTGATATGGCCGCATTCGGAGGCCGCGACGATGCGGCCCCATGGGGTTTCGTGCACTGGCGCCGCGTTGAAGCCGGTGCCCGCACCGACCACCAGCTTGGCGGCATGATCCGGCATCGGGCCTTCGATCACGCAATCCAGCTTGTCGGCGGCGATATGGCCAAGGGCGTGGCCCTGCGCCTGGAGGTCATTCAGGATCGCCACGACCTCTGCCCCGGTGGCGCGCGACAGGCTGGGGCAATCAATCGTCCAGTCCAGATTGGTCATGGTGGCGACGCCGTCGCGCACCGGGCCCGCAATGGCCACACAGGTGCCCGCACAATCCTGAACGCCTGCTTCATCAAGATACAGCCGCAGGATCGTCTCCAGCCCCGGATGGTCTGCATTGCGGAACCGGCGGATGCTGTCGGGCCGGATGGTCTTGCCATCGGCCAGCGCCACACGGGTATTGGTGCCGCCGATATCGGCCACGAGCGAGGGGAGGTCAGACATCAAGTGCCCCGGTTCCTTCAATTGCGCGCCAAGGCGCGTTGCAGCGCGTGCCAGGAGGCCTTGGGCGTCCTGACTTGCGTGTTATAGTCGACATGGACCAGACCGAAACGCTTTTCATAGCCCTCGGCCCATTCATAGTTGTCGAGCAGCGACCAGTAGAAGAAGCCGCGCAGATTGACCCCTGCGGCTATGGCATTCTGCGCCGCCTGAAAATGTCCGGCGATGAAACTTTCGCGCACCGTATCGGGGATATCGGCATGGTCATCATTGGCCATGCCATTTTCGGTCACATAAAGCGGCAGGCCTTTGGTATAGTCGCGCTCCAGCCGGGTCAGGAAGCCTTGCAGGCCTTCGGGATAGATCTCCCATCCCATCTGGGTTTTCGGCAGCGGCCCCGGCACCTCACGCGTGGCGGGCCAGGCTGTGTCGGGGGCTGCGGCATGGATATGGCGGGTATAGTAATTGACGCCAAGCCAGTCGAGCTTTTGCCCGATCAGCGGCAGATCGGATTGCCAGCGCGGCGGCAGATGCGGTGCCAGCCCCTCCAGTGCAAGGTCAGGATAGCTGCCCTGAAAGATCGCCTGCGCAAACCAGCGGTTGAAGATCGCATCCTGCACCGCGGCGGCGCGCAGATCTTCGGCACGGTCAGAGGCCGGGCTGGCATGGTCGAAATTCAGCACGATGCCAAGGTTCTTCTGGCCAAGCGCACGCAAACGTTCGATGGCCACACCATGCGCCAGCAGAATGTGATGCATGGCGCGGGCTGCGGCGCGGATGTCGCGCAGACCCGGCGCATGGGCCCCCAGAAAATGCGACAGCCAGGCCACGCACCAGGGCTCATTGATGGTGGCGACCGTCTCCACCCGGTCACCGATGCGGCGTATCACCTCTTCGGTGAAGTCGCCAAAGCGGTGACAGGTTTCCCGGTTCCGCCAGCCCCCCTTGTCAGACAGCGCCGCGGGCAGATCCCAGTGATAAAGCGTGAGAAACGGCCGCAAGCCGCGCGCGGCCATGCCATCGACCAGCCGGTCGTAGAAATCCAGACCTTCGGGATTGATCGTGACCCCATCGGGCATCACCCGCGACCAGGAGGTCGAGAAGCGATAGGCGTCAAAGCCTGCGGCCTTGACCAGATCCAGATCCTCGGCCCAGCGATGATAATGATCGCAGGCGATTGCACCGCTATCGGCGTGTTTCACATTGCCGGGTGTGGCCGCGAATGTATCCCAATGCGACGGTCCCGCGCCACCAAAGCTGGATCCTTCGATCTGATAGGCGGCGGTCGCGGCCCCGAAAACGAAGCCTTCGGGAAATGAGGCACGATGCGGGATCATGGGCAATCCTTGGGTCGAAGGGGGGACATCAGGGGCGCGGGCCGGTGGACTGGCCGATGATCAGCTCGGCCTCCAGCAGCAATTCGCAGGGGCCGATGGCCTTGCCGGTGATCATTGCCAACAGCATATCGGCGGCGCGGCGCCCGGCCTCGCGCACCGAAGACCTCGTGGCGGTGAAGATCGGCACCTCGTCGCCATTGCGAAGATAACTGAGTTCGTCGTCATGGATGATGACCGAGATATCGCGCCCCATGCGCAGCCCGGCCCCCTCGATGGCGCGCCGCAATCCCATCCCCATGATCATGGACGAGGCCAGAACCGCCGTCGGAGGTTCCGGCAGGGCAAGCAGGCTTTGGCCCAGGCGGTGGCCTGCGGTTTCAGTCATTTCCTCGCTATGCATCAGCGCAGGATCAAGCGCGATGCCGCGCGCGGTCAGTGCATCTTCATAGCCGCGCCTGCGCCGGATCGCGAAATCCATGAATTCCAGCCCGTTCAGCAGCGCGATGCGGCGATGGCCAAGATCCAGCAGAAATTCGGTCGCGCGCTGGAAGGCGCGGCGGTTGTTCACATCGACCCAGGAATAGTGCTGCACCGCGCCGGTGGATCGGCCATGCACCACGAAGGGGATGCCCAGCTCGTCCAGCAACGGAATGCGCGGATCATCGAGGCGCGGGCCATGGAGAATGACGCCATCGACCGTGCCGCGCGATTTCAGCTCGCGATAGGCGCGTTCCTCGCCATCATCGGCGACCACCGACAGCAGCATGTCATAGCCGTTGCGCGAATAGATCTCGCCGGCACCCGCGATGAAGTCGGCAAAGATCGGGTTGACGATCTCGTGCTGGGTCGCGACCGGGATCACATGGCCCACCGCCAGCGCCCGGCCCGTGGCCAGCCGGATCGCGCGGGTATTGGGCTTGTAATTGTAGCGCCGCGCCGCCGCCGCCACCCGTTCCCGCGTGGCCTCGTTCACCTCCGGGTAGCCGTTCAAAGCCCGGCTGACCGTGGTCGGCGAAAGGTCGAGTTTGCGGGCAAGCTCCTTCAGGTTCATCGGGTCCGGGTTTTCAAAGCGTTTCGAGGTCGGGGTGCAGACTAGCCGCGACCTGCCTTGACGTCAAAGCGGAATGCGCCTGAGCAGAACGGTTTTTAGCGGTTTCTGCGCTTGCAAAACAAGGATTTGCAAATTTTCATTGACGTGGCAGCCGACAAGATCGTTGACTTGGCGGCATCCGCGCGCTTAGGTGAGGCGTTCAAAGCGGTTTGAATGCGATTCCTGCTTTGGGGGAGGCCAGAGATAACTGGCCGGGGAGAGATACGGGAGGATGAGATGACTCGTGCAATTTTCGCGGGGGCTGCTGTGGTCGCGCTGGCAGCAGGCGGTGCCTTCGCGCAAGATCTGAAATTTCCGGTGGGCGAGGGCAATTTCAACTGGGATAGCTACAAGGCCTTTGATGAGGCAACCAATCTGGATGGCCAGAGCCTGACAATTTTCGGCCCCTGGCGCGGTGAGGATCAGGCGCTGGTGGATTCGGTGCTGGCCTATTTCACGGCAGCGTCTGGCGTGAAGGTGAACTATTCCTCCTCCGAGGGTTATGAACAGCAGATCATGGTTGATACCCAGGCGGGCAGCCCGCCCGATATCGCCATTCTGCCGCAGCCCGGTCTGATTTCAGAACTGGTCGCCAAGGGTTATGTCGCGCCGCTCGGGGATGAGACCAAGGCATGGCTCGAAGAGAATTATGCCGCAGGGGCCGACTGGGCGAAACTTGGCACCTATAAGGGCAAGGACGGAACCGAGGCGCTTTATGCCTTTCCCTACAAGGCCGATGTGAAATCGCTGGTCTGGTATTCGCCCGACAATTTCGCCGATGCGGGCTATGACGTCCCCGAAACCATGGAAGATCTGAAGGCGCTGACCGAACAGATCGTGGCCGATGGCGGCACGCCCTGGTGCATCGGACTGGGATCGGGCGGTGCGACCGGCTGGCCTGCGACCGATTGGGTCGAGGACCTGATGCTGCGCACGCAAAGCCCAGAGACCTATGACAAATGGGTCAGCCACGAGATCCCCTTCACCGATCCGGCGGTGATCGAGGCGATCAACGACTTCGGCTGGTTCGCCAAGAACAATGCCTTTGTCGCGGGCGGCACGGCGGCGGTGGCCTCTACCGATTTCCGCGACAGCCCCAAGGGCCTCTTCTCGTCGCCGCCGCAATGCTACATGCACCATCAGGCCTCGTTCATCCCGTCCTTCTTCCCGGAAGGTACCGTGGTGGGGGAAGATGCTGATTTCTTCTATTTCCCAGCCTATGCGGGCAAGGATCTGGGCAAGCCGGTGCTGGGGGCTGGAACGCTGGCCTTCATCACCAAGGACGGCGATGCCGCGCGCGCCTTCATCGAGTTCCTGAAGACGCCGATCGCGCATGAGATCTGGATGGCGCAGAACGGGTTTGTCACCCCCTTCAAGGGGGCCAAAACCGAACTTTACGGCACGCCCGCACTGAAGAAACAGGGCGAGATGCTGCTGGATGCGACGACCTTCCGCTTTGACGGATCGGACCTGATGCCGGGCGCCGTGGGCGCGGGCAGCTTCTGGACCGGCATGGTCGATTTCGTCGGCGGCAAATCCGCCGAGGATGCGGCGGCGCAGATCGACGCGGCCTGGCCGAAGTGACGGCGTAACCGGCAGGCCCGACACGTCCGGGCCTGCCAGCTTTGGCCAAGGCAGGGCTTTCCTGCGCGTGTTCCATCGGAGGAGGGGGCGAAGATGCATCCCGCAATTCAGGCCATCCTGACCATCGTGATCGGGGTCGGTGGCTGTATCGGTTACTTCTGGGCGTCCAACCTGTTTCTGGACAAGGTGCTGTTCCCGGCGCGCGGGCCAGAGGCCGGGCGCAATATCGGCCGGGCCAATATGATCCGCCCTTGGCTGTTCCTTGCGCCCGCGATGATCGCGCTTGGCCTCTATCTGGCCTATCCGGTCTTTGCGACGCTGAAACTGTCGCTGTTCAGCAAGGGCGGCGACACATTCGTGGGCTTTGGCAATTATGCCGCCATGATGGGCGAGGCGAAGTTCTGGGAATCCATGCGCTCCAACGCGCTGTGGCTGGTCGTGGTGCCTGCCGCCGCCACCGCGTTCGGCCTGTTGGCAGCCCAACTGACTGACCGCATCTGGTGGGGCAATATCGCCAAATCCCTGATCTTCATGCCGATGGCAATTTCCTTTGTCGGGGCCTCGGTGATCTGGAAACTGATCTATGATGCCCGCGCCGCCGATCAGGCGCAGATCGGTCTCCTGAATACGATCTGGATGAAGTTCGAGGGGGGCATTGGCTCGGTATTGATCCTGCAGATCCTGCCTGCCATCATGCTGGGTGTCTTTGCGGCGCTGATGGTCTGGCTGCTTTGGTCGCTGATCGCGCCCATGGCTCGGGGGATGCGGGAGGGCATCTGGACCCGGCTGGGGCGCATCCTCGGGGCCGCGATCACATTGGGTCTGGCGCTGGTGACGGCGGGGTGGGCCATTGGCGCGATGACCGCCGATCTGCCTTATGGCACGCCGCAAACCTGGCTGACCATTCCGTTCTGGAACAACTTCTTCCTGATGGCGGTGCTGATCTGGATCCAGACCGGCTTTGCCATGGTGATCCTGTCGGCGGCGCTGCGCGGCGTGCCCGAAGACACCATCGAGGCCGCCATTCTGGACGGTGCCAATGCCTTTCAGATCTTCTTCAAGATCAAGGTGCCACAGATCATGGGCACCATTGTCGTGGTCTGGACCACCATCACCATCGTCGTCCTGAAGGTCTTCGACATCGTGCGCGCGATGACCAATGGCCAATGGGGATCGCAGGTTCTGGCCAATTACATGTATGACAAGCTGTTTACCGCGCAGGACTGGGGCGTGGGCTCTGCCGCCGCCATGGTCATCATGCTGCTGGTGACGCCAATCCTCGTCTGGAACGTCTACAGCGCCCGCAAGGAGATGCGCTGAGATGGTCCGGTTTGCAAAAGGGGGGTCCCACCATGGATAATATCGCAGGATCGAAACCCGCGCTGACATGGGCGGTCCATATCTCGGCCGTGCTGCTGGTGGCACTTTGGGTGTTTCCGACGCTTGGCCTTCTGGTCTCGTCCTTCCGCACCAGCGACCAGATCGCGGGTTCGGGCTGGTGGCAGGCATTGTCAACGCAAGAGGCACGGATGCCCGCCATCCGCCTGAAGGGCGAGGAGGCGCTAAAGGACGGCGTCTTCATGATCGAGGGCAATCTGTTTGACGCCAGCGGGGCCGAGATCAGCCGCTGGGGCATCAATTCCAAGGATGTTGAGGCCTTTGAGGCGGGTGAAACCACTGCGCTGCCCTCGGGTGAGGCGCTGACGGTGGAGGCGGATGGCACCTACCGGCTGTCATCGACGCAAAGCATGGCCGATCTGCGGATGCCGCGGGTCTTTGTCACCGCCGAAACCCCGCCGCAATTCACCCTGGATAATTATGATACCGTGCTGTTCAAGCCGGCACCGGGCCAAAGCGTGGGCAAGGCGTTTCTGAACACCCTGACCGTCTCGATCCCGGCCACCATCATCCCGATCCTGATCGCGGCCTTTGCGGCCTATGCGCTGGCCTGGATGGAGTTTCCGGGACGGGCGCTGCTGGTCGCCGCCGTCGTGGGCCTGTTGGTCGTGCCGCTGCAACTGGCGCTGATCCCGCTGTTGCAGTTCCACAACGCCATCGGCATCGGCAAGGGATATCTGGGTGTCTGGCTGGCCCATACCGGCTTTGGCCTGCCGCTGGCGATTTACCTGTTGCGCAACTACATGGCGGGGCTGCCGCGCGACATCATCGAGAATGCCAAGGTCGATGGCGCGACGGATTTCCAGATCTTCACCAAGATCATCCTGCCGCTGTCCTTTCCGGCGCTCGCCTCCTTCGCGATCTTCCAATTCCTCTGGACATGGAACGACCTGCTGGTCGCCATGGTGTTCCTGGGCACCACCGACAATGAAATGGTGCTGACGGGGACGCTGTTGAACCTGATGGGCTCGCGCGGTGGCGATTGGGAAATTCTGTCGGCCTCGGCCTTCATCTCGATCGCGGTGCCGCTGGCGGTGTTCTTCGCAATGCAGAAATACCTCGTGCGCGGCCTGCTGGCCGGCTCGGTCAAGTGAGAGATGGAATGACCCTCGAAAAGAACCCGGATTGGTGGCGTGGTGCGGTGATCTATCAGATCTATCCGCGCAGCTTTCAGGACAGCAATGGCGACGGCATCGGCGATCTGGCCGGCATCACCGAACGGCTGGATCATATCGCGGCGCTTGGGGCGGATGCGATCTGGATCAGCCCGTTCTTCACATCGCCGATGAAGGATTTCGGCTATGATGTCAGCGATTACTGCGACGTCGATCCGATGTTCGGCACGCTGGCCGATTTCGATGCGCTGGTGTCGCGGGCGCATGATCTGAAGATCCGGGTGATGATCGATCTGGTGCTGTCGCATACATCGGATCAGCATCCCTGGTTCGGCGAAAGCCGGGCCAGCCGGACCAATCCGAAATCCGACTGGTATGTCTGGGCAGACCCCAAGCCCGATGGCACGGCACCGACCAACTGGCTGTCGATCTTTGGCGGCTCTGCCTGGCAATGGGATGCCCGGCGCGAGCAGTATTATCTGCACAACTTCCTGACCTCGCAGCCCGATCTGAACTTCCACAACCCGGATGTGCAGGTGGCGCTGCTGGATGCGGCGCGGTTCTGGCTGGAACGTGGGGTGGATGGCTTCCGCCTGGATACGATCAACTTCTATTTCCACGACCAGCATCTGCGCGACAATCCGCCCCTGCCTGCGGCGGAACGCAATGACCGCACCGCGCCCAAGGTGAACCCCTATAATCACCAGATGCATCTGTTTGACAAAAGCCGCCCCGAGAACCTTGAATTTCTGAAGAAGTTCCGCGCGGTTCTGGTGCCTTACGGGGCTGCCGCCGTCGGTGAGGTCGGCGATAGCGAGCGCGGCTTGCAGATCATGGCGCAATATACTTCGGGCGGCGACAAGGTGCAGATGTGCTACCCGTTCGAACTGCTGCAACCCGCCCGCGTCACCGCGCAGGATATCGAGGCGACTTTCGCACAGTTGGCCGCCGAGGCCCCGGACGCCTGGCCCTGCTGGTCCTATTCCAACCATGATACCGTGCGCCATATCACCCGCTGGAACCTGAGCGATGCAGCGGCAAAGACCTATACGGTGCTGCTGGCCTGTCTGCGCGGCTCGATCTGTCTCTATCAAGGCGAAGAGCTGGGTCTGCCCGAGGCCGAGGTGGCATTCGAGGATCTGCAAGACCCCTATGGAATCGAGTTCTGGCCCGAATTCAAGGGCCGTGACGGCGCCCGCACCCCGATGATCTGGGAAGGCGGCAATGGGCTGGGCGGCTTTACCTCCGGAACCAAAAGCTGGCTGCCGGTGACCGCGCCGCATCTGGCGCGATCTGTCCGGGCGCAGGCGGGCGATCCGGCCTCGATGCTGGAACATTACCGCGCCGTGCTGGCGTTCCGGCGGGCGCATCCGGTGCTGGCCACCGGCACACAGCGCGATCTGCGGACCAGTGGCTCCGCGCTGCAATTCCTGCGTGAAGGCGATGAGGGGCTGTTCTGCGCCTTCAACCTTGGCGATGAAGATCACGCAATATCGCTGCCGGAGGGGAGCTGGCAGGCGATCGGGACCGGGCTGGGCGGCCAGCAGGTCACACAACACAGTGTAACGCTGGGGCCGTGGCAGTTCTGCCTCGCCCGGCGGGTTTGAACGGGGGGACGACATATGGCCAATCTGAAGCTTGTCGGCGTCGAAAAGGCGTATGGCGAAGTGAAGGTGCTGAAGGATATCGATCTCGATATCAAATCGGGCGAGCTGATCGTTTTTGTCGGGCCCTCGGGCTGCGGTAAATCCACGCTGCTCAGGATGATCGCAGGGCTGGAACGGATCACCGGCGGCGATTTCACCATTGATGATGTGCGCATGAACGAAGTGCCGCCGTCCGAGCGTGGTATCGCCATGGTGTTCCAGTCCTATGCGCTTTACCCGCATATGACTGTGCGCGACAACATGGCCTTCGCGCTGAAACTGGCCAAGACCCCGCAATCCGAGATCGATGCGGCCATCGACAAGGCGGCGCGGGTCCTCCAGTTGACGCCTTATCTGGACCGTCTGCCCAAGGCGCTGTCGGGCGGGCAACGCCAGCGCGTCGCCATCGGCCGCGCCATCGTGCGCAACCCCAAGGTCTATCTGTTCGATGAGCCGCTTTCCAATCTGGATGCCGCGCTGCGGGTGGCAACCCGGATCGAGATCGCCCAGCTGAAAGAAGCGATGCCGGATTCGACCATGATCTATGTGACCCATGATCAGGTCGAGGCGATGACGCTGGCCAGCCGCATCGTGGTGCTGGCAGGCGGCGGTATCGCGCAGGTCGGCACGCCTCTGGAGCTGTATGAGCGGCCCGAGAACGAATTTGTCGCGCAATTCATCGGCTCGCCCTCGATGAACCTGCTATCAGGCGAGATCGTGGAAACCGGCGCCCGCACCCGCATCCGTCTGGAAGGCGGCGGCGAGGCCTGGTCGACCATTGCCACCGAGGCCCGCGACAAGGGGCTGAAGGTCAATCTGGGCGTTCGCCCCGAGGATCTGGTGCCCGCATCCGAGGGCACCGGCCTTTATACTGGCGAGGTCGAGATCACCGAGGCGCTTGGTGAGGTGACGCTGCTGTATTTCAAGAAAGACGGTGACCGTCAGGTTGTGGCAAAACTGCCGGGCATCCACCGCGAGCTGCGCCATGCCAGCGTGACCCTGACCGCCGATCCGGCCAAGATCCACCTGTTCAGCAACGGCCGCTCGCTGCTCTATCGTGATGGCTGACATGTGGCGGCGGGGTATGTCGCGCCCGGGGGTGCTTGTGGCTGTTTCTTTGGCCCTGATCTGCGCAACCCCGGTCGCGGCCGACACGCCCTCAGCTATGCCGACACCGGCAGAGGTTCGCGCCGATTATGAGGCGGCGCGAACCCGTTGGGGAAAATCACCTGATATCATGGGCGATCTGGTCATTGTCGCCCATGACAGGCCGTTCAGGACCCGGCCCCTGTTCCGCTCTACCATGGTCAGCCATTTCTCCCGTCGGCACTATCAGCAGGAAAAGGGGCTTTCCGGTCATATGCGCGGGATCGCCATTGCCGGTGCAATCTCGATGGCCCTGACCCATGACGAATTTCTGGACTGGTATCTGCACAGTGTCGACTTCGGACGGGGGTGCCATGGCGTTGATGCGGCGGCGGCTGCCTAATTTGGCAAGCCGGTTTCCGGGCTTTCCCTGCACGAGACCGCTTATCTTGCGGCAATCATCCATGCCCCCGCCAGATTGCCCCATGCGCTGGATCAGGCGCTTGGGCGGCGCAACGTCGCCCTGAAAGCACTGTCCGAAACAGGGCTGGAGCCGGGGGCAGAGGTGCAGGCGGCCATGCAGATGCCCTTGGGCCTTGTTGATCCGCCTGAAACCTGTGGTCACCCGATCCCGTGACGGTTATCAGGGGCTGCTCCCGAAAACCGGGGGGCAGTGTGCATCACCGCTGCCCGCGTGCGTGGAAGATGAAGCCGAGGAAGTTCAGCAGCACCTGGGCTGCAAGGATCGCGGTGGATTGGGTCGGGTCGTAATCGGGCGCGACCTCCACCAGATCGATGCCGACCACCTCGTGATCGCGGGCGATGCCTTGCAGGATCTCCAGCACCTCATAGTAAAGGAACCCGCCATGCGAGGGCGTGCCGGTGCCCGGCGCGATGGAGGGGCAGAAGCCGTCAATGTCGATGGTGACATAGATCCGCGCGCCCTTGGGGATGCGGGCCAGCACCCCTTCAGTGCCCAGCTTGCGGACCTGCCGCACCGACAGGATGTCATCGCCCATCACCCGCGCGGCGTCATAGCCATCCTTGGCGGTGGAGCTGACATTGCGGATGCCAAGGGCCGTGATGCCGCTCACATAGTCCTTTTCCGCCGCGCGCCGCATCGGGTTGCCATGGCCATGCCGCACCCCGTGCCGCACATCGACGAAATCGAGATGCGCGTCGATCTGCACGATATGGATCGGGCCCTGATCGTCAAAGGCGCGGATGCAGGGGATGTTCACCGAATGATCGCCGCCGATCACCACCGGCAGCGCGCCCGCCTTCAGGATGGCGCGCACGCCCGCCTCGATATTGGCATGGCTGGTTTCGGTATCGGTATGAACGATATCGGCATCGCCAATGTCGACGATGCGCACGTCTTCAGCCAGATAGGTGCAGTCATCCTCATGGTCATAGGCACCGCCAAGGCCAAAGCTGAACAGGGTCGAGGCCTCGCGCACCGCGCGCGGCCCGAAACGCGCACCGGCGCGGAACTGGGTGCCAAAGTCGAAAGGCGCACCAAGCACGGCCACATCGGCGGCAATCGCCTCCCAATCCGGCTGATAGGGGCGTTTGCCGAAGGTGGAGATGCCGACAAAGGGCAGGTTCAGGCGGGGCGTGCTGGTGGTCATCCGGGATCTCCCTGTGGTTTTTCACCTTGCGGTTTTGTGCCAGATTGCGCCGGGGGCGTGGGCCTGTCCGGTCTGGATGCGACATGCGTGCGGTGGGATCGCCCCTTGAAAGGGGCGATGAAAGGGTCAGGCACCAATCAACGCCACAAAGCCGCGCGCGATGTCCAGCCCGACGCGATCGGCTTCGATGCCCAGGCTTGCGGCCTCTGCGGCATGATCGCGGTCCCAGCCCGACCGCATGGCCTGCATCTGCACCGGGAAGCTGCGGCTCCAGTCGGCAACGACGCGGCGATTGGCCTCGAAATGGAATTGCGTGCCATAGGTTGCGCGTCCCATGCGGAAGGCCTGATGCAAAGCGGCGCCGGATCGGGCCAGATGGATTGCGCCGGCGGGCAGGGTGAAGCTGTCCGAATGCCACTGAAACAGCGGGAATTGCGCGGGCAGGGCGGAAAAGACCGGATCTGCTGCCGCAAGGGGCAGCGCCTCGATCCCGCACCACCCAAATTCGGCATATCCGCCGATCAGGTTTTGTGAGCCAAAGCCGCGCGCCAGGATCTGGGCCCCAAGGCAGATCCCCAGAACGGCCCGATCCGCCTCGGAAAAGGCGCGCATCCGCCGTGCCAGTTCGGGCAGATAGGGGAATTGGGCATCGGCACAGGCATTCTGTTCGCCGCCAAATACCACAAGCGCGTCGAAATCCGCCGCATCGGGCAAGGCACCATCCGCAAAGGGGCGGAACTGTCGGATCCGCGCCCCCGCCTCATGCAAGGCGACACCCACCTGCCCGTGATGGGTGATCGCGGTGTTCTCGACGATGGCGACGCGCATGGGCTGGCTCCTGACTGACAAGACCATCCAGCATGGCGCGGCGCGCAACGCTTGCCTGTCCGCGACATCGCCGGAGACATGCGCAGCATGGGGCTCTCGGCCGCCGCCTTCACGGCACCCACAAGGAAAGCACAAGGGACACCCTCTCCCCATTCATCTGTTCGCAAATATCCTCGGGGGGAGGAGCCGCAGGCTCCGTGGGGGGCAGACAGCCCCCCGTCAGCGCCCGCCGCAGGCGATTCCGCTTGCACTGACGCGCGCCCCGTGAAAAGGGGAAGCGCCAAACGATCCCATCCATTGACCCGTTCAGGAGGCTCCCATGGAGATTCGCGAGGCCCTCACCTTTGACGATGTGCTTCTGGTTCCGGCGGCGAGTAATGTGCTGCCCTCCGATGCCGATACCTCGACCTTCGTGACGAAGGCGATCCGTATGAACATCCCGCTGCTGTCCAGCGCGATGGATACGGTGACGGAAGGCCGCATGGCGATTGCCATGGCGCAATCGGGCGGGATCGGGGTGATTCACCGCAATCTGGATATCGAGGCGCAGGCCCGCGAAGTGCGCCGGGTGAAGCGGTTCGAATCCGGCGTGGTCTATGCCCCGATCACGCTGCGCGCCGAACAGACGCTGGCGGATGCCAAGGTCTTGATGGAACGCTACAATATCACCGGCTTCCCGGTGGTGGACGCCGAGGGGCGCGTCGTGGGGATCGTGACCAACCGCGATATGCGCTTTGCATCCGATGACAAGACCCCGGTTTCGGTGATGATGAGCGCCGACAATCTGGCAGTGCTGCGCGAGCCGGTCGACCGTGACCAGGCGATCAGCCTGATGAAAGCGCGCCGGATCGAGAAATTGCTGGTCACCGATGCCGGTGGCAAGCTGACCGGGCTGCTGACCCTGAAGGATACCGAGAAATCGGTGCTGAACCCCCATGCCTGCAAGGATGAGATGGGCCGCCTGCGGGTAGCTGCGGCCTCGACCGTGGGGGATGCGGGCTTTGAGCGCAGTCAGGCGCTGATTGAGGCGGGCGTGGATCTGGTGGTGATCGACACCGCCCATGGCCATAGCGAGGGCGTGGCCATCGCGGTGGAGCGCATCAAGAAGCTGTCGAATAAGGTTCAGGTGATTGCGGGCAATGTGGCCACCGCCGAGGCCACCCGTGCGCTGATCGGTGCCGGGGCGGACGCAGTGAAGGTGGGGATCGGCCCGGGCTCGATCTGCACCACGCGGATCGTGGCCGGCGTGGGCGTGCCGCAGCTGACCGCAATCATGGATGCCTCGACCGCCGCGGGCGACATTCCGGTGATCGCCGATGGCGGCATCAAGTTCTCGGGCGATTTTGCCAAGGCGATTGCGGGCGGTGCCTCTTGCGCCATGGTCGGATCGGCCATTGCCGGCACGGATGAAAGCCCCGGCGAGGTGATCCTGTGGAACGGGCGTTCGTATAAATCCTATCGCGGCATGGGCAGTCTTGGCGCCATGGCGCGCGGCTCGGCCGACCGTTACTTCCAGAAGGATGCGGCCTCCGACAAGCTGGTGCCGGAAGGGATCGAGGGGCAGGTGCCCTATAAGGGCTCTGTCGCGACCGTCATCCACCAGATGGTCGGCGGTCTGCGCGCGGCCATGGGCTATACCGGCAACCGCACCGTGGCCGAGATGCGCGCCAATTGCAATTTCGTGCGCATCACCGGGGCTGGCTTGAAGGAATCGCATGTCCATGACGTGCAGATCACCCGCGAAAGCCCGAACTATCGGATCGGCTGATGCGTGCGCTGGTCACCGGAGCCGGGGCGGCAGGCGGGATTGGCCTCGCCTGCGCCCGTGCCCTTGCGGCGGCGGGGCATGAAATCCTCATTGCCGGAGCCTCGGGGCGCATCCATGCCCGCGCAGCAGAGCTGCAGGCCGAAGGCATTGTTGTCACAGCCTTTCAGGGCGATCTGACCGATCCGGCGGTGGTGGATCGGCTGGCTGATCTGGGGCCGGTCGATATTCTGGTCAATAATGCCGGCATGGGGATGCAGGGCGCGCCACAGAAGATCCGTGCCTTTGCAGTTTCTGACCCCGAGACATGGCGGCGCGAGTTCGACCTGTCGCTGACCACCGCCGTTCTGGTGACCCGCGCCTTCCTGCCGGGCATGATCGCGCGCGGCTTTGGTCGGGTGGTGATGATGGCCTCGGTTACCGGGCCGCTGGTTTCGGTCACTGGCAGTTCGGCCTATTCGGCGGCCAAGGCCGCGATGGTCGGCCTGACCCATACGCTGGCGCTGGAGGTTGCGAAGGACGGGGTGACGGTGAATGCGGTGGCTCCGGGTTGGATCGCGACCGAGGCCACGCAGCGCGGCGAATTTGCGGCGGCCCGCAAATCGCCGATGGGCCGGGCCGGCACACCGGAAGAAGTGGCGGCCTGCGTGTCCTTTCTGGCATCCAGGGGGGCATCCTATGTGAACGGGGTCACGCTGGTCGTCGATGGCGGCAATCTGTTGCAGGAAAAGAAGGGGTGATGCCATGACCCCGGCCGCGCGCCTTTCTGCCGCGATGCAGATCCTTGACCGCATCCTGGCCGGCAGCCCCGCCGAACAGGCACTGATCAATTGGGCGCGCGCCTCGCGCTTTGCTGGCTCGGGGGATCGCAACGCGATCCGCGATCTGGTGTTTGACGCGCTGCGCTGCCGCCGCAGCTATGCGGCGCTTGGCGGTGGGGAAACCGGGCGCGGGCTGATCCTTGGCGGCTTGCGTGCCACCGGGCAGGACCCGGTCCCCCTGTTTACAGGTGAGGGCCACGCCCCGGCGCCGCTTCGCGACACCGATACAGGCCATTCGCCAGATGCCGCCGCGGCGACGGATCTGCCGGATTGGCTGGTGTCACAGTTGCGGACCGATCTGGGGGCGGATTTTGCAGCCATTGCCGAGGCGATGCGCCACCGTGCGCCGGTCTTCCTGCGGGTGAACATCGCGCGTGCCACGCCTGACTCAGCCATGGCGATGCTCGCTGATGAGGGGATCGACACAGAGCCGCATCCGTTGTCGCCGACCGCGCTGCAAGTGGTGGAGGGGGCGCGCAAGATTGCCGCCAGCACCGCCTTTGCCGACGGGGTCGTGGAACTGCAGGATGCCGCCTCGCAGGCCGTCATCGACGCGCTGCCGCTGCGCGACGGGATCCGCGTGCTGGATTACTGTGCGGGCGGCGGCGGCAAGACGCTGGCGATGGCAGCGCGCGCGCGGCTCAAGCTGTTCGCGCATGATGCGGATTCGCGCCGGATGCGCGATCTGCCCGCGCGGGCGCGCCGCGCCGGGGCGAAGGTCACGCTGATCGACGCGCCGAAGGGGCCGTATGATCTGGTGCTGACCGATGTGCCCTGTTCGGGATCTGGCAGTTGGCGCCGCGCACCCGAGGGCAAATGGCTGCTGACCGAGGCAAGGCTTGCCGCGCTGTTGCAGGTTCAGGCCGAGATCCTTGACCATGCGGCGCGTCTGGTCGCGCCGGGAGGCGTGCTGGCCTATGCGACCTGTTCGCTGCTTGCGGCCGAAAACGGCGCGCAGATCACCGCGTTTCAGGCGCGTCAAGGCGGTTGGGATCTGGTGCAGCAACGCCGCTTGACCCCGCTGGATGGGGGCGATGGCTTCTTTGTCGCGGTTCTGCGGAGATCAACTAAAGATTGAAATTTCTCGCCTTTCCCGGCCATTCTGCGATTAAAGGCTGATTAACCTTTTCCGTGCCGAATGGTCTTGGGTGATTCCCGGAGGCGTGAATGGCGGGCAAGACGGTGGCTGGGCCGAAGAAATGGCGCAGCACAGGGTTGGAACAGGCAGTTTTCGCCACCGCGCGTGGGATCAGCGACCATGTCTGGCTGGTGTTGGTGGCGGCGATCTGCGCCGCTGTGGCGGTTATGCTCGCACCGGATCGGGCGATGCGCGACACCGCAGGGGCGATCGGGATCACGCTCTGCATGTTGGTCTTGGTGGTGCGGGGGCTGGTCTGGTTTGACCGTGCCCGACATCGACGGCTGGAACATAATCTGCTGGCGCTGACCGGGCATGACAGCGCCGCGTGCTTTTCGACGGATGCATCGGGCCGAATTGGTTTTCAGAATGCCGCCGCGCGGCATCGGTTTGGCCATCAGGATGGCATGACGCTGATCGGCGCGCTGCAGGACCATTTCACCAGCCCGGCCTCTGTGCTGTATCGCCTGCAAAGCCGCGCCATGGTGCAGGGCTTCGCGCGTGAGGATCTGGTGACACGCAGCGGGCAGGTGCGGCTCGCGGTGCATCGGATCGGCGGCGCGCATTTCCTCTGGCGGTTGGAGGAGTTTCAGGATCGTGGCTCTGGCCGGGGGGCAGAGGCGCTCAGCCTGCCGATGCTGGTTGCCAACAAATCCGGTGTCATCCTGTTCAGCAATGAGGCGATGCGGCGGCTGGTCGGTTTGCGGCCGCGCCATCTTGACCGGATTTTTGCAACATCCACCCTGCGTTCGGGGGAGGAAGTGGAGGTTGGCACCGCCAATGGCCGTGTCCGCGCGATGCTTGCAGAGGTGGAAGGCCCCGGCGAGCGGCGCGAGATCTATTTGTTGCCAGTGCCGCAGGCCAATCTTGACGATCATGCTTCGGCAGATTTTGAACATGTTCCGGTCGCCCTGATCAAGTTCGCACCCGATGGCATGATGCGCGTGGCCAATCGTGCGGCCCGCGAGGTGCTGGAGATTGGCACGCAGGAGGCCCCCGCGTTCCACGAGGTCTTTGAAGGGCTCGGGCGCCCCGTGGCTGATTGGCTGGCCGATATCGCCGCCGCCCGCATTCCGCCCGGGGCGGAAGTGCTGCGTCTGCGCAACCGCGAGGCTGATCTGTTCTTTCAGGTCTCGCTGCGCCGGATCGTCGAGCAGGGGCGCACGGTGGTATTGGCGGTGTTGAACGATGCAACCGCGCTGAAAACGCTTGAGGCGCAGTTCACCCAAAGCCAGAAGATGCAGGCCATCGGGCAGCTTGCAGGCGGCATTTCCCATGACTTCAACAATCTGCTGACCGCAATTTCCGGCCATTGCGACCTCTTGTTGTTGCGCCATGACACGGTGGATCCAGAATATGCCGATCTTGAACAGATCCGCCAGAATGCCAATCGTGCGGCGGGTCTGGTTGGGCAATTGCTGGCCTTCTCGCGCAAGCAGACGCTCAAGCCCGAACGGCTCGATTTGCAAGAGGTACTGTCGGATCTGACAGATCTTTTGAACCGGCTGATCGGCGAGAAGGTCAGCCTGCGCCTGTCTCATGCACCCGATCTTGGGCCGATCCGGGTCGATAAAAGGCAACTGGAACAGGTCATCATGAATCTGGTGGTGAACGCCCGCGATGCGATGCCAGAGGGCGGCACGATCCGGGTGGAGACCGAGGCGCTTGCCCTGAGCGATGAGTATCGGCGCGACAAGGCCGTGGTGCCGCCTGGGGCCTATGCGGTGATCCGGGTCAGCGATACCGGCTGCGGGATCCCGCCGGATCAGCTACACAAGGTGTTCGAGCCATTCTTCACCACCAAACGCGTCGGCGAGGGGACCGGGCTGGGACTTTCCACGGCCTATGGCATCGTGAAGCAATCCGGCGGCTTCATCTTCATTGACAGCGAGGCGGAGAAAGGCACGACCTTCCACCTCTATTTTCCGATCAATACCAATTCTGACGAGGTTCAGCCACAAGCCACCCCCGCGCCGCGCCGCAACCGTCGCCGCACTGAGGGTGGCGTCGTTCTCCTGGTGGAGGATGAGGCCCCGGTGCGCGCCTTCGCCTCGCGCGCCTTGCGGCTGCGGGGCTTCACCGTGCTGGAGGCCGATTGCGCCGAGGCCGCGCTGGAGACCCTGGAGGATCCAAGGCTCGACATCGATATCTTTGTGACGGATGTCGTGATGCCGGGGCTGGATGGTCCGGGCTGGGTGCGCAAGGCCCTGGAAACGCGCCCGAATGTGCGAACGATCTTCGTCTCTGGCTATGCAGAGGATTGTCTGGCGGAACACCAGGCCCGAATTCCGAACTCGATCTTCCTGCCCAAGCCATTCTCGCTTTCGGCGTTGACCGATGCCGTTCAGGACCAGCTTCACTAGGCCCGCTGGCACAGCCGGTCATAAAGCTCGAAATCGTCCGAGGCAGTGCGGCGCAACAGGCGTTCGGTCGCGGGTTCCAGATCCATGGGCAGGCTGGGCGAGACATTAAGGCGGGGCAAAAGGATTTCGCAATCCAGCCGGTTCTCCAGAAAGTTGATCAGCGCCTGTATGTCCTCGTATCGGAACAGGTGGTCCAATCCCTTGTCGCCCGACTTGTCAGGCTTGGCGCGCAGGAACTGGGCCTGAGACCCGACGGCGACCGCGGGCGGAGGGCTGTCAGAGCAATAAAGCCGGACAAATTCGTCAAAGCTCATGCCAACCGTGCTCTTGCGTGCATCCCCCATATCTTCGCGTTGGCGGTATCGATACCAACTGCCAAGCCAATCCAGCGGCTCACGCATGGTGGCAATCACAGTGAAAGGGCGGCCGGCAACACTCTCCAACCAGGGCCCGATAAAGCGATGGTATTTGCGCACCGATGTATGCTTCAGCTGCGGCGGCCGCTGGATCGCCATATGCGCCATCGACTCCAGTGCCGCCTCGATCGCCGTGGTTCCGGTCTTCGGGGTCGCCAGCATCGTCAAATGCTGATGCCAAAATACAAGCATGATCGCCTCTTGCTGCCTGATCTCCAATGACACCCGGGCGAGGGCGAACTCAAGTCATTTTCGTCGGTGATGGCAGGCGACTTCGACACGAAAGCCGATTGTCGTGAACGAAATCTTAACCTCATTGCCCGAAAGCTGGACTCATGCAGAAAAGGATTGAATGTTCTTGTTTTGATCGCATATAAAGTGAACAAGATGGGAACATCTGGCGTGGACAGGCCGGGGTGGCATTGCGGCACCGGGGCGGCTATGGGATAAGGACCGCGAATAATGGCGACGGCAACCCTCTTCGATCTGAACGGAAAGCGCGACATGGACAAGCAAAAGGCGCTGGAAAGCGCGCTGGCACAAATCGAACGGCAGTTCGGCAAGGGTTCAATCATGAAACTCGGTGCCGACAACCCCGCGATGGAGATCGAGGCAACCTCGACCGGGTCGCTGGGGCTTGACATCGCGCTTGGCATCGGTGGTCTGCCAAAGGGGCGGATTATTGAAATTTACGGCCCGGAAAGTTCCGGCAAGACGACGTTGACGCTGCATGTCGTGGCCGAAGAACAGAAGAAGGGCGGGGTCTGCGCTTTTGTCGATGCCGAACACGCGCTGGACCCGGCCTATGCCAAGAAACTGGGCGTCAATCTTGATGAATTGCTGATCAGCCAGCCCGATACCGGCGAACAGGCGTTGGAAATTGTCGATACGCTGGTGCGCTCCGGCGCGGTCAGCCTTGTCGTGGTCGACTCGGTTGCGGCACTGACCCCCAAGGCTGAGATCGAGGGCGATATGGGCGACGCGACCGTCGGTGCCCAGGCCCGCTTGATGAGCCAGGCGATGCGCAAGCTGACCGCCTCTATCGGGCGATCCAACTGCATGGTGATCTTCATCAACCAGATCCGCATGAAGATCGGCGTGATGTTCGGCAATCCGGAGACCACGACCGGCGGTCATGCGCTGAAATTCTACGCCTCGGTCCGCCTCGATATCCGCCGCATCGGTGCGATCAAGGAAAAGGATGAGGTTGTCGGCAATTCCACCCGTGTGAAAGTGGTGAAGAACAAGGTCGCGCCGCCCTTCAAACAGGTCGAGTTCGACATCATGTATGGCGAGGGCATCTCCAAAACCGGGGAGTTGATCGATATCGGTGTGAAGGCCGGTGTGGTGGAGAAATCCGGCTCCTGGTATTCCTACGGCGATGAGCGGATCGGGCAGGGCCGCGAGAATGCGAAATCCTTCCTGAAGGCCAACCCTTCGGTCGCGCTGGAGATCGAGGACAAGATCCGCGCTGCCAATGGGCTGGACTTCCATATGGCCGAAGGGGGCCAGGAAGAAGACGTGGTCGACGTTTGATCACATTCTGATCGAAGCGATCTGAATCAGGGTGCTCTTCCGGGGCACCCTTTTTCATGGCTGTGCCGGCTTGCAATGGTGGACATGGCCCGCGGCCAAGGCTAAACGAAACGGCAGATTTTCCGCCCCCGGGCACAGAAGCGGAGCCTTTTCGCCATGCCGTCGCTGAACGACATCCGGTCGACCTTCCTCGACTACTTCAACCGCAACGGTCACACGGTCGTCGACTCCAGCCCGCTGGTGCCACGCAACGATCCGACGCTGATGTTCACCAATTCCGGCATGGTGCAGTTCAAGAACTGCTTCACCGGGGTGGAAAAGCGCGACTATGTCCGTGCCACCACCGCGCAGAAATGCGTGCGCGCGGGCGGCAAGCACAATGACCTCGACAATGTGGGCTATACTGCGCGCCACCATACCTTCTTTGAAATGCTGGGCAATTTCAGCTTTGGCGATTACTTCAAGGAAGGCGCGATCAACTTTGCCTGGGAATTGCTGACCAAGGATTTCGGTCTGCCGAAAGACAAGCTGCTGGTCACGGTTTACCATACAGATGACGAGGCGGCCGAGATCTGGAAGAAGGTGACCGGCTTTGCCGATCACAAGATCATCCGCATCGCGACCAAGGACAATTTCTGGCAGATGGGGCCGACCGGCCCCTGCGGCCCCTGCACCGAGATCTTCTACGATCACGGCGAGCATATCTGGGGCGGCCCGCCCGGATCTGCTGATGAAGATGGCGACCGCTTCATCGAGATCTGGAACAACGTCTTCATGCAGAACGAGCAGTTCGAAGACGGCTCCATGATCGAGCTGGAGATGCAGTCGATCGATACCGGCATGGGGCTGGAGCGGATCGGCGCGCTGCTGCAGGGCAAGCATGACAATTACGATACCGATCTGATGCGCAGTCTGATCGAGGCCTCGGCGCATCTGACATCGAACGACCCGGACGGCCCCGGCAAGGTGCATCATCGCGTGGTGGCCGATCACCTGCGCTCGACCTCGTTCCTGATTGCCGATGGCGTCATGCCCTCGAATGAGGGGCGCGGCTATGTGCTGCGCCGGATCATGCGCCGCGCGATGCGCCACCTCAACATGCTCGGCACCCGCGATGTGAGCATGTATAAGCTTGTCCCGGCGCTGGTGCGGCAGATGGGCAATGCCTATCCCGAACTGACACGCGCGCAGAACCTGATCGAAGAGACCCTGCGCCTTGAGGAAACCAAGTTCCGCACCACGCTGGAGCGCGGGCTGAAGCTTCTAGATGAGGAATTGTCGGAACTGCCCGAGGGTGCCGATCTGCCCGGCCCTGTGGCCTTCAAACTGTATGACACCTATGGTTTCCCGCTTGATCTGACGCAGGATGCGCTGCGCGAAAAGGGCCTTGCGGTTGATGTCGCGGGCTTTGACGATGCGATGGAAGAGCAGCGCGCCAAGGCCCGTGCCCATTGGGCCGGGTCGGGCGAGGCGGCAGACGCCAAGATCTGGTTCGAACTGGCCGAACAGCACGGCGCGACCGAATTCCTTGGCTATGATGGCGAGGTGGCCGAAGGCCAGATCCTGGCGATTGTGAAGGATGGCGCGGCCATCGGTTCCAGCGATGAGGTCAAGGGGGCCACGCTGAACATCGTGGTCAACCAGACCCCGTTCTATGCCGAAAGCGGCGGTCAGGTCGGCGATCAGGGCTGGATCCGCACCGATACCGGTCTGGCGAAGGTGATCGATACGCGCAAGATTGCCGGCATCGTCCTGCATGTCGCTGAAATCGTTGAGGGGGCGGTGGCCAAGGGCCAGCCCGCCAAGCTGGAACTGGATCACACCCGCCGTCAGGCGATCCGTGCCAACCACTCCGCCACACACCTGCTTAATGAGGCGCTGCGGGCGCATCTGGGTGATCACGTCGCACAGCGCGGTTCGCTGAATGCGGCCGACCGTCTGCGCTTTGACTTCGCCCATTCCAAGGCATTGTCGCCCGAGGAACTTGCGGCGGTCGAGGCCGAGGTGAACGGCTATATCCGCCAGAATGGCGCGGTGGAAACCCGGCTGATGTCGCCCAATGATGCCCGCGCGCTTGGCGCGCAGGCGCTGTTTGGCGAGAAATATGGCGAAGAGGTCCGCGTGGTGTCGATGGGGCGCCAAAGCGGGTCCGGCAAGGGCAATGACGGCAATACCTATTCGATCGAGCTGTGCGGCGGCACCCATGTCCGCAATCTGGGCGAAGTCGGGGCTTTCGTGCTGCTGTCGGACAGCGCGTCATCGTCCGGCGTGCGCCGGATCGAGGCGCTGACCGGGGCTGCCGCCATGGCGCATATGGCGCAGCAGGCGCGGCTTCTGGCCGATGTTGCAGCCGTGCTGAAAGTGCCCGCACCGGATCTGGCGGATCGCGCGAAATCCCTGCTGGATGAGCGCAAGAAGCTGGAAAACGAAGTGGCGCAGTTGCGCCGCGAACTGGCGATGGGGGGCAAATCCGGTGGGCCGGAAGCCAAGGAAATCAACGGCATCAAGTTCATCGCCCAGGTGTTGAACGGGGTGTCCGGCAAGGATCTGCCCGGCCTGATCGACGAGATGAAGGCGCGGCTAGGCTCGGGCGCGGTGCTGCTGATTGCCGATACTGGTGCCAAACCCGCCGTTGCTGCGGGCGTGACAGCCGACCTGACCGACCGTCTGTCGGCAGTGACGCTGGTCAAGGCTGCGGCCGAGGCGCTTGGCGGCAAGGGCGGCGGCGGCCGCCCCGATATGGCACAGGCCGGGGGCGCAGATATTTCACTGGCGGATCAGGCGATCGCCGCCGCCGAAGCCGCAATGGGAGCTTGAACCATGCCGACCGCCCTTTGGATTGCCCATGTCGAAGTGACCGACCCCGAGGCATATGGCAAATATGCTGCTGGTGCCGGGCCCGCGATTGCCGCGCATGGCGGGGTCTTCCTCGCCCGCGCCACACGCTATGTCCAGTTGGAGGGCAATGACCGCGCCCGCAATGTGGTGGCGCGCTTCCCCTCGCTGGAGGCAGCGGTGGACTGCTATCACAGCGCAGAATACCAGGCGGCGCTGGCCCATGCCAAAGGGGCCAGCGTGCGCGATCTGGTCGTGGTCGAAGAAAGCGCCTGAGGCTTTCCTCATGACAAAACGGGGCCGTCCTCAGGGCGGCCCCGTTTGTCATTTCAGGCGTCAACCAACTTTGCCTCAGGTCGCCGGTGCATTAGCCTGGCATCCCCCAGGACCGACCGCGCCTCAAATCTGCCGCGCCTCAGGTCGCCGCAGCGTCAAACCGGCAGCGCGGTCGTCTCCTTGATCTCTTCCATCACGAAACTGGCGGAGACATCATGCAGTTCGACCCGCGCGATCAGATCCTTGTAAAGCCGGTCATAAGCCTTCACATCGGCGACGCGGGCGCGGATCAGGTAATCGAGTTCCCCCGTCATGCGGTAGGCCCCCAGGATCTGCGGCATGTCGCGCGTGGCGCGGGTAAAGCGATCCAGCCAGTCCGGGGTGTGGCGTTCGGCCTTGATCATCATGAACACGGTCAGGCCAAGATCCAGCCTTTCTGCATCCAGCAGCGCCACGCGGGCGCGGATGATCCCGATCTCCTCCAATGCCTTGACGCGCCGCCAGACTGCGTTGCGGGACAGGCCGATACGGTCGCCAAGCTCCTCCAGCGACAGCGCGGCATCAGTCTGCAGGATGGTCAGGATGCGGCGATCAAGATGGTCAAGTTTCTCCATGTTTCACAGTATCAAGGGAAATCGTCCCGCTGGCAAGCGACCCCGCCCATTCATTCCGTATTCATTTCCATGCGACATCCTGTAGAATGGATGGCAATCAACACGAAACGATTGCAGGTGAGGCATGGTGGGCAAGCGGGCAGCAAACGGGGCGGCTTTGGCCGCAAGGGGGCGCTGATGTGCCGTTGGGCCGCCTATATCGGCGCACCAATCTATCTGGAAGATATCGTCAGCCTGCCGAAGCATTCGCTGATCCATCAAAGCCATGGTGCCACCGAATGCCGCACGGCGATCAATGCCGACGGGTTCGGTATCTGCTGGTATGGCGACCGGCCGGAACCTGGTCTCTATCGTGATGTCATGCCGGCCTGGAGCGATCCGAATTTGCGCAGTCTGGTGGCAACGGTGAAATCCGGCCTGTTTCTGGCGCATGTGCGGGCGTCCACCGGAACTGCCACCAGCCGCAACAATTGTCACCCCTTCACCTGGGGCCGCTGGAGCTTCATGCATAACGGGCAGGTCGGCGGCTATGACAGCTTCCGCCGCTATGCCGATATGCTGATCCCCGATGCGCTTTATCCGTATCGCAAAGGGGCTACCGACAGTGAGGCGCTGTTTCTGGCCGCCGTTGCCGAAGGGCTGGATCACGATCCGCGCGGCGCGATGGAGCGCGCGGCGGCAAGTTTCATCCGGCTGGCGCGCGACAAGGGGGAGGCCCCGCATCTGCGGCTGACGGTGGCAATGTCCGATGGCACGCGGCTTTATGCCATGCGCTATGCCACCGACAACCTCGCTCCAAGCCTTTATCATCGCTGGTCCGCCACCCGTCAGGGCCGTGCAGTGGTATCAGAGCCGCTGGAGACCGGCGAGGATGACTGGCTTGAAATCCCGGCCGCCAGTTTTTGCACCTTTGAGGGCGAGCGCGTTACGGTGGAACCTTTCCTGCCCTGCCGTCTGGCCGCTGCTGCCTGACCTGATCTCGCTAATACAAAAGGTGGAAGGGGTAACCCTTCCGCCTTTTGTATTAGGTCTTCTCTATTTTCTGTCTGAAAATATCCAAGGGGGTGCGGGGGGCTGGCCCCCCGTTACCGCTTCAAATGCAGGGCTCAACGCCCGCTGCATCACTCCAGACGGCTGGCGCGCTTGCGCTCATGCGGGTCAAGGTGGCGCTTGCGCATCCGGATGGATTTCGGCGTCACTTCGACCAGCTCATCATCCTCGATATAGGCGATGGATTCCTCAAGGCTCATCCGCACTGGCGTGGTCAGGCGCACTGCCTCATCCGTGCCAGAGGCGCGGACGTTGGTCAGCTGCTTGCCCTTGATCGGGTTGATTTCCAGATCGTTGTCGCGGTTGTGCTCGCCCAGGATCATGCCCTGATAGACGGCTTCCTGCGCACCGATGAAGAAACGCCCGCGATCTTCCAGCTTCCACAGCGCGTAAGACACCGAAACGCCATTCTCCATCGAGATCATGACGCCTTGGCGACGGCCCTGGATCGGGCCCTTATGCGGCACCCAACCATGGAAGATCCGGTTCAGCACGCCCGAGCCACGGGTATCAGTCATGAACTGGCCGTGATAGCCGATCAGTCCGCGCGAGGGCACATGGGCCACAATGCGGGTCTTGCCGACGCCTGCCGGTTTCATCTCGACCAGATCGCCCTTGCGTTCGCCGGTCAGCTTTTCGATGACCGCGCCGGAATATTCGTCATCGACATCGACGATGACCTCTTCCACCGGCTCCATCCGCACGCCGTTCTCTTCGGCAAAGATCACACGCGGGCGCGAGATCGACAGCTCGAACCCTTCGCGGCGCATGTTCTCGATCAACACACCCATCTGAAGCTCGCCGCGGCCAGACACAACGAAGGCCTCGCCACCGGGGGTGTCTTCAACCTTGATCGCAACATTCACCTCGGATTCGCGCAGCAGGCGCTCGCGGATCACGCGGCTTTGCACCTTGTTGCCATCCTTGCCGGCCAGTGGGCTGTCATTGATGCCGAAAGTGACCGAGATGGTCGGCGGATCAATGGGTTGGGCGGGCAGGGCAGTTTCGATCGACAGATCGCAAAGCGTATCGGCCACGGTGGCCTTGGTCATGCCGGCGATGGTCACGATGTCACCGGCCACCGCCTCTTCGATCGGCTGTTGCGACAGGCCGCGGAAGGCGAGGATCTTGGTGACGCGGAATTGCTCGATACGCTCGCCGGTACGGGTCAGCGCCTTCAACGTCGCGCCCACTTTCAGGGTGCCTGCCTCGACACGGCCGGTCAGGATGCGCCCGATGAACGGGTCGGCCGACAGTGTGGTCGCCAGCATCTGGAAGGGCTCTTCGGCGCGGGCCAGCTGCTTGGGTGCGGGCACATGGCGCACGACAAGTTCGAACAGCGCGTTCAGGTCCTTGCGCGGGCCATCGAGATCCGCATCAGCCCAGCCGGAGCGGCCCGAGGCATAAAGCACCGGGAAATCAAGCTGATCGTCATCCGCGCCCAGATTGGCGAAGAGGTCGAACACCTCGTTCAGCGCCCGGTCCGGCTCGGCATCGGGCTTGTCGACCTTGTTCAGCACCACGATGGGGCGCAGACCAAGGGCAAGCGCCTTGGAGGTCACGAATTTGGTTTGCGGCATCGGGCCTTCGGCCGCGTCCACCAGCAGCACCACACCATCCACCATGTTCAGGATGCGCTCCACCTCGCCGCCGAAATCGGCGTGGCCGGGGGTGTCGACGATGTTGATGCGGGTGCCTTCCCACTCCACCGAGGTCGCTTTCGCAAGGATGGTGATCCCGCGCTCGCGTTCGATGTCATTGCTGTCCATGGCGCGTTCGGTGGTCGCCTGGTTTTCGCGGAAGGTGCCGGATTGTTTCAGCAGCTCGTCCACCAGCGTCGTCTTGCCATGGTCAACGTGTGCGATGATCGCGATATTGCGAAGCTCCATCGGGAGTGTCTCTTTCTATCTGGTATCGGGCGCGCCTTACAGGAGGCAGGGCGGAAATGCCAGCGGAAACGGGATTCAGGTCACGACATACCAGTCGCGCCGGTGATTCATGGCAATGATCGCATTCAGGATCAACGCGCCAAGCGCCGACCACAGCACCCGGTCGGCGGGCAGCACGGCAAGCGCCACGGCGAACAGGCTCAGGTCATAGCCAAGTTGGATCCAGCCCGCACGGATGCCAAGGCGGTCTTGCAGGATCAGCGCCACGATGGAGACGCCGCCCAGGCTGCTGTCATGGCGGAACAGCCCCAGCAGCCCCACGCCGCAGACCACGCCGAACAGGGTGGCGGCGGCGGCGGGGTGGATGCCGTCCACCGGCACGAAGGGGGCCATGGCCTCGGCCAACAGCGATACCGCGGTGACCGAGACGAGGCTTTTCACGGCAAAACCACGGCCCTTGCGCATCCAGGCAAAGGCGTAGAAGGGCAGGTTGACCAGAAAGAACACGAGGCCGAATCCCCAGCCCGATGCATAGGAGATCAGCAGCGCAAGCCCTGCGGTGCCACCTGTAATCAAGCCCGCCGCGCGCAGCAGATGCATCCCGAGGGCGGCCTCGGTCGTGGCGACCAGAAGGCCTTGCAGGTCTTCGATCCAGGAATAGCGGGGGATTGAAAGGTCAGTGCTCATGACCTTATTTTGCCGCATTGCAGCGCTGAATCCTCATGCCGATTGCGCATGTCAGGTCTGCGCGTATCGAATGGCTGGATCTGGTCCAGGTCGCGTCATGCTCTGGCTCAGTTCCGGCCGCGACCCTTCAGGCGATATAGCGGTCGCGCCGATGGTTGAAGGTGATGACCAGATTGAGGACGACCGCCCCCAGAAAGGACCAGGCCACGGTTTGCACATCGCGCAGCGTCAGCGCCAGGGCAAAGACGACCAGATCGAACGAGAGCTGCGTCCAGCCCGCCTTGAAGCCGGTCCGGTCCTGCAACCACAGCGCCACAATACCGACGCCGCCAAGGCTTGCGCCATGGCGGAACAGGGCCAGCAGTGCGGAGCCGGAGATGAAGCCGATCAGCACCGCGCCGATGCCGGGGTTCAGCAGATCGAAGCGGATGTAATGTGGCAGCACTTGGCTCAGCACCGAAAGCGCCGCCACCGCGATGAAGGTCTTGACCACGAAGGCCGTGCCGAAGCGGCGATAGCCAAGCCAGTAGAAGGGCAGGTTCAGCACGAAGAAGACCGGCCCGAAGCCCCAGCCTGTCGCATAGGAGATCAGCACGGCAAGCCCTGCGGTCTGCCCGGTGACAAGCCCCAGATGGGTCAGCATCACGATGCCGAAGGCCGCCATGGTCGCGCCATAGGCCAGGCCCTGCGCGTCATCCAGCAGGCCATGTCTTGCGGGGTTTTCAGCGATGATCTCGGTCATGGTGCCTTGTTCCATGCGGCCGCACGCCGTGCAAGACCCGCTGTGATTGCAAAGGGGCGACCCGAAGGCCGCCCCATATGATTTTTCCTGCACGATTTTTCGACGAAAAATCGGGATCCCGATCAGGCGGCAAGCGCCTTGTTCAGATATTCGTCGACCTTTTCCAGATAGCCCATGGTGGTGAGCCATTTCTGATCCGGGCCGACCAGCAGCGCCAGATCCTTGGTCATCCAGCCATCTTCGACGGTCTGCACGCAAACCTTCTCCAAGGTCGCAGCGAATTTCGCCAGCGCCTCGTTGCCATCCAGCTTGGCGCGGTGCTTGAGGCCGCCGGTCCAGGCAAAGATCGACGCGATGGAGTTGGTCGAGGTTTCCTTGCCCGCCTGGTGCTGGCGGTAGTGACGGGTCACGGTGCCGTGCGCCGCTTCGGCCTCCACCACCTGCCCATCGGGCGTCATCAGCACCGAAGTCATCAGACCAAGGCTGCCGAAGCCCTGCGCCACGGTGTCCGACTGCACGTCGCCATCGTAGTTCTTGCAGGCCCAGACATAGCCGCCCGACCATTTCAGGGCAGATGCCACCATATCGTCGATCAGGCGGTGTTCGTAATGGATGCCCGCGGCCTTGAACTTGTCGGCAAATTCTTCCTCATAGACCTTCTGGAACAGATCCTTGAAGCGGCCATCATAGGCCTTGAGGATGGTGTTCTTGGTCGAGAGATAGACCGGCCAGCCCTTCAGCAAGCCATAGTTCATCGACGACCGGGCGAAGTCGATGATCGACTGGTCCAGGTTATACATGCCCATGGCCACACCTGCAGCGGGGGCGTCGAACACGTCACGCTCGATCACGGTGCCGTCTTCGCCGACGAATTTCATCGTCAGCTTGCCCTTGCCGGGGAACAGGAAGTCGGTCGCGCGATACTGGTCACCAAAGGCATGGCGGCCCACGACGATCGGCTGGGTCCAGCCCGGCACCAGACGCGGCACGTTCTTGCAGATGATCGGCTCGCGGAAGATCACGCCGCCCAGAATGTTGCGGATGGTGCCGTTGGGCGATTTCCACATCTGTTTCAGGCCAAATTCCTCGACGCGCTGTTCGTCGGGGGTGATGGTTGCGCATTTCACCGCAACGCCGACCTCTTTGGTCTTCAGTGCCGAATCGATGGTGATCTGGTCATTGGTGCGGTCACGCTCCTCGATGCCCAGATCGTAATAGAGCAGATCGACATCCAGATAGGGCAGGATCAGTTTCTTCTTGATGAAGTCCCAGATGATCCGGGTCATCTCGTCGCCATCCATCTCGACGATGGGGTTTGCTACCTTGATCTTGCTCATACGCCTGGCCTTTTCAGGTTGAGGATTCGGATGGGGTTTGCATAACGGAAAAGGCGGAAGATGGAAAGCCCGGTATGCAATTGCATACCAAATTCCGCCGATGTTGAAGACAAGACGAAACGGAAGGAAAATCGATGCGGATCATTGGCCTTGCCCTGGTGGTGGTGATGGGGATCGCGGGGATCGGGGCCGGGGCCGGGGCCGCAGCGGCGCAGGGGCTGCCTTCGCGCAAGGGCATGTCACAGATCGTGCCGGGTCTGTGGATCGACAGCAATGCCACGCCCGAAGAGGTCGCGGCGATCCGCGAACGCATCAACAAAGCCAGTGCCAAGGTGCTGAAATATATGGGGGATGTGCAGGCGGTGGAGTGGTGGATCTGTGCCAGCCCGGAATGCAATCGCGCCAATGGCATGAAGGCGCGTGGCATGACCTATGGCGCGAGCCTGATCACGCTGGATGCCAATGCCTCAAGGGATGGTGGCGTCTATGTGCATGAACTGACCCATGCGACGCTGCATGGCGCGCTGCCGATGGGCGGGCTGTTCAGCAAGGCGCTGCCGCTCTGGTTTGATGAGGGGGTGGCGGTGATCCTGTCGCAGCAGCCACCCGAAGCAGCCCAGAAATCCGCCTGCACCAAGCCACAAAAGGGCGCGCTGCCGCGCAATGCGCTGGAATTCAATCGCTTGGCCCCCGATGCCAAGCGGGCCCTGCCGGTCTATACCCGCTCGGCCTGCGCGGTGCGCGATTGGCTGGCCGAGGGACGCAAGCTGAAGGGAATCGTGCCCATGCTCCGGGCGGGGCGACATTTGCCGTGAAGCGATATCGTGAAGAGGTTTTCTCAATCGAAATAATGGTTTGGGCCAGGCGATATGAACATTTTATCGCCGGGGTCCTCTGCATTGCGCCAGGCGCATTCGGCCAGTCGCCGGGCGCGCTTGCCGGCGGTCAGCCGAAATAGCGCGCGGTCTGGGCGCGGACCCAGGGCCAGAGCTGCGGCGCACCGCGGGCGATCTTGACGCCGACGCGGGTCTCCAGCTGCTCGGCTGTCACCTGATAGCTGATCCATGTGCCGCCGCCTGACATCAGATTGGCCATGACCGGTTGCACCCGGTCCAGGCTCTTGGCGAAAACGGCGTCAGGACTTTCCGCCGCCTCGAACTCATCCCAAAGCGCGCGCATTTCCGCGCCTTGTGCGGCGGGCAGCAGGCCGAAAATACGGTCGGCGGCGCGGGCCTCGGCATCCTGCGTGGCGGTGCTGCCATGCGCCGTGCCATTGGCGGAATGGATCGGCACATCGCCCACATCGATCTCTACAAGATCATGCAGCAACAACATGCGGATGACGCGAGTGATATCGACGCCCTCTGCGGCCTGATCGGCAAGGGTCAAGGCGTAAAGCGCCAGATGCCAGCTGTGCTCACCGGAATTTTCGGGGCGCGAGGCATCGACAAGCGTGGTGGCGCGGTAAACCGATTTCAGCCGGTCGGCTTCGGCCAGAAAGGCCAGACATGCGCGCAGGTCGGTGTCAGCGGTGCCGGGGCCACCGTTCAGCAGATCGGAGGCATGGATATGGATCGCGGGCCATTCGCCGCGAAACCGCGCGGCGCGCCCGGTAGACAGATTGTCGCGCACGACTGCCAGATGATCCTCAAGCGGGTCTTGCGCCATCAGCACCTGAAAGATCGGCTGCGCATGGTCATAGCGTTTGGCCAGCCGGGCCTCGGGCGTCTCGGCCGCCTCAAACTCCTGCCACAAGGCAAGGAAGCGGGCATGGAGATCGGTGGGCAACAGGCTGAACAGATGCTGCGCCGCCGCAAGCTCGGCGGCCGCCACCGCGGCCAGATCATGCTGCAGATGGATCGGGTGATCGCCGCAGTCAATCTCGGGGAGGTCATGCAGCAAGAGCATCGCAATGACCCGGTCCAGATCGACCCCATCTGGCGCGCCCATGATCAGCGCCCAAAGCGCCAGATGCCAGCTATGTTCGGCGACATTTTCTGGGCGGCTGATATCCATCAGCACATTGGCGCGATCCACCGATTTCAGCCGGTCGGCCGCATTCAGGAAATCGAACTGGAGTTGCAGGCGGTCGCTCATCGTTGGGGCACCGAGATCAGGCGCAGCGCAAGGGCTGCTGCGGCAAGCCCGACACCGATGCGCAGGGCAAATTCGACGGCGCTGAGGCCGCTATTACAAAAGCCTGACATCATCAGGGTCAGCGCGGTGATCGGCAGGATGACCGCAAGCAGGATCGCGGAGAGGCGCAGGATCGGCGAGATCCGACGACCCGGCGGGGCAGCGAAAAGGATGAAATAGCCCGCGACGATGGGGGCCAGAATGGAGAGCAGCGCGACAGGCTGCACCAGCAGGTCGGACAGAGGCGCGGCGGGGGCCGTGCAGGATTGCCCCCGGATCGCCAAAGGCAGGCCCAGAAAGCCGCCCATACCAAGCGCCATGAATGCAATCAGCCGCAACGGATTTCCCGCGCCCGGCTGCCGCGTGCTATTCACCCGCCTTTTCCTTGCGGAAGCTGGCCAGCCGACGCGCCAGCATATCGCGCGCCCGCCGTTCGGCCAGCCGCACCCGCATGGCCGTCATGAACCCGTCTTCCATCGAGGGCGAGAGCGAGGCCAGCATCTTGCCGATCTCCATGAAGTAACGCTCGTCGCCCATCTCGTCCATCGCGGCCAGCACGTCGCGGGCCAGGGCATCGGCCAGGTCTTCGGTGACGCCCATCAGCGCGTGCCTTCGCCCAGACGACGTTTCACATAGCCCGAAACCGTGTCCAGCATCGGTTTCATATGCTGTTCTTCATTGGTGAAGAAGTGGTCGGCACCGTCCACCTGATCGTGGGTGATGGTGATGCCCTTTTGCTCATGCAGCTTGTTCACCAGGGTCAGCGTTTCCTTCGGCGGCGCGATCCGGTCGGCGGTGCCGTTGATGATCAGGCCGGAGGCCGGGCAGGGCGCGAGGAAGCTGAAATCATAGCGCGACGCATCGGGCGACACCGAGATGAAGCCGGTGATCTCGGGGCGGCGCATCAGAAGCTGCATCCCGATCCAGGCCCCGAAGCTGAAGCCCGCAACCCAGCAATGCTTGGAATTGGGGTTCATCGCTTGCAGGTAATCCAGCGCCGAGGCTGCATCGGACAGCTCGCCAATGCCCTGATCATATTCGCCCTGACTGCGCCCGACACCACGGAAATTGAAGCGCAGAACGGTGAAACCCAGATTGTAGAAGGTGTAATGCAGGTTATAGACGACCTTCTGGTTCATCGTGCCGCCGAATTGCGGATGCGGATGCAGCACGATGGCAATCGGCGCGTCACGGTCCTTTTGCGGGTGATAACGGCCTTCCAGACGGCCCTCGGGGCCGGCAAAGATCACTTCGGGCATTTCGTCGCCTTTGTCCTTGTCAACGCCCGCGATAGAACCTTCCTTGAAGATTGCGCAATCCGGGCGGTTGTTCTAATCCCAAGCGGCGATGCCGCAGGCATGGGGTTGAGTTAAGCGCCCCGGTCGGTGGCGTCAATGGATTTGGGGAGGGCTGCAGATGAAACTCTCGACGAAAGGCCGCTATGCCATGGTCGCTTTGGCCGATCTGGCCTTGGCCAAGCCTGAGGATCTGGTTTCGCTGGCCGAAATCTCGAAACGGCAGGATATTTCGCTGCCCTATCTGGAACAGCTGTTCGTGAAGCTGCGCCGGTCGGGGCTGGTCGAGGCCGTGCGCGGCCCGGGCGGTGGCTATCGCCTGTCGCGCAGCCCGTCCGACATCCGGGTCTCCGAGGTGATGGAGGCCGTCGAGGAGACGGTGAACGCGCTGCATACCGGGGCAGGTGCCTCGGGCGGGGTATCGGGGTCGCGCGCGCAATCGCTGACCAACCGGCTTTGGGAAGGCCTTTCGGCCCATGTCTATGTCTTTTTGCACCAGACCCGTCTGTCCGATGTGATCCGCAACGAAATGCGGCCTTGCCCGGCTGTGCCCGCGCTGTTCCGCGTCGTTGACGAAGATTGAACCAGGCTGCTTGCCCCGGTTCAACCGACCCGGACCGATCGCCCCAGCCCCGAAGCCTGTGCGGCCGCACAAGCCTGATCCTTGCCGAAAGCCAGCCACATGCGCGAGCGTCTTTACCTTTTCGACACAACCCTGCGTGACGGGCAGCAGACCCAAGGGGTGCAGTTCTCGCTGGCAGAAAAGCTGCATATCACCGCGGCCCTTGATGCGCTTGGGGTGGATTACATCGAAGGCGGATGGCCGGGGGCCAATCCGACCGACAGCGATTTCTTTCGCGCCCGCCCGGAAACCCGGGCGCGCTTTACCGCCTTTGGCATGACCAAGCGCGCCGGGCGTTCGGCCGAGAATGACGATGTTCTGGCAGCCGTGCTGGACGCCGCGACCCCCGCCGTCTGTCTGGTCGGCAAAAGCCATGACTTCCATGTGACCACCGCGCTTGGCATCACGCTGGAAGAGAATGTCGAGAATATCCGCGCCTCCATCGCCCATGTCGTGGCAAGGGGCCGCGAGGCCATGCTGGATGCCGAGCATTTCTTTGATGGCTACAAGGCCAACCCGGATTATGCGCTGGCCTGCCTTCATGCCGGGTTTGCGGCCGGGGCGCGCTGGATCGTGCTATGCGATACCAATGGCGGCACGCTGCCCGAAGAGGTCGGCGCGATCACCCGCGCGGTGATCGCCTCGGGCATTCCGGGCGCGAATTTGGGCATCCATTGCCATGACGACACCGGCAATGCGGTGGCCAACAGCCTTGCGGCGGTGCGGGCCGGGGCGCGACAGATCCAGGGCACGTTGAACGGGTTGGGCGAGCGTTGCGGCAATGCCAATCTTGTCACGCTGATTCCGACGCTGGCGCTGAAGGAGCCATTCTGCAGCACATTGGAGACCGGCATCAGCGCGGCGGCGCTGGCGGATCTGGTGAAAACCTCGCGGATGCTGGATGATATCCTGAACCGGGTGCCGCTGCGCTCCGCGCCCTATGTCGGCGCATCGGCCTTTGCGCACAAGGCCGGGCTACATGCCTCGGCCATCCTGAAAGACCCCTCGACCTATGAACATGTCGATCCGGCGGTGATCGGCAATACCCGTCTGATTCCGATGAGCAATCAGGCGGGACAGTCCAATCTGCGCGCGCGGTTGAAGGCGGCGGGGATCGAGGTGGCATCGGACGATCCGCGCCTTGGCCATATCCTGGATGTGGTGAAGCAGCGCGAGGATGAGGGTTACGCCTATGACGGGGCGCTGGCCTCCTTCGAGATGCTGGCGCGCAGCGCATTGGGCCTTGCGCCGCATTTCTTCGATGTGGAGCGCTACCGCGTGACGGTGGAGCGCCGCAATGAACCCGATGGTCGCCGCATCAGCCTGTCGGAAGCGGTGGTTGTGGTCACCGTCGCGGGCCAGCAGATGCTGTCGGTCTCGGAAAGCCGCGATGCGACGGGCAGCGACCGCGGGCCGGTCAATGCGCTGTCCAAGGCCTTGGCAAAGGATCTGGGGCCGTATCAGGCCTGTATCGACGACATGAAGCTGGTGGATTTCAAGGTGCGCATCACGCAAGGCGGCACCGAGGCGGTGACCCGCGTCATCATCGACAGCGAGGACGGGCGTGGGCAACGCTGGTCGACCGTCGGCGTTTCGCCCAATATTGTTGACGCCAGTTTCGAGGCGCTGCTCGATGCGGTGCGGTGGAAACTGATCCGCGATGAAGTGGTGCCGGCAAGATGAGCCTTTCTGCATGAGTATCGAGGCCTGCGCCGAGATCGTCCAACGCAGCGACCCGGAGCGGTTTGCGGCACTGATGGCGGCCCCCGTGGGCGACCGCGCGACCCTCGCGGTCCTTTACGCCTTCAATGCCGAACTGGCGCGCGCGCCCTGGGCCAGCAAGGAGCCGATGATCGCCGAGATGCGCCTGCAATGGTGGCGCGATGTGATCGAGGCCGAGGCGCAGGGGCCGGCGCAGCCGCATGAGGTGGCGTCCCCGTTGGGAAAACTGATCCGCACCAAGGCCTTGCCGCTGGATCTTCTGGACGGGATGGCGGCGGCCCGGCAATGGGATATCTATCGCGACCCCCATGCCGATGAGGCAGGACTTTGGGCCTATCTGGAGGCGACGGGGGGCGCGTTGATGCAGGTCTCTGCCCTGGCGCTTGGCGCGGCCGCCAGCAGCGGCCCTTCGGCCCTTGCGCTTGGCACCGGGCAGGCCCTGGCGAATTATCTGCGGGCGGTGCCAAAGCTGGAGGAATTGGGGCGGGTGCCCCTGCTGGATGGCACCCGCGCCGGGGTTGCGGCACTGGCCCGCGCCGGTCTGCTGCGGCTGGCCGAGGCACGGCAACCCTTGCCGCGCGGCGCGGCGCTTGCCGCCTATCTGACACGGCCTGTGCTGGAAATGGCGGTGCGGGACCCGGCATTGGTGGCGGAGGGCAAGCTGGTTCCGACCGAGTTCACCCGGCGAAAACGCTTGTTATGGCAATCGCTTACCGGACATTATTAATGTGATGCGTTTACTCTTGCTCCGCCGGCGGATGCCTCCGGCGGGAGTATTTGGGCAATCAGCAAAGCAATTGCAGGCCGCAAAGCAAGCCTGAGCAGGGAAGCAAGGTTACGCCGCAAAGTTGCGCGGGCCGCAAGGCGGGTTCAGGCGGGCAGCTTGTCGCTGAGGAAAGACAGCGCCACTTGCAGCCCGTCGGGCGCGATGCCGTGGCCGGTGCCCTTCATCACATGGGCATAGACCTCGAACCCCTCTTCGACCAATGCGTTTCCGGCGCGGCCCATATCCTCGAACGGGACCATTTCATCGGCATCGCCATGAACCAGCAGGATCGGCGGCTTGACCCGGGTTTCCGGATGCAGGCGTTCGGGTTCCAGCAGGCGGCCCGAAAAGCCGACCACCCCGGCAATCGCCGTGTCACGGCGCGGCGCGATATGCAGGCTCATCATCGTGCCTTGCGAAAACCCAACCAGAGCAAGGGCTTCCGCGGTGAGGTTGTTCTCGGCAAGCTTCTCATCAATGAAGGCGTTCAGCAGATCGACCGAGGCCGCCATCGAGGTTTTCGCCGCCTGTTCGCTGGACCCGTCCAGCCAGGGGATCGGAAACCACTGATAGCCGAACGGGTTGTTGGTGCATTTTTCCGGCGCGTTCGGACTGTAAAACACCGTATCGGGCAGATGTGGTGCCAGTGGATCGGCAAGACCCAGCAGGTCCGCGCCATCGGCACCATAGCCATGGACAAAAATCACCATGGAGCGGGCAGTGCCCGATTGCGGTGCGCGACGTTTTGATTCCAGCGTCATCTGATCCCTTCCCGACCTTTGGCCACATGGTAGTAGGCCCAGAGCAGCCGCGCCGCAACCGCGCGCCACGGGCTCCATGCTGCCGCAATGGCGCGCATCTCGCGCTCATTGGGGCGATTTTCCTGCTCAAACAGCAGCCGCCAGGATTCCTGCAAGGCCAGATCATTATGGGCAAAGACATCGGCGCGGCCCAGACTGAACATCGCGTAGATCTCGGCCGTCCAGCGGCCGATCCCAGGCAGTTCAATGAGTTGCGTGATGATCTGATCATCGGACATCAGGCGCAACGCGGTGAAATCCAGATCGGCCTCGGCCAAGGCACGGGCATAGCGCAGCTTGGGGCGCGACAGGCCACAGGCGCGCAGATCCTCATCCGTCGCGCCGCGCACGGCCTCGGGGCTGTGCAGCCCTGCCGCCTGAACCCGGCCCCAGATCGCGCGGGCCGAGGCCACCGAGACCTGCTGGCTGACAATGGCACCCAACAGTTGCGCAAACCCCTCCGGGTTGCGGCGAAGTGGCAATTCACCTGTCATTTCATAGGCTTGTGCGAAACGCTTGTCATGGCGTGAGAGCCAATCCACCCCTTCGGCAATATCGTCAGGCCCCTCGATGATGCGTCCGACCATGCGGTCCCTCCGTTTTGCCGCAGGCTAGCCGGACAGAAGGCCCTTGCACAAGGCAGTGCCGCAGGGATAGTCGCCGGTCATGGACCAGAATGACCGCCTTGCCCGTCACAATATGTGGGTGCTGATCGTCGCGCAGGCGGTGATCGGGGCCCAGATGCCGCTGATCTTTACAGTCGCGGGCCTTGCGGGCAGTTCGCTTGCCAGCAATCCCTGTTGGGCGACGCTGCCGATCACGGCAATGGTGATCGGCTCAATGCTATGGGCGCAACCGCTGAGCGCGATCATGCAGCGCTTTGGCCGCAAGGCAGGCTTCACCATCGGCACGCTGGCGGGGGCGGTTGGTGCCGCCATCGCGGCCTATGCGCTGTTCATCGGATCATTTTGGCTCTTTGCATCGGCCAGCCTGATCTCGGGCGGCTATATGTCGGCGCAAGGATTCTTCCGCTTTGCTGCCGCCGATCTGGCCTCAGATGCGATCCGCCCCAAGGTGATTTCCGGCGTGATGGCTGGGGGCCTTGCTTCGGCGATCTTCGGGCCGCAACTGGTGAAGGTGACGGCGGATGCGATGGTCGTGCCCTTCCTTGGCAGCTATCTGGCGGTGATCGGGCTGAACCTGATCGGGCCGTTCCTGTTTGCCGCCCTGCACGCGCCGCGCCCGGTGGTCCGCACGGCAGAGGCCCCGCGCGGGCGCAGCCGGATGGAGCTGCTGCGCACCCCCGCGATTGCCGTCGCTGTGATCTGCGGCACGGTGTCCTATGCTTTGATGAACCTTGTGATGACCTCCTCGCCGCTGGCGGTGGTGGGTTGCGGCTTCGAGACATCGGATGCGGCCAGCATCGTCTCGGCCCATGTTCTGGCGATGTATGCGCCCTCGTTCTTTACCGGCCATGTCATCGCCCGCTTCGGGGTGGAGCGGGTGATTGCGCTTGGCCTTGTGATCCTTGCCGCTGCCGGGGCCGTCGCGATGAGCGGGGTGGCGCTGGAGAATTTCTATGCCGCGCTGATCCTGCTCGGCGTCGGGTGGAACTTCGGCTTCATCGGTGCCACCACGATGATTGCCGCGAACAACCGCCCCGAGGAGCGCGGCACGATGCAGGGGCTCAACGATGCCATCGTCTTTGGCGGGGTCTCGATCGCCTCTTTTGCATCGGGCGGGCTGATGAATTGTTCGGGCGGCACTGTGCAGGCCGGGTGGTCTGCGGTGAACATGGCGATGCTGCCTTTCCTGATCCTGGCCGGGGCCGCGCTGATCTGGTTCGCAATGCGCCCGAAAGAGACGCGCTGACCGCAACGGAGCGCCGCAGGTTTCATCAGACTTTTACCAAAGATTGCGAGCCTTCTATGCGACAGCATGGGGCTTGCCAGCCTCAGGACGCGATATATAGTTTGGCTGTCGGGGCGGGTTCCTCGCCCCGGTCGGCCGGATGGTCTACGGGACGGAGGCGGATTGACGATGGACGGCGATTTCAGGACGAGTTTCGTGCGCGAACCTGCGGCACTGAAGCATTATCCGGCACTTGTGCTTAATGCCGATTACCGGCCGCTTTCCTATTATCCGCTCAGCCTCTGGCCCTGGCAGGAGGCGATCAAGGCGGTCTGTCTGGAACGGGTGCAGATCCTCGCCGAATATGATACGACCGTGCGCAGTCAGAGGGCAGAGTTCCGCATACCCTCGGTCGTGGTGCTGAAAGATTTTGTCAAACCCCAGAAGCGCGTGGCCTTCACGCGCTTCAATCTTTTTCTGCGGGACGAATTCTGTTGCCAGTATTGCGGCGGGCGCGGCGATCTGACCTTTGACCATGTCGTGCCGCGCTCCAAGGGGGGGGTGACCTCGTGGCAGAATGTCGTGGCGGCCTGCAGCCCCTGTAACTTGCGCAAGGCGAACAAGACGCTGCGACAGGTCGGAATGCATCTGAAACGCCAGCCGGTGCAGCCAAGCCCCGAGGAAATGCACGCCCATGGCCGCCGTTTCCCGCCCAACCACCTGCATGACAGCTGGCTGGATTTCCTCTACTGGGATGCCGAGCTGGAAGCCTGACGGGATTGTCATAAATCTGTCGCAAAACATGCCGATCTCGTGCCGCTTTCGGCTAGGCTGGCGTTTTGACCTGACAGGGAGTCGTCGGAAATGCTGGTGAGTCTTGCGGCGGCGGCGTTCAACATGTCGGTTGCATTGGGATGCGGTGCCCTGATCGGGGTGGAGCGCCAGATGCGGCAGCGCAAGGCGGGTCTGCGCACAAATGCGCTGGTGGCGCTAGGCGCTGCGGCCTTTGTCGTGTTCTCGATGACGCATGAGCAGGATACCAGCCCGACCCGGATCGCTGCGCAGGTGGTCTCGGGCATCGGCTTTCTTGGCGCGGGGATCATCTTTCGCGACGGGCTGAATGTGCATGGCCTGACCACAGCGGCGACCATGTGGTGCGCGGCGGCTGTGGGCGTGCTGGCGGGCGGCGGCTATTGGGCCCATGCTCTGGTCACCACCGGCCTTGTGGTTTTTGTCAATCTCGGGCTGCGGCCGCTGGTGCAATGGATGAAGCGCAAGACCGGCACAGATACCGGGCTGATCCGGCATTACGATGTGACCGTGATCTGTCTGCCCGCGCGCGAAGGCGACACTCGCGCGCTGATGCTGCGCACGCTGGGGGTGGCGGGGTGGCAGGTCAGCGAATTGACGATGAAGGCGCTGGACGGGGGTGAGTCGGTCGCACTGACCGCCAATGTCAGCGCGCCGGGCAAGACCGAGCACGATCTGGAGCAGATCATGACCCGGCTTGCCGCAGAACCGGGCTTGAAATCCGTGCGCTGGCATGGGCTGGACGAGGCCTGATCCCGACAGTTCCGCCCGCCTGAAACCGATGCTAGACTTTCTGCGCGTCCGGGGCTAGAACCTGTCACGTTAGCGCTAACGGCGGTGGCGTCAGGCGACCCGGCGCCATCCTGCGAGGAGAGCCATGGTTTCGCGTGTCATTCCTGTTGAGGTCTTCGACCTTGTCATCTTCGGTGCCACGGGCGATCTCGCCCGCCGCAAGATCCTTCCCGGCCTGTATCGCCGCTATCTCGCCGGCCAGGTGCCGGCAGAATGCCGCATCATCGGTGCCGCCCGCACCGATCTGGATGCCGACGGCTTTCGCGCGCTGGTGACTGCGGCCATCGATGAATTTGTGCCGGCAGACCGGCGCGACCCCAAGGTGATCGCGGATTTCCTGCAAAGGCTCGATTATGTCTCGATCGATGCCGCACGCGGCGAGGCGGGCTGGACCACGTTGAAAGGCCTGATGCGCAAGGGTGTGGTGCGGGCCTTCTATTTCTCGGTGGCGCCTGCGCTGTTTGGGGAACTGGCCGAAAAACTGCATTCGCATGGCATCGCCAATGCCCATTCGCGCATCGTGGTGGAAAAGCCCTTTGGCCGCGATCTGGCAACGGCAAAGGCGCTGAATGCCACGCTGGCCAGCCATTTCTCTGAAAATCAGATCTACCGGATCGACCATTATCTGGGCAAGGAGACGGTGCAGAACCTGATGGCGGTACGTTTCGCCAATATCCTGTTCGAGCCGCTGTGGAACACCCAATATATCGACCATGTGCAGATCACCGTGTCGGAAACCGTGGGGGTCGAGGGGCGCGGCAGCTACTATGACAAATCGGGTGCCATGCGTGACATGGTGCAGAACCATATGATGCAGCTTCTGTGCCTGATCGCGATGGAGCCGCCCTATCACTTTGACCCGAATGCGGTGCGCGACGAAAAACTTAAAGTGATCCGTGCCTTGCAGCCGGTGCCACCCGAAGACATCGTGCGCGGCCAGTATCTGGCCAGCAAAACCGCGCCGGGCTATCTGGAAGATGCCGAGAACCCTGAAAGCCGGACCGAAAGCTATATTGCGCTGAAGGTCCATGTCGCCAATTGGCGCTGGAAGGGCACGCCCTTCTATCTGCGCACCGGCAAGAAGTTGCGTGCCCGTGCCAGCGAGATCGCCATCACCTTCAAGGAACCGCCACATTCGATTTTCGATGATGCCGCAGGCTGGCGCGAGAATGTCCTGGTGATCCGGCTGCAACCGAATGAGGGCATGAACCTGAAGGTCATGATCAAGGAACCGGGGCCGGGCGGGATGCGTTTGGTGCAGGTGCCTCTCGACATGAGCTTTGCCGAGGCGCTTGGCGAAGAGGGGGCCGATATTCCCGATGCTTATGAGCGACTGATTATGGATGTGATCCGCGGCAACCAGACGCTGTTCATGCGCGGCGACGAGCTGGAGGCCGCCTGGGCCTGGACCGACCCGATCATCGAGGGATGGGAGGCACGCGGGGACCGGCCCAAGGGCTATGATGCCGGGTCTTCCGGGCCCGAGGATGCGCTGATGCTGATGCATCGCGACGGGCGTCGCTGGCGCGAGGTGCGGGAATGAATTTCGAAACCTATCCGGACCGCGAATTGCTGATGCTGTCGCTGGCCGACCGCATCGCCGGTGAATTGGCCGATTTCCTGCGCCGCGAGGGGCGCGCATCGTTTTGCGTGCCCGGCGGCACCACGCCCGGGCCGATCTTCGACACGCTGTCCGGCGTCGATCTGGATTGGGAAAATGTCAGTGTTTTCCTGAACGATGAACGCTGGGTGCCTGAGGACAGTCCGCGCTCCAACACAAGGCTGCTGCGCGAAAGACTGTTGCGTGGCAAGGCCTTGAACGCCGATCTTGTGCCGCTTTATGCGCCGGCCGACCAGCCCGAGCAGGTGCTGGATCAACTGGCCGAGGGCCTGCGCCCGCATCTGCCGATCTCGGTCCTGTTGCTGGGCATGGGGGCGGATATGCATACCGCAAGCCTCTTTCCCGGCGCGGACCGTCTGGCAGAGGGGCTGAGCCCTGATGCGCCGATCCTGCTGCCGATGCGGGCCGAGGCCGCAGGTGAGCCGCGCATCACCCTGACCGCGCCGCATCTGGCCGGGGCGATGAACATTCATGTGCTGATCACCGGGACCGAAAAACGCGCGGCGCTGGAACGCGCAGCGCATCTGTCCCCCCTTGAAGCGCCGATTGCGGCAGTGTTGAAGAACGCCACGGTCCATTGGGCCGAATGAGCTGACACGCGCGCACTGGCCCTGACGCACATATTCTGACGCCAATATTTCTGCCCATAGACCGATCACGGAGATCCCGGATGACCACCCGTTTCGACGCGCTGCGCCAGCATTGGGCCGCAAATTCCGGCACCGCCATTGCGGCGCGTTTTGCCGATCCCGGTCGGGCGGCGGCCTTTTCTGCCCGCCATGCCGGGATGCTGTTCGACTTTTCCAAAACAAACATCGACGCCGAAGCCTTTGATCTTCTGGTGAAACTGGCCGATGGGGCAGGGGTTGCGACCAAACGCGACGCGATGTTCGCAGGGGCCAAGATCAACGAGACCGAGGGCCGCGCCGTGCTGCATACCGCGCTGCGCAATCTGGACGCATCGGTGATCGTCGATGGCCAGGATGTCATGCCCGAGCTGCGCGCGACCCATGCCCGGGTCGCGGCTTTTGCCCGCGATCTGCGCGAGGGCCGCATCCAGGGTCAGGGCGGACGCATCACCGATGTGGTGAATATCGGCATTGGCGGATCGGATCTTGGCCCCGCCATGGCCTATCTGGCGCTGGCGCCCTTTGCTGACGGGCCGCGCTGTCATTTCGTTTCCAATGTCGATGGCGCGCATATCGCCGACACGCTGAAGGGCCTGAACCCCGAGACCACGCTGGTCATTGTGGCCTCCAAGACCTTCACCACCATCGAGACCATGACCAATGCCGATACCGCCAAGCGGTGGATGGCGGAAAAGGTCAAGAACCCGGCGGCACAATTTGCGGCCGTGTCCACCGCGGCCGACAAGACCGCTGCCTATGGGATTGATCCCGAACGGGTCTTCGGCTTTGAGGATTGGGTTGGCGGGCGCTATTCCATGTGGGGGCCGATCGGCCTTGCGCTGACCATCGCGATCGGCCCGGAGGCGTTTGACGACTTTCTCAAGGGCGGTGCCGATATGGATGCGCATTTCCGCGCGGCCCCATTCGCGGAAAACCTGCCGGTTCTGCTGGCGCTGGTCGGCGTCTGGCACAACCAGATCTGCGGTTATGCTACCCGCGCCGTGCTGCCCTATGACCAGCGGCTGTCGCGGCTGCCCGCCTATCTTCAGCAGCTGGAGATGGAAAGCAACGGCAAGCGCGTCGCGATGGATGGCAGCGATCTGGAGTATGATTCCGGCCCGGTGGTCTGGGGCGAGCCCGGCACCAATGGCCAACACGCCTTCTACCAGCTGATCCATCAGGGCAGCCGGGTGATCCCTTGCGAATTCATCGTGGCGCGGCAGGGCCATGAACCGGATCTGGCGCATCAGCATCTTTTGCTGGTGGCCAATTGCCTTGCGCAATCCGAGGCGCTGATGCGCGGTCGCAGCCTGGATGATGCCCGCGCCATCATGGCGAAGAAGGGCCTGACCGGGGCCGAGCTTGACCGTCAGGCGCGCCACCGCGTCTTTCCGGGCAATCGCCCCTCGACCACGCTGGCCATTCCGCAGCTGACGCCCTTCACTCTGGGTCAGATCATTGCGCTTTATGAGCATCGGGTGTTTGTCGAAGGCGTGATCCTTGGCATCAACTCCTATGACCAATGGGGGGTGGAGCTGGGCAAGGAACTGGCACTGGCGCTGCAGCCGATCCTTGAGGGCAAGGCGGATGCCGCGAGCAAGGATGGCTCGACGCGGCAATTGGTCGATTATCTGCGCGGCTGAGCACCTTGAACGAAAAAGGCCCCGGCGCGAAGAGCTGCGCACCGGGGCCTTTTCTATCTGAGGCCGTCTGCAGGCCCACGAATTTTCGTCGAAAATTCGCGCTTACTTCAGCGCGGCGGTCACGATGACCTCGACCAGATAGGCAGGCGTCGCCAGCTTGGCCTCGCCGGTGGCGCGTGCGGGCGTATGCCCCTGCGGCACCCAGGCATCCCAGACCGCATTCATCTCGGCGAAATCGGCCATATCGGCCAGCCAGATCTGGGTCGACAGGATCCGGGTCTTGTCGGTGCCGGCCTCGGCCAGAATGCGGTCAACTTCTGCCAGGCAGGTGCGGGTTTGATCCGCGACACTATCGCCGGGATTGCCGACCTGGCCTGCCAGCCAGATGATGCCGTTATAGCTCACGCCCTCGCTCATGCGGGGGCCTGTGCCGAAGCGCTTGATATCGCCGTTCATGCGAACCTCCTGATTGGTTGCAGAAGTGCTAGCGGCTTGGGGGCAGAAAGGGAAGCCATTGACGGTGGATGAGGGTCCGAACTGCCAAGACACGCCCGAATCACGGCAAATCACGGATCGGTCAACTGTGAAATATCCGGTTACAGACCGTGATCATACTGCACCAGCGAAATCCCGCCGGGCAGGTTTTGACAGATGGCGGGATTCTGCCCGGCAAGATTCTGCTGCGTTGCAGAATTGAACCCGGCCATGCCAAACCTGCCGGGCTGTCACAACACCCGGACATAAGATGCTTCTTCGCCCGCTCAACGCCGCCCTTGTCGCCCTTGCCCTGATCCTGCCCGCCCAGGGCGCGCTTGCCAATCAGGGTCATACCGGTGCCACGGAACAGGCGATGAAGCCGGGGCAGAAGCGCGCGCTGCGCAAGGCGGCGGCCGAACTGGAACTGGCCCGGGCCGAACTGAAGCAGGCCGTTGCCGTGGCCGAGGCCAATACCAAGCCGAGCAAGGGCCGCATCTGGTGCGTGCCGTTCGCCCGTGCGGTCACCGGGGTCGAGATCAAGGGCAATGCCGTCACCTGGTGGAAACAGGCCGCAGCGCGTTACGAGCGCGGCTCGGATCCCAAGATCGGTGCGGTGATGAACTTCCGTGGCACCAAGAAGATGCCGATGGGCCATGTCGCGGTGGTGTCGAACATCATCGATTCCCGCCGGATCCAGATCGACCATGCCAATTGGGTGCGCAACCGTATCACCAAGGATCAGCTGGTGATCGACGTTTCCGCCGCCAATGACTGGTCTGAGGTGCGTGTGGTGAATGCCGATGGCAGCATGGGCCGTGTGAATCCGATCTTTGGCTTCATCTACAACTGAACAGCGTCTGAAGTGATCCCAGTCTGAACGGTCAAATTGACCTGTGCCATCACGACCGGCGGCGCTTTCTAGCTTGTTCAGGCTTGCGTGCCCGGCTGTGCGTCGCCCCTCGTATAGACCATCAAGATAGCTGCGCTGATTGAACCCCTGCCGCCCGTGCCGAAAGCATACGCGCAGAGTGCAAAGGCGCGTGGAAAGCGCGCCCGTTTGCTTGCGTGGAGAGGGGCGGGCAGAACCCAAGATGCCATCGATGACGAGCCGAAGCTGACCTTACATCGCGCAGGGATACGCCTTGCTTGCATCTTGCCAAGATGATGTGAAACGCATCACGCCTTGCGAGCACACATCTTTCAATTCGTGGCATCTTCAAGTGCTGGCGCTCACACTCGGTTGGCAAAACAGCTAGTCAATGCCGACCCACAAACGTCGCAACGCCCCCAATAACCTCTCAACGACACGGATAAACTGAAATGCTTTACAGCAGCGCCATCATGGCGCTGACCAGCCCGATGGCCGCGCCAAGCGCGAAAAAGGGCAGGGGCTGCGGCGGTCCGGGCTGCACATGAACCGGGCGAAAGCCTGCTTCACGAAAGCCCGCCTCATTCACGCGGATACCATAGGGGATGCGTGTCATGGCACTCTCCATCTTCTTCCATTCCATGCGATATCAACGCGCAACACCCCATATGGTTGCATCGCGTGACCTGACGTCACAGATCGATCGGAAGACTTGATGGGAGCTTGGAGCGGGTGAAGGGCGCCAAGAGCCATTTTTACTCCGTTGCGATCCGTTGCATTGTTTCAATAAATCAAGTGGTTATGGATATTTTCGGCCACATCCTATTGCGTGAAATTGCATTTTGTCGCAAAGTTTTTGGCTAGCGGGGCGGCTAGCGCGCTTTGGGTCAGTTCTATTCCAGAATTGGGAATATAACCCGGTCTCCCCTTGGATGATGGAGGAGGAGACATATGCCGAAGCGGGCGAAGGAATGGGGCGCGCTTGATGTGAAGCGGGCGGTTCACAGTGGGACGAAAGATCGCAACGAATGGTTCGCGGTTGGTGGCGTGGCTGGCCTGCTTCTGCAGATCACACCCGGCCAGACGAAAAGCTGGCTCTTGCGGACAACGGTTGGCACCACGCGCCGAGCCATCGGTCTTGGCCCATATCCCGAAATCGGTCTTGCCGCCGCGCGCGATAAGGCGCGAGAGGCCAAGGCGAAGATCGAAGCTGGCGTTGATCCTATCGAAGAGCGCAAGGCCGTCCGCGCTGCGCTGGCGGCGGCATCGGCTCGGACCCTTCTATTTTCCGATGCGATGGAGAAATGGGTTGCCGCGAAGATGACCCACCGACCGGAAAAATCACAGAAAGCGATCCGGTCCACGATCACCCGATATGCGTTACCGGAGATCGGAGCGCTGTCTGTGCAGGAAATCACCGTGCAGGACATCGTGCGAGCCTTGGGTGGCGTATGGAGCGGCAAGCCCGACACGGGCCAAAAGCTCCGCAGCTACCTTGAAGGGATTTTGTCGTGGGCGACGGTCGCGGGGCACAGGGCAGGTGACAACCCGGCCAGATGGGGCGGCAATCTTAAGGAATTGCTGCCTGCTCCGAGCGTGGTCGAGAAGGGAAAGGTTGGCAACTTTCCCGCGTTGGCACTCACGGACGTTCCAGCATGGTGGGCCGAGCTTTGCCTGCGCGACGGGCAGGGCGCGCTCGCCTTGAGGTTCGCGGCCCTTTGCGCCAGCCGCTCAGGCGAGGTTCGGGGTGCGAGGTGGGATGAAATCGACCTGATAGCTCGGATGTGGGTGATTCCGAAGGAGAGGATGAAAATGGACCGTGAGCACCGCGTTCCTCTTTCGCCTTCGGCAATTGCCCTGCTTGAGACGCTTCCGAAGATGTTAGACGTTCCTTTTGTCTTTCCAAGTGTCACCGGCAAAATGCTGTCTGATATGAGCGTGTCCGCTGTCATGCGTCGGATGCAAGAGGAAGCGGAAGCCGCCGCTAAAGAAGCGGGTAACGATCCGGATAAAGCCGGGTGGCGCGATCCCCGCAGCGGTAGGGCGGCAGTGCCGCATGGTCTACGCAGCGTGTTTCGTGATTGGGCCGCCGAGAGCGGATATGACCGGGAAATGGCTGAGATCGCGCTCGCGCATCAGGTTGGAAGCGCAGTTGAGCGAGCCTATCGTCGAACCGACATGGTGGAGCGGCGCCGGGCGATGATGCAGGCATGGGCCGACTTCATCGAGGGGGGGGACACGAGCACTGTGGTCGCCTTTCCGGCGGTGCGAGCATGACAGACCTCAATCCTGAGGACGGAACGCGGCTGGTCGCCGCTCTTGTCCTTGCCGGTGAGCGTGCCAAGGCGGCAAAGGATGAAGCTCTGCGTCCATTGTGGGAGCGCGTTATCGCATCTGACGGGCGGCTCGCCAGATTGTGCGACAATGACGACTGGAGGGCTGAGATCGAGGCTCGAGTCGGGGTGTGGCGGGGGGAAATTGCGACCGTGGGAATACCCCGGGAATGGTCGCGCCCAGAAGTGGAGGCCCTTATTGAACGGGCCCGGCGCATCCGTGGCGAGGTCGTCGGCCTAATCAATGATACACGCGGGCTTCAGCTGGTCGCGGAGGGGGGAGATTTGGATCAACTCACTGCAACATTCGTAGGCTCGCTCTTCGATTTGCTTCATAGCGAGGTCCTTTCAGCAGTAGACGAGGTACTAGATGAAATTGAGGGCATGCCAGAAAAGGCCGGTGGACGCGGTAGTTATACAGCGAACCTGAGAAAGAAGCCTGTCGAAGTGTTTGGCGAGGCAATTGTCCCGATCTTCCGCGCGGCTGGTATCCCGCTTGGTGGAAACTCTAGCGGCGACAAAGGCTTCGCGGCCTTCATTGCCATCGTTGCTGAGCATGTCACCGGAGCGCCGGTCCCCGGTATGGCGGGGCTTCTGGCCGATCTGCGAAAGCTCTGAGTTTTTCATAACTACCCTGCGTTCCCGTGGAGTTACCGAAAGGTTTTGCCATAGCTTTTAATATGTTCAAGTTGGTGGGCATCCGCAACGAAATGGGTGCAAAATGTTTCTCACCGATAAACAGTTGGCGAACGCTACAACGTGACCAGAACGACCGTTTGGCGCTGGCGCAAGGTCGATCCATCTTTTCCCAAGCCCGTCCAACTCTCCCCCGGCTGTGTCCGGTTTCGCCTCGAAGATCTTGAGGCTTGGGAGGCCGCACGCATCTGCGCCTGATCGCGGCTACGGGGCCGCTGGTGGCCCCGCGTAGGCTCTCCGGGTGGACAACAGCAGGACATCACATCAATCTGTCAAGGCCTGCCCGCATTCGGTGCGAGGCAAACTTTTCTGATTGGAGAGCCGGATGGAAACACGCCGCCCACGGGCGGCAAGCAGGAGGCACAGACGTGCGGCTAGAATTGGAAAGCCCCGCCGCCGGGGAAACGGCGAACGGGGCAGAATTCCAGATCAGGATGGATCGGGAACATGATGCCACGGCCTTGGTCTGGCGGCAAGACCCGCCCTCGCGGGAGGGCCGGGAATGAATGGTAGCAACCCTAAGTCGCAAAAGGCCACGTTCATATTTACCTTCCTCGATGCCCTCAAACGCGATCCCGAGATGAAGCCGCGGGACGCATTCGCCGCGCTTTTCTTTATCGAAATTGTTGGTGACGACTTTCGGTTCTTTATGTCCGCGCGACGCCTCGCAGACTTGATGCGGTGCGAAGAAAGCACCGCTGAGGCGTCGCTTGGCCGCTTCCGGGCGCGGGAGTATCTGCTCATTGCCGAGACACCGAAGGCCACCAGCGGAGAGAACGGTGGGCGGCTCGCCAACACTTATGTGATGTCGATCCCCGATGCAGTTTCCCCCGAAAAATCGGTGAAAACTTGCCTTAGGGTTTCACCCGGAAAATCGGGTAATACCACTAAGCCTCTCAAGGAGGTTTCCCCCGAAAAATCGGGGAAGGTTTCCCCCGAAAAATCGGGGACCATTACTAGAAAGAAATCTTTGGAAGGCGGGCGCGCGCCTAAGGGCGCGCCCGCCAATTCTATAAAAGATGTTTATTCCGTAATTATCGAGAGTGAAGATCGCCATTTGGAAACCGACGCGGCAGCAGAAAACGGCAGCGAGGCTCTTGAGGAGCCTCTTGCCGCTTCCGTCGATCCCGCTGATCCCGACGCGTGGCGTTCCGATCCTGACTTCGCGACTGGCAGCACTCAGCGAGCTTTCTCCGGGAAACTTGGTCGTGCGGCTGACCACACGATTGGGGCTGATCCGGGCGCGCGTTCCGCGCCCGGTCATACGGCTCGTCGGAAGACTGGTCTCGCAGAACTCGGTCTTGCGGTGGACGATATTGAACGACTTTCCTGTGCGATGGCCTTCGCTACTGCCGAAGGTGCGCAACACAGGATGACTGCCCACGATTTGGCGGTCGCCTATGTTTCAGGTTTCATGCGCCGCGATGGAAAGCAGCGCCGGTTTGTAGTTGATGGTGTAGCTTCGGCTCTGGCCCCGCTGGCCGCGCTCCTTGACGAAGACCGCATAACGCCCAGAGAGCACCTGCAAGAGCTGGCTGACTGCCTGCGCGCGATTGCCCAGAAGGCGCATCGGGCCGCACCCGGCGCGATTGATCCGAAGACTGCCGTGTCGGCCTTTATCGGAGCATTCCCGGAGTATGCACCCGAAGCGGCGGAAGAAACAAAGGGCGGCCTTGCAACCCCTGAAATCTTGGAGGTCGTGAATGTCGTACGGTTCTGAAAAAATCGCGGTCACCGCTGCCACGATGGAAGCGCTTCTCCCACGCCATCGACCGCAGTCCATCTCGTCTCGCCTCGTGCGTCTGCTCGCCAAGGGCGACACGGGAACCGCAAAACAGCTATGGGCTGCGCATATTTTCGGCGCCCGCGCCGCACTCAATGAACGCGGCGTTCATGACACCGCAGTGACTGCCGCCGTGATCGCCCGCCTCACCTCCGAAACGCGCCGGTTGATCGCGGAGGAGCGGTCAAAACAACCACCTCGCCCGGTTGCACAGGTCATCGTCTTCTCCGCAAAAGGGCGCACGCTATGACGCCAACCGCAACCAGTCAGTTGCAAACCGCTCTGCGCGCGACCCTTGCGGGCCGCAGAGCGGAAGATCGGACAGCCCTCATCGACGGCATCCTATTCGCGCTGGATTTCGATCCAGCGCAAATTGCGGCTGCGCTGGACGCCACGCCCGTCAAGGCACCTTCTGTCCGGCAACGACGGGCGGTCATGTCAGATGCCGCCCTGAGCGATCTGGTCGAACAGGCTTCGACCGCTGTGCCGCCTTTGCCGCCCGGCCCGCCTCCAGTCGATCCGCCCGGCACAACCACGCTTGCAGGCGATCCTGATCGGGCGTGGCGCAAGACGGGCAGATATCTCGACGCATACCGAACTGGCGGCCTCTATGCGCCGGACGGGCCAGAGGTGCTGCGCGGGAAGGGTGCCGCCCATCTGCTCGATGATTGGTTCGCCATGATGGAATGGTCACAGATGTCCATTGACCCGGCGGTAAGGGCGCTAGCTGCACGGGGCATTGAGGCGGGCGAGGCGATCCTGCGGGGCGACACGGACCTTGACGGTCGGGTGATCCCGCTGGGACGCCTGATGGGCCTTCAACCTGCAAGCGGAACGACTGCCGCCCCGGCGATTGCAAAGCGGCGCCGAGATGCTCTGATCCGAACCGCTCGGGCCTCCGTTCCCGAGTGGCGAGACGCGCGGCCATATACCGCAGCGCGATTGTTGTTGGAGGGGTTTTCCAAGTATTGCGCGACGGGCTTCGCTCATGATTGTGCCCGCAGCGAAGCCGGGCGCGAAGGCCGCGCCCCTGCTGACCAACCCCGTGCGTCATTCTTTCGGCTTAGCAAGCTGGAAGCCGCGCCGGGCGGCGCATTCCCGACCGACACAAAGACCCTCGTGCACATTCTCAAGGGCTGATTGGCATCGGAATTTGGCGGCGCAGCGATTTCCGATCCGCGCCGCCGATTTTGGCTCCAACGAAAGGAGCCGTCTCATGCCGCCCATCCCAGATATGCAACTAGACCCGGCCCGCCTCGCCGTCCTCGACCGCATCGCTCGCCAGCACCGCGCTACGACCACAGGTTTGAACGACCGGCTGCATGGTCTACGCGACAAAAGCAACGACACGCTGGCTCGGCTCGCGCATCTCGAAGGCCGAACCGTCAGCGATCCTCACATCTACGCTGCGCCGCAGATAGCGGAACTTCGCACCGAGGCTGCCGGGCTGGCTGCCCAAATCTCCGAAGCCGAGGCCGAGGTCGAGGCATCCGCCGATGCCGCCGCATCGGCACGGATCAACCTCCGCAGCGCCCTCGAACTTGCGGAAGCCGAGAACCTCCCGATCCCGGTCGGCATTGACATGGAGGATGCCCGCCGTGCTCGGTGATCTTCTGAAATCCTTTGGACGGCAGCGCGCCGCCGCCGCATCCACCCACGACGCCCTTGAGGCTGTCCGTATCGAGATCGCCAAAAAGGCCCGCGAAATCGAAACTATTCGCATGGCGCCGCAGACCCGCGAGGCGGCACTGACCGCCTTCGATGCGTGGGCGGATCAAGCCGCGACCAAGGCTGTGGACCGACTGCCCATCGGGCGCCTTCTTGAGGCTCAGGCATCCGCGCGGGGTCTGCATATCGATACCGTCATGGCCGGGGCGCAGCCCATCCACCAACCGGCTCTCGAAATGCTGACCGGCCTGATTTTCCTCGGCTGCCGCGACCGGCTTCGCGAAATCGTTTCGGACCAAATTGACGACCTGCTCGGCGGGCGTCAGGGGCTGACACCGGACCAGCGCGCCGCCCAGATCGCGCTGGCCGAGGCCGAACTGCACAGCCTCTGCCTCGCTGAGGAGCGCCTTGTTCGGGAAATGGAAGGGAGTGGCCTTGCGGTCATCCGCCGCCGCGATGCACCGGCCTATGCGTTGTTGGCTGCCGCCGTCGCCTTGCCGCAGGTCTGATCCATGCGCGGGCGGGCAGGCGTCCCTTTCGTCGCCGTAATCGTGGCACCACGGCGCCCCCGGCGCTCGCCGCGATGTCCGCCCGCACTCCGGCCCCTCGTCCCTGCGGGCGGGCCGACCAGCCCCCGGCACCGCCACAGGCGCGGTGCTGGGGCGCTACAGGGGCGCGCGCATTCCCGCCCTTGACCCGCCCGGAAAGGCCCAAGGCCCCTGCAACGGTCGTCTCGCGAGTCCTGCGGGCATGCCACGCCTTTAAGGGACCTTAGGGCAGGCCCCCTCCGAGGCGGCAAGGCATTGGCCCCGGCCTTCAGCCTTTCTGTGCTTGCGAAAATTCGAGTTGGGTTGCGCGCCAGCCCAACCTTCAACCCCCAGTCCCGAGGCCTCCATGACCACCAGAACCTCGCCCCCCGATCTGTCCGACCGACCCGCTGCCGTCGCACTCCTGCGTCGCGCCGCCGAACAATTTCGAGCCGCCGCATCCGCCCCGGCTGCCCCCCAAACCGAGGAAACAAAGTGACAAAATCCGCACTGGACTTGAGCAATGAGGCATGTCGGCGACGGGCTGCCGCTGTGGACGCAGCCCTCGCTTCTTGCGCGCTGACCGGTTCCGCCCGTGCCGCTGAGCGTCGCCGCATCGAGGCTCAGATCGAAGCCGATGAACTCCGCGAAGCGGAGGCTGCCGCCTCTCATGCTGAAGCCATGCAAGAACGTGCGCGTATTCGATCCGCATACCGGGCCGGGGTCGATTGCGGCAGGCCGTTGCAGGCACTCCGCTTTGCGTTGTCGGCGCCGCTCTCTGCCGCTGCCATTTCTCAGGCGCTGGCCTGCCTACCGACCGACCGGGTAGCCGATGTCGCCGCAACGGCCATGCCCGGCGCCGCGAGCTTTGGCGGTGCCGCTGCGCAGGCCGAACGCGAAAGGATCAGACGGGCGTTTGCCTCGTCCGAAGCGCACGGGCGGACGAAAGCCACAGCAGCCCTCATCCTTGAGGATGATGGCGAGGGCCTGACCGCTGCGCAGATCGCGCCGCTTCTCGCTTCCATGCCCGTTGAACAGTCCAAAATCTGGCAATCGCTTGAGCAGCGCAGCCTAGACGCGGGCGATTTTGGTGCCGATCTTTCGGGCGGCGGGCATATGAGCAAGACCGAACGGTCGGCGGCGATGTGGAAAAGGGCTGTCGCTGGCGTCAATCAGGCAGCGGGCGCTGATGCCGTATCGCAGGCCAGTCCCAGTGCGTGACCTTCACGACGAAATTTCGACTTCCACAGCTGCGCGCTTGATTGGCGTGTCGGACGAAATGTTCAGGAAGGTCGCTCGGGCCGGGCACATCACAGTCCATCGGCGCGGCTTCACCACCGCAACCTCTGCGGTGAGCGGCTACGCTCGTTTTCTAAAACAGGATACCGCCCGCGCTGATGCGCATGCGGACCAGTCACGGCAACATATCGCGCGGGCATCGGTCATCCGCGCCACGACTGCCCGGCGCCGGGCTGGTCTGATCGAGGCCGCCGAGGCTGAACTGATCGTGCGTACGGTCGCTGAGGCGGCTACGTCCTGCCTGCGGGGCCTCGACGCTGCTGGGCACGTTTCCCCTGCCACGGCTCAGGCGCTGGCCGTTGCGGCTCGGAACGCGGCTGCACGGATCGAGACTGAGGCAACCCGGATTGTGGACGGCCTCCGGGGAGGGCGCGGCAATGGCTGAACGCCCCCCGGAAATGCTGGTGACGGTTGATGCCTTCCGGTCGATCTGCGGCGCATCGCCGGGTGAGGTTGAGGGCTTGATCCGGGCGCGCCAGATTGTGCTGCGGGACGGACAGGTGCCGTTGGTTTCAGGCGTCCGCGCCTTCCTTGACCGCATCCGGGCGACCACCCGGAATGCCCGCTTGACCGCCGCACAGACCGAGGCGCGGGCGGCGCGAGCCGAAGCCTCCGAACTTGCCCTCGACATCGAGACCGGAAAGCTCGTTCCCGATGCCGCCGGCGATGAGGCGACTACCTCCATCGCCGGAACTATCCTGCACGAGTTTGCCTCCTTGCCCGCAATCGCCACCCGCGACGTGCGTGAACGTCGGGCAATTGAGAACCTCCTTCACAATGCGCAGACAGCACTGGCAGACGCCATCGCGACAGCAGAGCCTGTCCTGCCCAGCGAGCCTGCCAAGTCCACGCCGACGACGAAGGGGAGGACGGCCTGATGACCACCCGCGCGCCCGATGAAGTTAAAACCGCAGACGCCGCGCGCCTCCTTGGACTTCCCCTGCACCGCCTCCACGCCCTGATCCGGGGCAAATACATTGAGCAGCAGGTTAGGGGCCGGATTGGCCTGATTTCCTGTGTTGTCGCGTATGTCGCTGCACTGCGCAACGATGCCCGCAACCTGCCTTCCACCACCGCCAGCACGACCGCGAACCGCGCTGACGACAGAACGCGCCGGAAGCTCCTCGACATGGAAGATCGCGCACTTCTCCGCCTTGACCGCATGGCGCGCCGTGCTGATCCTGCCCGGCGCGCCGCGATCCGCGCGGCGCAGGCCCGGATCAGGGCTGCCCGTGCCGAAGCCGATGGGATTATGCGGGATGCCTGAACGCCACACTGCCCTTGCCGTCCTGATCGACCTGCCCACTGCCAAGCGCCTGTTTCCCGGCACCCCTTATGGCGTCTTTCTCGCACATGCTTTGCCAGACGGTCGCAGAGACCCCCGCCTGACCTTTGGCGCCGCCTTTCGGGCCGCCGCCGCTTATTGGGAGCCAAGGGCGAAAGCCGCGCAGGCCGCGCGCTTCTCGGTTACGCACATAAATGTGTGGAAAGCTCGCAAGTCCATTGCTGCTAAGGCTGCCGTCGTTCACCTGCAATCCGTGATCCGGGCTGAAATGGCCGAGCTGACCGCGCGTGAGGGCTGATGGCTAGGGGCGTAAGGCGCTGAACCGGGGTTATCACACCCGGCTCAATCGCTCCTGCTGATCAGCCCCGGTATTGCCGCCGAGATGGCGCAGCAATGGGGCGGGGATGCTGGGAACGGGCCGGTAATCGGCAAGCACGAGAGGGAGCGCCGGTAGGGCACCGCCCCTCGTGCATTAGGAAGGCTGACAAGGCCCATATGCAGCGGATGACCGCCAACGCCGCAGGCATATTTGTTTTCGCTGCCCGGTATCGCTATCCTGTCGGTATCCATATTGCAGGTGGGACACCCATGAACGCGATGACAGGCGGACCGCAGGCCATGATCCGGGCGGCGGCGTCGATCCTTGACCAGATGCGCGCTGAGGACGCCCAGCGGGCGGGGCCAGTCGCCCGTGGGGCCGAGCGCCTGCGGGGGCGTCAGGCGATCCTGCAAATCCCTACGCCAGTCGTTGATACTTGGACCCCAAAGCTGGTGGGCGAGCGGTTCGTCGCGGCCCTGCGATGGGCCACCTATTCCGGCGGCGCGGTCGGCCCGGCGGGCATCCGGGGATCAATGCCCGCTTATAACCCGACGATGGACGACCACCTAGACGAGGGCTGGGGCCTGCCGGAGGTGGCCGGAGACGGCGAGCCGGGAGACGGCAAGCGGCTGGTGGTGCAGGCCACGGCGGCGCAGGTCACGGCTTATGAGGCCGCCCTGATCTGGCCCGCCGTCTACCTGTATCCGGCCTATGAGGGCAGCGCGCGGATGCTCTGCCTCTGGGCGCGTTGCAAGGCCCGCCGGGTGTCGTTCGATGCGGCGGTGAAGCGCAGGGGCACCATTGCCCGCGCCACAGCCTATCGGATGCGGGATCGCGGGCTTTCGATCATCAGCGTGGGGCTTGACCGCGATTGGAGGTAGCGTCCGAATTGATCTCTCTCGAAGCTAGATAGTTTTGTTAACACTTCTGTTACACGGCGGGGGCGGTTGCGGTTCCTGCGTCAAATTAGACGTAATGAATCTGCAATGTGGCTGTCGGTCTGTCTGTAAAATAAAACAGAGAATTGTTTGCTTTGGGTCTAAATTTCGTAAATGGCGATGGAAGGCGTGTGACATGAGCGTCAAAGGTCCAATTAAGATATCCGGCCGCCTAGGTAGGAATATTCCAGGAGATGGTACGATATATTTGCCGGATAACCCGAGAAGTCCTACTGTTAATGAGTGTGTATACTGCGGCAGTTCGCGCGATCTTACGGATGAGCACACTATTCCGTATGCCATTTTTGGTGTGGCATTGCTAAAGAAAGCCTCATGCAGAGCCTGTGCAGTGAAAACTCAACAATTTGAGCAGCGCCTCCTTCGAGATACTTTCAAGTTGACACGGGAATATCTCCAGTTTCCAAGCCGGAAAGCGCGAAAGAATGGGTCTTGGTCAGGTAAGCGGACATTAATTAATTCACTTACGGGCGAGAAAGTTTACCTCCCTATCGAGGAGGGGGTGGTTGGTCTGTTGTTGGTGTATCCAGATTATCCTCCACGAGCTTTGTCCGTAGAGGATTTGGATGATCGACACAAAACGCGATCAGTTTCCTTCGTTGCTATAAATTCCCCGGCTTCGGTCATTCCCGCGCACCTGGAGGATAACTGGGTGACATTTAACTCGGAAGACATAGAGAGATGCATAGCAAAGATTGCTTTATGTGAAGCTATCCGATCTGTTGATGTTAGCATAAGAGATTCCAAGATTTCGAATTATATTCTTGAGGGTAAATCCGACACATCTGAATTTATCGGCGCCAGTCCTAGGCATAAGATCACAGACGACATGCACTGGGTATCTCACCAGAAGCTAGTAAGGCGGGGTAGTGATGAAACTGCAATCCTTACCACGGTCAATCTTTTTAACTGGCTGCCCACTCCATCCTATCAGGTGTTGATCCGGCCTGATTCAGATTTTCAGTTCCCGCAATGCGAGGGGGAATAAGATTAGTGCCTAAACTCAGAGATATTTTTTGTAAGGTCAAAGTGCAACATAAGAGGTCGAGCTTGTGGCGAAGGTGGAAATAGTGATGGAGGCAGCGCAACAGCTTATTGGGTTGTACTGATGTCAAACGACCACGCCACAACATGTGGAAATGCTCTCGGCGTTTTTTGAAAGATGCATGTCTGCCCTTGCTCATGTGCGCCTCTTTGTCGCCACATGCGCCGCCGATTATCACTCCTTGGCCGCAGCGAGCGGCGTGGCTTGCGGGGCTGCACGCCATGCGACCTTCGCTTCGGGGAGAGGGACGCGATCTCGATGGCGTAGGCAACATAATCCCGGGTGACGCCAAGGTCGCGGGCGGCCTGTAGATGTCCTTGTCCTTCGGCTGCCTGCCGCCAGAAGGTGGCGCAACGGACGCCACCACGTTATGCACCGGCCACATCGCCGCGATCTCCACCCACAGTGCCATAAGCTCGGCCCGATCAATCTCGCCAAGCTCTCCCAGCGATACAGACGTTCAGGCCTGTGAGCATCTCGGGGCTTTGTCGAACGTTTTGCCCATCCTTCTACGCGGGCAGGGATATGGGAGGGCACCATGGCCCCCGCGACACGGTGTCCTGCCGGATTGATTTCTGAAGGCTGCTTAAGGACTGCTACGCTAGGCGAAGCTGCAGTTCGCAACTGCAGCACGAAACTAACCAGAATGGCGGCATGATTGTCCTGCTGGGCGGAAAGCTGCCCGTTGACACTGCGGCACCGCAGCTGCAGCCACACCGGGAAAGCAGGCGTTCATACAGGCCGCAGCCTTGCGCCGCTTCATCGGCTGTGATGAGGTCTGCTAAGATCCGGCGAGGGGGCATAAATGATCGTTGATGAGCTGTACGGGCTTGCGGTGTGGCTGAACCGAGAGGTCGCTCCCAATTTGGGCCTCTACGACAATCTCGCATCCGTCTTGGAGCACAATGCCCGAGCCGCTCAGAAGTCTGCTGTCGCTGAGCCTCTGCAGGATCTTGAGAATATGCTCGCCGCGATGCCGATGGAACAGCTCTCTTCAGAGCAGATTGAGCTGCTCAAGGCAAATGGCGCTCTTTCCTACCTCGGTAAGGAGGGCTTAAGCCGCTTTAAGAGGATAGTGCGCAGCAATACTTTTGATCCTGTGACGGCATGGGAAGAAGCTCGCGCCGCGTACACAGTGGTCAGCGAGACCGTCAGCAAACTGGATAGTATGAAGAGAGCCTTGGAGGCCGCTAACGTACCCGTCCAACGGCCATTCGTCATTGATGAGGGTATCGTCACTCGCCTTCACTTCAAGGATAAAGCGAACATTGGTGACGTTGCTGAGCTCAAGAAGTGGTCGGCTGAGTGGTATGAAATTGCGCGCGGACTTTCGGCAGCCGTTGGAGAAAAGCCCGAGGATGTTCGAATCATCGGCGCAGGTACAGGCTCTCTCATCCTCGTTTTGGCAACTACGGTTGCCATCGCCTCAACGCTAGCCGTCCTGGCATTGCGAGTGAACACCATCGCTAAGAGTGTACTAGATGTGCTCAACGGCATCGAAGATCTTCGACATAAGAAGGTTCTTAACAAAACCATCGAAGATGCCATGAAGGAACAAGCCGAAGCGATCAGGGCATCCGGTGTCGCAGAAGCTGTTAACGATGTGAAAAATCAGATTGGAAAAGCTATCAACAAAGAAGTTGAGGGCCAGCTTCAAAAGTCAGTCGAGAAATACTTTGCCTTCACGGAAAAAGGCGGAGAAATCGACATGATCGCTCCGCCGAAGCTGGAAACGGATGAAGAGGCAGAAATTGCTCGGGACATCACCCAGCTTCAGGATGCAATCGAAAGTGTGAGGTTGGGGCGCTCCAATCTCCAGATCATGCTTGGAAAAGACGGCTAGGACGATCCTCTTCAGTAGTCACCTTAGAACAGGCAGATGGTTTAGGAGTCCTAGCGTGGCAGATGAAGATAAAATTCCGACTAGCCTGATTGGGCTGCTCTCAAGGATTATTCCTGAATACTATACGCGCGCCAGTCAAGACGCGCTATTTCTCTATGCCGGAACACCGGCTAGCGACCCCGAGTTGAGCAAAGCCAAGGCGGTAGTGGCCTGCCTGCGAGCGACAAACACCCACAGTTCTTTCCCGATAAATGTGCTGGGCGTGATCCTTGACGACTTCATGGAGAAGGACGCCAAGGATACGCGGTCTTGGGGCCAAACGACCCCCTCTGAACAAGAGATAGCGCTAGAGAAATGTAAGGCGGACATCCGTGAGACCCTTGGGCGAGAGGGGTTCTCCTACGTCAAAGGTGGGGCAATAGTCAAAGCAGGCACCAGCTCCACGCTGTCACTCTTCGAGAACGTCAAGAAGCATGGCCTCTCTACCGTTGAGATAGAAATCACCCGTGCTTTGGCTCAGATCGAAGAAGATCCACACGCGGCGGCACACTATGCGGGCAACGTTCTTGAGGCAGCTATCAAGGTCTATCTTGACCACAAGAACATCCTCTTCACCGACAAGGACACGCTATCACCTCTTTGGAAATTGGCCTCGGATGCAATGGGGCTGAACTCTGAGGATTGGGACGATAAAGACCTCAAGCTCATCGGCTCTGGCCTCAACAATATCGTCACCGGCATCATGTATATTCGGAACCGGAAGAGCGCGGCGCATGGCAGATCGTCCGGCCAGGCCAAAATCTACGTGATCAAACCAAGACATGCGCGTCTGGCAATCCACAGCGCCCACACTGTGGCAGCTTATCTGATTGAATTGACATAATAAAAGCATGGGTTTCCGCTGCATATGACCTCTTTTCCTAGCACTGGATGCAGTGAATATATGCCGTGACGATCCTAGAGTCGCGTCCTCGGACATGTCCCCGAGGGATATCCTTCGCGGGAAGCGTTCTGGAAAGCCAAGCTTGTTGCTCGCGCGTTCTGCTACGTCGCTTCTCGAGGCGCGGCTTCGGGGAATGCCGCCGCGCAGCATTTGCACTTGGCGCATGACTGCTGAGGGCCGCGACTTGCGCTGCACCTGCGAAGTGCAATTCATCGCTGTAGCGAGATCAACTATCTCTGATCAGCTCTTCTCGCAACTGTACTGCGGCCACTCTGCCGGAAGCAGGCCGGACCCTATAGTGGCGAATCTACGCTCCGGCGCCGAGGTCCAGATCATCCGCCCCGCCCAGCCATGCATCCCGCTCCTCGGTGTTCAGGATAACCTGCATTCGGGGATGTAGGTCGGCGGTGGTGTCATTGGCGGCTCGGGTCAGGACGGTGCAGGTCAGCATGTCGTGCCAGCGGGAGGCTAGCCCGGCAAAGAACAAGGTTTCGTCGTTGCCCGCCGGATAGATGAAATGCGGTTGCTTGGCCCCTCTGTCGCCCGTCTACTCGCAATAGCCTGCCGCCGGGATCAGGCATCGGCCAAAGCGCCACACGGCGCGAAAGGCCGGTTTCTCCTTCGCCTCCTCGATCCGGGCGTTGAAGGTCGCAGCCTTCCAGCCCTTCGCCTCCTCGCCTTTGAACCATGAGGGCACAAGCCACCAGCGGGCGACCAGCGGCTCCAGCGTGGGCTTTGCGAGGATCAGTACATCCTGCGTCGGCTTCACATTGAAGCGCCGGGGGAAGGGAGTGATCTTTAGCCAAGAGGTATCTAGCCCCTCGCTGCGCAGGTTCGGATCAACAAAGCGCCCGCACATGGCCGCCTCCCTGATAGCACGATGCTGGCAAGATACCGACGTGAGCACGGCATGGGCAACAGTGTAAAACGACACGGCCAGAGGGCTTGTCGCGGTTCCCAAAAGTGGTTCGGGCGGCTCAGGAATACCGATAGGCAGGTGCCGAATACACTGCTAAACGCGATTAAACCCCGTTTCAATTCGGAACCATCCCATTGGCTAGCCAATGGGATAGCGTGGATCGCATTCCGGATAATTACCGAGCAAATTCAATTACTTAGCTGGATGATTGGAGCGGGTGAAGGGAATCGAACCCTCGTCATCAGCTTGGGAAGCTGCGGCTCTACCATTGAGCTACACCCGCAATGGCAGTCTTACTAGCCGCAGCGATCTGAAAGCGCAAGACGTCGCGCGCGGGTCTGCGGGGAAATTCCCGGTGGATATAGGCGCTGCAGCGCGTGGGCCGGCAGGCTGGGCATCGGTGCCGCGCACAGAATTGCACTCCTGCGCATCATCGCACACCCAACCGTGGCAGAGATTTTTCTAAAGGCAGACGAAATCTGGCCCAGCCCGGGGCGACGCGCCTCCCCACCTGCATCCAGACCCGCAGGGCCGCCAGCCGATGGGCATCCGGTTCAGTCGTCTTCACCAGCGCCCGTTTCGACCGAGGCCGCGCCACCAAGGGCGCTATAACGGCGGTCGGCCAGCCATTGCAGCCGCTTTGCCTGGGTCAGCAGCACGCGGCGCAGGCCGCCCTGAACCTTCCGTTCTGCGATCACCTGCCCAAGCCGCGAGATAATCAGGGCGCGCCGTGCGATGCGGAAATCCGGGTGCGACCTGATCCTGTAGACCGGCTCGGACACGATCCGATCGCGCAATGACGGCGGTGCCGTCACCGCAACCATTGGTGTCGGCGGGTCCTTTTCGTTCAGCACGGCCTTGAACCGGCTGTCGGCGATGGCTTTCTGGTAGATCAAGTGTTCCAGCGCATCGAGATGGGCCTTTGCCGCCAGATCCCCTTTGGGGGTCCGCTCGAATTGCGGCAGCGGCCAGACCTCGATTTCAAAGACCTCGAAAGGGTCGAGAACCGACATGGCAACCGCATCCGTGCGCTGATTGGTCAGATGGCGGCGGATGCGGGTGCTGATCTTCTCTTTGGTTTGGCCGACATAGATCGGCTCCCCATCGTAATCGAAAAAGGCATAGACGCCCCAGGTGAACGACCCCACCGGCCGTGGGCGGCCGCGCAGCGCGTCGTCAAATGGGGCAGAAAGGAAGGCCGCCAGATTGGTCCGCAGGTCTTCGGTCTCGAAGGGCGGAAAATTGGTGTCATCCGGGTTTCGGTCCATCATGACCGAGCAATAACAACTATCATGCAACCAGGGCCAGACGATTGCGCTTCAGCACCGGCTCAAAGATCGCCTCGGCCAGATGCCGGACAACAGGCACCGCCACACCATCCCCGGCAAGTTTATAGGCGTCATTGTAACGCTCTGGCAGGATGAAGGTTTCCGGCAGGCCCATCAGCGATACCGCCTCGCGCGGCGATAACAGCCGCGACCGGACCGTCTCGCCCTCAACGACCATGATCGTTTGCCGGCTGGAGCCGCCCGAAGGGGTGCGCAAGCAGCCCGCCACATCGTCAAACCGGACCTCGGCGCGCTGCCGCTTGTGACCTGCTTCATCCAGCCGGGTGCGGCGGTAAATCGTGCCAACCTTGCGGGTGCCCAACTGCATCGCAGCCTCAACCTTCTTGCGATTGAGATCCGTCATCATGTCGAGCAGGTATTGCGTCTCTGCCGCGCTGTGCCAAGTCACCCCCTTTGGGTTTTCTTCGATCAGATCGGCCAATGCCACATTCCGGCAGGCGGGAACCGGCAGTTTCCACCAGACCCAACGCGATTTTGCGGCGGCGGAAAGCAGATTTTGCCCCTCGATCAGTGCGGGCGGATGCCACACGGATGACGGTGTTTCCTGGATGCAGAGGTCAGGAATGGCAAGATCGCCCCGGATGCCGATAATGAAAAACCGCGGCCGGGATTGGGGCAGGAAATGCACCGCATCGACCACAACAGCGCCAAAACGATAGCCAAGCCCCGAAAAGGCCGCAGCCAGGGTGGCAAAATCGCGCCCGCCATTGCTGGTGATGGCACCATAGACGTTTTCGACGGCAATCATCCTGGGGCCGCGTCCGGCGGCGTGAAGATCGCGCACCAATTGCCAGAATGGCTTGAACATGCCCGAGCGTTTGCCCGCGAGGCCAGCCCCCTTGCCGGCGAGGGAAAGATCCTGGCAGGGAAAGGATGCCCAAACCAGATCTGCCATGCCCGGAATCTCGTCCGGGGTCACCTTCGCGACGTCCTTGAGCAGCAATTCCTTGCCGCCATCGTGATTGGCGCGGTAACTCGCCGCCTTTTTCGCGTCGATATCGTTCGCAAAGAGACATTGCCAGCCCGAGCCAAGACCAAATCCAGCCATGCCGCCGCCAGCAAAGAAATCATAATAGATGTGCGGCATGGGCTCTCCTTCGCTCCCTTTTGACTACCTCAGGCCCGTGGTGCTTGTCCAAGGCTAACGCATGGTGCGGCTGCATGGTCGCGCAAAACGCCACGCCAATCAAGAACATTCAGGGAACTTATGGCGCGAACTGGCATCGGCAGGCGCGGGGGCCTGGGCGGGCCCGGCGGGGCAGATCTTGCACCATCCGCCGGAGGCCCGGCGGGCGTGAAAATGGCCTGACGCGGCCCGCTGGGCGGCGGCATAATGGCGCATCAGATCTGCCAGCGCGCCGCAGGGCGGCCTGCACCGGACGCGGCGAGGGCGGGCGCATGGCCGTCACCCTGTGGCAATCCAGCGAGATGGACGGATATGAGGCTTCCTCGCGATGATGCCTGCGGGCCGTTCCAGGAGCAAGGCGTGCGGCGGGCTGCCCCGCCGCCGCCGCAAATCAGGGGGCCAGCGTCAGCTCGATCCGTTCGCCGGCCTTCACCGTCATCGGTGTCTCGCTCAGGACGCCGCCGCCCTCCATCTTCACCACATAATCGCCCGCAGGCAGCGTGGTCTGCCAGTTGGGGCCATAACCATAGGCCAGCGATTTGCGTTGGCCCGTGATGTCCTTGGTGGCGGAGAGCACCTCGATATGCTGGTCACCGGGGCTGGTGAAGGCAGCGACGCCCGCATTCAGTGCTACGGCAAGCGCGGTGCGCTCGCCGCTTTTCACCACCAGCGGGGCCTCGGCGATGGTGCCGCCCAGGGTGACGCGGGCAATGTAATCGCCCGGTGGAAGGTCAAACCCGGCATTGGGGCCATAGGCATAGCCGAATTGCTTGCGATTGCCCTCGATATCCTGCGCGGCCGACAAGATCTCGACGAACTGGTCGGCCTCGGATTTCAGGCCCTCGGTATAGAAGGCGTCGATCACCGCATGGCCAACGCCCAGAACCACATCCAGATCGGTGGTCTTGCCCGCTTCGATGACGACGGTCCGCGAGGTTTCGCCCGCGCCGAGTTTCACATTCATCGAATATTCGCCCGCAGGGAACATGCGCAGCGCCTTGGTATAGCCGCTTTCGCGCACATCATCCGGGCCGAACATCTCCCAGAACGCGTCCTTGTCAGGTTCGGCCCCCGGGCTGGCGCGCAGGGTCAGGTTCAGGATGCCCGCATCCAGCGTGGCTGCCGGTTTCGACAGTTCGGTCTGCGGGCCGATCTCGACCGGGACCGTCTGATGCGCGCTGTGAATGCGGGCGGTCATCATATACTTGCCGGGTGGCAGGGCCCCCGTCATGGCACCATAGATCGTTGTCCAGTCGGAGGAGGTGCTGCCATCGGCGAGTACCGGCCGGAATTCGAACACCGCGTCAGCCAGCAGGCCATCGGTCAGTTCCGGCCCGCCTTGGGCCAGATAGATCTGCGGATCGACATTCTGTTCCAGCACTGCCGGGGCCGGGGCGGGTTCCGGCACCGGGGCGGGGGCTGGCTCGGGCTCGGCTTGCACAACGGTGGTTTTCAGCGCCTCGACCAGCGATCCGGCATCCTTGGCCTCGATATATTGGCCCCCCGTATTCTGCGCGAGGCAGGCGACTTGCTGCCCCTCCTCGGCGGTCAGGCCAAAGCCCACGACATGGGCGGTGAAGTCGATGCCCTGCTGCTCCAATTCGGTGGCGACGGCGCAAGGGTCAGCCTCGCAGGTCTCGATCCCATCGGTGATCAGGATCACGGTCGCTTTGGCCTCGGTCGAGCGCAGCTCGGCCGCCGCCCGCCGCACCGCATCGGAAAGCGGGGTCTTGCCAAGGAACTTCATGCTGTTGGCCGCCGCAGAGATCGCCCCGGCGCTGCCGGCGGCGGGTGGCACCACCAGCTCGATATTACCGCAATCGCCCTTGGAGCGGTGGCCATAGGCCATCAGGCCCAGCTCGGTCTCTGGCGGGATCGAGGACAGGACCTGCCCAAGCGCCTCGCGTGCGATCTCCAGCTTGGGGCGACCATCGATCTGGCCCCACATCGAGCCGGAGCCATCCAGCACGATGATCGAGCGCCCCTCGGCCTGTGCGGCGGTTGACAGGGCAAGGCTGCCCGTCGAGGCAAGAAGGCAAAGGGTCAGCGAGCGAAACAGCATCTGAAATCTCCGGCCAAAATTCGTTGACCGAATGCTAAAGGCCCTGCCTGCCATTTGGCAAGCAGGGCCTTCGACCGGGCGCACCGTGGGGGCAAATCTGCGCCCGGCCGCGCGTGGTGGCTTTTCCCTTGCGGGGGCCTGCTGTTTATACGGACCGGCCGGGCGATCGCATCCCGCGTCTAAAGAAAAACATCCAGCAGCAGCACCGAATTGCCGGGTGACAGGGTCAGCATGGTGCCGGTGGCCACCTCCCGCAGGTCCATGGTGTCGGGCAGGTCTTGCAAAGACAGGGATCTGGTGCCGAAGACGATACGATCCTGACCGCGGGTGAAATCGGTAATCACCGATTGGTGGCTGCCGCGTGCATCGGCCCCGTGAAAGACAAAGCTGTCGCGGCCCGCGCCCCCCGTCAACACATGGCCGCTGGATTTGATCTGCGCCACCATCAGGTCATTGCCGCTGCCGCCGAACAGATGGCTGCGTCCGGTGCCACTGAAGATCTGGTCATTGCCGCTGCCGCCATACAAACGGTCTTGCCCCTCATCGCCGCGCAATTGGTCATCGCCCGCATCGCCGTAAATCCGGTCATTGCCCGCGCCGCCATGCAGGCTGTCATTCGCCGCGCTACCACGCAGGTGATCCGCGCCATGGCCGCCGAACAGGATATCGCGCCCGGCGCCGCCCAGCAGGGTATCGGCATCGGCCCCGCCCAGCAGGCGGTCATTGCCAGCCTCACCCCGCAGGTGATCGCGCCCGGCATCCCCTTGCAGAAGATCGCTGCCGCGGCCCCCGAACAATCGGTCCTGACCTGTCCCACCGAAGATCGTATCGGCATCGTCGCCACCGCGCAGCGTGTCATTGCCGCTCTCGCCCAGCAGTCGGTCCCGCCCTACACCCCCATAGGCCAGATCATTGTCGCCGCCGCCGCGCAGCGTGTCGTGACCGGCCTCGCCAAAAAGGCGATCGCGCCCGCCATGGCCCAGCAAAAGATCATTGCCGCCGCCGCCCAAGATCCGATCCGCCGCGACACCGCCTGTCAGCGTTTCAGCGGCGGCGCTGCCGTGCAGGTTCAGCGAAGCGGATGGGTCCTTCGGATGTTCCTGTGTCGGGCCGGGCGTCACGATGGGCGGGGTGGGGGCCACGCCCCCGGGTTTGACCACGACCGGGGTCGGGACGGCAGGCGGCTTTGGGGGCACCGGCGCAGGCGGCGCAACCTCGGGCAGCTCAAGCACAGCGGCGGTCAGGCTCTGGCTGAGATCCAGCAAAAGCGTCACACTTCCATCGGCATGACGGATCGCCAGATCATCGGCCTTGCCACCATCATGCGCCACCCAATGCATCCGCGTCCGCAGTTCGGCAAAGCTGGCATAGCCATGGCCGAGAACCAGGCGGTCCCCCTCGGCCACGCTGAAATCGCTGATGACATCGCTGCCATGGCGGGCGTCGAACCGGTCGGCACCGCGCCCGCCTTCCAGCGTGTCATTGCCGGTGCCACCCGTCAGGGAATCATTGCCGCGCCCGCCAAACAGCAGATCGGCCCCGGCACCGCCATGCAGCGTGTCGGCACCATCCTGTCCGAACAGGAAATCCTCGGCCTCGGCCCCGGTCAGGCTATCGTCCCCCAGACCGCCATAGAGAAAGTTGTTGGCCGCAGCCGCCCCGAGAAGCGTGTCATTGCCGCCATGGCCAAAGGCAAAGCCCGCCTGCTTTACCACGTCAATCGCGGCACCACCCTCATAGCTTTCATTGCGCAAGCGCGCTGTGCGGGTTTCGGCATGGACAAGTTGCCCCGCGCGATGCGCCTCCGGGTCTTCGGCCAGCGACATCAGGTTCAGCGCGAAGGCAAGGCTATGCTGGTGCAGATAGCGCAGCGCGCCGCTGCCATCGACAGAGACGAGGCTGGAACTGCCCGCCTCGGCCCCGGCAAACCAGCCGATGCCGATGCCACGGTCGCTGAACCATTCCTGCATCCGCGACAGCCAGGCGGTGCTGGTCTGGCCAAGGCTGAAATCGTTGATCGCATGACCGGCAAGGCTGGTCTCGGTGATCATCAGATCATCTGTCCCAAGCGCCGCATAGGCCCGGTCCAGCGCCGCCGCATAGCTGTCAGCATCGGTGACCGTCGCATCGGCGTGCCAGCCGGGGTAAAGATGGGCTGCCCAGGCAAGGGCCGGGCCGAAGGCCGCGCGCAGATGATCCAGCGCCGAAACGCCATCGACCTGCACGGTCGCAAGTTCGGTGAAACGCCCCGAATAGCCCCATCCGCCGACAAGGATCCGGGCATCCGCGTCGCGTTCGGCCACCATCTGGCCCAGTTCCACCATATGTTTGGTGTAAAGCCCGACCACCTCGGATTGCACGGCCAGTTTGGTGCCGCGCACCGCCAGCGTCACCGCACGCTCATAGGCGGCGGGTTCATTGGCCAGTTCATAGCCCCAGACCCTGTCCTTCACATCGGGATGGGCATCCAGCCAGTTCAGCAATTTTTCAAAGGCCGCCACCGCGCGCGGCTGCACCTCTTCGTTCAACAGGGCCGTCAGCGTTGCCGCATCAAGACTGCCATCTGCGCCAAGTTGCTGCTGCGCCCCATCGAAATGGGTGAACAGCAGCTTGAACCCTTGCGCGGCGGCGGCGGCGAGGAAGCGCGCGTATTGCGGATGCAGGGTGCCGGAATCGTCAAAGGCGTAATCGTTGAAAGTCAGGCGCAGCGTGTTGACGCCGGGCAGGGCGGCGCGCAGGCCAGCCGCGAAGCCTTCGGGATTGCCATCCATGCCAAGCGGCAGCAGACGCTGCTGGCCCTGCCACATGTAATGGCGCGGATCGGCGGCAAGATTGGCGTCATATGTGCCATCGAGACGATCCCTGGCCGCGACATCCTCTGCCAGAAACAGGATATGGATCGCGTTGATATCGCCCAGATTGCTCATCAGACCTGCTTTGCTTGACCTTCCGGGCGCAGCAACATGCCACGGTTCACCCAACCCTTCCGATCTTGCGGAGCCGAGGGGCCGCAATGCGTTGGGAAGGTGGCAGAAATGCGCCCTTGTTGCTCAGTTTGGGGAAGATCCGTTGACAAACCGGAAACGCCGCCGCGGATTTCACGGCGGATTTGCGGCAACAGGCCTGTGTTCAAATAGTATATGGCTTCAGGCGATCAGCCGCGCGCGGCCCAAGCCGCCGTGGCCGCAATGCCGCCAAAGGGAAAGAGATGCGCCTGTTCAATGGCAAAGTCCGGCACCTGCGCCTTGTGGGCGGCAAGATCCGCGATCACTTCGGTCGGTTCATAGGGCAGCAGCAGCTTGCCCAGATCAAGCGCGCGCCGCTGCAACACCCGCAGGCTGGGTCCGACGCCGCAAGCCAGGGCAAATTTCAGCATGGTCTGCAACTTCGCTGGTCCGGCCAGGCCGATATGGACGGGCAGGGCGACGCCTGCCGCATTGATCCGGTTCACCCAGTCAATCACCGGCTGCGCCTCGAAACAGAATTGGGTGGTGATCGCCAGCGTCGCATCCGACCGATTGGCATAATCCTGCTTCCATCTCAGCGCCTTCATCGTCTGCGCCTCTGGATCGTCGGGCCGGGCGGTGCCATCGATATCGCGATTGCCCTCAGGATGGCCCGCGACATGCAGGCGGGTGAAACCGTCGAACAGCCCAGTCTCGATCATCTGCATGGAACTGTCGAAGTCACCGGCGGGCGAGGTGACACCGCCACCAAGCAGCAGCGCCTGATCCACCCCCGCCTCGCCGCGATATTGTGCGATCCAATCGGCCAATGTCGCGCGATCGGGGATGATGCGGGCGGGGAAATGCGGCATTACGGCAAAGCCGTCGCGCGCCAGCCGCCTTGCGGTTGCCACCATATCGGCAATCGGCGTGCCCTGGATATGGGCGATGTAAACGCGCGTGCCAGCGGGCAGCGCGGCGCGGAAATCGGGCACGCTTGCGGCGGTGCGCGGCATGACCTCAATCGAATAGCCGCGCAGGAAATCCGCGTGACCGGCGGTCACCATTTCATCCGTGGGTCGGGTCAGTTTGCGCGTTAGACCGAACAGTGACATGCCCTAAACCTCCGGCAGATGCGGGGCCTGTTTCGCATGACGCGCATCGGTCTGCGGGTGCATAATCGACATGCGCCGCCGCCAAGGCGACAGCGATACCGGGCGCTGCCCTGCGCCTGCGCACAAAGATATGGCGGCATTGTCTCTTTTTGCACGGCAGACGCTCGGATGGATGCTTGCGTGAACCGGGTTCCGCGATTACCTTGGTTCCAACCACATATGGAGGGCGGATATGACGCCCGAGCGTCCCCGAGGGGAGGACGCGATCCCGCAGAAAGCCGCCCGCTCAGCCAATCCGGCCCCGGCGGCTGCGGTCGAACCGTCGACCCCTCGTCCCGCCCAGCCGGGGCCGCAGCTCTATGCGGCGCTCGATCTGGGCACAAACAGTTGCCGGATGCTGATTGCCCAACCCAAGGGCAGCCAGTTTACGGTCGTGGACAGTTTTTCGAAATCTGTCCAATTGGGCACCGGGCTTGAAGCTTCGGGCCGCCTGTCGCGCTCATCCATGTCGCGGACGATACAGGCGCTGCGCATCTGCCAGAAGAAGATCGAAAAGCATGGCGTGACACGAATGCGGCTGGTTGCGACCGAGGCCTGCAGGCGCGCGCGCAATTCGCGCGATTTCATGCGTCAGATCCGCCGCGAAACCGGCCTTGCGATGGAGATCATCACCCCAGAGGAGGAGGCGCGGCTTGCTGTCATCTCCTGCGCGCCGCTGGTCTCGCCACGCACCGAACAATTGCTGGTGCTTGACATTGGCGGTGGCTCGACCGAACTGGTCTGGATCGACCTGTCCGACGTGCCAAAGAATGAGCGGTCCCGCGCGATCATGCGGCTGCATTCGGGCTTTGCGCCCAAGGGCAACCATCCGGCAGCCCGCGTTGTCGACTGGATTTCGGTGCCGCTTGGGGTGGCCACGCTGAAAGACCAGTTCATCGATGTGGAGGATGACGCCGCGCGCTTCGCCCTGATGAGCTGGTTCTTTGAAGAAAATCTGGCGAGTTTCACGCCCTATAATGCAGAAAATCCGCGCAAGGGCTTTCAGATCATCGGCACTTCCGGCACGGTGACCACGGTTGCGGCCTCGTTTCTGGGGCTGCGCCGCTATGACCGCACCAAGGTGGATGGGTTGTCGATGAGCTCCGACCAGATTGACAGCGTGATCCGCGAATACCTGTCACTTGGCCCCGAGGGGCGGCGCACCGATCCGCGCATCGGGCGCGACCGCCATTCGCTGATCATGTCGGGCGCCGCGATCCTGCAGGCGCTGATGCGAATCTGGCCGACCGACCGCTTGTCGGTGGCCGACCGTGGCCTGCGTGAAGGCCTGCTTTATGCCCAGATGAGCGCGGATGGCGTGCTCGGAGATGGACCCTACAGATGAAGACACCCTCGAAACCCGGTGATGGCAAGAACACGTCAGGGCGCGGCCAGCGCGACCTGCGGGTGAAGGTGAAGACCGCCAAGGGGCGCAAGCTCTCGTCCACGCTCTGGCTGGAACGGCAATTGAACGACCCCTATGTCCAACGCGCCAAGCGCGAGGGCTATCGCGGTCGCGCGGCCTTCAAGATCATGGAACTGGACGACCGTTACGGCTTCCTGAAACCGGGGGCCCGTGTCGTCGATCTGGGTTGCGCGCCGGGCGGGTGGTGCCAGGTCGCGGTGCCGCGCGTCAATGCGCTTGGTGAGAATGCGAAGAAGCCGCAAGGCCGCATCATCGGCATCGATTTGCAAGAGGTGGAGCCGATCGCCGGGGTGGAGTTGCACCAGCTCGATTTCCTCACGGACGAGGCGGATGAGTTGGTGAAAGGCTGGCTCGGTGGGCGCGCCGATGTGGTGATGTCGGATATGGCTGCCGCTGCCTCGGGGCATAAGGGCACCGATCACCTGCGCATCATCGCATTGATCGAGGCGGCCTTGGCCTTTGCCTTTGACGTTCTGGAAGATGGCGGCACCTTTGTCGCCAAGGTTCTGGCAGGGGGTGCCGAAAACGAGATGCAGACCATCCTGAAGCGCAACTTCAAGAAGGTCGCCAATGTGAAGCCGCCGGCCAGCCGCTCTGACAGTTCGGAGAAATTTGTGGTCGCCATGGGGTTCCGGGGCCGTGGTGACGCGCCGGCACAGGATGATGACGCCGAGGAATGAGGCCCGGCCAGGCTTGCTGCCGCAGGATATGAAAAGGGCACCGCGATGGTGCCCTTTTTCATTCCGTCCGGCTCGTATAGCGGGGCCTCAGCCGCCCCAATGCCGCACCGGGCCGCAATCCATATGCACGAAGTTGGAACCGGAATACCGGCCGACGCCGCCCGATGCGCAGGCCTCTGCCGCGCGGGCCATCTGGCCGACCGAGCGCGACTTCAGCCGCAGATCTGCCGCCTGGCCCTTCATATGCAGCGAATTTTTCGCAACGCCGCCGGATTTCGACCGCAGCATCGCATTGGTGCGCGGGCTGCGATAGCCCGACAGCAGCATATAGGGTTCCGACACATCCATCAGACGATGCGAGGCCGCCATGATATCGACGGTGCGGGCATCCATGCCCATGGCATCATCGGTGCGCCAGTCGCGCATGAAGTGATTGATTTCCTTCAACACTTCTTTGATGTATTTGCCTTCGATCCAGTAGATCGTATCGATGCTTTCGCCGGTGCGGCCGGAATACATCCGAATGCGACGGATATCGCCTGCGCCCCGCAACAGGCCGAACGCGTTGGAATAGGTGGGCGCTGCCACAACCGTTGCCGCCGCGAATGCCCCCAGAAGGCCACGCCGCGAAAAACCGGATTGCGCAAGTTTGGTCATTGGTGCCTGTCCCTTGGTCTTTCGATTACCGCATGTGCCTGCGGTTCCTGCCACTTTCCCCAAGTGCTCCAATCTTATGGCACAAGTCGAATCGCAACAGAAGTGCAGTTTTGGCGCACGGTTCCCAAGAGAAGCCAGATCGGCAAAGATTTGCTGAACAGCGCCGATTTTTGTGCGACCTATGGCAATTTTTGGCCGCGTGGCGAAAATGTGACATTCTTGCCGCTTGCGGAGGGGTTTTCGTCACAGTGCTGGAGGCGTTGTGAATGGACTCACCCGCATAAATCCCCGAGATTTGCGCAACCCGTGTTTCAGAGGTCCTTATGCTTGAACTTGCGCCCGTATTTCGTCGCCCGCTCCTTTCCGCAGCCCTTGCCCTGACCGTCTGGGGCGGTGCCATGGCCGGGTTGATCGACGCGGCCCAGGCGCAGACGTTGGCGCAGATCAGCCCCTTCACCCAGTCGCTGGCGGTTGCGGCATCCGAAGACAAGGATCTGGCGGCATTCTATGCCGCGCGCAATTACGCCCCGCTCTGGACCGGGCCGGAAGATGCGGAGCGGCGCACGACGCTGCTGGCCGCACTGTCGAGGGCCGGCGATCACGGGCTTCCGGTGCAGCATTACAGCGCGGGCGCGCTGGCCGATGCCTTCCGGTCGGCCCAGACCGAAGGCGATCGCGGCCGGCTGGAGCTGCGGATGACCCGCGCCTATTTGGATTATGTGCATGACCTGCATTCCGGCGTTCTTGACCCCAAGAAGATCGACAGCACCATCGTGCGGGACCTGCCGCGCATCGATCCAGCCGTCGCGCTGGCGGCGCTGACCTCGCCCTATCTTGCGGATTATCTCGACAGCCTCGCGCCGACCTCGCCGGCCTATGCCCAGTTGCTGAAGGCCAAGCTGCGGCTGGAAAGCCAGATCGCGGCGGGCGGCTGGGGGGCCACGCTGCCTGCGCAGGTGCTGCGCCCGGGTGCCAGCGGCGATGCGGTGGTGGCCTTGCGCGACCGGCTGGCGGCGATGGGGTTCCTGAGCCGGTCGGCCACGCGCGATTTCGATGACACCCTGCAAAAGGCGGTGCAACGTTTTCAGATCGCCCATGGTCTGGAGCCGGACGGGATCGTCGATGAACTGACGCTGGCCGAGCTGAACATCGCCCCGTCCGAGCGGTTGAAATCCGTGCTGGTCGCGCTGGAGCGCGAACGCTGGATCAATATCGATCTGGGCCGCCGCTATGTCTGGGTGAACCTGACCGATTACACCGCCAAGATCCTGGAAGACGGCAAGGAGACCTTCAGCACCCGTGCCGTGATCGGCAAAGAGGTGAAGGACCAGCGCACGCCGGAGTTTTCGGACGAGATCGAATATATGGTGGTAAATCCGAGCTGGTCCGTGCCGCGCTCCATCGCCACCAAGGAATATCTGCCGCTGATGAAGCGCAACCCGAATGCGGCGGGTCATTTGCAGATCGTGGATCGCAATGGCCGGGTGGTGAACCGGGGCGCGGTGAATTTCGCCAAATACACGGCGGCGAATTTCCCGTTCTCGATGCGCCAGCCGCCCTCTGACGGCAATGCGCTTGGGCTGGTAAAGTTCATGTTCCCCAATCAGTGGAACATCTATTTGCATGATACGCCGTCAAAATCGCTGTTCGACCGCGAGACCCGCGCCTTCAGCCATGGCTGCATCCGCCTCGCGCGCCCTTTTGAATTTGCCTATGAACTGCTGGCCGCGCAGACCGATGACCCACAGGGCACCTTCCAGCGCGCGTTGGACAGCGGGCGCGAACAGGCGCTGAAGCTGGACACCCATCTGCCGGTGCATCTGGTCTATTTCACCGCCTTCCCGGACGGGCGCGGCCAGATGAACTATCGCCGCGATGTCTATGGCCGCGATGCGCTGATCTATGACGCGCTGCACGCCGCCGGGGTGGAAACCGCCGCACAGGAAGGCTAGATCAGGAATATGGGGCATGGTGGCCCCGATAAGGGGGGTGCCATGGCCTTTACGATCCGCGAAATCGCAACCGCTTTGGGGGCGCAGGCCGAGGGCAATCTTGATCTGACGATTGCCCGCGCGGCCGAGCCGCAATCGGCCGGGCCGGAAGATCTGGCCATGGCGATGGACCCGAAATATGCCGAAGGTCTGGCCAAGGGCACGGCCAAGGCTGCGCTGCTCTGGCCGGGGGCCGATTGGGCTGGGCTGGGGCTTCAGGCCGCGATCTTCGTGCCGCGTTCGCGCCTTGCCATGGCCGGCCTCAGCCGGATGCTGGATTCCGGCCCGGGGATAGCGCCGGGCATCCATCCGTCTGCGGTGATCGACCCGACCGCGCAGATCGGCGCGGAGGCCGCGATTGGCCCCTTTGTGGTGATCGGCGCAGGCGTGAAGATCGGCCCGCGCGCGCGCATTGCCAGCCATGTGGCGATTTCTGATGGCGTTACAATCGGTTCCGATGTGTTGCTGATGGCGGGTGTGAAGATCGGCGGCCATGTGACAATTGGTGACCGCTTCATCGGCAATCTGGGCTGCGTCGTGGGTGGCGACGGGTTTTCCTTCGTGACCCCGGAGAAAAGCGGCGTCGAAGAAATCCGCTCAACCCTTTCGCAACGCGCCGAAATCCGCCCGCAGAGCTGGACCCGCATCCACAGCCTTGGCTCGGTCACCTTGGGCGATGATGTGGAACTGGGGGCCAATTCCACGATCGACCGGGGCACAATCCGCGACACCTTTATCGGACGCGGCACCAAGATCGACAATCTGGTCCAGATCGGACACAATGCCATTATCGGCGAGGATTGCATGATCTGCGGTCAGGCGGGCGTTGCGGGCTCCAGCCGGGTGGGCAATCGTGTGGTGCTGTCGGGCAAGGTCGGCATCAATGACAATATCTTTGTTGGTGATGATGTGATCGCCGCCGGGGGGGCTAATGTATTTACCAATGTGCCGGCGGGGCGGGTCGTCCTTGGCAATCCGGCGGTGAAGATGGAAACCCAGCTGGAGATCAACAAGGCGATCCGGCGTTTGCCGCGTCTGGCCGCCACCGTGGCGGAGCTTCAGAAACTTGTTTCAAAACTGTGAGATCACGCCCATATCTTCCCCAAGACCGGGGATCAGGAGGTGCAGATGACACAGACCGTGAAAGAGCGCGTGATCGCCATTCTGGCTGAACAGGCGGTGATGGATGTGGGTGATATCCGTCAGGAAGATACGCTGGAGGATCTCGGGCTGGACAGTCTGGGGCTGGTCGAAAGCATTTTCGCCATCGAGGAAGCCTTCGACATTGCCGTGCCGTTCAACGCCAATGCCCCGGATGCCTCTGATTTCGATATTTCCTCGGTGGCGGCGATCATTGCCGCCGTTGAAGGGCTGGTTGCGCAGGCCAAGGCAGCATGACACCCGGCATGACGGCTACGACACCGAACGGGCTGCGGCGCGTGGTGATCACGGGCGCGGGCACGGTCAATGCGCTGGCCCGCGATGTGAAGGGCACGCTGGAGGCGCTGCGCGAGGCGCGTTGCGGCATCGGCGCGCTGGATGTGCGCGATGTGGAGCGGCTGTCGATCCAGATCGGCGGGCAGGTGCGTGACTGGAACCCGGATCTGCACTTCAACCGCCAGCAGATTGTCTTCTATGACAAATTCACCCAGTTCACCCTTTTGGCCGCGCGCGAGGCCGTGGCGCAGGCGGGGCTGAACTTCGACGGCCATCTGGGCTATGAGTCCGGCGTGGTCCTGGGCACCGCCGCTGGCGGCGTGAACACCTGGGACGAGAATTACCGCACGGTCTATGAAGAGGGCAAGAACCGCGTTCATCCCTTCGTCGTGCCCAAGCTGATGAACAACGCCGCGGCCAGCCATCTGTCGATGGAGTTCAACCTGCGTGGCCCGGTCTTTACCGTGTCGACCGCCTGTGCCTCCAGCAATCACGCGATGGGGCAGGCGTTCGGGATGGTGCGTCAGGGCCAGTGCAAGGCGGTGCTGACGGGCGGTGCGGAATCGATGCTGTGTTTTGGTGGCATCAAGGCCTGGGAAGGGCTGCGGGTCATGTCACGCAGCGCATGCCGGCCATTCTCGCTGAACCGCGACGGCATGGTGCAGGGCGAAGGGGCGGCCGTCTTCGTGTTCGAGGATTACGAACATGCGGCCAGGCGCGGCGCGGATATTCTGGCCGAGGTGGCAGGCTTTGCCATGACCTCGGATGCAGGCGATATCGTGATGCCGTCGCAACATGGCGCGGCGCGGGCCATGTCGGGGGCCCTGCGCGATGCGAGCCTGACGCCCGAGGATGTGGGCTACATCAATGCCCATGGCACCGGCACGGCAGCCAATGACCGCACCGAATGTGCGGCGGTGGCCGAGGTTTTCGGGGCGCAGGCGGATCGGGTGATGATCTCATCGACCAAATCCATGCATGGCCATCTGATCGGTGGCACCGGCGCGGTGGAGCTGCTGGCCTGTATCATGGCGCTGCGTGACGGGGTGATCGCCCCCACGATCAACCATGAGGAGCCCGATCCCGAATGCGCGCTGGATGTCGTGCCGAATGTGGCCCGTCAGGCCCGCGTCAAGGCGGTGCTGAGCAATGCCTTCGCCTTTGGCGGGCTGAACGCGGTGCTGGCGCTGAAATCCGCGCCATAAGCCGAGGCATCTGCCGGATATGAAAAGGCCGCGCCCGTTGACGGGCGCGGCCTTCTTTTCTGCGCGGCGCGCTTACTGCTGCGGCAGCGGCGGCACCGGCATGGAGTCATAGGATTTGGTGAAGCCCTTGAGCGACAGGCTCAGATTGACCTGTTGATCCGGCGCAATCACCGGAACTATGGTCAGCGTGCCCTTGTTGCCAGCTTTCAGCGCGGCGAGGTCTTCCTTGGTGAAGCCCACACGCGCGATGCAGCTTTCACGGTCGCACCAGGTGAAGGGATAGACGCGCGGCTTGCTCTGGTCGATCTGCAGCGTCAGGTTCGCGGTCAACAGGGTTTCCAGCGGCACCGAGATGGTCGCGCCCGTCACCGCTTGCTGGCCCGCGGGCAGCGGGAACAGCGACACTTCGGCGACCGAATTGCCATCCTTGTCCTTCAGCAACTGATACATCTGGCAGGGTTCGATCTGGTCGGCCTCGACGCGGATGCAGCGCATCTGCCAATCGCCCTCGGTGCCTTTCAGGTAGACCGAGCCCAGACCATCGGCGGCGGGCGCTGCGGCCCCGGCCGGGGCCTCGGCTGCCGGAGCGGGGGCCGCAGGGGCTTCGCTTCCGGGGGCTGCGGGCGTGGTCGCATCAACGGCAGGGGCCTCGGCTGCGGGGGCCTCGGCGGCAGGTGCGGCCGGGGTCGTGCTGTCCTGCGCGACGGCGGCACCCGCCGTCATCCCCAGCGACAGGGCGAGGGCGATAGCCTTGGTCGTGTCAATCATCGACATCGTGAATGGTCCTCAAATGATGATGGGGCGCATGTAACACGACCTGCGGCACGAGTCAGTTGCAAAAAGCCGTGAAAGCCGGTTTCCGCCACCGCAGCATCGCAAGGATCTGGCCGCAAAATCACCCGGGCCGCATCGCGCAGGAGTCATCCCGAAGGCTGTGCGACGGACCGGATGCCCGGAAGACTCTGGAAGCGATCAGAATCCGGCAGCCATCTTTGCTTGGATAGAAAAAGGGATTGGACAAAGAAAAAGGTTGGTATCGTTGACCGATACCAACCTTCATTTTGCTCCCTGTCGGACTGGCCGACTTCATTGAAGATGACGCTAGTGTCTGTTCCGGCACAGGTCAACAGAATTTTCCTGCCGCAGCAGGGGCTGTCATGAAATGAACATGTGTTCCCCCTGGCGGCGCGTGGCGGCTTTTCCGCCGGGCGGTGATCTCGGGGCTGGCGGGATCGGGATTTCGCTGTATTTTCAACGAAACTGCGTTTGGGTGGGAACAGAACATGAGCGGCGATCCGGCAGAAATCTTCGTGGGCGGTGGCGGTGCGCAATACGCCTTGCCGCAGAACCTTCTGCTCAAATACGGCAATCGTCACGGCCTGATTGCGGGGGCGACCGGCACCGGCAAGACGGTGACCCTTCAGGTTCTGGCCGAAGGGTTCTCGGCGGCAGGGGTTCCGGTCTTTCTGTCCGACATCAAGGGCGACCTGTCGGGTCTGGCCTGCGCCGGGTCCGAGGCGGGCAAGCTGCATGATGCCTTTACCAAGCGCGCGGCGACCATCGGGCTGGCTCTGCGTTACGATGCCTGCCCGGTGACCTTCTGGGATCTGTTCGGCGAACAGGGCCATCCGATCCGGGCGACCATCTCGGAAATGGGGCCGCTCTTGCTGTCGCGGTTGCTCGAGCTGACCGAGGCGCAGGAGGGCGTCTTGAACGTGGCCTTCCGTCTGGCCGATGAGGAAGGGCTGGCGCTGCTGGATCTGAAGGATCTGCAAGCGATGCTGGTCTTTATCGGCGAGAATGCCGATACGATCTCCACCCGCTATGGCCTGGTGGCACCCGCCTCGATCGGGGCGATCCAGCGTCGCCTGCTGGTGCTGGAGAATGAGGGCGGCGCCAAGCTGTTCGGCGAGCCCGCCTTGCAACTGTCGGACCTGATGCTGGTCGATCCCTCGGGCAAGGGCCGGGTCAATATCCTGGCCTCTGACAAGCTGATGAACAGCCCGCGGCTTTACGCGACATTCCTGCTTTGGCTGTTGTCGGAACTGTTCGAGGAACTGCCCGAGGTGGGCGACCCCGATAAGCCGAAGCTCGTCTTCTTCTTCGATGAGGCGCATCTTCTGTTCAATGATGCGCCCAAGGCACTGGTGCAGAAGGTGGAACAGGTCGCGCGGCTGATCCGGTCCAAGGGGGTGGGGGTCTATTTCATCACCCAGAACCCGGCCGATGTGCCCGAGGCGATCCTTGGCCAGCTGGGCAACCGCGTCCAGCACGCGCTGCGCGCCTTTACCGCCAAGGATCAGAAGGATCTGCGCATGGCGGCCCAGACCTATCGCGACAATCCCGACTTCAAGACCGAGGACGCGATCCGCGAGGTTGGCACCGGCGAGGCGGTGACCTCGTTCCTGGAGGCCAAGGGCGTGCCGGGCATCGTGCAGCGCACCTTGATCCGCCCGCCATCCTCGCAGGTCGGGCCGATTGATGCGGCCATGCGGGCGCAGATCATGGCGGCCTCGCCGGTGAAGGGCAAATATGATGCGCTGATCGACCGCGAATCCGCCTATGAGCTGCTGCGCGCGCGGGCAGAGGCCGCGGCCAAAACCGCCGAGGCGCAGGAGACCGCATCGCAGGCGGGCAGCGATCTGCGCATCGATCCGGGCGAATTGCGCGAATTCAACAAGGGGCGCCGTTATGATGGCGGGCGCATGGCCGAGGCCCCAAAACCCAGGCCGCGCAGCAGCTCCAGCCGGTCCGACAGCGTGACCGAGGCCTTTGCCAAGAGCTTTGCCCGCCAGCTTGGCAGCCGCACCGGACAGGCCGTGGTGCGTGGCGTCTTGGGAACGATATTCGGAAAAAGATGAGTTCGGCTCATTTTTGCAGCATTTGTGATCGAGCCTCGCCACATTTTTGTGGTTATAGAAATAATACGCCGGTTCATGATTCATGCTCTGGCAAGATTTTTGCGCTTTCCTGGACAGGTGGATGCGACCGGCGAAAGGTCTGACGGTCTGAACCTGCCCCGGCGCGCCCAAAAGGACGACGCGACATGAACCTGACTGCCGCCGAACAATATGCCATCGAGCTGATCAACCGCGCCCGGCTGGATCCGGCGGGCGAGGCCAAGCGCTATGGCGTGGGCCTGAATGACGGCCTGTCACGCGGCACGATCTCTTCCAAGCCCATGCAGGTCGTGGCACCTGATGCCGTGGCGGAGAAGGCATCGGTTGCCCATGCCAACTGGATGATCAAGGTCGACAAGTTCGACCACCGTCAGGGCGGCAAGAATGACAGCGCGGGTGACCGTTTGCTGAATCTGGGCTTCAAGACCGACAAGGCCGGCTGGGGCTGGAGCGAGAATATCGGTGCCCTGACCAATTCCGGCCGCAGCGACAAGGTGCTGATCGATGAATTTCACAAGGGCTGGATGCTCAGCCCGGCGCACCGCAAGGGGATGCTCGACTCAGATCAGCGCGAGATTGGCTACGCGCATGTGAAGGGTGACCTGAGGGTCGGCGGCTATTCCTATGGCGAGGTCGGGGTTGAGGTCTTCTCTTATTCCAACGCCCGCGCCTATGTGACCGGCGTGGCCTATACCGACAAGAACAAGGACGGCTTCTATTCCATCGGCGAAGGCACGGCCAATCTGGCCATGTCCCTTGCGGGCGGGGCTGCGACCAAGACCATGACCGCAGGCGGCTATAGCCTGAAGGCCAAGCCCGGCGATGAGGTCGTGGTGAATATCGGCCCCAGCAAGACCCAGACCAAGGTCGAGATCTCGCTGAATGATGGCAATGTGAAACTTGATGTCGTCGGCGGCACGCTGCTGAAGGTTTCGGGCGATGCCAAGCTGATCTCCGGGCCAATCCGCCATATGGAAGCCCTCGGCATCGGCGATATCGATCTGACCGGCAGCGCGGGGAAAAACGGCCTCACCGGCAATCGCGGCAATAACAAGCTGATGGGCCTTGCGGGTGACGACACGCTGCGCGGCGGCGCGGGCAATGACACGCTGGATGGCGGCAAGGGTGCCGATCGCCTGACCGGCGACAGCGGGGCCGATCGCTTCGTCTTTTCCAAAGGGTATGGCAAGGACACGATCACCGATTTCGGCACCGGCGCGGATCGTCTGGTGCTTGATGACGCGCTGTGGTCGGGCTCGCGCAAGATGACGGATGCGCAGATCATCAGCAAATTCGCCGATGTGACCAAGGCGGGCGTTCTGTTCGATTTCGGCGGTGGCGATACGCTGCTGCTGAGCGGGGTGAAAACCACGCGCGGTCTGGCCGATTTCATCGACGTAATCTGATCGGCCAACTTCGCCTGACCCCGATCAGGTCTGGCCCCAAAGTGAACCTGGCGCAGCCCTAAGTTCAAATAACCGCCCCGCAGGGGGCGGTTATTTTCACAACTTGCGGATCTTCAGCCGGGTCAGGCGGTTCTCGCGCCGCGTCACCACCTCGAAGCGGAAGCCGTGGAAGTGGAAGGCCTGCCCCTCATTGGGGATCATCTGTGCCTCGTGAATCACCAGACCCGCGATCGTGTTGGCCTCGTTATCGGGCAGCGCCCAATCCATCAGCCGATTCAACTCCCGGATCGGCAACGCGCCATCAATGCTGTAATCACCCTGCGCATCGGATTTCAGCGCGGGTTCCTTCTGGACCGGATCGAACTCGTCGCGGATATCGCCCACGATCTCCTCGATGATATCCTCCAGCGTGATCAACCCCTGCAGCGCGCCATACTCATCGACGGCCAGCGCGAAATGCGTGCGCCGCTTCAGAAACTCGCGCATCTGTTCATCCAGCGGCGTGGTCTCTGGCACGAAATAGGGCTTCTTCGCCACCTTCATCAGATCAAGCCCCGCCAGCCCTTCGGGCGCGTCACCCGGGCCGGGGCCCAGATCGGGGCCAATCCGCACCAGCCGTTCCACCTCGCGCAACAGGTCCTTGGCATGAATGACGCCCACGATGTTTTCCGGATCATCGCGAAATAGCGGCAGGCGGGTATGGGGCGAGGCCAGCACCTGGCTCAGCACGGTTTCAGGGGCAAGACCCGCATCGATCATCTCGATATTACGGCGGTGTTTCATCACCTCTTCAACCGTGCGGGCCCCAAGATTCAGCGCGCCAAGCAGGCGGTCACGATCGGCCTGTTCCACCGTGCCTTCGGACAGGCTTTGGGCGATCGCCTCGGCCAGATCCTCGCGCGCGTCATGTGGCTGGCGCTGCTGGCGCAGGCGTTGCAGATGCTGCACGATCAGTGTCGCGGCGAAGCCAAGCACCAGGCCAAACAGGAGGACGGGCCAGACTTGCGGGTGCCAGATTTGCGGATCGGCGGCGGTGGCCAGGGTCTCAGGGGTCATTCGCGATCCGATTTCTGGGCGAGGGGGTGGTGCTCCAGCACCAGCGCCTTGAGGTGGTCATCCAGCACATGGGTATAGATCTCGGTCGTTGCGACATCGGCGTGCCCCAGCAGGGTCTGGATCACCCGCAGATCGGCCCCCCCCGCCAGAAGATGGGTGGCGAAGGCGTGGCGCAGGGTGTGCGGCGTTACCTTTTCCGGGCTGACGCCAGCCAGAACCGCGATCTGCTTGATCAGCACATAGAAATGGTTGCGCGTCAGGTGGCCTTCGACGCCCCGGCTCGCGAACAGAAACTTCGACGGTGGCCGGCCCTGCTTGCGTTCCAGCTCCTCATTGCGGTCACGACGGATCAGCCATTCCGCCACTGCCTCGCGCGCAGGCTGCGACAGCGGCACCATACGTTCCTTGCCGCCCTTGCCACGCACCAAAATCATTCGCGGATCGCCGCGCACCGCGGCAACCGGCAATTCAACCAGTTCGCTGACCCGCATCCCGGTGGCATACAGCAGTTCCAACAGCGCGCGATTGCGGATCTGATCATCCAGCGAGCGGCCCTTGTCGCGCGCGGCTTCCAGCAGCCGGTCCACCTCGTCATGGGTCAGGATCTTGGGCAGACGCTGGTCCTGCCCGGGCCCTTTCAGGCGCAGCGCCGGATTGTCGGCGCGCCAGCCTTCCTCATGCGCGAACCGATAAAGCTGGCGGATCGCGGAAAGCCTGCGCGCGCGGGTGGATTTCGACAGGCCATCGGCCTCGCAGGAGATCAGGTAATCTTCCACCGTCTCGCGGCTGGCCTGCTGAAAATCCAGCTTCCGATGGCCAAGCCAGCCCGCGAAATCCAGCAGGTCACGGCCATAGGCCAGCCGGGTGTTGCGCGCGGCGTCGCGCTCGGCGGCCTGCGCATCGAGAAATGTCGAGATCCAGCGCTGCATATCCTGCGTCATCAGCCGCGCCGTTCCAGCAACAACAGTTCCAGCGCGGTGCGGCGCGCGGTGTCTTCCAGCCCCAGCTTGCGCAGCACCGAAAGCCCGTCGGCCACACCGCGCGGATCGCCATAGACCCCGCGCCCGACCATATCCAGCGCCAGGAGCAAGGCCTCGCCCACCCGGCGTTCATCCAGCAGGCGTTGCGCATCCTCGGTCAAGCTCGGGGCCAGAAAGGCCGGCGCAATGGCACGCGACATGCTGTCGGGCGGGGTCACGCCCTGCAGATCGCCAAGCGCGATACCGATCAGAAAGCGTTCCTGCAGATCGGGGGCGGGCATTTCCTCGGAGCGGGCTTTGGCCACCGCCTGATAGGCGGGTGACAACAGGCCCACCCGCAGGGCCAGGGCCGCGGCATCCCCGGTCAGCGGCAGCTGCGCAAGGCGCGCGCCGTAAAGCTGGGCAAAGGGGGCCTCCAGATCGACCGAAGTCATGGCGTCCCACGCGGCGGGCAGGGCTGCGGCAATGCCTTCCGGCGCGCCAAGCGACATGGCGCGATCAAAGCGCTGGAAGGCGGCGATCCGGTCCCAGACCCCGCCAGAGGCCGCCGGGCGACGTTCCGTGTAAAGCCCAAGCAGCTGGTTCGGCGGAATGGCCCCCAGCCGCGCCAGCCGTTCCGCCGCCTCGACCCGGGCTTTCCAGCCCGATTGCGGGCGCAGTTCGGCATGGCTGAAGGCCACCGGCAGGCCAAGCGTCGGAAGCGGCTCGCCGATCGCCTCATACATGCGCCAGACCAGCGGCGTCGGATGGCCGGGCGGCGGCAGCGGCTCGGCCCCGTCCGCCTCGGCCGGATCAAGGAAACGCAGCAACAGATCTTCATCGGCGGGGTCGACCTGGCCAAGCGCCTGCGCGGTGCCAAGGGTCAGCGCCGCCGCCTGCCAGTCGCCTGCGCGGGCAAGGCAGAAGATCCGGGCAGGCAGGGTCGGCGCCAGATGCGGGGCCGATTGCATTTCCTCGCAGGCGGCATCTTCGGTGCCGGTCAGCAGGGCGATGTCGAAACGGCGGCGGAACAGATCAGGCGAGGGGGTGCCCGCCATATCGCTCAGCACCATGGCCTGTTCCAGCGCCCCCATCGACAACAGCTTGTCGATGCGCGCCAGCAGGAAGATGCCGCGCCCGCCACTGTCCACCGGCGGCTCGGCCTCGGCCAGCAAGAGGGTCATCAGCAGCCCTTGCAGCGCGGGCAATGTCTCTGATCGTTCGGCCGTGATCATGCGCGCGATATCCTCGCTGCGCGCCAGCCCCCAAAGGCGATGCGGCAAGCCGGTCTGCGCGGCGGTCAGCAGGCCGACACCATCGGGCGTGGGCTTGCCAAGCACCATGGCAGAGATCGTGCCCGGCGTTGCATCCTTGGTGATCGCGGGCTCATCCGGCAGGTGCTGCGGCAGAGGGACCGAGGCCGGCAAGGCCGTGCCGCGCGGCAGTTGCGATCCGGGTTTGGGCACCAGACTGTCGGGATTGGCGGGCTTTCCGGCCAGAGGCCGGCTTTCCTGGGATCGGCTTTCTTGCGCGCGGCCCGATTGCGGCCGAGTGCCCTCGGGCTTGGCCCGGCGCTTGGGCTGGGCCGCAGCTTTGGGCGCGGGCACCGCCGCGCCACGCGGACTGGTCACCGATTTCGACAGCCAGTCGATTGCGGAAAGCGGCCCTTCGGCTGCCGCAGGCCCCGTCGCGCCCCCGGACGCGACCACGGCTGCGACAAGGCCAAGCGCCAGCAGCCTGGCCAGATGCCGATCAGTTGCCATCCACCGCCACCGGCTTGGTGACCTGGGCTTGTGGCGGCTGCAGATCGCCCAGATAGGCATAGCCGGTCAGCCCGATAAAACCGAGCACCACGAGCACCAGCACCAGTTTGATGATCCGTCCCATGGCTGCCCCTGTCCTTCCTCGAATTGCTGCCCCTTAAATGGCTTTCCCGATGACGGAAGCCAAGGGGCCGCAGGCGTTTCGTTCGGTTTTATATGGCGATTATATATGGCAATTGCCGCGACTTCACGCCATTCAGGGAAAAACGTCGTGAGGGCGCGGATTTTCGCCCGACCGGCCAGGCAACCGGGCAGATCGCCCGGCTTTGCGGGTCGATTGTCACGCGATTGGAGGGGTTGGTGAAGGAACGGCTGCTGAAAACCGTGGTGCTGGTGGGCATGATGGGGGCGGGCAAGACGGCGGTGGGAACCGCGCTGTCGCGAATGCTGGCCGTGCCGTTCCGCGATTCCGACGAGGCGATTGTCGAGGCTGCGCAACGCTCCATCGCCGAGATTTTCGAACGCGACGGCGAACCGTTCTTCCGCGCCCGCGAATCCGAGGTGATCGCCCGCCTGGTCGGCGGGCCGCCTTGCGTGCTGTCGACCGGGGGCGGGGCCTTCCTGTCGGACCGCAACCGCGCCATCATCAAGCAGGCGGGCGTATCGGTCTGGCTGCGCGCCGATCTGGATTTGCTATGGCAAAGGGTGCGGCACAAGACCACCCGACCGCTTTTGCGCACCGCCAACCCACGCGAGACGCTGCGCAATCTCTATGAGGCGCGGGTGCCCTATTATGGCATGGCGGATCTGGCGGTGGATGCGGCCCAGGACCTGGCGATCGACGGCATGGCGCTGCGCGTGATCGAGGCGCTGCGTGGGCGCGCCGACGTTCTGGAAAGGGTATGAGATGGCAGGCTTGGACGTGGCGACCATGGATATGGTCCCGGTGGCGCTTGGCGCGCGCAGCTATGAGGTGCGCATCGGTCAGGGGCTGATCGGGCGGGCGGGCGCCGAGATCGCGCCGCTGCTGCGCCGCAAGCGCGTGGCGATCATCACCGATGAAACGGTGGCGGCCCAGCATCTGGCCGCATTGCAGGATGCGCTGGCAGCCGCAGGCATCGCCTCGGAAAGCCTCGCGCTGCCGCCGGGCGAAGGCACCAAAGGCTGGCCGCAATTCGCCCGCAGCGTGGAATGGCTGCTGGAACAGAAGGTGGAACGCCGCGATGTCGTGGTGGCCTTTGGCGGTGGCGTCATCGGCGATCTGGTGGGCTTTGCAGCATCCGTCCTGCGGCGCGGCGTGCGCTTCGTGCAGATTCCGACCACGCTTCTGGCGCAGGTCGACAGCTCGGTCGGCGGCAAGACCGGCATCAACACGCCGCAGGGCAAGAACCTTGTCGGTGCCTTCCATCAGCCCAGCCTCGTTCTGGCCGATATCGATGTGCTGGACAGCCTTGCCCCGCGCGATTTTCTGGCCGGCTACGGCGAGGTGGTGAAATACGGTCTGCTGGGTGACGCCGATTTCTTCGACTGGCTGGAAGGGAACGCCCCCGACCTCGCCCGAGATCCGGCAAAGCGGCAATATGCGGTGCGCCGCTCGGTGCAGATGAAGGCCGAGATCGTCGCGCGCGACGAAACGGAGGAGGGCGACCGTGCCCTGCTCAATCTGGGTCATACCTTCTGTCACGCGCTGGAAAAGGCCACCGGCTATTCTGATCGGCTGCTGCATGGCGAGGGCGTGGCGATCGGCTGTGCGCTGGCGTTTGAATTGAGCCAACGCCTTGGCCTTTGCGCGCAAGAGGCGCCAAGCCGGGTCAGGGCGCATCTGCGGGCGATGGGGATGAAGGTCGATCTGGCCGATATCCCGGGCGATCTGCCGGATGCCGAAACCCTGTTGGCTCTGATGGGACAGGACAAGAAGGTGGTTGACGGCCAGTTGCGCTTCATTCTGGCGCGCGGCATCGGTCAGGCCTTTGTCGCGGCGGATGTGCCGGGCGATACGGTGCTGACGCTGTTGCGGGACGCGCTGCGCCAACGGGGCTGACGCCAGAAAGCAAAAGGGCGGGATCATCCCCGCCCTTTTCATATGCGTGATGTCAGGCGGTCTTGCGGCGTTCGACGCCCCAGGCCAGCACCAGGGCGACCAGCCCCGCCAGGGACAGCCCGATCCCGACATAGCCCGATGACTGCCAACCCCAACCTGCCGCCAGCGCCAGACCGGCAAGCCAGGGACCAAGCGCATTGGCCGCGTTGAAGGCCGCGTGGTTCATCGCGGCGGCCATGGATTGCGCATTCCCGGCCACATCCATCAGATGGGTCTGTAGCGGCACTACCATGCCAGAACCAAGGCCGAGCAGAAGCGCCGAGGCCACCATCAACGGCCAATTGCCTACGGCGAAAGACGCAAAGCCTTGGGTGAACAGCGAAAACAGGATCAGTGCCAGCGCCGCGCCAAAGGGTTTCAGCCAGATCGTCATACGGGCCGCGCCGATACTGCCAAGCGTGCCGCCGATGCCAAAGGCCGACAAGGCTGCGGGCACCGCCCATGCGGGCGGCTGTGTCGTGGCCAGCATGGCTGCCGAGAGATAGGAATAGACCGCAAACAGCCCGCCAAAGCCGATGGCCCCGACCAGCAGGATCATCAGGACCGATGGGTTGATCAGGGCCCGCAGCTCTGCCAGCGGATTGGCACCCGGCACGGCGCCGACGCGCGGCGCCAGTCGCAGGATCAGGATCGCGGCCACCAGCGCCAGCAGGCCGGGTAGGCCAAAGCCCCATCGCCAGCCAAAGCCTTGCCCCAGCAGATTGGCGAAGGGCACACCGATGATATTGGCGATGGTGAGGCCCAGCAGGACATGGGTCACGCCACGCGCGCGTTGCTCTTTCGGCAGGGCATCGGCCGCAAACAGCATGGCCACGCCCAGAAATCCGCCATGCGGCAGACCGGCCAGAAAACGCGCGCCAACCAGCGTGGCATAGCCGGGCAAGACCGCGGCGATCAGGTTCATCACGCCATAAATCGCAATCAGCGCCGCCAGATAGCGCCGACGCGGCAGTTTTGCACCAAGGATCGAGGTGATCGGCGCGCCGACCACGACGCCAAGCGCATAGGCGCTGACCACATGGCCTGCCATCGGCTCGGTCACGCCAAGATCGGCGGCATACCAAGGCAAAAGCCCCATGGCCGCAAATTCGGAAGTGCCGATGGCAAAGGATCCAAGCGCCAGGGCAAGGATGGTGAGTTTCAGGTTTGGCGTATGCGACATCGAATGGACCCGGATCGGCACCGCAGCCGGAACCGCAGCGCAGGAGGAGGAAGCGAAAGGGGGTGTCCGGGCTGAGAAAGCGCGGCGCGTTTGCGGTAACATCTGCCGCGGAAAAGCACCATGCCAGATATGTGAATTCTCTGTCACGGTGCTGCGCCGCGCCACTTGCGCGCGCATTGTGATCCGTCAGCTGCCAAAAAACCGGGCAGGGTGCCCGGTCATCTGATTACTGCTCTGGTGCAAGCGGGGTCAGGATGGTTTCCCCCGCCGCCGCTGCCCGGGCCAGTTCGGGATCAAGACTCATCGGAATATATTCGCCGCGCCGCCAGCGTTCGCCCAGATTGTCGTAATGGCGGCTCAGCGGATGGCCCGATTGCCCCGTTGAGGTGATGAAGACCGAACTGTCGGGATCGCCAAAATCATAGACCCCGCGATAGCCCGCGCCATGCACATTCTGGAACGGGTCCGGCCCGGTGCCACGCGTGCGGCCCCGCATCAGCGTGTGGTCATCGCCGCTGGTGCTTTGGCGGATATTCACGAAATACCGAAGCAGCGCGACATTGCCGAGGACGGGGTGATCCTGCACCGCCTGATGCACGTCGCCCCAACGCCAGCTTTCGACATTGCGGCCATAGCGTTCCGACAGCGACAACAGCGCCTCGTCCAGCGCGATGCGGGCCAGATCGGCGCAGGTCTCGACAACAGCCGATTGCACGACGTCACACCATTCCGAGGCGCCATCGACATTGCGGAAAACGCGTTCCAGGAAGACCGGGTCGAAATGGGCAAATTCATCGGCCATCGGGCCGATATCGTCGCGGATCAGCCGGTCCTGCAAACGGCGCATCCAGGCCTGATAGATCAGCGGTTCTGGCAGATGTTCGTTCATCTCGCCGTTCCATTTCGCCATCAGATCCAGCGCCTTCTGGCGCATTCGTTCGGGCGTGCCCTCGGGTGCCGCCTCGCCGGTGAACCACAGCTCGGCCCCGATCAGCGGCAACAGGCTGCGCGCGGCAGGGCTGACGGTATCCAGCTGCGCCTCGATGAAACTTTCGCGGGTATGAACTTCGCGGGTCTTCATCAGGGCCAGCCAGCGCTGAATGCGTTGTGTGTCCCCCCAATTGAAGCTCAGATGCTGCGGGAAGGGGCGGTCGATGGTCTTGTTGTTGGTATTGCCCAAAATGCCCGAAACCGGATCGACGAAACGCGGGTTGGTGTCATAGGGTTCGATCCCCTGCCAGCGGTTCTCGGGCTTCCAGCCGGGGGCAGGCATCCGGCCTTGCGTCTCGTGGCGCGGATCGCGGGCGGGCACGGCACCCACCACCTGCATGGCGATCCCGTCGCGGTCGGCCAGCATCAGGTTTTGCGCCGGCGCAACCACCAGACGCCCCGCCTCCAGCGCCGCCGCGCGGTTGCTGGCCTGCATCAGCGCAATCGCGGCACTCATCGAGGTGTCCTTGTCGGACAGCGCCGTCCACCCGACGGATGCGACATGGCCGCCCGGCGTGATCGAGGCCAGATCATAATGGCTGCCGGGCAGGACCGGGCCATTCTCGGTCCAGCGCAGCGTCAGGGTGATCGGATCGCCATCCTTTACCTGCAAGATGGTGCGGCGGGTCTGAAACCGCTTCCAACCCTCGGGGGTGCGATATTCTTCGGGGTTTTCCGGGTTCACCTCTTCGATGAACACATCCTGATCATCGACATAAGCCGTGGTCAGCCCCCAGCCAAGCGCCTCTTTCCGGCCGATCAGCACGGCGGGTACGCCCGGAATGGTGGCGCCGATCACGCCGCCGCTTTGCAGCTCCAGCCGGGCCAGATACCAGATGGTCGGCGCGGTGAAGCCCAGATGCGGATCATTGGCCAGAAGCGCGCCACCCGCTGCGGCCCGCGACGATGCTGCCGCCCAGGCGTTGGAGGCCCCGGCCAGTTCACGCGGGGCAATGGGCGACAGCGGGTCACGGTCCAGCGTCATCGCGGTCTGCGACGGCACGACGCCGGGCATCAGGCTGGCATAATCGGGCAGGGCCGCCACACCCGCGCCCGGCACATCGGGCAGGATATCGCGCAGCCGATTGCCGGGCAGCAGCATCGACATGCGGGCCCGCAGCACCTCTTGCGACATCTGGCTGCTGAGTTGCAACGCCATCAGCTTGAGGATGGCAAGGCTGTCGGCGGGCTGCCATGCAGCGATTTCATTGGAGAAAAAGAAGAACTCCGGCGCGCCACGGCCGCGCGCGCCCAGATTGACCTGCTCGATCCAGCTGTTCACGCCACGGGCATAGGCCTCCAACGCGTCGCGGGTCTGCGGATCCTGCGCCGCAAGCGAGGCGCGGGCCAGACCTTCAAGGTCATAGCGCCGCATCAGCTCGTCGATCTTCACGGTGCGCTGGCCGAACAGTTCCGACAGGCGTCCCTGGGCGGTGCGGCGCAGCATGGTCATCTGCCACAGCCGGTCCTGCGCATGGGCAAAGCCAAGCGCGTAATAGACATCCGCATCGGTGGCACCAAAGATATGCGGCACATTGTCATTGTTGCGCACGATATCGACCGGGGCAGAGATCCCCGCCACCGTAAAATCCTCGTCATAATCGGGCAGCGATCGCGACAGGAACCAGTAGATGATCGCCGTCGCAGCCAGCGACAGCAGGATCAGGCCGGTGACGATACGGGTAAGCCAGCGGAAAAGCGTCAGCACAAGAGGCGTCCTTGACCTTGGATGCGAGTTGCGTTCCTAGTCGAAACCGCAAGGCAGGGCAATCGCAGGAGCGGCACCGATGGCAAGAGTAGCATTTCTGGGCCTGGGCGTCATGGGCTACCCCATGGCGGGTCATCTGAAGGCCAAAGGGCATGAGGTCACGGTCTATAACCGCAATGGCGCAAAGGCGAATGCCTGGGTTGCCGAACATGGTGGCCGTGCCGCTGCCACCCCGCGCGAAGCGGCGGAAGGTGCCGAATTTGTGATGGCCTGCGTCGGCAATGACGATGATCTGCGCAGCATCTGCCTTGGGCCTGACGGGGCCTTTGCGGGCATGGCACCCGGCGTGGTCTTTGTCGATCACACGACCGTGTCGGAATCTGTCACGCGCGAGCTGTCGGCGATTGCCGCGGCCGAGGGCAAGGGCTTTGTCGATGCGCCGGTCTCGGGCGGGCAGGCGGGCGCCCAGAATGGCGTGCTGTCGGTGATGTGCGGCGGCGTGCAATCCGAATATGACCGGGCAGAGCCGGTGATTGCCGCCTATGCCCGGATCTGCCGCCGCATGGGCGATAGCGGCGCGGGCCAGATCGCCAAGATGATGAACCAGATCTGCATCGCAAGTTTGGTGCAAGGCCTGTCGGAAGCCCTGGCTTTTGGCCAGAAGGCGGGCCTGGACGGCGCGGCGGTGGTCGAGGTGATCAGCCAGGGTGCGGCTGGCAGCTGGCAGATGGCCAATCGCCACAAGACCATGCTGGCGGGTGAGTTCGACTTTGGCTTTGCGGTGGACTGGATGCGCAAGGATCTGAAGATCTGCCTTGAGGCCGCCGACAAGATCGGTGCCAGCCTGCCGGTCACCGCGCTGGTCGATCAGTTCTACAAGGATGTCCAGAAAATGGATGGCGGGCGTAACGACACCTCCAGCCTGATCCGCCGGCTGCTGTAAGCCGCGGGCCTAAACCGTCGGTATAGCTTGGGAAATTCGGCTTTACCTATCCGGCGCTTCAGCGCATGTTGGTGGGGTGCGGTGTGCTCCTTGTGCGTATTTGCACGCCGAAACGGCGTTTGGAGGAAGTCGGTTTGACTGCTTGGCGTGGCATCTGGTTCAGCCTGTTGGGGCTGGCACTGGCCTTGGCGGGGCTTGGCGTTGTTCTGGTGAAACTGGCCGTGGTGGCCCTGCATCCAGAGGCACCCGGGGTGCATCTGGTGCTGCCTGCGGTGCTGGTTCTGGCGGCGGTCAGCGTGATCCTTGGCCTGCTGGTGGTCTGGCATGGCCGCCCGGCGCGGCGCAGGCGCCATCTGCGCAACGCCTTTGAGGTGATGGCGGTGCTGTGCCTTGGCGCGGGCGCGATCTGGGGTTGGGATCGGATGCATCCGCAGCCACAGGATCTGGATCTGGCTTTTGACGGCAAGATCTATCAGATCCCGCGCGTCTATCACCCGATTGCCTATCCCGAGCGCGGCCTGATCCTCGGGCTTTGCGCCCGCACGTTGGAGCCGGAATATGCCGCGCAATCCTGCGATGCCTTTGCCGAAATGCGTTTCAATCGTCTGCCGATCCTGGATGATCCCGCGCTCATTGATTGTGTGCGTGCGTCCGGTGGGCAGTATCAGGGCGGGCGGCTGCTTGCGCCAGGGGCAAGCGCCCAATCGGTCGGACCGCAGGCATTGCGCTATGCCTGCAGCGGCACGATTGGCGGACAGATGCGCGAGCTTTATCTGCAGCTTGATCCCGCCGGGCAGGTCATCGCCTATACGCGGCTGACCGACGGCACGGAATCGGTGGAACACGGGCTGCGGCTGGGGGATCTGTCGCTGCATTTCCCGGCATCGGAAACCGCAGACCCCGCGACTGAGGCGCGACGTTGGCTGGATCTGCTGGAAAGCTGGCGCTGCCCGGAGGCGGGCTGTCCGCCCAGCCCCCCGGTGCAGCTGGATCAGATCATCAAGGGATGATGCGGGTGTATTTGGTACCCGACAATGTTGCCCCGGCAATCAGGCCGGCCTGACCGAAAACCAGCGCGATCACCGGATCGATCTCGGTCGTGTCCTTGCCGATGCTGGCCCCCTGTTCGGGGGTCGCATATTTCAGATCGGCCCCCGCAGCCCAGCCTTGCGAGCGGCGGAAATCGCCAAGTGCCGCATCGGTCATGAAGAACAGCGCATGGGCATATTGCTGCGCACCGATCTGCAAACCGACAGAGGCCTTGGCGGCGGAATAGTAATCCACCGTCACATCCTTGATGCGCAATGCGCCGCGCCCGAAGGCCCCGCCAATGCCGAAACCGGCCTCGGTGACCAGCGGCATATACAGGACGCCAAGCGCCTTGCCCGCCAGATCCCGGGTGCCGGGATAAGCATTGAACAAAAGGTTCCGGGTCTCGTCGACGCGGGCATCGATCATCGCCGCGCCATTGCCGCCCACGCCATTGCCACAGGCCGCAAGCGTCACCGCAGCGCCCGCGCTGCCGATCAGGGTTCGTCTGGAAATCATCTGCACGCCTCGATTTTTCTGGTTTCGGGGTCTTTTGCCCCCTTTCCACCAGCTATAGCGAAGTTTCGCGCATCTGTCACCAATCCCGGCCCGTTCCTCGGCGATCAGCCGCGCAGCAATCGGGCAACCGTGGGGGCGAAATAGGTCAGGATCCCGTCACAGCCCGCACGCTTGAACGCAAGCAGGCTTTCCAGCATCGCTTCTTCGCCCTTGATCCAGCCGCGCTCGGCCGCGCCCTGGATCATCGCGTATTCGCCCGAGACCTGGTAGGCATAGGTCGGCACGCCAAAGGTGTCTTTGGCCCGACGGCAGATATCGAGATAGGGCATCCCCGGTTTCACCATGACCATATCAGCCCCCTCGCGCAGATCGCGCTCGATCAGGCGCAAGGCCTCATCGCTGTTGCCGGGGTTCATCTGATAGGTCTTCTTGTCGCCCTTCAGTGCCCCGGATGCGCCGACCGCATCGCGGAACGGCCCATAAAAGGCACTGGCATATTTGGCCGAATAGCTGAGGATCGCGATGTCCTTGTGGCCAGCCGCCTCCATCGCGTCGCGGATTGCGCCCACCCGGCCATCCATCATGTCGGAGGGCCCGAGGATATCGGCGCCACTTTCCGCCTGTGCCAGCGCCATGCGCACCAGCGCCTCGACCGTCTCGTCATTCAGGATGATGCCGTCCCGCACCAAGCCGTCATGGCCGTTGGCGTTATAGGGGTCGAGGGCGATATCGGTCATGATCGCCATCTCGGGCACCGCCGCCTTGATGGCGCGAATGCAGCGATTGGTCAGATTGTCGGGATTCCAGGCCTCTTCGCAGCCAACCGTCTTCACCGAAGGATCGGTATAGGGAAAGAGGCAGATCGCCGGGATGCCAAGCGATGCAGCCTCTTCTGCCGCCTTCACCGCCAGATCGATCGACAACCGGCTGACGCCGGGCATCGAATGGATCGGCTCACGGATATGCGCGCCGTCACGGATGAAGATCGGCCAGATCAGGTCATGCACCGTCAGCACGTTTTCCTGTGTCAACCGGCGCAGGCTGTCGCTGGCGCGGGTGCGGCGGAAGCGAGTGGTGGGATAGGCGGCTTGGATCGGGCGCATCGGGACCTCGGGATCTGGCTCGGGCAGGCGGGTGGTGGCGGGCGACGGCAATAACAGGGCGGGACTGGGCGAAATCTGGCTGCGCCGCCACGGCTGCGCGGTCTTCTGCGCGCCGGGCGGAAATTTCTGCCTGCCTGCCATGGATAAACGCGCATCGCAAGGTTAGGAATGTCGCGGTCGGCCCCGTGCGGGGGGCAGTTGCCGGAGCACGCGCGTGAATGTCTTTGACCTGATCGTCGAATTGATCGACATGCGGTCCTTCTCCAATCTGTGGTTCTGGATCATGCTGGGCGTGCAATGGTGGATGGCCAGCCATCGCATCATGGGCGTGCCCTTCGACATGATCCTGCGCGCACGCCGACAGGGCGGTGCCGCCCAGACCGTGCTGGAGGAACTGGCGCGCATCCATGTGAACCGGCTGCTTTACATCATGCATGTCTCGGGCATGTGGATCACCGGCATCACCGCCTTCATCCTGACCGCATTGGCCGTCAGTGGTTTCTGGTATGGCGCGGAATTTGCGCAAGCCGTGTTCTGCCTTGTGCTGCCGCTGACCTTCTGGTCGTTCCTGTCGGTGCGCACCGCGCATCGCATCGCCGATGGCGATCATAGCGGCGAGGCGTTGCAGGCGCGGCTGATCAAGCTGCGCCTTGGCGTTCAGGCTTCGGGCATGGTGACCATCCTGCTGACCGCGTTCTGGGGCATGTATCAGAACATGTCGGTCAGCGTCCTGCATTGAGGGGCCGAACATGAGCGAATTGAAACGCATCGTGCTGGGCGGCGCGCCCGAGGGTTTTGATGCCAAGCTGCTGGCAAAGGAACTGGCGCGCGGCAAGCCGGTCATCCATGTTGCCCGCGACGACAAGCGGATGGAGGCGATGCGGGCGGCGCTGGCCTTCTTCGCCCCGTCCGCGCTGGTGATGGATTTCCCGGCATGGGACTGTCTGCCCTATGATCGCGTCTCGCCCAATCCGGCGATCTCGGCCCGGCGGATGGCGACGCTTGCAGCCCTTGCCCATGACATGCCGGGGCCATTCATCCTGCTGACCACGCTGAATGCGGTGACGCAGCGCCTGCCTGCGCGCGAAGTGGTGCGGGGCGCGTCTTTCAGCGCCCGCGTGGGCGAACGGATCGATGAATTTGCACTGAAGACCTTTCTGGTCCGCATGGGCTTCAGCCAATCCGCGACGGTGACCGATCCCGGCGATTTCGCGGTGCGCGGCGGCATTGTCGATATCTGGCCGCCGGGCGAAACCGGGCCGGTGCGCCTTGATCTGTTCGGCGATACGCTGGATGGCTTGCGCCGCTTTGACGCCGAGACGCAGCGCACGACCGAGAAGCTGCAGGTGATCGATCTTGCGCCGATGTCCGAGATCATCATGGACGAGGCGGCGATCACCCGCTTCCGCCAGACCTACCGGATCGAGTTCGGCGCAACCAATGATGACCCCTTGTATGAGGCGGTCAGTGCCGGGCGCAAGCATCAGGGGATGGAACATTGGCTGCCCTGGTTCCATGACCGGATCGAGACGCTGTTCGATTACCTGCCGGACGCCTCGGTGATGTTGGACGATCAGGTGACGCCCGCCCGGCTGTCACGCTGGGAAGGCATTGCCGACCAGTTCGAGGCGCGGCGCGAACAGATGCAGGTCAAGGGCCGCATGGACACGGTTTACAAGCCCTGTCCGCCGGATGCGCTTTATCTCGATGACAATGCCTTCGAGACCGCGATTGCGCCCTTGCGGGTGATCCAGCTGTCGCCGCTGCCACAATCGCCGGGGCCCGGCATTCTGGATGCGCAGGGTCGCGTGGGGCGCAGCTTTGCCCCCGAACGCCAGCAGGAAAATGTCAGCCTGTTCGCCGCGCTGTCAGAGCATGTGAAACAGCTGCGCGCAGATCGTCAGGTGGTGATTGCCTCATGGTCCGAAGGCGCGCGCGAGCGCCTGAAGGGACTGCTGGAGGATCAGGGGCTCAGTGCGGCCCATCTGGCGCAGGACAGCCGCGACATCCCCGAGGGAAAGGGCCAGTTGTTTCTGACCGTCTGGGCGTTGGAAGAGGGCTTTACCGCCCCCGGCCTTGCGGTGATTTCCGAACAGGATGTGCTTGGCGAGCGGATGCTTGGCAAGGCGCGGCGCAAGAAGAAGGCCGCGAATTTCCTGCAAGATCTCGGCACGCTGACGCCCGGCGATCTGGTGGTGCATGTCGAACATGGTGTCGGCCGCTTCATCGGGCTGGAAACCATCCGCGTGCCCGAACCGCCCCGCAACCGCCCGGGCCCGCCGCATGAATATGTGCATCTGGTCTATGCCGAGGATGCGAAGCTCTATCTGCCGGTGGAGAATATCGAACTGCTCAGCCGCTATGGCCATGACGAAGGCTTGCTGGACCGGCTGGGCGGCGGGGCATGGCAGGCCAAGAAGGCCAAGCTGAAGGAACGCATCCGCGAGATTGCCGACCGCCTGATGCGGATCGCGGCCGAACGGCATCTGCGCCACGCCCCGATCCTTGAGACGCCCCATTCGGCTTGGGAGGCCTTTGCCGCGCGGTTCCCCTATCAGGAAACCGACGATCAGCTGAACGCAATATCCGATGTCATCAGCGATCTGGAGGCGGGCCGCCCGATGGACCGCCTTGTCGTCGGCGATGTGGGCTTTGGCAAGACCGAGGTGGCGATGCGCGCGGCCTTTGTCGCCGCCATGGCTGGGATGCAGGTCGCGGTGATCTGCCCGACCACGCTGCTGGCGCGTCAGCATTACCGCAGCTTTGCCGAACGCTTCCGCGGCTTCCCGATGGAGGTGCGGCCGCTGTCGCGCTTTGTCACCGCCAAGGATGCGGCGGCAACCCGCAAGGGGCTGGAGGAGGGCCGCGTCGATATCTGTATCGGCACCCACGCGCTGCTGGCCAAGGCGGTCAAGTTCCAGAACCTTGGGCTCCTGATCATCGACGAGGAGCAGCATTTCGGTGTGTCGCACAAGGAACGGCTGAAAGAGATGCGCGCCGAGGTCCATGTGCTGACCCTGACGGCGACACCGATCCCGCGCACCTTGCAGCTGTCGCTGACCGGCGTGCGCGATCTGTCGATCATTGCAACTCCGCCGGTCGACCGCCTGGCGATCCGCACCTATGTGAGCGAGTTCGACACGGTGACCATCCGCGAGGCGCTGCTGCGCGAACGCTATCGCGGCGGGCAAAGTTTCTTCGTGGTGCCGCGCGTGGCCGATCTGCCCGAGATCGAGGAGTTTCTGCGTAGCCAGGTGCCGGAGGTCAGCTATGTCGTGGCCCATGGCCAATTGGCCGCCGGTGACCTTGATGAGCGGATGAACGAGTTCTATGACGGCAAATATGACGTGTTGCTGGCCACGACCATCGTGGAAAGCGGGCTGGATATCCCGACCGCGAACACGATGGTCGTGCATCGCGCCGACATGTTCGGCCTGAGCCAGCTTTATCAAATCCGGGGGCGGGTGGGCCGTTCAAAAACCCGCGCCTATTGCTATCTGACCACCAAGCCGCGCAGTCCGCTGACGCCCCAGGCGCAAAAGCGGTTGAAGCTGCTGGCCAGCCTCGACAGCCTCGGTGCGGGCTTCAATCTGGCAAGCCATGACCTTGACCTGCGCGGTGCGGGCAATCTTCTGGGCGAGGAACAGTCGGGCCATATCAAGGAAGTCGGCTACGAGCTGTATCAGCAGATGCTGGAAGAGACGATTGCCAAGATCAAATCCGGCGAGATCAACGGGCTGGCCCCGGTCGATGACGCCTGGGCACCACAGATCAATCTGGGCGTGCCGGTGCTGATCCCCGAAGATTTCGTGCCCGATCTCGATATCCGCCTCGGGCTTTACCGGCGGCTGTCACATCTGACCACCAAGGTGGAACTGGAAGGCTTCGCCGCCGAGCTGATCGACCGTTTCGGGGCGCTGCCAAAAGAGGTGAACACCCTGCTTCTGGTGGTGCGGATCAAGGCCATGTGCAAACGGGCCGGGATTTCGCGCCTTGATGCCGGGCCGCGCGGCGTGACCTTGCAATTCCACAATGACAAATTCGCCAATCCGGCGGGGCTGGTCGAATATCTTCAGGCGCTAAAGGGCGCGGCCAAGGTGCAGGGCAACAAGATCGTGCTGGCGGTGGACTGGCCCAATGAATCCGACCGGATCAAGGGGGCCTTTGGCGTCGCCCGCGATCTGGCCGGAAAGGTGGTGAAACCGAAATGAGCAAAGGCCCGGAGCAATCCGGGCCTTTGTCTTGTCGCCTGATCCGGTGGATCAGATGATGTCGATGTCGTTCAGCAGCTTGGCCTTGGTGATGTTCATGATGACCAGCGTGTCGCCATCGCCGAAATCGAACACCACGTTGCGGCCAGCTTGCTCGGCATTGTTCAGGGCTGCTGCCACGCTATTGCCAGCCAGGCCTGCGGTGAATTGCAGCGTGTCGACATTGTCCTTGAAGTCCAGGATGCGGTCAGCGCCATGACCATCGGCAAAGACGAAGACATCCGCGCCCGAGCCACCCTTGATCGTGTCGTTGCCCGCGCCGCCGGTGATGGTGTCCTTGCCGTCGCCGCCGAGGATCGAGTCGTTGCCGCCGTCGCCGTTGATCAGGTCATTGCCGATATTGCCATTGATCGTGTCATTGTCGGCACCGCCGCGCAGCACGTCATCGCCATAGCCGCCGTCGATCTTGTCTTCGCCCGTGCCGCCGTCGATGGTATCGGCACCACGCTCGCCGCGCAGCAGATCGTCGCCCGCGTCGCCGGTGATCGAGTCATTGTCATTGCCGCCGAAGATCGAATCATTGTCCGCGCCACCCACCAGGGTGTCATTGCCGCCACCGCCGACCAGATGGTCGCTGCCAGCGCCGCCATTGATGTTGTCATTGCCGGCTTCGCCAAGGATCTTATCATTGCCGGCATCGCCCGAGAGATTGTCGTTGCCGGTGCCGCCCTTGATGCTGTCATTGCCATTGCCACCGAAGATGGTGTCATCGCCGACATTGCCAAGCACGGTGTCATCGCCATCGCCGCCCAGCAGCGAGTCATTGCCGGCCTTGCCATCGATGGAGTCATTGCCCGCCAGGCCGTTCACGGTGTCATTGCCCGCACCGGCATCGATCTTGTCATTGGTCGCAAGGCCGGTGACGTTGTCATTGCCCGTGCCGGTAAAGATGGTCTTGGTGAAGTTGTCGCCAAAGGCGGTGTTGCCGGTGATCACGTCATCTTCGGTCGAGGCGGTGAAGCTCGGCACTTTTTTCGGATCGATCGGCAGGTTCGGGCCACGGACGTCGAACTTGCGCGAAACCGAGGTGGTGCCGGTCAGGGCGGCCATGAATGCGTTATATGCCGAGATGGTTGCAAAGCTCGGCAGCGCAGTTCCATCCAGCACGAAATAGGATTTGGACGTGGCGCTGGTGGTGACTTCCATGATCAGCGCGGACTTGCCTTCACCCCAGGTGTATTGGCCGACCTTGGTATTGCCATCCAGCGTGATGCGGGTGGATCCCAGCGTGACCGAATGCATCGCGGTGCCGTAGGTCGCCTTGATCGTGGCCGCCGACAGCGCGGTCTCGGAAGGGGCGGTCAGGCGATAGCTGAACGAGAATTTCTCGGTCGTCACCAGCTTGAGGGTCTGCAGGGCAGTCGCGGTGGCGGTGGCACCAGAGAAGGTAACCTGAATGCCGGTCAAGGTATGCGTTGTCATGGTCTGTCCCTTTTTGTGCAAAGTCGTGAAGGTTTCGCGTTTTCTGGGATCAGGATTAACCGTTCATTTGTGGCATAAAACCGACGTGAGACGGACAAAGCCGCGGAATTCACGGGACAATTCGGCGCGATGCCTGCCTTTGCGCGAAAATGAAAAAAGCAGCCCAAAGTTGTGATTTCTGCCTGGAAATCCCGCGTGAAGATCGGAATTTCTGTGCTGCATAGCGGCAGGGCCCTTGTTTTACCCAGCGTATGCCGGGTCAATTAAGGCAAAGGCTGCGAAACTGCCGCAATTCCTGCCCAGTTCATCTTGCGCGAGAATCAATCGGGGACGGATTCGCCTGAACCCGTCCCCGATGATTTCCATGAATTGGATCCCGATCAGCGTTTGGGCAGCGCCAGCATCAGAATCGATCCAAGCAAGGTCAGACCGAAGACGCCAAAGGCCAGCGGCACCGGCGTCCCGTCAAAGGCCAGCCCCAGCGGGGCCGCGATCGCCACCGCCAGCACCGTGGCCAGCGCCCCACTGACAGAGGCCGCCATCCCGGCAATATGGCCCAAAGGCTCCAGCGCCAGCGCATTCAGATTGCCAAGCGTCAAGCCCGCCATCATGAAGACCGTGGTGGTCCAGCCGATATAGACCGGGAACATCATGGCGGGCGGCAGCACATCGCCGAGCCAGAGCAGGCCAAATCCCAGTGACAGGACGACCTGAACGCGCAGGGTGGCCTGCACCAGCCGCCGCATCCCCAGCCGCACCACGAGGGCTGCGTTGATCATGCTGGCACTGGCCGACATCACGGCAATCAATGCGAACCAGAACGGGAAGCTGTCACCGCGCCCAAAGGATTCGTCGAACACCTGCTGGGTGCTGGACAGCGTGCCAAACAACACGCCGAAGCACAGCGTCTGCACCGCGATGGAGATGACCACGACCTTGGTGGTCATCACTTCGCGCAGGGCTGACATCAGGGCTGCCGCCTGCAACGGGCGGCGCGCCGCGCGTGGCAGGGTCTCGGGCTGGCGGATCGTCAGCCAGGTCAGCGCCACAACCACGAACAGGATGCAGGCGATGAAGATGCCGCGCCAACCGAAATCGGCGATGATGATGCTGCCCGCAAGCGGTGCCACGGCGGGCACCAGCGTGAAGATCATCATGGCAAAGCTGACCACGCGGGCCATCTCGCGGCCTTTATACAGATCCCGCACCAGTGCGATTGACACCACGCGCGGTCCGGCCACGCCCAGGCCCTGCACCACACGGGCCGCCAGCACGGCCTCAAGGCTTTGCCCCAGCGTTGCGGCATAGGCGGCCAGAATGGAGATTGCGGCCCCGCCAAGGATGACCGGCTTGCGGCCCAGACTGTCCGACAAGGGTCCGGCAAACAGCGTGCCGACCCCCATGCCCAGCACAAAGCTGGTCACCATCAACTGCGCGCGGTTTGGCGCATCTGGCGTCAATTCCTGTGCGATCTGCGGCAGGGCGGGCAACATGGCATCAATGCAAAAGGCGACGACCGCGAAGAGCATCGCGATCATCGCGATGAACTCGGTCATCGAGACCCGGGATTGCGTCGTCATTCGTCTTGTCCTTCCGAGGTGCGGTCCGTGGCGCGGCTTTGCGCCGTCAGTTCCTCGATCACCTGATCCCAAAGTTCGGGCGGTTGCGCGCCCGAAAGCGCATGGGTATCGGCCACGATAAAGGTGGGCACGGCACCGATGCCGCGTTCGCGGGCATGAGCCTCGCGGGCGCGCAGCGCCTCGGTATCGGCATCGCTGTAGATCAGGCGCGAGATCATCGCGCGGTCCAGCCCGACACCCGCCGCCAGATCGCACAGCGTCTCCGGATCGCCAATATCGCGCCCCTCGCGCCAATAGGCGCGGAACAGGGTGGAGACCATGGCGGTCTGCCGCCCCTCAAGCCCGGCCCAATAGATCAGGCGATGTGCGTCAAAGGTATTGGGCGCGGTCTTGATGGCTTCGAAGTTGAACTCAAGGCCAGCGGCGCGCCCCAGCTCGGCCAGACGCAGATGCGCCTCGACCGTGCGTTGCTGGGTGCCAAAGATCGACAGCAGGTATTGGCCCCGGTCGACGCCTTGCCTCGGCATATTGGGTGCCAGTTGGAACGGATGCCATTCAATGGCAAAGGGGTGTTCGGGGTGGCGCTCCAGCGCGCGGTCAAGATTGGTCTTGCCCAGATAGCACCACGGGCAAACGGGATCGGAAAAGATGTCGAGACGGATCATGTCGGGGTCCAGAGCATGGGCAGGGCGCGGCGGTTCAGCTTGCCATTGGCATTGCGCGGAAGGGCTGCGACCTCTTGCCAGATACGGGGTTGCTTGTAGCGGGCGAGCCGATCCGCCGCAAAGGCCGAAAGTCTCTCGATCTGCACAGGGGTATCGGTGGTCTGTGCGGTAAAGAAACAGGCAATGACCCTGACACCCGGTTGCACCTCGACCTCGGCCACCGCGCATTCGGCCAGATCGGGCAGGCCGGCCAGCACCGCCTCCACCTCTTGTGGGGATACGCGAAAGCCGCCCGGATTCATCTGGTCATCGGCGCGGCCCTGATAGCTTAGCGCGCCATCCGCGCGCATCGCCACCAGATCGCCGGTCAGGAACCAGCCGTTTTTCTGCCGTGCCTCTGTCGCCTCTGGCGCCTCAAGATAGCCCAGCATCAGACCGGGATCGGTGACTGAAACGGCAAGTTCCCCGACCGTGCCGCGCGGCACCGGATCGCCGACCGCATCCAGCACCGCGATGTAGCGCCCCGGCTGGGCATAGCCGATATGACCATCCGGCGCGGGGCGGGCCGGGCTACCCGAGATGAAGGTGGAACATTCCGACATGCCGAGCGCCTCATGCAGATCAGTGCCGGTCATCGCCTGCCACCGGGCACGCAGGTCAGGCACCAGACTTTCCCCCGCGACCAGCCCGTGCCGCAATTTGGGCAAGGCGGGCAGGGGCGCGCGCAGCATCTGGCGGATCACACCGGGGGCTGCCGCCAATATGGTCGCATCAAAGCGTTTCAGCAGCAGCGGCAATTGCGCGGGCGTGATCCCCGGCCCGGGGATCAGCGCGGTCGCGCCCACCGTCCAGGGGTCCAGCAACCCGGTGCCGAGCGTATAGGTCCAGTTGAAGGCCCCGGCATGAAGCAGGCGATCCTCTGGCACCAGCCCCTCCCAGCCGTGATGCATCGGCGCGCGACCAAGGATTGCCCGATGGGCATGGACCACCGCCTGCGGCTGCCCGGAGGTGCCAGAGGTAAAGACGATATAGGCCGGACGTTCGGCATCGCCGCGATGCCAGTCGCCCGGTGGCAGGGTCTCGGCCTGGCGCAGGTCGCGGGCCGCCAGCACCGGGGCGGGGTGATCGGGCAGGGCAATCCCCTCTGCCGCAATCACGAGCGCGGGTTCAAGCGGGGCGGCCATCGCGGTGATCTCCGGCGCGGTCAGCTGTGCCGATGTCGGCACCGGCACCAGACCGGCGGCAATCGCCCCCAGAAAGGCCAGCGGAAATTCCGGCTGATTGCCAAGGCGCAGCAGCACCCGCTCACCCGGCTGCAAGCCCTGCGCCTGCAACAGCCCCGCCACACCGCGCAGGGCAGCGATCAGGCGCGCATAGCTCCAGCGTTCGGCCCCCGACAGTTTCAGGATCTGCATCGCGATCCGGTCCGGCGCATCCATGCCCTTTGCCAGCACATGCTCGGCAAGATTGAATGAGGCCGGAAGGACCGGCAGGGCGAAATCAGGTTCTGTGATCGACAGCATGGGGCGGACCCTATGCTCCGAAGCCGGTTGACGCAAGCAAGGCCGGCAGGCCCCTCCACCCCTCCACGCACCCGTCTTCGCCCGCTGTCTGGGGCCAGTGGCGATGCGCCGCAGATGCGTGCGATTGTCGCAGGCCCGGCAGGCGGTTAGTTTGGCCAAAAATCGGCTGATCTGGCCGAAAGGGCGTCGGCCCCCTCGGGGGATCTGCGTGGGGGATCTGCGTGACACGATTTGCAATTCTGACCGATATTCACGCCAATCGTGAGGCGCTGACCGCTGTGCTGAACGATGTGGCGCAGCGCCGGGCAGAACGGATCGTCATCCTTGGGGATGTGGTGGGTTACGGCCCCGACCCGGAATGGTGCACAGACAAGGTGCGCGCCTTGGTCGAGGCGGGGGCCAGGCTGGTGCTTGGCAATCATGATGCGGCGCTGACCGATCCGGCGGCGGATCTGAACATCACCGCGCGGCGCGCCATCAACTGGACCCGCCCGCGCCTTGATGCAGCCCAGACCGAGTTTCTGACCCGCCAGCCGCTGAAGCTGCGTGAGGACGACCTGCTGTTCGTCCATGCCAGCGCGCATGACAGCGCAGACTGGATCTATGTGACCTCAGCCGCGCGGGCGATGCCGTCCTTCCGGGTCTCGGATGCGCGGGTGATCTTTTGCGGCCATGTCCATGTGCCGCAGCTTTACAGCCATGACATGTCTGGCCGGGTGCGCGAGCAGCGGGTGATTGCGGGGGCGGGCTTTCCGCTGATCCGGTCGCGCCGCTGGCTTGCGGTGGTGGGCTCGGTCGGCCAGCCCCGCGACGGGCGGCCGCTGGCGGGATGGGCGCTGTATGACAGCGTGCTGAACGAGCTGACCTATTGCCGCGTGCCCTATGACACCGCCGCCACGGTGGCGAAACTGCGCGCAGCAGGCCTGCCCGAAAGCCTGGCCATGCGCCTTCATGCGGGGGCGTAAACCGATGAAGACACGCCCCCAGAGCGGTTTGCAGATTGATGGCTTCACCCTTGGCGACAAGCTGCATGAGGGCGGCTTTGCCACCATCTGGGAGGTGACGCATCCCGACCATGCCACGCCCATGGTGATGAAGGTGCCGAAGATCCTGGATGGCGATGATGGCCCGACCATCGTGGGCTTCGAGGTGGAGCAGATGATCCTGCCGCGCCTGGAAGGGGTGCATGTGCCGCGCGTCTACGGCATCGGCGATTTCGCGGTGATGCCCTATGTGGTGACTGAACGCATCCCGGGCGATTCCCTTCTGTTGCGGTTCCGGCAGGCCCCCTTTGCGATATCGGATCTGATCGAACTTGCGGCCCGCATGGCCGATGCGCTGCATGATCTGCACAGCCAGCAGGTGATCCATCTTGATCTGAAGCCCGAGAATGTGCTCCAGCGCCCCGATGGCGAGATGGTTCTGATCGATTATGGCCTGTCGCGCAATGACCGGCTGCCGGATCTGCTGGCGGAAGAATTCACCATTCCGATGGGGACATTCCCCTATATCGCGCCGGAGCAATATCTGGGCGCACGCAACGATCCGCGATCGGACATCTTCGCACTGGGCGCGATGATCTATCAGGCGGCAACCGGCAAGCTGCCCTTCGGCAAGCCCGAAACCCTGCGCCGGGTGCGCCCGCGCCTGTGGAAAGACCCGGTGCCGCCGCGTGCGCTGAATCCGGCGATCCCGGAATGGCTGCAAGAAATCATCCTGCGCGCGCTGGAGGTCGATCCGACCAGGCGTTACCAGACCGCCGGGCAGATCGCGTTCGACCTGATGCACCCGGCGCAGGTGAAGGTCACAGCGCGCGGGCTGAAACTGGTGCAGGACAATTGGCGCGTGGTCTGGCACCGCTGGCGGCAGATGCGCGGGATCAAACGCTTTGCCGCCCCCGCCAGCGTGCAATCGCAGATCGCCAAGGCCCCCATCCTGCTGGTGGCGGTGGATCTGTCGCCAGAGATGGAGGCGCTGGCCGATCTCTTGCGCGACAATGTTCAGCGCATGTTGGTGACCGAGCCCGATATCAGGGTGGCTTGCGTTAATGTCATCAAGACCAGCCGCATCACCATCGATTCCGGTCTGGACGAGGCGGGGCAGCATCTGCATGTCGCGCGCCTTGTCGGTCTGCGCCACTGGTCGGACGGGATCGCGCTTGGCGATGAGCGTCTGACCTTCTCGGTGCTGGAAAACACCGATCCGGCCGCCGCCATCATCGATTATGCCCGTCACAACAATGTCGATCATATCCTGATGGGGGCACGCGGCCATTCGACCACGCGGCGCTATCTGGGATCGGTCTCGGCGCAGGTGGTGGCCGAGGCGCATTGCTCGGTCACGGTGATCCGCAGGCGCAGCAGCCCAGCCCCCATGCCCGGCTGAACAGGCCTCAGCCGATCCAGCCCGCGACGCGGTTCGCGCCACCGGAGATATCGCGCCCGACGCCATCGACGGTGTTGCAGCCAGCCAGCAGCGCCAGCAGGGCGGCGGCAAGGATCAGCGGTCTGGTCATGTCTCGGCCTCGTCGTCTGTTTCGTTTCTGGGTCGGGAACCCGGGCGCCGTTCCGCCCGGGCATCTGTCGCGGTCTATTCTGCCCACCAGACCTCGGGTTGCCAACCCGGCCAGTCGCCATAGATCGGCAGACGTTCGGGGTAATGCAACCCTTTGCGCCAAGCGATGCGGGACACTTTGTTGAACCAGAGCGGGATCACATAGCGTCCGCTTGTCAACACGCGGTCAAGCGCCTCGACCGCCGCGTCGAAATCTTCGGGGCTGCGCGCCGACAGCATCGCCTCGATCATCGCATCCGCCGCCGGGCTGTCGATGCCGGGCCAGTTGCGGGTGCCGGGCTCGGTCACGCCCTTGGCCCCCCAATAGAGCGTCTGTTCATTGCCGGGTGAAAGCGAAAGCGAACGGATATAATGCGTCATGTCAAAGCGGTATTCGTTCACCCGCTCCTTGTATTGCGCATTGTCGACTGTGGTGATCCAGGCCTCGATGCCAAGCCGCTTCAGCGCCTCGATATAGATCGTCGCCGCGCCGATCATCTCATCCTGGCCTTGCGTCAGCAGGATCTCGAAGCGGAAAGGGTGGCCCGATGCATCGACCAGCTTGCCGTCCGTGATCTGCCAGCCCGCCTCTTCCAGCAGGCGGTTGGCTTGCCGCAGGTTGCGCCGGTTGGCCTCGCCTTCGGCCACCGGCAGGGCATAGCCGTCCAGCGCGCCGGGCAGCAGGCTTGCAGCAAAGGGTTCCAGCAGCGCCCGGGCCTTTGCGCTGGCCGGGGCACCGGGCTGCATTCCCAGAACGGAATTGCCGAAATACGAGGTGATGCGCGGCTGCGCACCGCCGTTCAGCGTCTGGTTCACCAGTTCGAAATTGAAGGCAAGGATCAGCGCCTCGCGCACCCGCCAATCGGCGAATTGCGGTTTGCGGGTGTTGAAGGCGAAGCCTTCGATCCCCGAGGGGCGCTGATGCGGGATCTCGGCCTTCAGCACATCGCCGGATTTCACCGCAGGGAAATCGAAATTGCTGGCCCATTTCGCCGGGTTCAATTCGCGAAAGGCCGAGATGGCACCGCCCTTGAAAGCCTCGAACAGCGCGGTATCGACGCCGAAATATTCGATCCTGATCTCATCCAGATTGTGCAGGCCCTTGTTGAAGGGCAGATCCTTCCCCCACCAGTCCGGGTTGCGCCTGAAGGAAATATAGCGCCCGGCCTCGAAACGATCGATCACATAGGGGCCGGAGCCCACCGGGATCTCCAGCGAGGCCTCGGCGAATTCGCGCCCCTCCCACTGGGCTTTCTTCAGGATCGGGCGCAGGGCAAGGACCAGTGGCAATTCGCGGTCCATCGTATTGAAGGTGAAGCGCACCGAACGCGGCCCCGTCACCTCGGCCTTGGCGATCTTGGACCAGGCGGTGGCATAGCGCGGCTGGCCTTCCGTGCCCAAAACCTCGAAGGACCAGATCACATCTTCGGGAGTGACCGGGCTGCCATCCGAGAACCGCGCCTCGGGCCGCAGGGTGAATTCGGCATAGTTGCGCGATTCGTCGGTGGTGATCGATTCGGCCAGCAGACCGTAAAGCGTGAAGGGTTCATCCAGCGACCGGCCCATCAGGGTCTCGACCGTGAAGGTGGAGACCTGCGAAGGCGCGATGCCCTTCACGATGAACGGGTTCAGACTGTCGAAACTTGCCCGCTCTCCCAATATGATACGTCCACCCTTGGGGGCTTCCGCATTGGCATAGGGCAGGGCCACAAAATCAGGTGGAAGGGCCGGTGCGCCATACATAGCGATTGCGGGCGAGGGTGAGTCGCCCCATGCGGGAAAAGCCGTGGCCCCCAGCAGGATTGCCAGCCCGAAACCGCGCAATCTCGCGAAAATATGTGATCCCATTCCGGCAACAATCCTTCGACGCCCTGCATTTCTTGGGCCGGACATTAGGCGGCAGGCCGAGACTTTTCAAACTTTTAACTTGGATCGTCCGCCATGGCGGAGTATAAGGACCTTACTGCTCGATAGGTTTCTTGCCTGTATGAAACCTGCCTCAAAGACTTAGCGCCGGCCTTGTGCCGGCGTTTTTTTTATGCGCCGCGCCGATTTCTTAGGGCCAGTCCCGGGCGAAGACCATGGCCGATCCGAGGCCAGAGCGGCAATCCGCGCATCCGGTGCCCCCGCCCGCAACCTGCGGCAGATCGCGCCCTGATACCCGCAGATCACAGCCATATGAGGCCGCTCGAAACCTCTGGTCCCGTGCCCTAACTGCGATATGCTGCAACGCAACATCCGCAGGAGGACTGAGATGCTCAAAGGCAAACGCGCCGTCGTGACCGGCTCCAATTCCGGGATCGGCCATGGCATCGCCCTAGAACTGGCCAAGGCCGGGGCCGAGGTCATCATCAACAGCTTTACCGATCGCGACGAAGATCACGCGATGGCGGCGCAGATGTCCGCCGAAACCGGCGCGACCGTGCGCTATATCGCCGCCGACATGTCGAAGGGCGAGGATTGCCGCGCCCTGATCGAAAAGGCCGGGGGCTGCGACATCTTGGTGAACAATGCAGGTATCCAGCATGTCGCCCCGGTCGAGGATTTCCCGGTCGAGAAATGGAACGCGATCATCGCGATCAACCTCAGCTCTGCCTTCCACACCTCGGCTGCCGCGCTGCCGGGCATGAAGGCCAAAGGCTGGGGCCGCATCGTCAATATCGCCTCGGCCCATGGCCTGACCGCCTCGCCGTTCAAATCGGCCTATGTCTCGGCCAAGCATGGTGTGGTCGGCCTGACCAAGACCATCGCGCTGGAAGAGGCGGGCAAGGGCATCACCTGCAATGCGATCTGCCCGGGCTATGTGCTGACGCCGCTGGTCGAGAACCAGATCCCCGACACGATGAAGCAGTATAACATGGACCGCGAAACCGTGATCCGTCAGGTGCTGCTGGATCGTCAGCCCTCCAAACAGTTCGTGACGGTCGAGGAACTGGGCGGGACCACGGTCTTCCTGTGCTCGGACGCGGCGGCGCAGATCACCGGCACGACGATCAGCGTCGATGGCGGCTGGACCGCGATGTGAGCGCGGCATGAAGCAGCGTATCAATGTTGCGCTTCAGGGTGGGGGCGCGCATGGTGCCTTCACCTGGGGCGTGCTGGACCGCCTGCTGGAAGACCCGGATCTGGAGATTGCCGGGATTACCGGCACCTCTGCCGGGGCGCTGAATGCGGCCGCGCTGAAGGCCGGGCTGATCGCGGGCGGGCCAAAGAACGGACGGGAGGCCGCACGCGAAAATCTTGACCGGCTTTGGGCGCAGGTCGGTGCGGTGGGCGATCTGCGCGTCGCGCAATGGTTCCGCACGGTGTTCCCGATGGCCGCCGCCATGGGCGATTTCGCCACCGCCAATCTGCCGATCTCGCCCGCCGGAATCGCGGCACAGCTTTATTCTCCCTATGCTTGGGGGCCGTTCTGGCAGAACCCGCTGCATGAGGTGGTGTCGCATTTCGATTTCTCGCGCATCTGCGCCGATGAGGGGCCGGATCTGTTTGTCTCTGCCACCAATGTGCGCAGCGGCAAGATCCGGGTCTTTGCCGGGGCCGAGATCACGCCCGCGGTCTTGCTGGCCTCGGCCTGCCTGCCCACGGTGTTTCAGGCGGTCGAGTTGCGCGACCCTGCCACGGGGCATGACGAGGTATTCTGGGATGGCGGTTTCACCGGCAATCCGGCGCTGTTCCCGCTTTATCAACCGCATCTCCCCGATGACATCCTGATCATTTCGATCAATCCGCTTTACCGTGCGGCAATCCCGCAATCCCCGGTGGAGATTCAGGACCGGGTGAACGAGATCAGCTTCAACGCGGCGCTTCTGGGCGAATTGCGCTCTATCGCATTTGTGAAGCGGCTGATCGCCGAGGGGCGGATGCCTGCGGGGGCGATGAAGGATCTGAATGTCCATCTGATCGCCGATGACGGGTTGATGAACCAGCTGGGCGCGGGCAGTAAGCTAAGCCCGACGGAGGAGCTTCTGACCCGGCTGAAGACGGCGGGGCGGGCCGCAGCGACGCATTTCCTGCATCGCCATCGCGGCCATATCGGCAAGGAAAGCAGCGCCGATCTGCGCGGGATCTTCGATTAGAAGCGATTTGCCCGGGCAGATCATTGCCCGGGCTGCGTCACCAATTGGTCAGGAAGGTTGGCGCAGGCGAGGTGCCCCCTGTCAGACCTTCGCATCCTCGATCAGCGCCTGCACCTCTTTGGCGGTCGGGGCGACCAGACCGGCCGAGACGATCAGCTTCACCACCTCATCGGCCTTCATGTCGAGCAGGATCACGTCTTCTTCCGGCACGAACATCAGGATGCCCGACGTCAGCGGCGTCAGCGCCACAAAGACCGCGATCATCGGGCGATCGGTTGGCAGTTTCTGCGCGATCTCGCCCTTGGCGGTGGTGGCGACAAAGCCCACCGCCCAACAGCCGGGGCGCGGAAATTCGACCAGACAGGTCTTGTCAAAGCTCTTCTCGGATTTGGCGAAGAAGGTCTCGGTGATCTGCTTGAACCCACCATACACCGAGCGCACCACCGGCATCCTGTCCACCAGACGCTCGCCCTGACCGATGATGGTGCGGCCAAGAAATCCCTTGGCGATCCAGCCCACAATGACGGTGAAGATCAGGAAGACGATGACGCCAAGGCCGCGCGTCGGGAAATTGGCATCGGGCCCGATGTAATAGGCGACCAGCTGATCAGGGCGCCAGCCGAAGGGAATGACCGGCAGGATCCAGCTGTCGATCCAGCCGACAACGGTATAGATCAGATAGATTGTCAGCCCGATGGGCAAGACCACGACAAGCCCGGTCAAAAGGCTGGCGCGCAGTCCCGCCAGCAGGCCGGGGCGTTTGTGGCTTGGTTCGGTCATGGATTTTCCCTGTTTTCCCCTATCTAGGGCTGCGCCATGACCCACCGCAACCGCCGCCCCTGAAATTCATCACATTTCAGGGGACATTTCAGGGGCGGAAGACGATTTTTCGTCGAAAAATCGGCATTCGGCCAATGCGTCAGGCCTTTTGGCGGGCGATCTCTTTGGCAATGGCCGCGGCCAGGCGGGCATTGTTCAGCACCAGCTCGATATTGGAGGCAAGCGAGCGGCCTTCAGTCATGGCGAAGATCCGGTCAAGCAGGAAGGGCGTCACCTGCTTTGCAGCAATGCCCTGCGCCTCGGCCTCGGCCAAGGCCTGTTCGACCACCGGCATGATTTCCTCGCGCGCGATCTCGGCCTCGACCGGGATCGGGTTGGCGACCAGCTGCCCGCCTTTCAGGCCAAGTGTCTGGCGCATCAGATGGGCGGCGGCGATCTGGGCCGGATCATCCATTCGCAAGGGCGCCTTCATCCCGGATGAGCGCGACCAGAAGGCGGGGAAATCATCCTGCCCATAGGCAATGACCGGAACCCCTTGGGTTTCCAGCACCTCAAGGGTTTTCGGCAGATCAAGGATCGCCTTGGCACCGGCGGCCACCACGGTGACCGGCGAGATGCCAAGTTCCACCAGATCGGCGGAAATATCGAAACTGGTTTCCGCCCCGCGATGGACGCCGCCAATGCCGCCGGTCGCAAAGACCGAGATCCCGGCCATGGCGGCACAGATCATCGTGGCGGCCACCGTCGTGGCCCCCACTTGACCCATGGCCACGCAGGCGGGCAGATCGGCCCGGCTCAGTTTCATCGCGTGCGGGGTCTGGCCCAGCTGATCCAGATCGGCGTCGGACAGGCCGATATGGATGCGCCCGCCCATCACCGCGATGGTCGCGGGCACCGCGCCACCGGCACGGATCAACGCCTCGACGGCGCGCGCGGCCTCCACATTCTGCGGGAAGGGCATCCCATGGGTGATGATGGTGGATTCCAGCGCCACGACCGGCTGGCCGGCATCAAGGGCTGCGCGCACTTCTGACGTGAAGGAAAGGGGCAGGGTCATGATCCGATTTCTCCTGAAACATAGGTGGCGGCGGCGCGCAGCGCGGCTGTCAACGCCGCCTCGCGGGGCGCGCCCCGGCCTTCGGCGACGATATGGGCCGCCATGAAAGTATCGCCCGCGCCGGTGATCCGCGTCACCAAGACTTCGGGAGGGGTTCCTGTGATGACGCCGGCGCCTTGGGTGCCCTCGGCGCAGGTGCGGCCGCCATCGGTGACCAGCACCCGATGCGCGCCGCGCGCCAGCATCCCCTCGGCCGCCTGAGGTGCAGAGGTGAACTCGGCGGCACAGATCAGGCTGGCTTCCTCAAGGTTCACATACAGCGTGGCACCGGGATGCGACAGCAGCGGCAGCAGCCGTTCGGCCTTGCCCGGGCTTGCAGGCGCGATGCGCAGATCGGCGCGGGCAAACAGGGCCGAGGCTGCGATCTGCGCCAGCAGGGCCTCGGTCAGATTGCCATCAAGGGCCACCGGCCCGGCCCAGGGCGCATCGGCGCGACCAAGGCGGCCATCGGCCAGAGGGCGCAGGATCTTGTCGCCGGCCGCCTCCAGAGAATGGGCATCGGCGATCGCCGCAATCAGGCCATTCGCGCCCTCGACCGCCATATAGCGGTCGGTCGGCAGGTCCTCGCTGCGATAGATATGGTCGGTGACCATCCCCATCCGGGCACAGGCGGCGACCAGTTCATCGCCTTCGGCATCGCGGCCAATGGCGGTCAACAGGCCCGGCGTCAGACCAAAGCGGCGCAGCGTCATTGCGATATTCATCGCGACGCCGCCGGGCAGGCGCGTGATCCGCCCCGGCACATCCGAGCCAAGGCGCATCGCGGCGGGCGAGCGCCCGATAATGTCCCAAAGGACCGAACCGATACAAAGGATATCCGCTGTCATCATAGCCTGCTTCTCGCCGGTTCCGGCGCGCGACGCAATCCCCAAGGCCGATGCGTTTGCCCAAGGCAGCGCCTCCCGGGGCAGCGCATTCTGGGGCCGATGTTTCGAGGGATGGCTTTTCCGGGGTGCCCCCCTCTCAAGGCAGCCCGATCAGCAGGATTGCGCGCGCAAGCAAGCGGCGAGATGCCGCGCCGCCACGCCCGCAACCCTTGCCGCGCCCATCCCCCTTGACCGCCGCGGGGAAGCGCGCCACATCCGGGCCATGGTTCCCTTCGACAAACTCGATCAGATCACCCGCCGCTTCGAATATCTGGAAGCAAGGCTTTCGGCAGGCGCCGCGCCCGCCGAAATCGCCGCACTGTCGCGCGAATATTCCGATCTGAAGCCCGTCGCGGCCGAAATCGCCGCCTATCGTCAAGCCCTTGATGATCTGGCCGAAGCCGAGGCGATGCTGCTCGACCCGGAGATGAAGGCGCTGGCCGAGGAAGAGCTGCCGCGCCTCAAGGCCCGCATCCCTGAAATGGAACAGGGCCTGCGTCTGGCGCTTTTGCCGAAAGATGCCGCAGATGCGCGCCCCGCCATTCTGGAAATCCGTCCCGGAACGGGGGGCGAGGAAGCCAGCCTGTTCGCGGGGGATCTGGCGCGGATGTATCAGCGCCATGCCGAAAGCATGGGCTGGCGCTTCGAGATCTTGGAACAGCAGCTGTCGGATCTGGGCGGCATCAAGGAATTCACCGCCCATGTGCAGGGCGAAGGCGTCTTTGCCAGGCTGAAATACGAATCCGGCGTCCACCGGGTGCAGCGCGTGCCCGAAACCGAAGCGGGCGGGCGCATCCATACCTCGGCGGCAACGGTCGCCGTGCTGCCCGAGGCCGAGGAGGTCGATCTCGACATCCCAGCCAGCGATATCCGCATTGATACGATGCGGGCCTCTGGTGCCGGGGGGCAGCATGTGAATACCACGGATTCTGCGGTGCGGATCACCCATTTGCCGACCGGGATCATCGTGACCAGTTCCGAGAAAAGCCAGCACCGCAACCGCGAGATCGCCATGCAGGTGCTGCGGGCCCGGCTTTATGAGCTGGAACGTGAACGCGTGGACAGCGCCCGCGCCGCCGATCGCAAGGCACAGGTGGGGTCGGGTGACCGGAGCGAGCGCATCCGCACCTATAATTTCCCGCAAGGCCGGATGACCGACCACCGCATCAACCTGACGCTCTATGCGCTGCCGCAGATCATGGCGGGCGATCTGGCCGAGGTGATCGACGCGCTGGTGGCCCATGATCAGGCCGCAAAGCTGGCGGAGATGGAGGCATGAGCATCCAGGCCGCATGGCGCGCGGCGGTGGCGCAGTTGACCGGGGCAGGGGTGCCCGATCCCGGGCGCGATGCGCGACTTCTGATCGCATATGCGCTGGAGGTGGCACCCGACCGGCTGCCGATGATGATGCAGGATACGATGCCGAAGGATGCCTTGGCGCGGCTTGCCCCCTTGCTTGCGGCCCGTGCTGCGCGCCAGCCGGTCAGCCAGATCACCGGGCAGCGCCTGTTCTGGGGTCGCAGCTTCCGGGTGACGTGTGACGTGCTGGACCCGCGGCCCGAGACCGAAAGCCTGATTGCCGCCGCCCTGTCGGCGCCGTTTTCCCGTGTGCTGGATCTGGGAACCGGCAGTGGCGCGATCTTGCTGACGCTGCTGGCGGAGCGCCCGCAGGCCACCGGACTTGCCACTGATCTCAGCCCCGCCGCATTGGCGGTGGCGCAAGACAATGCCGATAAACTGGAGCTGCGCGCGCGCACCGCCTTTGCCCTTGGCAGCTGGTTTGCCCCCGTCACCGGCCAGTTCGACCTGATCGTGTCAAACCCGCCCTATATCGCCGCCGATGAAATGGCGGATCTGTCGCCGGATGTGTTGCAATGGGAGCCGCATCTGGCGCTGACCCCGGGCGGCGACGGGCTGGACCCTTACCGCGCCATTGCTGCAGGCGCGGACGCGCATCTGGCCCCGGGGGGGCGGCTGATGGTCGAAATCGGCCCGACCCAAGGGCCTGCCGTGCAGGCGCTTTTTGTCGCAGCCGGGCTTGAAGCGGTGCAGGTTCTTCCCGATATGGATGGCAGGGACCGCGTGGTTGCCGCCCATGCGGCGGCGGAACCTGGCCGATAGGGGCCACAATCCACAGAAATCGCATGACAGGACTGGATTTTTCGCAGAATCCGCTTGTCACAGGGCCTTTCACATGATTACTCGGCCAAAGCAGCCGGGCAATTTTAGACCTGCCCCTGCAGTTCAGCCGCAACAGGATGACATGTCAGATCGGGCTTCCCGACCGACGGTCACGCCGGCCAGATACCCGGATCAAAGGACAAGATGAGATCCTCCAAGTCCCGCTCGCGTTCGAAGTCGAACCGCCCGCGCTCGATGGGCAATATTGTGAACCGCGTCTTCGACAGCTCCGGCCCAGAAGGCAAGGTGCGCGGCACGCCGCAACAGATCATCGAGAAATACCTGATCCTCGCCCGCGATGCGCAGCTGTCGAATGACCGCGTGGCGGCCGAGAACTTCCTGCAACATGCCGAGCATTACACCCGGCTTCTGGGCGAGGCGCAACGTGAGCTTGCTGCCGAGCAAGAGGCGCGCCAGCAGCAATACCAGCAAAATGGCAACCAGGGTGGCAATGGCTATCGTGATCGGCAGGACAATGGCCGTTCCGATGATCGCGGTGATGACCGTGACAATGGCCGCGATCTGTCGCGCGATCCGGGTGCGGGGGATCAACCCGACCTGTCGGAACCCTTGGGCTTTGGCTTGCAGGATGACGAGCCCGCTCTGGTCGAGACCCCGGAATCGCGCCCACGCGAACCGCAGCAGCGCCGCGACACCCGCAGCAATGACGGGCGCAGCAATGATGGCGGGCGCAACGAGGGCCGCAATAATGAAGGCCGGAATGACGGCAGCCGCAACGAAGGTGGCCGGAACGAGGGCGGGCGTAATGAGGGTGGCCGCGACAATCGCGGTCGCAATCAGGGCCAGAACCGTGACGGCAACCGCGAGAGCAATCGTGAGCGCCGTGAGCCGCGCGCCCCGCGTCCCGAGCGCGAAGCGCCTGTAGCCACCCCGGTCGAGCTGCAGGCAGCCGCCCCGGCTGAACCCGCTGTTGCAGCGCCGGTTGACGTTCAGGCCCCAACCCCGATGGAGCCCCCGGTTATGGTGCCCGTGACCGCGCCGGAGGCACCGCAACCCGCCGCACAGCCGGTTGCGGAACCGGCAGCGCAGGCCGAAGCACCCGCTGCCGAAGCGCCCGCGCCGAAGCCGAAGAAACCTGCAGCCCCACGCAAGCCGAAGGTTGAAAAGCCGAAGGCCGAGGCCACGGAAAAGCCGGAAGCCGCAGAATGACAAAAGGCCCGGGGAACACCCCCGGGCCTTTTTGCTGGCTGTGGTGATATCGCGTGGCGCAGTCGCTGCAAACGGATCACCGCCAATTCACCCGGCCTTTGCCCCGCGCCCTACATCCCCCGCGCCCTACATCCACTGTCTCAAACTATGGCAAGCGGGCGGCCGCAACGGCTGTCCTGCCTCATCAGTGTCAGGGCGGTGCGAGAACCGCTCTCGACAGATAGGCGGGGGCCAGCCATCACAGACCTGCGATCCAGGGTCGATCACCCCGCCTTGCCATCCCGCGCCGCGATTTCGCGCGCAAGGGCGCAAAAGCCTTCCAGCGAAATCTCCTCGGCGCGCGCGGTGGGTGCCAGACCAGCCGCCGCCAACCTTTCCTCGATATCCGGGCCAAGGCCCTTCAACGAAGATCGCAGCATCTTGCGGCGCTGGTTGAAGGCCATGGCGGTGATCCGGCCCAGAACCTTGCCGTCGGCCGGGAAGCGGGGGCCGGGCAGGCGGATCAGATGGACGACCGCCGAATGCACCTTGGGGGCAGGCGTAAAGGCCTCGGGCGGCAGATGCATGACGATCCGCGCCTCGCAGCGCCATTGCGCCAGAAGCGCCAGCCGCCCGTAGTGATCGCCGCGCGGTTTCGCCACGATCCGTTCGGCGACCTCTTTCTGGAACATCAGCGTCAGACTGTCCCAGAATGGCGGCCAGTTCTCTGGTGTCAGCCAGCGCACCAGCAGTTCGGTCCCGACATTATAGGGCAGGTTGGCCACCACCCGGATCGGCGGGGTCAGATGCGATAGCACATCTACTTCCAGCGCGTCGCCGTTGATGACGTCCAGCTTGCCGGGATAGGCCGCCTGCACCTCGGCCAGGGCGGGCAGGCAGCGCGGATCCTTTTCTACCGCCAGCACACGGCGCGCGCCCTCGGCCAACAGGCCGCGCGTCAACCCGCCGGGGCCGGGCCCGACCTCCAGCACATCGCAGCCGGACAGATCCCCCGCCTGGCGCGCGATCTTGGCGGTCAGGTTCAGATCCAGCAGAAAATTCTGCCCCAGCTGCTTTTTCGCCACCAGATCATGGCTGCGGATCACCTCACGCAGCGGTGGCAGGCCGTCAATCGTCGCCATGGGCCTTTGGCTCTCCTGATGTCATCTCAATACCATACTGCGGCACAGGCCTCCGCAGGCTTATCGCCCGCGCGCCAATGCCATCTGCTGCGCCATGCGCAGTGCCGCGATCAATGAGCCGGGATGGGCCACACCCTTGCCCGCAATATCCAGCGCCGTGCCATGGTCGGGCGAGGTGCGCACGAAGGGCAGGCCCAGTGTCACATTCACCCCGCCATCGAAATCGATGGTCTTGATCGGGATCAGCGCCTGATCGTGATACATGCAGATCGCCACATCATAGCCCGCGCGCGCGCGCGGATGGAACATGGTATCGGCTGGCAACGGCCCCCGGATCGCCATGCCCTCGGCCGCCAGACGCGCCACCACCGGCGCGATCAGCGCGCCATCCTCGCGTCCCATCGCCCCCCCTTCGCCCGCATGGGGATTGAGACCCGAGACCGCGATGCGCGGATGCGCGATACCGAAATCACGCCGCAACCCGGCCTCGGTGATGCGGATCACCTGTTCCAGCCCGCCTTCGGTCAATTGGCGCGGCACTTCGGAAATCGGGATATGGATCGTCGCGGGCACCACCCGCAGCTCGGGGCAGGCCAGCATCATCACCACAGTCTCGACCCGGGCAAGATAGGCCAGAAACTCGGTATGGCCGGGATGCACGAAGCCCGCGCCATCCTTCAGCGCCTTCTTGTGCAAGGGCGCGGTGCAGATCGCCGAAGCCTCGCCCTTTGTCACCAGCGAGACCGCCCGGGCGATCACCTCGATCACGCCGCGCGCATTGGCATAGGTGATCTTGCCGGGCGTGGCCGGGGCTGCAAAGGGGTGCGGCAATACCGGCAGTTCCGTGCCCGGAACCGTCAGCGCCTCGGCCGGGGTGTTGATCACCCGGAACGCCGCGCCCGGAGGCAGATGGCGCGGATCGCCCATCCAGAAAAAGGGCAGGCTATTGCCCAGTTCGGCCCGGGCCTTCATGGCGATCTCGGGGCCGATCCCCGCAGGCTCGCCACAGGTCAGCGCAATCGGCGCGATCGTGGCGCTCATGGCTCAGGGTGTCCGAATGATGGCATCGGCCTTGAGACGCGCCAGATACTGGGTCGCCATCCGGTCGACCTTGGCATTGACCAGACGGTTGCGCACCGCATCGCGGTCGATCGGCTCCTCCGATGCCGGACGCCGGGCGCAGAGCATCAGCATCTCCTGGGCGGTGCCGCGGTCGCGCAGCACCATCTCGCCCTGATCCATCCGGGCCAGCGCCAGGCCGGTATCCTGTGGCACCGCCGCCATGGTCTGGGTCTGGATCTGGAACTGATCGGCGGGCAGGCCCGGGGCCATACCATAGATATCCTTGCAGGTCTGCGCCTGCGTCATGATCCGTGCCATCAGCGGATCGCCGGCGGGCAAGGTCAGGCGGGCATATTCCACCTCGACGGGTTTGCCGCTGTCGGGACGGCCTTCGCTGATGGCGCGCAACTGAAACAGCGCCACACCGCCCGGGATCTGCACCGGGGCCGAAACCTGACCCGGGGCCAGCGGTAGGATCACCGAGGAGATTTGCGCCGGCAGATTGGCCAGCGGCATCGGATCCAACCGCCCACCGCGATCGCGCGAGGCGGCGGCCGAATAATTCGCAACCGCAGAAGCAAAGCCGCCTTCGGTCTTCACCTCGCGCGAGATGCGGCGCGCCAGCGCCAGAGCCTGTTCCTCTTCCCCCGGCGGGGCGGGGATGATCAGCTCGGCCACCGAGACCGTCAGCGCCATCTTGCGGGTTTCGCCCTCGATCGCGCGATCGATGTCATTCTCGGTCACCTTGGCGGAACTGGCGAACTTGCCTTGCATGATCTCGCGCCAGACCAGACCCGCCATGACGAAGTCGCGGAAGGTTTCAGCCTCGACCCCGGCCTTGGCCAGTTCTTCCAGCAATTGATCCGCGCTCAGATTGGCGCGGGCCGCAAATTCTTCCATGCCCTTGCGCAACTGGTCGGGCTTGACGGTAACCTTGTAGCGCTTGGCCTCCATCATGCGCAGGCGGTCATCGACCAGCGCATCCAGCGCCGCCTTTTCCAGATCGCCCGGCGCGCGCAGCAATTGCATGAACAGCAAACGCTGCTGGAACTCCCATTCCGTCACCGCATAATCATTGATGATGATGCGTGCCGCGAAAGGGTTGCCCCGGGCGATTGCGGCCTGCGGCAAAGCCATCGGCGCGGTCAGGGCGATCAGGCTGGCGGTCAGCAGCGGCAGGAAGCGGGTCATCGTCAGACGTCTTTCATTGCAGGTCACGGCAGAACGGGCGGTTCTCATCACAGGGTCAACCTCGGCAGGCCCCGGCAGGTCCGGCCTTCGCCGCGCCGCCAAAGCCCAGAAGATCGACCGAAAGCCCGATATTCGTGGTCGGCTTCACACTAGTCGAGGTCGTGAACCGGCGCGAGAGGGAAAGATCCACGCGCAGGCATTCGTTGCGGAACTCCAGCCCCATATTGGCCCGGTTCAGGCGATCCGCCTCAAGGTCATAGCGCCCCGAGACCCGGCCCGTCCAGCTTTGGCCAAGGCTGTGCCTGCCATCCAGATGCAGCTCATTGGTGTTGACGGTGCGGCTTTCGGCGGCATCGGCCTGCATCCAGACATATGAGGCCGAGAGGCCATACCGTTCGCGATTGATATCCACCAGCATCTCGCCCTTGGTCAGATCCAGACCGTCATCCAGAATCACCCGCCCCGTGGCGCTGAAGCCTGCGGGAAAGGTGATCCGCCCTGCGGCAAGCCAATCGGAACTGCTGCCCGCAAGGCCCGAAACCTCGCTGAACTGTCCTTCATCCGTCGTGCGCAACACACGGCCAAGGGTCAGGGCGCTGCTCCAGCCCGCCGGATCGAACCGCGTCCAGCTGACACCGGCATTCAGCCAGGTGCCGGCCTCGCGCGCATCAGACCCGGAAAAGCGGCCCATCGAATACAGATTTCCCTCGTCGAACTCGACCAGGGTGCTGTCTTCATTGGGCACATCTGCCGTGTCGGAACTGGCCGCGACCAGTTGCAAAACCGGCTCGATCACATGGCTTGCGCCAGAGTCGGATGTCGCGACCCAGGGCCAGCGCAGCTCGGCCCCCACCGTGCCATGCAGGCGCGGAATGGTGCCCTCATAAAGCGCGTCCTGCCGGATCGAATAGATATCGGCATTGCCTTCGCCCATCATGGTGCCGACCAACCCGGGGCCGAAGACCCAGCTGCGCCGCCAATCGAGCCGCAGCGAGACCCGCGACAGATCGCGCCCGTCGGCGATGTCATCGGCATCGATATCGCTGTCGGTCCAGCTGTCGGAACTGCGGTAATGGCTATGGGTCTGGAAGCGCAAGCCAGCCTCGCCCCCCAGCGGCCCGCCCGAAAAGCGCCGATGCCAGGTGAAATCGGCAACCAGCGTCGGCAGGGTGGCATTGCTTTCCAGCTGTCCGCCAATATCGCGGATCGAGCGGAAATTCACGAAGCGCCCCGAGACATATTCGTTGCGCCGGGTGCGACTGGCCTCGATCCGGCTGTCGATCCGGTCCATGTCGGAAATGTCGTAATCGACCAGATAGCCCGGATCGCTGACCGCCAGCCCCGAGAATGTCAGGCGGAAGCCGTCCGGAAGACCGAAATCGCCCTTCAACGCGACATAGCCGCGATCCTCGCCGCGCAGAATGCGGTCACGCGACAAAGCGCCCGTGGCCTCGATGGTGCCGGTGCGGAAAGCCTGCCTGTAGCGCAGTTCCACCGAGCGGCCCGATTGCGCGCTGACATAGGGCGTCACCGTCAGGTCGCGGCTGGGGCCAAGCGCGATGAAATAGGGCAGCTTGATCCCCGCCCCAAGATCGGAGGTGGTGCGCAGGCGCGGAGAAAGGAAGCCGGTCGCGCGGTCCAGCGTCGGATCCGGCATCCGCAGGCGCGGGATATAGGCCACCGGCACACCGCCAAAGCGCAGCGTGGCCTTGTCAAACCACAACTGGCGTTCCTGTTCGTCATGGATCACCCGCGCGGCGCGGATTTCCCAAAGCGGCGTCGGCGCGACGGTGCAAACCTCGCAAGAGGAGGCCACGCTGTCAGTCAGCTGGGTGTAGCGCCCCTGCGTGCGGAACATCTGCCGCGCCGCGATCTGCATCTGCCGCGCCAGCACGAAGCGGGCCGAGGTCAGCAGACCCTCAGAGAGATCGGCAGACAGCTCTGCGGCATCGGCGGTGATCAGGTTGCCTGACCCATCGGTGACGGTGATTGGCCCGGTGATCGACAGCCGGTCGGTGCCCTTGTCATAGCGCACACCCTGCGCGCGCAGGATCTGGCCACGATAGCGCACCTCGACCGCGCCGGTCGCGTTCAGCACCTGATCGCCGGTGATCGCCACCTGATCGGCTTGCAAGGATGCCAGATCCTGCGCCTGCAAGGGGGCCGCCAGCGGCAGCGCCACCGTCAGCAAAAGTGTAGAAACGAAATGACGCAGCCGCATCAGCCATCCTCCAGATGCAGCAGCAATCCAAGCGCGAACAGCGCCGCCGCAAGCGGCGGGGCCCAGGCTGCGACCATGACGGGCACCTGCCCGTTCTGGCCCAGCACTTGCGCGAAATTGCGCAGAAAGAACATTGCGAACCCGCCCAGCAACGAAAACAGCACCAGAAGGCCGGTGCCGCCGAAACGGGCATGGCGCATGGTGAAACCGGCAGCGATCAGGACCATCGCGCTCATCAGCAGGGGCAGGGCCAGCTGCATCTGCAACCAGACCTGATGGTTGCGCGCCGAAAAACCCGCGCGCTCCAGCCCCCGGATGAAGGCCGGCAATTCCCAGACCGGGATCGCGGCGGGGCTGCCGAAGCTGTCGCGGATGGCATCTGCCGTCAGATCCGAAGGCAGGGTGGCGGTGTCCAGCACCTCGATACCTTGCTGCGGGTTCAGCGCATCCAGCCGCCAGCGGCGCACCTTTTCCACCGCCCATGCGCCGGGTTGCAGCCGGGCGGATTCGGCCTCGACCCGCTCGCGCGGCAGGCCTTCTTCGTCAAAGGACAGGAAGGTCACGCCATAAAGCTGGGTGCCATCGGCATTGGCGCGGCTGGCATGGATCACCGTTTGCGATCCATCGCCCCCCTGCCGCAACCAAAGACCATCTTCCGACACTGACAACACCCGCTCTGCCCCGCGCGCATATCCGGCATAGCGCGCCTCATAGGCCTTGGACGTGGCGGCGACCAGCGGGTTCAACACCGCAACCGCCACAATGCCGATCATCAGCGAAACCACGATGGGCGCAAGCAGGAAGCGCAGGCCCGACCGCCCGGCCGCGCGCACCACCACCAACTCGGACGAACGTGCAAAGCCCAGAAACATCGCGATCGCCGCCAGGATCATGATCAGCGGCAGGATGTTGTAAAGGCTTTCGGGGACATTCAGCGCCGACAGCTCCATCGCCTGCACAAGACCGACCCCCTTGCCGGACAGGCGGCGCAACTGATCGAGCATGTCGATCAGCATCAGGATGCCGAAGAACACCCCCAGGACCCGGATGAACATCCAGAAGAACCGGCGCGCGATATAAAGGCTGAGGGTCATGCTGCGGCCTCCGCGCTCACGCGCCGCACCCGGCGCGGGCGCTGCGACCACCACAACAGGCCGCAAGATATGGCAATCCCGGTGAACGGCGACAGATAGACCAGCGGCCAGGCGCGGTCATCGCGCAGCGCCGTCCCCGAAGCCCAAGTATGGATCAGCTGCAACAGGATCAGCAACAGCACCGAGAACGCGATCTGCCGCCACAGGCCAAAGCGCGAAAAGCCCCCCAGCAGCAGCGCCGAAAACCCGATCAGCGCGGCGGCGGTGGCCAGGAAGGGCATGGCAAAGCGCAAATGCGCCTCGGACAGAAAGGCCGCGCGGCTTTTGCCGGTTTCCGCCTGCAGGTCCGGGCTGGCCTGCAACAGCTGCAGCGTCGACAATTCGTCGATTGTGCGGCCCGGCAATTTGCCCTGATCGATCAGCGCCGCCAGATCATAGGTGAAATCGGCAAAGCGCGTGACCGACAGGCGGCTCTCGGCCGACATATCCTGCACCATGCCATCGAACATGATGAGTTTCGGTCCGGTTTCGCCCCGCACCAGCAGGGCACGGCTGGCGGTATAGGTGCGCCGGGCCTCCGGCTTGCGGTCATCGGCCAGAAAGACGTCCTGCAACTCGCCCCGGTCGGTGACATTGCTGATGTAAAGGGTGATCCCCTCGGTCGGATGGATGAACTCGCCGTCCGACAGATAGCGCGAGGTCACGTTCTCGGCGATTTCGGCAGATCGCGCGGTCAGCGCAGCCCGACTTGCGGGCACCAGCACATGCATCAGGATCGCCATCATCAGCGCCGCACAAAGGCCAAAATAAAGCACGGGCCGCGCCAGGCGAAAGCTGGAAAAGCCGGTCGCCTGCATCACCACCAGCTCACTGTCACCCATGAGGCGGTTCACCGCATAGACAGTTGCCGCAAAGGCCGAGATCGGCAGCACCAGCCGGATCACATTCGGCAGCGTCAGCAGCGAAAATTCCAGAAACACCAGGGCGCTTTGGCCATCGCCGATCAGTTCGTCAAACAGGCCGACCGCCCGGTTGACCCAATAGATCGCGACCAGCACCAAGGAGAAGAAGCCGAAGAGCATCAGCAATTGCGACAGCAAGTATCTGTCGAATCTCGACACGGGGGCTTCTCCTTTTATCTAGGCGGACGCTATCCGAATTCACCTGCCGGGAAAACCCTGCCCGGTCAAGGCATCCACCTGCATGGCAAAGCCCTGCCGAGGCCCGTGCAACGCGATCCGGGTGACCCGTCCGGGGGGCTGGTCAAGCCCGCGCCGGGGCGGTAGCGTGGCGCCGAAAAGACGCGACCGGCATAACCCATCCCGGCAATCGCGCACCCAGCAAACACGCAGCCAGTGGCGCATTAGCGGAGTATCCCATGTCGCATCCCGTTCCGATCCAGTTTCAGCCCGTCGATGCCGCAGCCCTGGCCGATGCGGCCGGTCGTATCGCGCTGATCGTCGATGAGGCGGGCAAGCTGGGACCGGCGGGGCGCAAGCTGGACAAGCTGATGCGCGGGGCCTTGGCGCGGTTTCTGGGGTCAGAGTCTTTCGGGGCGCTGAAATCGGGCGACAGCGCCGATCTGGCCTATCCGGCGGGGATCAAGGCCGATGCGGTGCAGGTGGTGAAGCTGGACCGCAAACCCGATACAGAGACCGCCCGCAAGGCGGGGGCCGCCATCGGCAAGGCCTTGTCAAAGACCGCGACACTGGTGCTGGCGGAAAACACCAAGGCCGCCGCCGATATCTCTTTCGGGCTTGCGCTGCGGGCCTATGGCTTTACCGCGCACAAGACCGGCGAACAGACCGTGCCCGGCCCGGTCACCCTGATGGTGGCAGAACCGGAAAAGGTGGCGTCGGACGCCGCGCCGATGGCCGCCCTGGCCGAAGGCGTGTTCTTCACCCGTGACCTGGTGAACGAGCCCGCCAATATCCTGACCACCGATGATTTTGCGGCCCGCCTTGCCGCCATGCAGGAACTGGGGCTGGAGGTCGAGATCCTGGAGGAAGCCGATCTGGCCAAGCTTGGCATGGGCGCGCTGCTTGGCGTGGGGCAGGGGTCCGAGGCCCCCTCCAAGGTTGTGGTGATGCAATGGAACGGCGGCAAGGCAGGTGACGCGCCGCTGGCGCTGATCGGCAAGGGTGTGGTGTTCGACACCGGCGGCATCTCGATCAAGCCTGCGGGCGGCATGGAAGAGATGACCATGGATATGGGCGGTGCCGGGGTCGTTGCGGGCGTGATGCGCACGCTGGCGCTGCGCAAGGCGCGCGCCAATGTCGTGGGCATCGTCGCTCTGGTCGAGAACATGCCCGATGGCCGCGCACAGCGCCCGGGCGATGTGGTCCGCTCCATGAAGGGGGACACGATCGAGGTGATCAACACCGATGCCGAGGGGCGTTTGGTGCTGGCCGATGTGATGTGGTATGCGCAGGAACGGTTCAAGCCGGTCGGCATGATCGACCTGGCCACCCTGACCGGCGCGATCATCGTGGCGCTTGGCCATGAACATACCGGCGTCTTTTCCAACAACGATGCCTTCTGCGACCAGTTCCTGCGCGCGGCCCGTTCCGAGGGCGAAGGCGCATGGCGCCTGCCGATGGGCGCGGCCTATGATGCGAAACTGAAATCGCGGATCGCGGATATGATGAATGTCGGCGGGCGCGATGGCGGCGCAATCACCGCGGCGCAGTTCCTGCAACGCTTCGTGAAGCCGGAAACCCCGTGGATCCATCTGGATATCGCGGGCACCGCGCTGCTGAAGGGTGACAGCACGCTGGCCCCCAAAGGGGCGACCGGCTGGGGCGTCATGGCGCTGAACCGCCTGATCCGCGACCAGTACGAAGGCTGATCGCGCGCGCCTCATGCCGGTTCTGTTCTACCATATCACCCGCTCCAGCGTGGAAGACACCGCCCGCACCCTGATGGAGCGGGCGCTTGGCGCAGGCTGGCGGGTGATGCTGCGCGGGAGCGATCCCGCGCGGCTGCAACACCTGGATGACTGGCTTTGGCTCAACCCCGATGACGGGTTCCTGCCGCATGGCTTGGCGGGCGGGCCGCGAGACGGCGATCAGCCGATCCTACTGGGGCAGGGAGCGGCGATGCCCGGCACCAAGGCGGTGCTGCTGATCGACGGGGCCGAGCCGCTGCCCGGCGAGGCCGAGGCGATGGAACGGGTCTGGGTGCTGTTCGACGGCCATGATGGCGGCGCGGTCAACCGCGCGCGGGGCTTGTGGAAAGCGATCACCGCCGCAGGCACGCCGGCGCAATACTGGTCCGAAGAGGCTGGCCGCTGGGAGAAAAAGGCGGAATCCGGCACCTGATGCGCAATCACCGCCGGGTCAGCACCATGGTATCGCCGTCAATCTCCAGCCGGTAGCGGTTCAGATAATCCATCCCCAGCAGCGATCCCTCCATTTCGCCCTCAGTCACATAGGCGGGCAGGTCGGTATCTTCCCAATCCGACAGACGCACATCCTTGAGCCAGATCCGCGCCGTGCGCACCGTGCCATTGGCGGTCTGCGCCTGCCCCAGATAGGCTAGGCCTTCGGTCTTGATATCCAGCCGCGCCACATCATCGCGGCCCAGCACCACGCCCGAGGCGCCGGTATCGACCATGAAATTGATCTGGGTGCCGTTCACCTCCAGCGTCAGGTAGAAATGCCCATCCCGGGCGCGGTCAGTCTGCACACGGCCCCCGGTCGCTTCCTGACGCGGCAGCAGGTTGGGCCGGATGTCGTTCCAAAGCCCATAGGCCGCAAGCCCGCCCAGGATAATCAGAACCCAAGCCATGGCAGAGCGCAGCGCAAAGCCGGTGCGGCCGCGATATTCGGCCAGAACCCAGCCGCCAAGCACCGCAATCAGCAGCCCCAGATACAGCGCCCGCATCAGGATATCGGTCTCCATCAGCCGATCAGTCCCGTGCCACGCACGCCATCAATGACGAATTGCACCGCAAGGGCGGCCAACAACATGCCCAGAAGCCGAGTGATCACGATGGTGCCGGTGCGGCCCAGCATCCGTTCCAGCGGGGGGGCGGCCAGCAGGAAGGCAAAGGTGGTCAGCATCACCGCCAGCATCACCCCGATCGCGGCGCTGATGGCCGCAAGCCCGCCACCCGCCTGACCGACCAGCAGGATCATGGTGGCAATCGCCCCCGATCCGGCAATCAGCGGCGTCGCCAGCGGAAAGACCGACGGGTCATGATCCGGCTCGGCCTGCTGCCCCTCGCGCCGCTGGGTGCGGCGTTCAAACAGCATGTCGAGCGCGGTCAGGAACAGCAGGATCCCGCCCGCAATGCGGAAGGCAGGCATGGTGATGCCGATAAAACCCAACAGCGCCTCACCCGCGATGGCAAAGGCCGCAAGGATGGCAAAGGCAATGATGCAGGCCCGGATCGCCAGCGCCCGGCGGCGTTCCACGCTCATGCCGCGGGTCAGGGCGATGAACAGCGGCACCAGCCCGGGCGGGTCGATCACCACGAACAGCGTGGCATAGGCGGTGATGAGGAAAGCGGTCTCGATCATGCCCCGTCCTTTTGGCCCCGTCCTGTTGTTGCTTGCGGTCAAGTTTGCGCGGAACCGAATGGCAAGGCAAGGACCGCAATACGAAAAAGGGCACCCAAGCGGGTGCCCTCATCAGTCACGCAAAGCGGGAATTATTCGGCGGCGACGGCCAGACCGAGGGTGATGAAGCGGCCCTCATCCTCGATGAAGCCCTTGTCGTCGAAGCCCGCCTCATGCGAGCCGAAGGGCATCTGTGCGCGCAGCTTCCAGCTTGCCGGGACATTGAAGGCCTCGGCCGCCGGGGCATCGGCGATCGGGCTGTAATGCTGCAACGATGCGCCAAGGCCGGCATCGGCCAGCGCGTTCCAGACCGAGATTTGCGCCATACCCGCCGAATGCTCCGAGAAGGTCGGGAAGGCATCGGCGTAAAGCGGGAAGTTCTCTTGCAGGCCCTTCACGGTATCCTGATCTTCATAGAACAGCACCGTGCCGACACCGGCGGCAAAGGATTTCATCTTGGCTTCGGTCGGGGCAAAGGCATCGGCGGGCACGACGGCGCGCAGCGCGTCTTCGGTCAGTTGCCAGAACTTTTCCGATTCCGCGCCGAACAGGATGACGGCGCGCGAGGATTGCGAGTTGAACGACGAGGGCGAGAGGCGGATCGCCTCCTTGATCAGCGCTTCAAGCTCGGCCGGGGATTGTTTGACGTTGCGACCCAAGGCGTATTGGGTGCGGCGTTTTTTCAGGGTGGCAATGGTCGGGTTCGACATGAGAGGTGGCCCTTCAGCTCGGATACAGGGCAGAAAATGCGACTGCGCGCAAAAACCTTCAATCCCGGAAAGCTGTGCATCTGCGCAGGTTTACGGTTCACCCATGCAGATAAAAATTCGCGATGCGGGGACGCATCGTCGGGTGGAGAGCCGATTTGGGAGGCGCTTATCGCGCCTCCGCCCCTTCCAGTTTTTCCTGCGCCGACAACCACATGGCCTCGGCCCGGTCAAGCCCGTCCATCACCTCGGCATACTTCTTGTTCCAGACCGCGAGGTCGCCCTTGCGGCTGTCTTCATAAAGCTCCGGGTCGGCGAGTTTGCTGGCCAGCTTGTCGCGCATGTCATTCAGCTTGGCCAGGCGCTCCTCGCATTTGCGCACCTCGGCGCGCAGGGCAAGGATCTCGTCCCGGCTGGCTTTCTTGGGTTTCTCGACTGGCTTTACCACCTCTTTGGCGGGCTCGTCCCCCGCCAGAAGCTCGGCCCGGTAGGTCTCCAGATCCTTTTCATAGGGCTGGACTGCGCCCCCCTTCACCAGCCAGAGGCGATCGGCCACCAGCCCCAACAGGTGCATGTCGTGGCTGACCAGGATCACTGCGCCGGAATATTCGGTCAGCGCCTCCACCAGCGCCTCGCGGCTTTCGATATCCAGGTGGTTGGTCGGCTCGTCGAGGATCAGAAGATGCGGCGCATCGATGGTGGCCAAGAGCAGCGACAGCCGCGCCTTCTGGCCACCCGACAAGCGGCCCACCACGGTTTCCGCCTGTTCGGCCATCAGGCCAAAGCCCGCAAGACGCGCGCGCAGGCGCGGCTGCCCCTCGGTCGGGCGCAGCCGCTGCACATGCTGCAAGGGCGTCTCGTCGATATAGAGTTCCTCGACCTGATGCTGGGCGAAGAAGCCGATGCGCAGCTTGGAATGGCGGTGCAGACTGCCGCCCATCAGATCCAGCTTGCCCGCAAGCAGCTTCGACAAAGTCGACTTGCCCTCGCCATTGCGACCCAGAAGCGCGATGCGGTCATCCTGATCGATGCGCAGCGACAGGTTGCGCAGGATCGTGGTCTTGCCATAGCCGGTGCTCGCGCCCTCCATATTGATGATGGGGGGCGACAGCGCCTCGGGCGCGGGGAAGGTGAAGACCATCTTGCGCGCCTCTTCCGGCGCGGTGATCGGGGTCAGCTTTTCCAGCATCTTCACGCGGCTTTGCGCCTGCACGGCTTTCGATGCCTTGGCCTTGAAGCGATCCACGAAACTTTGCAGATGGGCGCGCCGCGCCTCGACCTTCTTGGCCTCGGCGGCCTGAACCGCGCGGCGTTCCGCCATCTGGCGGGCGAACTGGTCGTAACCGCCCTGCCAATAGGTCAGCTTGCGGTTATCAAGATGCAGGATGCCCTGCACCGCGCGGTTCAGCAGACCCCGGTCGTGACTGATGATCAGCACGGTATGCGGGTATTTCTGCAGATAGCTTTCAAGCCAGAGCGCGCCTTCCAGATCAAGATAGTTCGTCGGCTCGTCCAGCAGCAGATAATCGGGCTGCGCAAACAGCACGCCCGCCAGCGCCACCCGCATCCGCCAGCCGCCCGAGAAATCCGAGCAGGGGCGCAGCTGTGCCTCGGCGTCAAAGCCAAGGCCGCGCAGGATGGCACTCGCGCGCCCCTCGGCCGACCAGGCGTCGATATCGGCCAGACGGGTCTGGATCTCGGCAATGCGATGCGGATCGGTCGCGGTCTCGGATTCCGCCAGCAGGCTTGCGCGTTCGGTATCGGCAGCCAGCACCGTGTCAATCAGCGAGGTGGCCGAGGACGGCACCTCCTGTGCCACGCCGCCGATGCGGGCGCGGGCCGGAATCGAGATCTCGCCGCCTTCCAGCGCAAGCTCGCCCCGGATCAGCCGGAACAGCGTGGTCTTGCCCGCGCCATTGCGTCCGACAAGACCGACCTTGTGGCCGGTGGGGATGGTGGCAGAGGCCCCCTCGAACAGAGGGCGGCCTTCGATCGAATAGGTGAGGTCATTGATGCGCAACATGATGCGTCTGCCTTGCCCGCCTTTGCGCGGGGCGTCAACCGGGCCCGGACGCTTTGGGAGGTGCTTTTTGGGGTGCTTTTGCCTGCAACGCCTGCGCGATGCGACATGCGCCCGGGGGCCAGCCCCCGGACCCCCGGGATATTTGAGAACAGATGAATGGAGACAGAGGCCGCGTGCTGCTTGCGATGTTCATGGCATCCGCAAGGGCAATGGCGGATCGGCTTGGTTTCAAATATCGTGGGGGCGGTGCCGTGCGGGTGCCGGGGTCCGCGCCCCGATCCTGACTTCACCGCAGGGCCGGGCATGGTCACGCTCTTTCCAACTTCGACGCTGCATGATAGAGGGCGGCCACAAATCGCGCGCGGGATGCCCCTTGCGCCTTATTCACGGAGAGCCTGACATGGCCATCGAACGCACCCTGTCGATCATCAAGCCGGATGCCACCAAACGCAATCTGACCGGCAAGATCGTTGCCAAATTCGAGGAAGCCGGCCTGCGCGTCGTCGCCTCCAAGCGCATTCACCTGTCGACCGCCCAAGCCGGTGCCTTCTATGCCGAGCACGCCGAGCGCCCCTTCTATGGTGAGTTGGTGAGCTTCATGGCATCCGAGCCGGTCGTGGTGCAGGTTCTGGAAGGCGAAGGCGCCATTGCGAAGAACCGCGAAGTCATGGGCGCGACCGACCCGGCCGCCGCTGACGCGGGCACCATCCGCAAGGAATTTGCCCTGTCGAAAGGCGAGAACTCGGTCCATGGCTCCGACAGCGAAGCCTCGGCTGCCCGCGAGATCGCCTTCTTCTTCTCGGGTCTCGAACTGGTCGGCTGATCGGATCACTGCCCTTGAACGGATCAGGCCGCCCTTCGGGGCGGCCTTTTCATTCGACACTGTCGCGTCAACCGGCCCGCACACCCAGCGCGTTCAGCGCCGCCTCCAGATCGCGGGGCAGGCCTGACGGCGCAGCCTGCGCCAAGGCCTCGGCTTTCAGCGCATCGAAGCGGATGCGCAGCGCCTTTTTCTCGTCGCCCTTGCAGTCATTCCAGGGCCGTCCCTGCAGCCCCATCACCAGCACATAATAGCCGATGAAATGCGGCGTGGTGCCGTGCCGCAGCAATGCAAGATAGGCTGCGTCGGCGCCCAGCGCCCGCAGCTCGGTTGCCGTATGGATGCCCGCCCGGGCAAAACCCGCCTCGGAGGCAGGGCCGAGATTGGGAATCGAGGAAATCGGATCCGCCGCCGGAGCGCGCCCGGATGGGCTGTTCGGGGCTCGTTCATGCGCCGCCGGATCGTTTGCTGTCGGATCGCTCATGCTGCGCGCACCTGCCTGCCGGGCCACCGGCCCACGAAATGACAAAGGCCAGCCTGACCGGCTGGCCCTGAAAAGGCAATATGCCTCAACTCTGATGGCTGACCCGCAACTGCCGGTCAGCGCCACAGCGTCAGGATCAGATCGAGGCCCAATCCTTGATGATCGGCTGCGATCCCTGCTGCTGTTGCTGGCTCGGGCTGTTCTGGCCGCCTTGTTGCTGTTGCGGCTGTTGCGACTGTGCCATTTCGGTGCTCCGGTGTTCTGGCGTGATACTTGTTCAAAACATGCTCTGCGTGGCAGGTTCGCCCGCCCTGATCCCAACAGCCTGAAGGGGCAATCGGGCCAAGACATGACGTCCCTGTGACGCTTTCGCCGCCAATTATGTCGCACGACTTCGCACAGCAAGTAAATTTGTCGCAAACAACCCGCAGATCGCAAAAAATTGTGGCAGTTTTGTAATAACTGCCGCCCCCGCGCGGATCAGTCCTTGCGGATTGCCGGAAAGCCGATCCCGGCCAGCGTGCGGATCAACAGATCGGCATCAGCGCTGCCGTCCACCTCGGCGCTGCGGTTGGCCGCGTCAAACCGGATCGCCTCGACCCCCGGCAGCGGCGAAAGGGCGGCCTCGATTGAGGCGCGGCAATGGCCGCAGGTCATGTCGGGGATGGAAAGTCGGGTCATGCGTGCCTCCTGTGGCGCGGGGATCGGGCAGGGTGCGAGGGCCCCTGTCCGACCCATCTGGGGTTTCCAGTGACCGGAAGGTCAAGGGGGCGATTGCATCGCGTTTGCGTGATCGCAATTTCTGACGGCAGGGACTTGACCTTCCCATGACTGGAACCCCTAGATGCAGGACCAAGACGCCCTGACAGGGCCTTGGATCAAGGAGAATGGCATGAGCGGGACCATCCGTTTCAAGCTGGATGGCATGAGCTGCGCCTCTTGCGTGGCACGGGCCGAGCGGGTGCTGACCGCGCAGCCCGGCGTGACCAAAGCACGGGTCAATCTGGCCGATGAAAGCGCCGAAGCGGAGTTTGACGCACCAGGCACCCCGGAAAGCATAGCCGAGGCCTTGGCCCGGGCGGGGTATCCTGTGCGGCAAGAGGTCGTGCAGCTTTCGGTCGAAGGGATGACTTGCGCCTCCTGCACCGGACGGGTGGAGCGGGTGCTGGCCGCCCAGCCCGGCGTGATCGCGGCGCAAGCCAATCTGGCCGCGCGGCGCGCCAGCGTCACCATCTGGTCCGGCAGCGCCGATCCGGTCGATCTGGCAAGCGCGGTCAGCCGGGCAGGCTTTGCCTCGATGCCGATGGAAAGCGCCGACCCCGATGCCCGCAGCCATGAGATGGCGGGATTGAAGCGTGACCTGTGGCTTGCCGGCCTGCTGACCCTGCCGGTCTTTGTGACCGAGATGGGCGGGCATCTTATGCCCTCCTTCCACCACTGGCTGCTGCACACTGTGCCGCAACAGGGGCTGTGGGGGATGCAATTCCTGCTAGCAACTGCCGTTCTGGCCATTCCGGGGCGGCGTTTCCTGACCAAAGGCCTGCCTGCGCTGATGCGCGGGGCACCGGATATGAACAGCCTTGTCGCGCTTGGCACCCTGGCGGCCTGGATCTATTCCTCGGTCGCTACCTTCCTGCCGGATCTGCTGCCCGCCCATGCCCAGACGGTCTATTTTGAGGCCGCTATGGTCATCATCGTGCTGATCCTGGCGGGGCGGCTGATGGAGGCGCAGGCGCGCGGACGGGCGGGTGCCGCAATCTCGGGCCTGATCGAGCTGCGCCCAGCCAATGCAATGCTGGAAAGCCCGGAAGGGTGGCGTGAGGTGGCACTGTCATCCATCCAGCCCGGCGCGCGGCTGCTGGTGCGGCCCGGCGCAAGGGTGCCGCTGGATGGCGTGGTGGAAGAGGGCCAATCGGCGGTGGATGAGGCCATGCTGACCGGCGAGGCATTGCCCGTCACCAAATCCCCTGGTGACCGGGTGACGGGCGGCACGATGAACGGTACCGGCAGCCTGGTGATGCGGGTGACCGAGGTGGGGCGCGACACCGTGCTGTCGCGTATCATCGCCATGGTCGAGGAGGCGCAATCGGCGAAACTGCCGGTGCAGGCGCTGGTCGACCGCATTACGCTGTGGTTCGTGCCGGTGGTGATGGTGCTAGCCGCCCTGACCGTTGCCACATGGCTGATCTTAGGTCCGGGGCTGGCCGAGGCACTGGTGGCGGGCGTATCCGTCCTGATCATTGCCTGCCCCTGCGCGATGGGGCTGGCGACGCCGGTCTCGATCATGGTCGGAACCGGCCGTGCGGCAGAATTGGGTGTGCTGTTCCGGCGCGGTGAGGCGTTGCAGACGCTGGCACAGGTGCGGCGCGTGGCTTTCGACAAGACCGGCACCCTGACCGAAGGCAAGCCGGTGCTGACCGATATGAAACCGCTGTCGCAGCATCTGCTGCGGCTGGCCGCCGCGGTGGAGGCACAGTCGGAACACCCGCTGGCGCAGGCGGTCTTGCAGGCGGCACAGGCGCAGGACCTGCAAATTCCGACCGTGAGCCAGTTCCGCGCCACCATCGGCCACGGTGCCGAAGCCATGGTGGAGGGTCAGCATGTGGCCCTTGGCGCGGCACGCATGTTCCCGCAGGGCCTTGGCCCCTGGCAGATCGAGGGCGAAGGCTTCGCCGTGCAGGGCAAGACCCCGATCTATCTGGCGGTGGATGGCAAGGTGATGGGCGTGCTGGCGGTGGCCGACAAGGTGAAGCCGGGGGCGGCGGCCGCCATTTCTGCGCTCAAGGATCTTGGCGTGGCCTCCGCCATGCTGACCGGCGACGCACCGCGCGTGGCGCAGGCGATCGCGTCCGAGCTGCGGCTGTCTGACGTGCAAGCCGGCATGTTGCCCGGTGGCAAGGTCGCGGCGGTAGAGGCCATGAAACCCGGCGTGGCCTTTGTCGGCGATGGCATCAATGACGCGCCCGCCCTTGCTGCCGCCGATGTCGGCATCGCCATCGGCCATGGCACCGATATCGCCATCGAGGCGGCAGAGGTCGTGCTGGTCTCGGGCGATCCGCGGGCGGCTGCGACCGCGATCAAGGTCAGCCGCTCCGTGATGCGCAATATCCGCGAGAATCTGGTCTGGGCCTTTGGCTATAACGTCGCGCTGATTCCGGTAGCGGCAGGGGTGCTGGTGCCCTTTGGCGGGCCGCAACTGTCGCCCATGCTGGGGGCCGCGGCCATGGCGCTGTCATCGGTCTTTGTGCTGGCCAATGCGCTGCGGCTGCGCCGGCTGAAACCCGTGGGGGATCTGGGATGAACATCAAGGAAGTCGCCGACCGCGCGGGCCTGCCTGCCAAGACCATCCGCTATTATGAGGAGATCGGGCTGATCCGTCCCGCCCGCGCCGAGAACGGCTATCGCGCCTTTCGCGAGACCGATCTGCACAAGCTGGCCTTCATCGGCCGCGCGCGCGGGCTTGGCTTCACCATCGAGGATTGCCGGGCGCTGCTTGCCCTCTATGAAGATCAGGCCCGTGCCAGCGCCGATGTCAAGGCACTGGCCGAGGCGCATCTGACCCGGATCGAGGCGAAATTGCAGGAATTGCAGGCGATGAAGCGCACGCTTTCGGGGCTTGTTGCGGCCTGTGCAGGCGATGGCCGCCCCGATTGCCCGATCCTCACCGGCCTCTCGGACAGCTGCTGCGCCTGACCTCTGGTCTTCCCCCGTTGCGCATGGCAGGGTCGGCGCAAACAAGAAAGACGGGGAAGGGGACCATGCAACCGGTCTTTGACGGACATAACGACATCCTGCTGCGGTTGCAGCTGGCACCGAAACGACGCGCGGAGATCTGGCTGACCGGCGAGGGGCGCGGCCATCTGGACCTGCCGCGCATGAAGGCGGGCGGCTTTGCGGCGGGGATGTTTGCGATCTATATCCCCTCGCCCCCCGCGCCGGGCGCGCCCGATTACGACGCGCTCATGGACAACCCACCCTATGAGGTGGAACTGCCCGCGATGATCCCGCTGGAGGTGGCACAGCCGGTCGCCCTGTCGATGGCCGGGCATCTGCACTGGATGGAACGCGCCTCCAACGGTGACTTCCGCATCTGCCGTTCGGTGGCCGAGATCGAGGCCGCGCGCGCGGCGGGGGCGATTGCCGGCATCATGCATATGGAGGGTGCCGAGGCGATCGATCCCGGCCTCGACGCGTTGCACAGCTTCCACGCCATGGGGCTGCGCTCGCTTGGGCCGGTCTGGTCGCGCCCGACCGCCTTTGGCCATGGCGTGCCCTTCCGCTTTCCCGGCACGCCCGATACCGGCCCCGGCCTGACCGATGCAGGCAAACGCCTGATCCGCGAATGCAATGCGCTGAAGATCATGGTCGATCTGAGCCATATGAACGAAGCAGGCTTCAACGATATCGCCGCCATCAGCGACGCGCCCCTGATCGCCACCCATTCCAATGCCCATGCCGTCACGCCCTCAACCCGCAATCTGACGGATCGCCAATTGGCGATGATCCGCGAGTCGCGCGGGATGGTGGGGGTGAATTTCGCGACCGTCTTCCTGCGTGAAGATGGCAAACGCTCGGCCAAGATGGGCTGGGATCCGGTGCTGCGCCATTTCGATCACCTGATCACCCATCTGGGCGAGGATCATGTGGGCTTTGGCTCGGATTTCGACGGGGCCGAGATCCCGGAGGGCATTACCGATGTCGCGGGCCTGCCCAATCTGATTGCCGCCCTTGAGGCCCATGGTTTCGGCAAGGATCTGGTCGCGAAACTGGCCTGGAGCAATTGGGTCGGCGCGCTGCGCCGGACCTGGGGGGAATGACAGAAGGGGGCGGTGCCCCCTTCGCCCCCACGGCACTTCCCCCGGGATGTTTGAGAAGCCAAGAAGCAGATCCGCCGCCGCCCTGTCGGATGCGATGGGCATCAAGCGTTCTGCGCGGATGCTGTCTTCATTCATCTGTTCTCAAATATCCCGGGGGTCCGGGGGCTGGCCCCCGGAACGCCCGATCAGAATGCGATCCGGCTGCCGCCCTGGCGTGCGGAATCTGCGATGCCGTGAATGACCCGCTCGATCAGCAGCGCCTCGTCGAAATCGGGGCTGGCATGTTCCAGCCCGGCAATGCCGCGCAACAGCGCCGCGCATTCGATGACCTTCAGATCATTAAAGCCTAACTGATGCCCCGGTGCCGGACAGAACTCGCCATAAGGCGCGTGTGCCGGGCCGGTCAGGATGGTCTTGAACCCCTGTTCGGATTTCGGGCCGATATTCTGATAGATCTGCAGCTCGTTCATGCGCTCCTGATCGAAGACGATCATGCCTTGCGTGCCATGCACCTCGAAGCCGAGGCGCGATTTGCGGCCCCAGGCCGAGCGTGAGATCACCATGGAGCCCTGCGCGCCGGAGGCAAAGCGCAGAAGGACTGAGGCCGCATCCTCATTCTCCACCACGCCGCGCCCCGATCCGTCGGCCAGAGGCCGGGTCTCGTGGATGGTCTGCATATCGGCCACCAGCGAGGCAATCGGGCCCATCAGCCCGGTCGCCAGCGACACCAGATGCGTGCCGATATCGCCCAGCGCACCAAGACCCGCATCGGCCAGTTTCGCGCGCCAGCTCCAGGCCAGATCCGGATCGGCCTGATAATCCTCATCCACCCAGCCGCGGAACTGAACGACACGGCCAATCGCGCCCTGCGCGATCAGGCGCTGCGCATGGCTGAAAGCGGGGTTGCGCAGGTAATTATAGCCCACCAGCGTGACCACGCCCCTGGCCCGGGCGGCCGCGGCCATTTCCTCGGCCTCGGCCAGCGTCAGGGCCATCGGCTTCTCGCACCAGACATGCTTGCCGGCCTTGATCGCTTCCAGCGCCATGGCGTGATGCAGCCCGTTCGGCGTGGTGATCGAGACCACATCGATGGCAGGATCATTGACCAGCGCGCGCCAGTCATCGGTATGGCCCGCAAAGCCGAATTGCGCGGCCATCTGTGCGGCCTTGGCAGCGGGCGTCTCGCATAAAAGCCGCAGCTCGGGCCGTGCCACATCCCCCATCACACCGCCCATCACCGCCGTCACCGCCTGCCAGGCCAAGGCATGGGTCTTGCCCATGAAGCCCGTGCCGATTACCCCAACCCTCAGGGACATGGTTTGCTCCTCCTGCCGATGACCGGCGCGCATTCGTGTTGGAATATTTGTTCCACGCATGTTAGCCTGACGCAAGAGGGGAAGTGGAGAGGGCCGTCATGGAGATGAAAACCGCACCCGCGACGGTTGATGAGTTTCGTCAGCGTCTGGCAGAGCTTGCCGATACGCTGCCGAAACGCCTGCGCCAATGCGCCGATCACATCGCGGCCAATATCGACCGGATCGCGGTATCGACAGTGGCCGAACTGGCGGCGGGGGCTGACGTTCCGCCCTCGGCCCTGATGCGGTTTTGCCAGATCATGGGCTTTTCCGGCTTTTCGGAAATGCAGAAGATGTTCCGGGATGCCTATAGTCCGGGCTTTCCCGACTATGCCACGCGGCTGCAAAACCTGCGCGGTGGTGCCAATGGCAGCCCGGCGGCGCTGTTGGCCGAATTTGTCGAGGCCGGACGTGCCAGCCTTGAAATGCTGGCGAAATCGGCGGATGAGGCGGCGCTGGAACAGGCTGTGGCGCTGTTGTCGCGGGCGGAGACCGTGCATGTCGCGGGGTTCCGCCGTGCCTTTCCGGTGGCATCTTACCTGAGCTATGTCTTTGACAAGATGTCGGTCCCGTCGATGCTGCATGATGGTGTCGGCAAGCTGGATCACCGCCATGCGCTGCGACAGGGGGATGCGCTGGTGGCCATCACCTTCACGCCCTATTCCGAAGAAACATTGACAATGGCTGCCGATGCACAGGCGCGCGGCCTGCCGGTGGTGGCGCTGACCGACAACCTGACCAGCCCGCTTGCCCGCCATGCCGCCGCAGTGGTCACGGTGCCCGAGGTGGACTTTGGTGCCTTCCGCTCCCTATCAGCCACCATCGCCCTCGCCCTGGCCCTTGCCGTGGCCGTGGGCACCGCCCGCGACGGCGGCTGAAAGCGCCCATAGGAGATCGGGCCCTAAATTCTCGCTTCCTTCCCGAGCAAAAATGGAATAAATATTCCAAACAGGCGATGCGCCCCGAATCTCCGGGCGTAACGGGGAGGGAGAACAGGCCATGAAAAGGCTCGATGTGATCACGATCGGCCGCGCCTCGGTCGATCTTTATGGCGCACAGATTGGCGGGCGACTGGAGGATATGGGTTCCTTCCAGAAATATATCGGTGGCAGCCCCTGCAACATGGCGGCGGGCACGGCGCGGCTGGGGCTGAAATCGGCCCTGATCACCCGGGTCGGCGATGAGCATATGGGCCGCTTCATCCGCGAGGAACTGGCGCGCGAGGGGGTCGACACTACCGGCGTCATCACCGACCCGGAACGGCTGACAGCACTTGTGCTGCTGGGGATCCGCGACGATGCCCAGTTCCCGCTGATCTTCTACCGCGAGAATTGCGCCGATATGGCGCTGAGCGAGGCCGATATTGATCCGGGCTTCATCGCGCAGTCCCGCGCCGTGGTGGCAACCGGCACCCATCTGAGCCATCCGCGCACCGAGGCTGCCGTGCTGAAGGCCCTGCGTCTGGCGCGGGAGACCGGCGCGCAAACCGCGCTCGATATTGACTACCGTCCGAATCTCTGGGGCCTGTCCGGCCATGGCGATGGCGAGAACCGCTTTATCGAAAGCGCCGCCGTCACCGCCAAGCTGCAATCGACGCTGCACCTGTTCGACCTGATCGTCGGCACGGAAGAAGAGTTCCACATTGCGGGCGGCACGACCGATACCATCGCGGCTTTGCGCGCGGTGCGCGCGGTTTCTAAGGCCACGCTGGTCTGCAAGCGCGGTGCCGATGGCGCGGTGGCCTTTACCGGCGCGATCCCCGAAACCCTGGATGCGGGCGAGACCGGGCCGGGCTTCCCGATCGAGGTCTTCAACGTCTTGGGCGCAGGCGACGGCTTCATGTCCGGGCTCATCAAGGGCTGGCTGGATGGTGAAAGCTGGCCGGTCGCGCTGAAATACGCCAATGCCTGCGGTGCCTTCGCGGTCAGCCGCCATGGCTGCACCCCGGCTTACCCGAGCTGGGCAGAACTGCAATTCTTCCTGGAACGCGGTGTCGTGACCCCGGCCTTGCGCAAGGATGCCGCATTGGAACAGATGCATTGGGCGACCAACCGGCACGAGGACTGGTCGACCATGCGGGTCTTCGCCTTTGACCACCGTATGCAACTGGAACAGATGGAAGGCGCGACCAATGCCCGGATCGGGGCCTTCAAGGAGCTGTGCCTTTCCGCGGCGAAACAGGTGCAGGGGGGGCAACCCGGCTATGGCATCCTGTGCGACGGCCGCCTTGGTCAGCACGCGCTTTACAAGGCCGCGGGCAGCGGGCTTTGGATCGGGCGGCCGGTGGAGTGGCCGGGCTCGCGCCCGCTGACGCTGGAGCCTGAAATCGGCCCCGATTACAGCGGCTTGCAGGAGTGGCCTCTGGCGCATGTGGTGAAGGTTTTGTGCTTCTACCACCCCGATGACACGGCCGAGATGCGGGCAGAACAAGAGGGCGTTGTGACGCGGCTGTTCCATGCCTGCCGCCGCAACCGTCTGGAAATGCTGCTGGAGATTATCCCGTCCAAGGTGGCGCCGGTGAATGACGACACCTCGGCCCGGATCATCCACCGTTTCTACGAAATCGGGGTTTACCCCGACTGGTGGAAGCTGGAACCCTTCACTTCGGATGCGGCATGGTCGAAGGCCTGCGCCGCCATCACCGAACATGACCCGCATGTGCGCGGCATCGTGGTGCTGGGGCTGGATGCGCCGTCGGATCAGCTGGCGGAAAGCCTGGCGCTTGCTGCGCGCCATGATCTGGTCAAGGGCTTTGCCGTCGGCCGCACCATCTTTGCCGAGGCCGCGCGCGCCTGGTTGAAGGGCGAGATCACCGATGCCGAGGCCGTGGCCGATATGGCCGCGAAATATGAACATCTTTGCCGCGTCTGGGATGCGGCCCGTGCCAGGAAGGACATTGCGGCATGACGACGATCCGGTTGACCGCCGCGCAGGCCATGATGAAATGGCTCTCGGTCCAGATGACCGAAGAGGGCCAACGCTTCATCGAAGGGGTCTGGGCGATCTTTGGCCATGGCAATGTCGCAGGCATCGGCGAGGCGCTCTATCATACGCAGGATGTGCTGCCGACTTGGCGCGGCCAGAACGAACAGACCATGGCCCATGCCGCCATCGCCTATGCCAAGGCCAGCGGGCGCAGGCGGGCGATGGCGGTGACATCCTCCATCGGGCCGGGGGCGACCAATATGGTGACGGCGGCGGCGGTAGCGCATGTGAACCGCCTGCCGGTGCTGTTCATCCCGGGCGATGTGTTTTCGAACCGCGCGCCCGATCCGGTCTTGCAGCAGATCGAGGATTTCGACGATGGCACGATCAGCGCCAATGATTGCTTCAAGCCGGTCAGCCGCTATTTTGACCGCATCTCGCGGCCCGAACATCTGCTGACGGCGCTGCCACGCGCGATGCGGGTGATGACCGATCCGGCGAATTGCGGGCCTGTCACGCTGGCCTTCTGCCAGGACACACAGGCGGCCGCCTATGATTACCCGGCCAGCTTCTTTGAGCCCAAGGTCTGGTATATCCGCCGCCCCGAACCCGACCAGCGCGAGCTGGAGGCGGCGGTGGCCGCGATCAAGGCGGCCAAGAACCCGCTGATCCTTGTCGGCGGCGGCGTGATCTATGCCCAGGCCGAGGCCGATCTTCTGGCCTTTGCCAAGCGCCACAATATCCCCTTTGTCGAAACCCAGGCGGGCAAGGGCGCGATTGACTGGGAAGAGGCGCTGCATTTCGGATCGCCCGGCGTGACCGGCACCGGCTGCGGCAATGCCTTGGCGGCCAAGGCCGATCTGGTGATCGGTGTCGGCACAAGGTTCCAGGATTTCACCACCGGATCCTGGACCGTGTTCAGCGCGCCGGGGCGCAAGCTCCTGTCGATCAATATCCACGGCTATGACGCCGAAAAACGCGGCGCACAGCCCCTGGTGTCGGACGCGAAGGTCGCTCTGGCCAAGATCAGCGCAGGCCTTGGCACCACCCGCTTTGCCGACCCGGACTTCGCGGCGCGCGATGCGTGGTTTGCCACAACGGACGCGCTGCTGGCAGCCCCCGAGGGCAATGGCCTGCCATCGGACGCGCAGGTGATCGGCGCGGTCGCCCGTGCGACGGGCAAGCAAAGCCTTGTCATGTCGGCCGCAGGGACCATGCCCGGCGCGCTGCATGTGCTGTGGCGCGCGGCGGCGGGCGGCTATCACATGGAATATGGCTTCAGCTGCATGGGCTATGAGATTGCGGGAGCCATGGGCATCAAGCTGGCACAGCCGGATCGCGATGTGGTCTGCATGGTGGGCGATGGCAGCTATATGATGGCCAATAGCGAGCTGGCGACGGCGGTGATGATGGCCGTGCCCTTCACCATCGTGCTGACCGACAATCGTGGGTATGGCTGCATCAACCGGCTGCAACAGGGCTGCGGCGGCGCGCCCTTCAACAATCTGCTGGATGACAGCTATCAGGTGAACGCGCTGCATATCGACTTTGTCGCCCATGCGGCATCCATGGGGGCGATTGCCAAGAAGGTTGGCTCGGTCGCGGAACTGGAAGCCGCGATGGCGGAGGCGAAATCCGCCACCATCCCGACCGTGATCCTGATCGACACCGATCCGGCCCCCGGCACCGGGGCGGGTGGCACCTGGTGGGACGTGGCGGTGCCCGAGGTGTCGGAACGCGCCGAGGTTCGCGCCAAACGCGCCGATTACGAGCAGAACACCGCCCGCCAATGGCTGGGCAATTGAGAGCAGGATCATGATCTATTTCGGAACCAACCCCATCGCCTGGGCCAATGACGATGATCGCAGCATTGGCGAGGGTATCGCGACCAGCCGCATTCTGGACGAGGCCGGGCGGCAGATCGGCTTTGACGGCATCGAGAACGGCCATCGCTGGCCCGATGACCCCGAGGCGCTGCGCGCGCTTCTGGCGGAATACGGGCTGAAATTCATCTCCGGCTGGTATTCGACCGAACTGCTGATCCGGTCGGTCGAGGATGAGATTGCCGCCTGCCAGGCCCATCTGGCCAAGCTGAAACATAATGGCTGCAAGGTGATGATCGTCTGTGAAACCTCCAACGCCATTCACGGCGATGCGGGGCGCGCGGTGAATGATCGCCCCGTGCTGACGGCAGCGGAAATGGTGGATTTTGGCGCGAAACTCGAGGCCTTTGCCGCCTATCTGGCGGGCGAGGGCGTGACGCTGATCTATCACCACCATATGGGCACCATCGTCGAGACGCCTGAGGAGATCGACGCGCTGATGGCGGCGACCGGCCCCGCGACGCATCTGCTTTTTGATGCGGGCCATTGTGCCTTTGGCGGTGGCAACCCCGAAGCGGTGCTGGCGCGCCATATCGGTCGGGTGCGGCATTTCCATGCCAAGAACATCCGTCCCGATGTGGTGGCGCGGGTGCGGGCCGAGGGCCTGAGCTTCCTGCAAGGCGTGCTGGCCGGGGCCTTCACCGTGCCGGGCGATCAGGAGGGCGCTATCGATTTCGCGCCGCTGCTGAACCAGCTGGCCAAGGCAGGCTATGCGGGCTGGATCGTGATCGAGGCGGAGCAGGATCCGAATCTGCGCAACCCGCTGCTGTATCAGACGCTGGGGCTTGCGACGCTGAAGCGGCTTGCCGGTCAGGCCGGTCTGCTGTGACGGATGTCAGTGGCGGGGGTTTCACACCCCCGCACCCCCGTGGGATATTTTCAGACAGAAAATGAGGATCGCGTGATGAGTTCGCTGCTGCGCAAGCCCCAGGGCACCCATGGCAAGGTGCATGACGTGACCCCCGATAATGCCCATTGGGGCTATGTGGGCTTCAGCCTCTATCGGCTGGAACCGGGCGATCTGGTGTCGGAGGCGACGGGGGATCGCGAGGTGATCCTTGTTCTGGTCGAGGGGCGCGCGCGCCTGACCGCCGGGGGGCAGGATTTCGGCGAGATGGGCGGGCGGATGGATGTCTTCGAGAAGACCCCGCCGCATTGTCTATATATCCCCAATGGCAGCGACTGGTCGGCTGCAGCCACCACGCATTGCACGCTGGCGGTGTGCAGCGCGCCCGGCAAGGGCAATTACAAGGCCCGCCGCCTTGGCCCCGAAGGCATTGTGCTGACCGCGCGAGGCAAGGGTGCCAATACCCGCCATGTGAACAATATCGCGATGGAGGCGCTGGACGTGGCCGACAGCCTGCTGGTGACCGAAGTGTTCACGCCTGCCGGCAATTGGTCCTCCTATCCAAGCCATCGCCATGACGAGGATGACTATCCCCGCATGACCTATCTGGAAGAGACCTATTACCACCGGCTGAATCCGGGCCAGGGCTTTGGGGTGCAGCGGGTCTATACCGAGGATGGGTCGCTGGACGAGACCATGGCGGTGAAGAACCACGATGTCGTGCTGGTGCCGAAGGGCCATCACCCCTGCGGCGCGCCCTATGGCTATGAGATGTATTATCTCAATGTCATGGCCGGGCCGCGCCGGGCCTGGCGGTTCGAGAATGATCCCGATCACGACTGGATCTATCAGCGCGACCTGCAGGGCTGATCCGGCTTGCCAGCCCGGCTGCGCCCCGGCAAACAGGGGCGAGCACAAAAGGGGCGCGCAAAGATGGACCAGACCGATCTGCAACCGCTGCTGGATGCGGTGCCGCTGCCGATGATCCATGTCGGCAGCGATTGGCGTATCGCGGCCTTGAACGCGCCGGCCAAGACCCTCTTCGGTGCCGCAGCCCTGGGGCGGCATTTCGGCCTTGCCATCCGCAAGCCCACGCTGGTTGATGCGATCGAGACCGTGGGACGCGGCGCGCCGCGCCAGGTGCTGCGCGTCATGCTGACCCAGGCCGAACAGGAAAACCGCTTTGAGGTGACGGTGGCGCCGCTGCCGGGGGGCGGGGTTCTGGCGAGTTTCGTGGATACCACCGAGCAAGAGCTGGTCACCCAGTTCCGCCGCGATTTCGTGGCCAATGTCAGCCATGAGCTGCGCACACCGCTGACCGCCCTTCTGGGCTTCATCGAAACCCTGCAAGGCCCGGCGCGGGACGACGCTGCGGCGCGGGAGCGGTTCCTTGGCATCATGGCGCGCGAGGCCGGGCGCATGGCGCGGCTGGTGCGCGATCTGCTGTCATTGAACCGGGTGGAATCGCAAGAGCGTCAGCGCCCTGAGACACGCGTCGACCTGCAAGGCTTGCTGGCGGGTGTGGTGGCCACTTTGCGCCCGGTGGCGCAGGAGGCCCGCGTCGTTCTGGAACTGGACGCATCGGACGCGCCCGAGGGCGTGCGCGGCGACGGCGACCAACTGACCCAGGTGTTTCACAATCTGATCGAGAATGCGGTGAAATATGGTGGCAGCGGCGGCAAGGTTTCCATTCGGGTGCGCCGCCTGCGCGACCCGGCGGGGATTCGCGGGCAGGCGGTGGAAATCTCGGTGATCGATCAGGGCGACGGCATCGATCCGCAGCACCTGCCGCGCCTGACCGAACGGTTTTACCGCGTCGATTCGCACCGCTCACGCGAGAAGGGCGGCACCGGGCTTGGCCTTGCCATCGTGAAACACATCCTGAACCGCCATCGCGGGCGGCTCAGGATCGAAAGCGAGAAGGGCAAGGGCAGCAGCTTTTCGGTGTTGCTGCCGCTGGAGTGATCGCATCTGCGGCCATCATGGCCACGGACCCAGATCAGAGGCGGGCGATCCGTTCGGTCAGCAGCTCGAAAAAGCCCGCCGCATCCAGATCGCCGATGAACAGCGCATTGGCGGGCCGGTCGGTAACGCCCCACCAATCGGCCACCGTCATGCCGCGCGTCAGATCGGACTGCACCTCGATCTCGACATTGATGTGACGGCCCGAGAACAGCTCTGGCCGGATCAGCCAGGCGATGACGCATGGGTCATGCAGCGGTGCCCCTTCGGAGCCGTATTTCTGCATATCGAACCGTTCGAAAAAGTCGGTCCATTCCGCGACCATCCGGCCGGGTTCCGTCCCCATGGCGCGAAACGCCTCGATCCGGGGGCGGGTGGTCAGCGCCTTATGCGTGACATCCAGCGGCATGACCACGATCGGCACGCCGGAGCGGAAGACGATCTCGGCCGCCTCGGGGTCGACATAGATATTGAATTCCGCCGCCGGGGTGATGTTGCCGACCTCGAAATAGGCGCCGCCCATCAGGACGATCTCTTGCACCCGATCCACGATATCGGGGGCCTTGAGGAATGCCGCCGCGATATTGGTCAGCGGCCCGAGCGGGCAGAGCGTCACGGTCTTTTCCGGCTGCTGGCGCAGCGTGTCGATGATGAAATCGACACCGTGCTGCGCCTGCAGCGGCATCACCGGATCCGCAAGCTGCGGCCCGTCCAGCCCGGTCTGGCCATGGACATGTTCGGCGGTGACCAGGCGGCGCTTCAGGGGCGCGTCGCATCCGGCGAAAACCAGCGCCTCGGGTTTGCCTGCCAGTTCACAGATGATGCGGGTGTTGCGCTCGGTCAGCGCCAGCGGCACATTGCCCGCAACGGCGGTCAGCCCCAGCACCTCGATGTCTTCCGGGCTGGCCAGCGCCAGAAGAATCGCCACGGCATCATCCTGGCCCGGATCGGTGTCGATGATGATCTTGCGGGGCAGGCGGGTCATGGCAGTATCCTCAGTATTCCAGTTTGTTATTGCACCAACAGTTTGCCCGCTAACACGATCATTTGAAGCGGTTTTGGCGACATTGATGCGTCGCAATCGACATAACCTGCATGAGAACTGAACCCAAGTGACACCGCGCATTCAGCGCGAAGGATCATGCCCCGCCCGACGCTCTGCCACCGCCGGTTCCGCTCGGGTCGGCGGTGGCATCCGCGCGCAGGGCGAAAGCCGGATGGGTTGCAGGCTCAGCCGATGGTTAGGCCTGCACCCGGTCGGATTACGCAACGCACCGAACCCCATGCGCCGTTCTAACCCGCAATTCGTGACGATTATCTATCAAAATCCCTGCTTTGTCGCGGGGGAATGCAAGGTCAGATTCGCGCAGCCCTGAACGGGGCAGACCTGCACGGGTCGGCCAGAATGCAGAAAGGGGCCCGAAGGCCCCTTTCCAATCCGTATCCATAGGCGATCAGCCGTCGAAGTTGATCTCTTCCATGATCTTCAGCGCCTCGGCGCGGTGACCCGAGACATCGGTCAGCGCGATCGCGTCAGGGGTGAAGCTGCCCCAGCCCTGCACCAGCTCCGAGGCCGGAACGCCGGGCTTGACCGGGAATTCATTGTTGGTCTCGGCATAGATGCGCTGCGCCTCATCCGAGGACAGCCATTCCATCAGCTTCAGCGCGGCCTCCTTGTTCGGGGCCGATTTCGTCATCGCGACGCCCGAGATGTTCATATGGGTGCCGCCATTGTCGAATTTCGGGAAGACGATGCGCACGCTTTCGGCCCAGGGCTGTTGCTCGGGGTCTTTCAGCATCTGGCCCATGTAATAGGTGTTGCCGAGGCTGATATCGCATTCGCCGGCCCAGATCGCCTTGACCTGATCGCGGTCGCCGCCATCGGGTTTGCGGGCGAGGTTGGCTTTCACGCCTTCGGCCCAGGTCTTGGCCGCGTCAGCGCCATGATGGGCGATATAGGCCGAAAGCAGCGCGATATTGTAATCATTGGTGCCCGAGCGGATGCAGATCTTGCCCTTCCATTTCGGGTCGGCCAGATCCTCGTAGGTGGTCACAGCACCATCGGCCACGCGATCCTTGGCGGCATAGACGATGCGGGCGCGGGCGGTCAGGCCGAACCACTGATCGGCCTCATCGCGGAATTCCGCCGGGATATTGGCTTCCAGAACTTCCGATTGCACGGGCTGCGTGACGCCGGCATCAACGACTTGCTTCAGGCGCGCGATATCGACGGTCAGCACAAGATCGGCGGGCGAACGGTCGCCCTCGGCCTGCAGACGCTCGGCCATGCCCTTGTCGACAAAGGCGATATTGGTGATGATGCCGGTTTCCTTGGTGAAGGCATCCAGCAGGGGCTGGATCAGCTCCGGCTGGCGGTGCGAATAGATGTTCACCTCTTCGGCGACAGCAGGAAGCGCTGCACTGGCGAGAAGGGCGGCGAGAAGGGCTTTTTTCATGACAGTCCTCTATCGTCGTGGAATAGCTGCCATAAGCCGATCTTTTGCGCGCCGGTCAATGCCTGATGCTATCAGTCAGGATTTATTTTTCTCTGCTCTGGAAATGGCAGATCGGTTTCCCATATAGATGTTCCGTTCGGTTGCCGTCCAAAGCGACATGCGCCCCGATGGCCCAACCGCCCGCTGCGCGCCCATGGCAGGTCTGTACATTGCAGCCAGATGCCGGCCGTTCCAGTCACCCATTCTTGCGGGCCTTTTCCTCGGCTTTGGCGCGGTTCCACAAGGCATCCATCTCAGCCAGATCGCTGTCTTCGGGGCGACGCCCGCTTTCCGCCAGCCAATCCTCGATCCGATTGAAGCGGCGGGTGAACTTGGCATTCGCCGCGCGCAAAGCCGCCTCTGGATCGACGGAAAGATGCCGCGCGAGATTGGCCATCACGAACAGAAGATCACCAAATTCCTCTTCGACCTCGGCTTGGGTCAGGGTGTCGCGCGCCTCGACCAGTTCGCGCGCCTCTTCCGCAATCTTGTCGATCACATCCGAGGTGGAGGGCCAGTCAAACCCCACGCGCGCCGCGCGCTTTTGCAGCTTTAGCGACCGGGTCAGCGCGGGTAAAGCCAGCGCCACCCCGTCCAGCGTGCGGGCATTGCCGCGCTCTGCCGCCTTGATACGCTCCCAATCCACGCTTTGTTGATCGGGGCTTTTGTCGCGGCTCTCATGGCCGAAGACATGCGGATGGCGCGCGACCATCTTGTCACTGATCGCCTGAACCACATCGTTGAAATCGAACAACCCGCGATCTTCGGCGATGCGGGCATGGAAGACCGACTGGAACAGAAGATCGCCCAGTTCGCCCTTCAAACCCTGCCAATCCTCATGTGCGATGGCATCCGCCACCTCATGCGCCTCTTCCAGAGTATAGGGCGCGATCTCGGCAAAGCCCTGCTCGATATCCCAGGGGCAGCCATCGGGCGCCCGCAGCCGCGCCATGATTTCCAGCAAGCGATCCATACCCGCCGCACCATCATGCACCAGCGCGTCACTGGCTTCGCGGGGCAGGGGGCGTTGTTGGGGCATTGCGGTTCCTCCGAAATTAGGCTTCCCTCCGGGCTTAGCTTTGAAAGGCCTTTGGAGTCCATCATGCCTGTCCTGAACCGCATCGCCGATTTCGCCGAGGAGATGAAAGGCTGGAGACAGCACCTGCATCAATATCCCGAACTGGCCTTTGATTGCCATCAGACCGCGGCCTTCATCGTGGAGCGGCTGAAAGAGATCGGCGTGGATGAGATCCACCCCGGCATCGCCAAGACCGGAATCGTCGCGATCATCAACGGCCAAGATGGCGATGGCCCGACCATCGGCCTGCGCGCCGATATGGATGCGCTGCCGATCACCGAACTGACGGGGGCGGCCTATGCCTCCAGACATCCGGGCAAGATGCACGCCTGCGGCCATGACGGCCATGTGGCGATGCTGCTGGGGGCTGCGAAATATCTGGTCGAGACCCGGCGTTTCAAGGGCCGGGTGGCCCTGCTGTTCCAGCCCGCCGAGGAAGATGGCGGCGGCGGCGAGGTGATGGTGCAGGAAGGCGTGATGGACCGCTTTGCCATTAAGGAAGTCTACGGCATCCACAATGCGCCCGGCGTGCCCTTCGGCCAGTGGCAGACCAATCCCGGCCCGCTGATGGCCTCGGTCGATACGGCCTTCGTCTATCTGACCGGGCGCGGCGGCCATGGTGCCACGCCGCATGAATGCATCGATCCGGTGGTCGCGGTGGTGGCCATGGTGCAGGCGGTTCAGACCATCATCCCGCGCAATGTCTATGCGCTGGACGAGGCGGTGATTTCCGTCACCCAGATCCATACCGGCACCGCCAGCAACATCATCCCCGAAGAGGCAATGTTCTGCGCCACCATCCGCTGCTTCAAGCCCGATGTGCGCGCCATGCTGAAAAAGCGCATCTACGAGATCGTCGAGGGCCATGCGATGGCCTTCAACGTCAAGGCGCGGATCGATTACGAATGGGGCTATCCGGCGACGATCAACCATCCCGATCAGGCGGCCTTTGCGGTGGAAATCGCCAATGAGGTGACCGGCCGGGTCGAGGCCAACTCGCCCAAGGAAATGGGATCCGAGGATTTCTCCTATATGCTGGAGGCGCGTCCGGGGGCCTATCTGTTCCTTGGCACCGGGCCGGGGGCGGGGCTGCATCACGCGGCCTTCGATTTCAACGATGATGCGGCCCCCCTTGGGGCCAGCTTCTTCGCCCGCCTGGTGGAACGCGCCTTGCCGCTGTAAGGCGTGGAGGCCGGGCCGCAATGAAACCCGCGCTGCGCCGCAAGCTGGCCCATCCGGGCATTGCCTCCTTCGCGCTGGTTGCGATGGGCCGATCCGGCCCGCGCGACCTGGCGCTGGCCACCGTGCTGGCCATGGTGGCGGGGGCGGCCAATGCGGGGGGCTTTCTGGCGGTCGGGGCCTATACCTCGCATATGACCGGCTATCTCTCGCAATTCGCCGATCATCTTGTGCTGCTGGATTGGCGGATCACCGGGGTGGCCGGGCTGGCGGTTGCGGCTTTCATCTGTGGTGCGGGTTTCAGTGCCCTTGTCATCAATATCGCGCGCGCCCTTGACCGGCGCGTGCAATACGCGCTGCCACTGGCCATTCAGGGTGTCTTCATGGCCTGTTTCGCGACCGGCGGTTTGCTGACATCCGAGCCGGGGCGGCTGTTCGCCCTTTGGTGTCTGTGTTTCATGATGGGGATGCAGAATGCAACCATCACCAAGATCTCGGGCGCGCGGATCCGCACCACCCATGCCACCGGCATGATTACCGATATCGGGATCGAGGCGGGGCGGATGGTCAGCGGCTGGATGCTGCCACATCTTGGCCTGCGCCCCGACCTTGCCAAACTGCGCATCCTGTTGCAACTGGTCGGTGCCTTTGTCGCGGGCGGCATTCTGGGCGGCTTCGGCTTTGCGCAATTCGGCTTCCTGTTTGCGCTGCCGCTCTCCGCCATTCTTCTGGCCCTGTCGCTGCCCCTGGTTCTGGCCTGCCTGAGCCACCGCCCCGGCCGCAAGCCGCAGCCACCCGCGAAACCGTCTTGACAGCGCCGCCCCCGCGGGCATCCTGCCCGAACCCGGATCCGGCGCGTCTCCGAAGCCCAAATGACGACCGCTTTCTTCATCAGGAGCGTTCCCATGGCCTTGGAAGATGCCAAGAACGAGATCGACGCGGCCTTCACCCGCAAGGGCCCCTCGCGCGGCTATGCCTTTGAAAATGCCTTTGCCGGCGCCACCAGCTTTCTGCGCCGGACCTATACGAAAGACCTGACCGGGGTCGATGTCGCGGTAACCGGCGTGCCGTTTGACCAGGCGGTGACCCATCGCACCGGCACCCGTTTCGGGCCGCGCGCGATCCGCGAGGCCAGCACCCTGCAACCCTATGATCCACCGCATGGCTGGGGCACCGACCCGCTGGTCGATCTGACAGTGGTGGATTACGGCGATCTGGCCTTTGACTATGCCAAGGTCGCGGATTTCCCCGATCGGCTGACCGGCCATATCCGCACCATCCTGCAGGCGGGCGCGGCCAGCGTGACGCTGGGCGGCGATCACTACATCACCCTGCCCATCCTCAAGGCCTATGCAGAACGGTTCGGGCCGATGAGCGTGATCCATTTCGACGCCCATTCCGACCTTTGGGAAGATGATGATCTGAGCCGGATCGATCACGGCACCATGATGTACAAGGCGGTGAAAACGGGCCTCGTTGACCCCAAACGCTCGGTCCAGATCGGCATCCGCACCTTCTGCGAGGATTACCTCGGTATGAATGTGATCGATGCGCGGGAATGCCACGAGATCGGCGTGGCAAAGATCGTGGAGAAGGTGAAGGCCATCGTCGGCGATCAGCCGGTCTATCTGACCTTCGATATCGACGCGCTCGACCCGGCCTTTGCGCCCGGCACCGGAACGCCGGTCTGGGGCGGGCTGGCCAGCTGGCAGGCGGCGGCCATCCTGCGCGATCTGGCGGGGGTGAACATCGTGGGGGGCGATGTGGTCGAGGTCTCGCCGCCCTATGATACCACCGGCGCCACGGCGATCGCGGGGGCCCATGTCGCGCAGGAGATCATCTGCCTGCTGCATTGGGCAAAGACCAGACGCGGATGAAGTGGATCGTGCTGGTCACCTTTGGCCTGCCTTTGCTGGCGGCACTGGTCTTCATCGGCTTTGTGCGCCTGGCACCGGTGGATCCTGGCCGCTGGCATGTGGCGCTGACCGACCATCCCGCCAGCATCAAGCCCAATGATGCCAGCGCCTATGCGACGGGCGGCGACCTCGCGGCCCCGATCCTGCGCGACACGCCTGAAGTGGTGCTGGCCAAGCTGGAACAGATCGCGCTGGCCGAGCCGCGCCTGCGCCATGTCGCGGGCAGCCCGAGCGAAGGGCGGATCACCTTCCTGCAACGCTCGCGCCTCTGGGGCATTCCCGATTTCATCACCGCCGAGGCCACATCCGTGGCGGAAGGCACAAGGCTGGAGATGTGGTCGCGCGCGCGCTTTGGCTATTGGGATGGCGGCGCCAATCTGGCACGGCTGGAACGCTGGATCGCGGCGCTGCAGGATTGACCCGAGCAGGGGGGCTGTCTGCCCCCCACGGCCTTCGGCCTCCCCCCGAGGATATTTGTGAACAGATGAATGGAGGGCACGCATCTTTCATTCATCTGTTCAAAAATATCCTCGGGGGTGAATTGGGCCAAAGGCCCAAGAGGGGGCGGAAAGCCCCCTTTCCTGCCGCCAGAAGCCGGGAAATCACCGGCTAGGGCTTGCATTGCCCGGGGATGGCCTGTAAAGGCGCACACACTTCACAGGCGAGGCTTGGGCTGATGAGGGAGAAATCCTCAAAGGTCCGCCGGTTGGGTGCAAACCCTCAAGGCTTCGCCGAGGCGCAAACCGGAAAAGGAATTGGACATGGCGCTCCCCGAATTCTCGATGCGTCAGCTGCTTGAAGCTGGCGTTCACTATGGTCACCAGACCGCTCGCTGGAATCCCCGCATGGGCGAGTATATCTATGGCGACCGCAACGGCATCCATATTCTCGACCTGACGCAAACGGTTCCGATGCTGGACCAGGCGCTGAAAGTAGTGCGCGACACCGTTGCCAAGGGCGGCCGCATCCTGTTCGTCGGCACCAAGCGTCAGGCCCAGAAGCCGATCGCCGAAGCCGCCGAGAAATGCGCGCAATATTACATGAACCACCGCTGGCTCGGTGGCACGCTGACCAACTGGAAAACCGTGTCCCAGTCGATCCAGCGTCTGAAGCAATTCGACGAGCTGATGGCAGCCGGCGCTGACGGCCTGACCAAGAAAGAGCGTCTGAACATGGAACGCGAGCAGGCCAAACTGCAGGCCTCGCTGGGCGGCATCCGTGAAATGGGCGGCGTGCCGGATCTGCTGTTCGTGATCGATGTGGGCAAGGAAGACCTTGCGCTGCTCGAAGCCAAGAAGCTGGGCATCCCGGTTGTGGCCGTGGTCGACACCAACTGCTCGCCCAAGGGCGTGGACTATGTGATCCCGGGCAATGACGACGCGGCCCGTGCGATCGCCCTCTATTGCGACCTGGTGGCCCGTGCAGCCCTTGACGGCATGTCGGCCCAGCTGGGTGCCGCTGGCGTTGACCTTGGCGCGCTGGAAGAAGCCCCGGCGGAAGAAGCCGCCGAAGCCTGAGACCGGGTTTGATTCCGGGGCGCATCCTGATGTGATGCGCCCCGTCGCAATCGCGTTACCCGGCGGAACTATATCCGCCGGGTCCATTCGTTTCTGGGAGAATAGAAATGACGATCACCGCAGCAATGGTGAAGGAACTCCGCGAGTCGACCGGCGCGGGCATGATGGATGCCAAGAAGGCGCTGACCGAGACCAATGGCGACATGGAAGCCGCCGTGGACTGGCTGCGCACCAAGGGCCTTGCCAAAGCCGCCAAGAAGGCTGATCGCGTTGCCGCCGAGGGCCTGATCGGGGTCGCCGTGGGCAATGGACGCGGCGTTGCCGTCGAGATCAACTCCGAAACCGATTTCGTGGCGAAGAATGCCGATTTCCAGTCTCTGGTGCGCGAAGTGGCCAAAGTGGCCCTGCAAACCGGCGAATCGGTCGAGGTGGTGAAAGCCGCAGACCTGAATGGCGAGACCGTCGACACCGTCATCACCAATGCCATCGCCCGTATCGGCGAGAACATGACCTTCCGCCGCCTGCACGTTCTGGAAGGCACGACCGTCGTGTCCTATGTCCATAACGCAGCCGCCGAAGGCCTGGGCAAGATCGGCGTGCTGGTCGCGCTGAACGGCCCTGACGCCAAGGCACAGGAAATCGGCAAGCAATTCGCGATGCATATCGCAGCGACCAATCCGCTGTCGCTGTCGGAAGCCACGCTGGACCCGACCATCGTCGAGCGCGAACTGGCCGTGCAGACTGCCAAGGCGCTGGAAGAAAACGCCTCGTCGGCCAAGCCGAAGCCCGAACAGGTGATCCACAACAACATCATCCCGGGCCGGATGAAGAAGTTCCTCGCCGAAAACACGCTGCTCGGCCAGGCTTTCGTCATCAACCCGGACCTGACCGTTGAAGCCGCGGCCAAAGAGGCAGGCGTGGAAATCACCGGCTATGCCCGCGTCGCCGTCGGCGAAGGCATCGAGAAGAAAGAAGAAGACTTTGCCGCCGAAGTGGCCAAAGCCCTGCAGGGCTGAGCCACCCATCCGGTTTACAGTCGGAAAGGCGGTCCCACGCGGGGCCGCCTTTCTTCTTGGTGATCGGGGCCCTGGGGAAATTGGGCAGAACCGGCGGGGGCAAATGGAAACGGCGGTGCCCGTTTGCACAGACACCGCCGCCGCGACGGATCGCTCCATCGGAACATATCGCATCACGGCAGGGGACTGCCCTGAAACGATATGCGCCCAAGCCGGCAGGTTGAAGCCCGCAACCTGGACTCGGCGCTCCGCATAAGGCGCGGAATGCCATCATGTTCCTTAGCCGAAGCCACCACTCGGAACCGGGTCAAATAAGCACAAAACCGGCATGATATTAAGTCGTTTTTTTGCCATTATTGACCAGATGCCTGAAATTGCTTGGTTAATCTACCGACAAACTTGCGACCACCGCTCTGGCTGGCAGAGCGCGGCCGCGATCCGGGCCCGGATATCCGGGTTCCGCGATTCTTTCGCCCAATCCATGCCAGGGCGGGGCAGGGGGACGGGATCACCGGCGCGCCATCAGCGGAGCGGGATCACCGGGCCGCACGGGGTGCCACATGGGGGACGGCATGGGCCTTCGCGGTTTCGCAGCGCAATGCCGCGCGTGTTGCTGCGGTGATATCGGGAGCCAGACCCAGCATCGCGTCATAGGTGGTCAGAAACACCTTGCCCCCCAGCGATTGCAGGAAATGCGAGCGCGCCAGCCGATCCATCACCGGGCCACGCAGACTTGCCAGATGCAGCGCCACACCACCATCACAGAGCCGATGGTTCAGCGCCTCCAATGTCTCCAGGGCAGAGCTGTCGATGCCGTTCACCGCGCTGCAATCCAGAACCACATGGCGCAGCCCCGGCTGATCGGCCAACGCGGCCAGCAGCCGATCCTCCAGAAAACGTGCATTGGGAAACCACAGGCTTTCATCGATGCGGATCGCTAGCACCTCGGGCACCGTCACGACATTGTGGCGCGCGGTGTTCAGGAAATGCTCTGTCCCCGGCACCTGACCCAGAACCGCCATATGCGGCTGCGACGACCGCCATAGATGCAGCCCAAGCGAGACCAGAACGCCGGCACTGATTCCCGCCTCGACCCCGAAGCCAAGCGTGATGAGGATGGTGACCACCAGCGCCACGAAATCCCGACGGCTATAGGCAAAGGTGCGCCGCAGCGCACCCAGATCGACAAGGCTCAGCACCGCGACGATGATGGTGGCGGCCAGCGTGGCCTTGGGCAGATGGAAAAGCAGCGGCGTCAGCAGCAGCGCGGCCAGCGCCATCCCGATGGCGGTAAAGGCACCTGCCGCCGGGGTTTCGGCCCCCGCATCGAAATTCACCACGGATCGTGCGAAACCGCCGGTGACCGGGAACCCGCCCGAAAGCCCCGCGCCGATATTGGCCGCACCAAGCGCCAGCAATTCCTGATCGGGATCGATGCGTTGCCTGCGTTTCGCGGCCAGTGTCTGCGCGACCGAAATCGTCTCGACATAGCCGACCAAAGACAGAAGCGCCGCAGGCACCAGGATGGCGCGCCACAGATCCGGATCCAGCGGCGGCAAACGGGGCAGGGGCAGGCTGGCCGGAATATCCCCGACCTGCGGCACATTGAGCGCAAGCCCCCAAGCCGCCAGCGTGCTGGCCACCACCGCCAGAACCGGCGCGGCGCGCGCCAAGGCCCCGGCAACCTGGGCTCCAAGCCCCAGCCGCATCAGAAGCGGCTTCAGCCCGCGCCGTGTCCAGAACAGGAAGGCCAGCACCGGCAGACCGATCAGCAGCACCAGTGGCTGTGCCTGCGGCAAATGGGCGATGATGCCGGAGATGATCTGCGGCAGGGTCTCGCCGCGCACCGACAGGCCGAGAAGCTGCGGCACTTGCCCTGCAGCAATCAGGACACCAGATGCTGTGATGAAACCCGAAATCACCGGATGGCTGATGAAATTCGCCAGAACCCCAAGACGGAACAGTCCCATGGCCGTCAGCATCAAGCCCGATAGCAGCGCAAGCGCCACGGCGGCACCCAGATATTCCGCGGTGCCTTCGGCCGCCAGCGGCGCAATGGCGGCGGCGGTCATCAGGCTGATCACCGCGACCGGCCCCACGGCCAATGTGCGCGAGGTGCCAAAGACCGCGTAAAGCAGCAAGGGCGCGATGGAGGCATAAAGCCCGACCTCGGGTGGCAATCCCGCCAGCAGCGCATAGGCCAGCGATTGCGGGATCAGCATGATGGTGACGATCAGCGCCGCCAGCAGGTCATTGCCAAGGGCCTGCCGCGTATACTGCGGTGCCCAGTCCAGGATCGGTAGAAAACGGCGCATCCAGCCCCCGAGATTGACCTGGAAACCAGAGCTAACTTGAGCCGGGCGACGGTTCAAGGCCGCCCGGCACCCGATCAGGCGCGCGCAGCCTCGGCCGCCGCCCGGATCGCCCGGATGTTCACGCCATAAGGTGCCGGATCGCTGACCGAGCCGCCCTTGAACACACCCGATCCCGCGACCAGCACATCGGCACCTGCCGCCGCGACCAGCGGCGCGGTCTCCGGCGTCACGCCGCCATCGATCTCGATATGGATCGGACGATCGCCGATCCGGGCCCGCAGGGCGCGCACCTTGTCGATCTGCGAATGGATGAACCTCTGGCCACCAAAGCCCGGATTCACCGTCATCACGCAGACCAGATCAACCATATCCAGCAGGTAATCGAGGCTTTCCACCGGCGTGCCCGGATTGAGCGCGACACCCGCCTTGATGCCATGGCCGCGGATCGCCTGCAGCGTGCGGTGGATATGCGGCCCGGCCTCGACATGCGCGGTCAGCACATCGGCACCGGCCCGCGCGAAAGCGTCGATATAGGCATCGACCGGCGCGATCATCAGATGCACATCCATCACGCCCTTGATGTGCTTGCGGATCGCGGCACAGGTTGCAGGTCCGAAGGTGATGTTCGGCACGAAATGGCCATCCATCACATCGACATGCACCCAATCCGCACCTTGTGCCTCGATAGCTTCGCATTCGGCTCCGAAATTGGCGAAGTCGGCGGAAAGGATCGACGGGGCGATCTTGATCGCAGGCGAAAAGGTCATGTTGTGCCTCATATCCGGGTGGCCAGGCTGCGCATCCAGCCTGCGCCTTCCAATTGGGCGATTGGCGCGGAATTGGCAAGCCATGGGCCGATAGAGGCCCGCAAAAGGCCAGATTTGGAGAGATATAAATTACATAATAATGATTATGGGAATTACACCACCTGACCTGCCGCCCAGCCCGACGACCAGGCCCACTGGAAGTTATAGCCGCCAAGCCAGCCGGTCACATCGACCACCTCGCCGATGAAGAACAGCCCCGGCACTGCCTTCGCCTCCATCCGTCGGGCATCCAGCGCATCGGTGCTGACACCGCCCAGCGTTACCTCTGCGGTGCGGTAGCCCTCGCTGCCGACCGGCGTGATCGCATAGTCATGCACCAGCCCCGCCAGATGATCGAGGCGCGCATTGTTCTGATCCGCCAGATTGCCGATCAGGCCGCTGATCTCCTCCAGGTGCCGGGCCAGCTTTTCCGGCACGATCCGCGCCAAGGCCGTCCGCATGGCAATGCGCCCCTCGCGCCCGCGCAGATCGCGCAGCAGCGCCCCAGCATCCTGCCCGCGCGCCAGATCAAGGCGCAACGTCTCGCCCTCGCGCCAATAGGAACTGATCTGAAGGATCGCAGGCCCCGAGAGGCCGCGATGCGTGAAAAGTATCGCTTCATCAAAGCCTTGCGACCCAAGGCTCGCATGGCCCTGCACCGCGGTGCCGGCAAGCGGCTTCAAGGGTTCCAGCACCTGTTCCGCCAGCGTCAGTGGCACCAGCGCGGGCCGCGTCTCGGTCACGGGCAGTCCGAAGCTTTCGGCGATGCGATAGCCAAGCCCGGTCGCCCCCATCTTGGGGATGGACTTGCCGCCTGTGGCCACCACCACGGCCTCGGCCTCCACCACGCCGCGCCCGGTGGCGATACGGAACAGCCCGTCTTGCGCCACATCATGGATTTCCGTTTCCAGCCAGATCGTTACGCCTGCATCCTTCATCTGCGCCTGAAGCATCGCGATGATTTCGCGTGCCGATCCGTCACAGAACAATTGCCCTAGCGTTTTCTCGTGCCAGCGGATCCCGGCCTGATCGACGCGCGCGATGAAATCCCACTGGGTGAACCGCTTCAGGGCAGACAGTGCAAAGCGTTGATTTTGCGACAGGAAGCATTCAGGCCGAATATCAAGATTGGTAAAGTTGCAGCGCCCGCCACCCGAGATGCGGATCTTCTCGCCCACGGCTTTGGCGTGGTCGATCAGCAACACCGACCGACCGCGCCGCCCGGCCTCAATGGCGGCCATCATTCCGGCAGCACCGGCACCAAGGATCACGACATCTGTCTTCATCGCCCCTCCTAACCCGACATGTCGCAAGGAACCAGCATCGTTTGTGACCGCGACGCGGAAAGCCGGTGAGACCACGATTTTTCGTCGAAAAATCGCTCTTGCGGTGCCCTGGTGCCTCGGCTAGAACCCGCAGCACGGTTGGGGCGTCGCCAAGTGGTAAGGCAGCGGTTTTTGGTACCGCCATACCTAGGTTCGAATCCTAGCGCCCCAGCCAATCTTCCTGCCAAAGCAAATAACCAAGGCCAAAAAGCTTGCGAGATCAGCGCATTCGCGCCAATCCCGCCTGAATTTTCACAACTCGCGCCAGCGCTTTTCCTGCCTTGCGGTCCACAACACCGTGACCTGCCAGCCTTCTTCGTCCTGCACCTCATTCAGCACGACGCCCTCGCCATGCAGCCAGGCGCGTTGACGGCCCTGCGCGAAAGACAACGACAGCAGGCGCTCGGTCTTTTCCTCGTCAAAGCTGGCGGAAATCGCGTCCAGCAAGCGGTCCAGCCCCTCGCCGGTCAAGGCCGACACTGCAAAGACGTTCTCGCGCGCCTGCGCTTGTGCGATCAGACCTTCATGCGTGGTCGCGTCCACCAGATCCAGCTTGTTCCAGATCTCGAATTTCGGGGTTTCGGATTTCAGACCAAGGCTTTGCAGGATGTCGTTCACATCCGCTGCCTGCTCCGCCGACTCGGGATGCGCGATATCACGCACATGCAGCACCAGATCGGCCTCCAGCACCTCTTCCAGCGTGGCGCGGAAGGCCGCGACCAATTGCGTCGGCAGATCGGAGATGAAGCCCACCGTATCCGACAGGATCACCTTGCGCCCCGATGGCAGGGTGACACCACGCATCGTCGGGTCCAGCGTGGCAAAGAGCATGTCTTTGGCCAGCACATCGGCCCCGGTCGCCCGGTTGAACAGCGTGGATTTGCCCGCATTGGTATAGCCCACCAACGCCACGATCGGGAACGGCACCTTGCGCCGGGCCGAACGGTGCAGCTCGCGGGTTTTCACCACCTTTTCCAGTTGGCGCCGGATGCGGATCACCTGATCGTCAATGGCGCGGCGGTCGGCCTCTTTCTGCGTCTCGCCGGGGCCGCCGACAAAGCCGAAGCCCCCGCGCTGGCGCTCAAGGTGGGTCCAGGCCCGCACAAGGCGGGTGCGCTGATAGCTCAGCGCCGCCAGTTCCACCTGCAGCACGCCTTCCCTTGTGCGGGCACGGTCGGCAAAGATCTCGAGGATCAGGCTGGTGCGGTCCAGCAGCTTGACGCCCCATTCCTTTTCCAGATTGCGCTGCTGGATCGGTGAGACCGGGCCGTCGATCAGCACCAGCTCCACCTCCTCGGCCTTGAAGCGCGCCTTCAGCTCCGCCACCTTGCCAGAGCCGAACAGCGTGCCGGCATGAAGTTTGGGCAGGCGCACGACCTCGGATCCCAGCACGTCCATTCCGGGCAGCGCGGCCGCCAGCGATACCGCCTCGGCCAGCCCGTGCTCGGGCAGACGGCGCGCGCGGTCGGATTTTATATCGGGGTGCAAGACCCATGTCCGCGTCGGGGCCGACGCGGTTTCATAGGCATCCATCCCGCCATCCACGAATAGCGGGTCGAGATCATCGTCTTCGGACATGCCGGAAATCAGTCGTCACCTTCATAGAGGTTGATCGGCGCGCCCGGCATAATGGTCGAGATCGCGTGTTTGTAGACAAGCTGCGATTGGCCGTCGCGGCGCAACAGAACGCAGAAATTGTCAAACCAGGTGATGACGCCCTGCAGCTTCACCCCGTTGATCAGAAAGATCGTGACCGGAATCTTGGCCTTGCGCACATGATTGAGGAATGCGTCCTGCAAATTCTGTTTGTCGGCAGCCATTTTTTTTGCCTTTTTTTGTCGCGCGGGTCTGGGTCGCGGCGCACCCCTGTCCGGTAGGCCGCAGAATCACTATGTCTGGCATCAGGCGGAGATTCCAGCCCCAAAAACCGTATGTTATGGCAAGATCGCCACAGTCGGGCGCTCACGATGCGCTTCTTGCTGCCCTAGCGTCGCCAGGTGTCGGGGGCCAACATGGCCAGAATGGCCAAAGCCTCTACCCGGCCCAGCACCATGGCGACACCCAGAATGGCCTGGGAGACCCCACCCAGTTCGGCATAACGCACCGGAGTCTCGCCGGCGAGGGCAGCCAGCGGCCCGGTTGTGGTCAGCGCCGATACACTCAGGATCAGCGCCGGGTCGAAATGCAGCCCCGTCAGGGTCAAGGCACCGGTGATGGCCAGAATCGATAGCGCGAACATCATGAAGAACACCCAGGCCATCTGCGCCCCCTCACCGCGCAATTGCCGCGCCAGCGGGCCTCCGCCACTGACAGAATGCGGGTGGATCAGGCGTTCCATCTCGCGTTGGCCATGGCGGAACAACGCATAGACCCGCAAGAGCTTTACCCCGCCCGCCGTGGTGGCAACGCCACCGCCAATGATGGCAAGGCCCATCAGGATCACGCCATGGGCCTCCAGCCCCGACCAGTCCTGCGCCCCCGACCAGCCGCCCGAGGGGATGCCGGTCGTGGTCAGAAAGGACAGCGTGGTGAAGGCATTGGCCCATAGCACGCCCATAAAGGCCGACCAGTCGCCCCCCTCGCTTTGCTCGATCGCACCGACCCAATGGCGCAGGAACAGCACCAGTGTCACCCCCAGCACGATGGCCAAAGCCAGATGGATCTCGGGGTCGCGGCGCAGCGGCAGATCGGCATCGCCAAACAGCGCGCCCGGATAGGCGCGTCGGGTGATACCAAGGCAAAGCAGCACCGCAATCAACATCTCGCCCGCCATGCCGGAGGCCAGACCCACCTGCGCCGCCCCCGCCCCCACCTGCCCCGCCAAGGCCGGATCCGGCAGGATGCCAGAGGTGGAGACGGTCGCCATTGCAAGGCACAGCGCATCAAAGCCGGTCTCGCCCACCATCACCAACGCCAGCCACAACACCAGGGTGAAGCCCGCATACGGCGGCAACAGCAATTGGGCAAAGCGACCCATGCGTTCGCGCATATCGGCGATATGGGTGATCTGGCGCGCGCGGGCGGCCCCGGTGCGGCCGCTCAGCACCTCCATCCCGCCAAGGTTCAGCGGCATCAGCACGGCCACCGCCATGACCAGCACGAAGAACCCGCCCAGCCAGCCGATCAGGGCCCGCCACAGATGCAGGCTGTCACTCAGCCGCCCCGGCACGTCATAGACCGTGGCGCCAGTCGTGGTGAAGGATGAAAGCATCTCGAACCACGCATTGCCGAAACTGGTGTCGCCAAGCGCCTGATGAAAGGGCAAGGCCATCAGCGGTGGCAGCACCAGATAGGCCAGGACCATGGCGCGCAGCGGCGCGTGCCGTGTCTCGGACCGGCTGCGCCCCATGGTGGCAAGACCGATCATCGCGGTCAGCACCGCCATCATGATCGCACCGTAAAAGAACGGCCGCCCGCTATCGGGATCGCCGCTGGCATAGGCGTGCGCCGCCGGCATCAGCATGGCCAGCGCCGTCAGCGCCATCAGGATCACCAGCAATGGAAAGGCGCGCAAGCCCGGCATGATCAGAAGAAATCGACCGAGACTTGCAACAGGCGCTCGACCTCCGGCACGTCCTTGGCCATGGCGAACATCGCGATCACATCCCCATCATCGATGCGCACATCGCCCGTGGGTTTCAAGACCCGGTCGCCCTTCATCACCGCGCCCACCAGCACCCCTTCGGGAAATTCGATGTCCCGCACCAGCCGCCCGGCCAGCGGCGAGGTGCCCAAGACCTGCGCTTCGATCAGTTCGGCCTCGGCATCACCGATGGAATAGATCGCCCGCACCCGGCCATGGCGCACATGCCGCAGGATCGAGGACACGGTGGTGGCGCGCGGGTTGATATAGGCGTCGATGTCCAGCTCCACCAGCAGCGGCACCATGGTCGGATCATTGACCAGCGCAATCGCCAGCCGCGCCCCCGCCGATTTCGCCCGCACCGCCACCAGCATATTGGTCTTGTCGTCATCGGTAACGGCAAGCACCGCATCGGCGCGGTCGACATTGGCCTCCATCAACAGGTCGATATCAAGGCCGTCGCCGTTCAGCACGATGGTCCGCGTCAGATTGTCGGCGGCAAATTCGGCGCGCGGGCGGCTCATCTCGATCATCTTGGCGCGGATGCGGTCGGTGCGGGCCTCCAGCGCCTGCGCGACGGCAAGGCCGACATTGCCGCCGCCGATGATGACGACGCGCTCCTGCTTGTGGGTGAATTTGCCGAATACCTCAAGCGTGCGGCTGACATCCGACGATTTCACGAAGACATAGATCTGGTCGCCCGCAAACAGCTGATCTGCAGGTTCGGGGGCAAAGAGCCGCCCATTGCGGCGCACCCCAACCACAATGGCCGAAAGTGTCGCAAACAGCTCGCTCAATTGCCGAAGCGGTGTGTGCAGGACCGGGCAATCCTCATCCAGTGCCAGGCCCAGAAGCTGTGCCCGCCCGCCCATGAAACTTTCGGTGTCAAAGGTCGCAGGTGCCGCCAGCCGCTGCATCGCCGCCTCGGCCACTTCGCGTTCGGGGCTGATGACCACGTCAATCGGCAGATGGTCTCGGCGGTAGAGATCGTCGTAATTCGACATCAGGTAATTGCCCGCCCGCAGGCGCGCGATCTTGCGCGGGATGCCAAAGACCGAATGGGCCACCTGACAGGTGACCATGTTCACCTCGTCGGAATGCGTGGCGGCGATGATCATGTCGGCATCGCGGGCGCCTGCCTTTTCCAGCACATCGGGATAGGAGGCAAAGCCCGTCACCCCCTGCACCTCAAGGGTTTCGGTGGCGCGGCGCACCAGATCGGGGTTCACATCGACCACCGTCACATCATTGCGCTCACCCGAAAGGTGGCGGGCAATCTGCCAACCCACCTGCCCCGCGCCACAGATGATCACTTTCATATCGTGCTCACAGCTTTTCCTCGCAGGTCGATCCGGCGTGCCTCAGCCATGGCATGACCAGCGCGCCGCGGTCAACCGCGCCCGATTTTTCGTCGAAAAATCGTGACCCCGGCGGCCAGAGCCGCCCCTATTCCTCGCCCTCATCATCGCCGTCAGCACCGCGGCCCTTGGCGCCGGTCACCACGCCAAGCGATTTCAGCTTGCGGTGCAGCGCGCTGCGCTCCATGCCGACAAAGGCGGCGGTGCGGCTGATATTGCCGCCGAAACGGTTGATCTGGGTCAGCAGATATTCCTTCTCGAACAGTTCACGCGCCTCGCGCAGCGGCAGGGTTGCCAGCGCGCCGCCGATGATCAGCTTGCCATCCTCGCCGCTGCCCGAATCCTGCCCGGGCAGCTCGCGCGCCTCGATGGGGCCAGACCCTTCGCCCAGGATCAGCACCCGCTCGATCACATTGCGGAGCTGGCGCACATTGCCCGGCCAGCGCATGGTTTGCAGCATCGCCTCGGCGTCCTGCGTCAGATCGCGCTGCGGCAGGCCCTGGCTGCGGTGGAACAGGTCGATGAAATGCCGGGTCAGTTCCGGGATATCCTCGCGCCGCTCCTCCAGTGCCGGCACCGCAATCGGCACCACATTCAGGCGGTCATAAAGCTCCTGCCGGAAACGGCCCGCCGCGATCTCGCTGCGCAGGTCGCGCGTGGTCGAGGAAATCACCCGCAGATCGACGCGCACCCGGTCCTGCCCGCCTGCGCGGGTGAATTGCTGCTCCACCAGCACCCGCAGGATCTTGGATTGCGTGCCAAGCGGCATATCGGCGACCTCGTCGAAATAGACGATGCCGCCATGCGCCTGCTCCAGCAGCCCTGGCTCCACCCCGCGTTCCGGGGTCTCGCGCCCGAACAGCACCTCTTCCATCCGGTCGGGCTCGATCGCGGCGGAGCCCACCGTCACGAAAGGCGCGCCCGCCCGGTTGGAATGGGCATGGATATAGCGCGCGGCCATCTCCTTGCCCGATCCGGCAGGGCCGGTCAGCATGACCCGGCCATTGGATTTGGTCACCTTGTCGAGATTGCTTTTCAGCATCCGGAAGGCCGCCGATCCGCCCAGCATCTCGGATGAGTTCACATCGCGGCGGCGCAATTCGTTGTTTTCGCGGCGCAGGCGCGAGGTTTCCATCGCCCGGCTGACCACGACCATCAACTGGTCGATATTGAACGGTTTTTCGATGAAGTCATATGCGCCTTGCTTGATCGCCGCCACCGCGATCTCGATATTGCCATGCCCCGAGATGATGACCACCGGCACATCCGGGTTGTCGCGCTTCACCGTCTTCAGGATATCGATCCCGTCCATCCGGCTGTCCTTCAGCCAGATATCAAGGATCATCAGCGAGGGCGCCTCGGCATTGATCGCCGCCATGCATTCATCGGCATTGGCCGCCAGCCGGACCGTAAACCCCTCATCCTTCAGGATATCCCCGATCAGTTCCCGGATATCGCGTTCGTCATCGACAATGAGAATACTCATGCGTCCCCCTGGCCTCCCACGGCTGACAGCCTGTTCCTGCGGGCCGTGCGCGCGATCTCGCGCGGCAGACGGATTTCCGCCTGCGCCCCGGAATGGGCATTTGCTGCAAAGGGCGGCGCGTCTGACAGGGCCAAGCTGCCGCCATGTTCCTCGATAATCTTCTTCACGATGGCAAGGCCAAGCCCCGTGCCCTTCTCGCGCGTCGTGACATAGGGCTCAAACAGGCGCGAGCGGTCGACCGGCAAGCCACAGCCATTGTCGACGATGGTCAGCACGACCGCCTCGTCATCCACCGCAAGTGCAATGCGGATCTCGGGCGCATAGCCCTCGGGCGCGCCCTTCTCGATCTGCCCCTCGATGGCCTCGCCCGCATTCTTGATCAGATTGGTCAATGCCTGCCCGATCATTGTCGCATCCAGTTCCATCAGCAGCGGCCCCTGCGGCAGATCGGCGGAGATCGTTACCCCCGGCTGGCCCGCGGCTTGCAAGGTAACCGCATCGCGCAGGATCTTCACCAGATCGGTCTCGCGCCGGTCGGGCTCTGGCATCCGGGCAAATTTGGAGAACTCGTCGACGATATGGCGCAGATCATTCGTCTGACGCACGATCACATCGGCAAGCTGTTCCAGCTCAGCCGGTTCGGCCACCTCGCGGCGGAACTTGCGTTTGATGCGTTCGGCCGAAAGCTGGATCGGCGTGAGCGGATTCTTGATCTCATGCGCGATGCGGCGGGCCACATCCCCCCAGGCCGCCATGCGCTGCGCCGAAACCAGATCGGTCACATCGTCAAAGGTCACGACATAGCCTTCCAGCGCGCCCGAGGTGCTTTGCCGCGTGGCCATCCGCACCAGCAGGATTTCCATCCGGCCCTTGCGGGACAGGCGGATTTCCTCTTGCACCGTAGCACCGCCTCCTTCGCGCAGACGTTCAAACAACGCACCGAATTCCGGCACAGCCACCGGCAATGCCACATCGGTCTGACCATCGGCAAAGTCCAGCAGACGCTGCGCCGCACGGTTGACGAAATCCACATCGCCATCGGCATCAAGCCCGATCACCCCGGCGGTGACCGATGACAGCACGGAATCGAACAGCCGCCTGCGGGTTTCCTCTTGCCGATGGGTTTCCACCAAGGCATTGCGCTGGCCCTTCAATTGCAGGGTCATCTGGTTGAAGATGCGGCCCAGCATAGCGATCTCGTCATCGCCCTCTTCCTCGATCACGCGGATATCCAGATTGCCCTCGCCGACCTTTTCGGCCGCCGCCGCCAGCCGCCCCACAGGAAGCGACAGGCGTTCCGCGAACCACAGGCCCAGCCAGACCGCCGCCAAAATCAGGATCAGCGCAAAGCCCAGATAAAGCAGGCCCACCCCGAACAGGATGGAGCCGCGCGCCTTCTCGACCTGCTGGTAAAGTCGGACCTGTTCCTTGGTCTCGTCCAGCAGGCTCAAAAGCGCGCCATCGACCTGACGCGAGATATAGAGAAACCGATCTGCAAAGGCATCCAGATGGACCAGGGCGCGAAATTCGTTGTTCTCCCAATCCTGAATCACCACCACCTCGCCCATGGTGGCGCGGGCAAGCTGTTCCGGCGAGGGGCGTTCAAAATCGAAAAGGTAGGAGTTCTGGCCGCGCGATTTCAGATCGCCGATCCCATCGATCAGATAGGCCTCACGCAAGCCGCGCTGCACGTTCTTTTGTGCCTCGGTCAACAGGACGCGCAGCCGCCCGTCATCCATGAAGAAGCTCGATTGCTTCATCACGTTGAAATAGGCGGCCAGCGCCTCGGCATCTTCCAGCAGATCGCCGCGCTGTTCGCGCTCATAGGCCTCGGCGGCCTCCAACGAGGCACCGACCACCCGCTGCACGCGGTCCGAGAACCAGCCCTCAAGGCCCACATTCACCGTCAGAACGGCAAAGACCGCAACCAGAACCGTCGGCAGAAACGCCACCAGCGCAAAAACGCCGGTCAGCCGCAGGTGCAAGCGCGATCCGGCAGATTTGCGGCGGCGGTCGGCCACCATGCGCATGACCCGGGCCGAGACCATCGCCGCGATGATCAGCACATAGATGAAATCCACCAGCAGGATCAGCCGCAGCCCCGCGCCGCCGGTACTGGTGTTCAACGGCCCCAGCACCAAAAGTGTGCCCACCACCAAGGCGGGCCCCAACAGCACCAGACCCAGCGTGCCCAGCGTCTGCATCCGCCGTTGCCGCCGCAGCCGCGACAGCTTGGTCAGCCATGTATTGCTTGCCGATGCCGCCCGCAAAAGCCCCGCCGCCCCCGAAATCCTGAGGGCACCTGTGGCCCCGCTGCCATATCCTGCGTGAGATTCGGCACATGGCCGGAATGTCACGCGATATGTTGCGGTTTTACATCAGCTTGCGACGGCGTGTCACGCGAATATCCAGCTCGGTGATCTTCTTGCGCAAAGTATTGCGATTGATCCCCAAAAGATCAGCACATCTAGCCTGATTGCCGCCCGTCGCATCCAGCGCGATCTCGATCAACGGGGCCTCAACTTCGCGCAAAATGCGGTTGTAAACCCCGGCGGGCGGCAATTGTCCGCCATGCAGATCGAAATAGCGTTTCAGGTGGCGCGCTACAGATGCGGACAGCTTGTCGCCCTCGCCCACGCCCTTCATCGGCTCTGGCAAGGGCTGGCTGCCAAGGGCGGCCTCGACCTCGGTTCGCGAAATCTCGGCCTCGGATGAGGTCACCATGAGCCGTTTCAGGGTGTTTTCCAGCTGGCGCACATTGCCGGGCCAGCTATAGGCGCGGACCAGTTCGCGCGCGTCATTGGACAGGCGGCGGATCGTGCCGAAATCACGCTCGCCGCGCGCCAGAAAATGCTCGGCCAGCAGCGGGATGTCATCGACGCGTTCGCGCAAGCTCGGCACATGCAGCGTCACCCCGCCCAGACGGTAGAACAGATCCTGACGGAACTTGCCCGCCTCCATCCGGTTGGCCAGATCGCTTTGGCTGGTCGCCATGATGCGCGGTGCATTGTCGCCCAGCATGTCCAGCATCCGCACGATACGCGCCTGCGCCTCGTCCTCGAGATCCGACACTTCGTCAAAGACCAGACTGCCGCCGCGCGCCCGCGACAAAAGTTGCGCCGGCCCCTCCATCGAGGCGAGATCGGCGGCCTGCGCCACCACGAAAGGCATGGTGCGGCGGTCGGAAAAATCATGGATCGCCCGCGCGATCAGCGACTTTCCGGTGCCACTTTCGCCGGTGATCAGCACCGGCAGATCGGTGTTCATCACCCGCGCGACCAACCGATAAAGCGCCTGCATTGCGGGCGTGCGCCCGACCAGCGGCAGATCATCACCGCCGTCACGCGGGGCCGGGGCGGCCTTGGGGCTGCGGCGCTTCACATCCAGCGCGCGCGCCGACCGTTTCATCAGATCGGGCAGGTCAAAGGGCTTGGGCAGGTAATCGAACGCCTCGGCCTCGGCGGCCTGAATGGCGGTCATGATCGTGTTCTGCGCCGAAATCACGATCACCGGCAGGCCGGGGCGCATCTTGCCGATGCGCGGCAGCGCCTCCAGCCCATTGCCATCGGGCATGATCACATCCGAGATCACCAGATCGCCCTTGCCTTCCTCCACCCAACGCATCAGCGTCACCAGCGAAGAGGTGGCGTGCACCTTGCACCCTGCCCGGGTCAGCGCCTGGGTCAGAACCGTGCGGATCGTGCGGTCGTCATCGGCAACCAGAACCGTGCCATCCATCACTCAGCTTCCTTCTTCTGCAATTCCTTGGGCGACACGGGCAACGAAACGCGGAACACCGTGCGCCCCGGCACCGAGTCGACCGAGATCCAGCCGTCATGTTCGGTGATGATCTTGGACACCAGCGCAAGGCCCAGGCCGGTGCCGTTTTCCTTGCCCGAAACGAAGGGCTCGAAAATCTCGTCGGCGATGCCCGGCGGCAGGCCCGGGCCATCATCGATGATCTCGATCTGCAGGGGCAGCGCCTTGCCGGTGCCATCCTTGCGCCGCAGGCGCAGCGACAGGTCGAACCGGGTGCGCAAGGTGATGGTGCCGCCCGCGCCGCCCGATGCCTCGGCCGCGTTCTTGATCAGGTTCAGGAAGACCTGCATCAGTTGATCGGGATCGGCGAATGTCGGCGGCAATGAGGGGTCGTATTCCTCGACAAAGCGCATCTGCGCGGCAAAGCCCACCAGCGCGGATTTGCGCGCACGGTCCAGCGCGTCATGGATATTCACCGCGCGGCGCTCTGGCGGACGCAGATTGCCGAATTGCTCCACCTGTTCCAGCAGCTTCACGATGCGGCGGGTTTCCTCGACGATCAGATCGGTCAGTTCCTGATCCTCAGGCGACAGGTTCATCGACAAAAGCTGCGCCGCCCCCGAAATCCCGGCCAGAGGGTTCTTGATCTCATGCGCCAGCATCTCGGCCATGCCGATCGCCGATTTTGCGGCCGTCTTGGCAGCCCCCGCCCTGCCCAGCCGGTCGGCAATCTCGCGCGGGGAAATCAGCAGCATCAGAAGGTCGGGGTTGTCTGCCATCGGGGCCACCTGCACCGTGCATTGCATGGGCGGCTTTTCCCCGTTGGTCACATCGACATCATTGATGAACAGGGCGGATTGATTGGCGCGGGCGCGGGCGCAGGCCTCGTCCATCTCGGCATCAATATGGATGCGGTCGAACAGCGGCTGGCCCTTCAGGCTGCGCGAAGAGGCGTTCAGGAACAGCTCCGCCGCCGGGTTGGTCTCAAGAATACGGTCTGCCTCGTCGATCAGCAGCGCCGGGATCGGTAAAGATGCCCAGATCACCCCCGGCACCGGATAGGGTTGACGATAGCCCTTCATGCGGCCTCCCTTTCCTGTCGGGCAAAGGCCGCCCGGATCAGCCGGATCACCTCGGCGGGCGTGTCGCTGGTCAGGACCGGGCCACGGGCATCTTCCAGCCCGGCCATTTCCAGATACCAGCCCAGATGTTTGCGGGCGATCTTGATGCCGAGTTCCGGCCCGTAGAAATCAAGCATGGCCTCGTAATGTGCCACGATCATGTCAGCCAGCGCATCACGCTGCGGCACCACCGGCGCAGGACGCCCGTATAGCGCCGCCGCCACCTGCGCCAGCAGCCAGGGCCGGCCCTGCGCGCCGCGCCCGATCATCACGCCATCGGCGCCCGACAGGCGCAGCGCCTCGGCCGCCGCCCCGGGGCCGGTGATATCGCCATTGGCAATCAGCGGCACGCGGACCGCGTCCTTCACCGCCCGGATTGCAGCCCAATCGGCCTGCCCCTTGTAGAACTGACAGCGCGTGCGGCCATGGATGGTGACCATGCGCACGCCCGCCCCCTCGGCCCGGCGGGCCAGCTCCGGCGCGTTCAGCACCGCATCATCCCAGCCCAGCCGGGTTTTCAAGGTGACGGGCACCTTGACCGCGCCCACGACCGCCTCGATCAGCTTCAAGGCGTGGTCGAGATCCTTCATCAAGGCCGAGCCGGAATAGCCATTGGTCACCTTCTTTGCGGGGCAGCCCATGTTGATGTCGATGACCCGCGCCCCCTGCCCTTCGACATATTTCGCGGCCTCGGCCATCCAATAAGGCTCGCGCCCCGCCAGTTGCACCGATGTGGCCGCATCTTCAAAACCAAGCTCGGCCCGCGCCCGCGCCAGCGGACGTGCCTGCACGACCTCCTGACTGGCGACCATCTCGCTGACCACAAGGCCCGCGCCGAAAGATGCCACCAACCGCCGGAACGGCAGGTCGGTGATCCCGGCAAGCGGTGCCAGCAGCACCGGGGGGGCAAGTTCGATCTGATCAAGACGCAGCGACACCGCAGGCTTCCTTGTCTGTTAATTCAGCAGCTAGACATGCCCTCTGCCTGTGGCAACGACAAGACAGGGACATCGCGCCGCATATTTGGGCGCAATACCGGATATGCACAAATATTGAGCACAATGCGAGGCATTTGCCGCCGCATTGTCATGCGCTGCACCATGGCCTAGGAAAGAGCGAAGGAGAGCCGCATGACCACAGCCGCCATCATCGTTGCCGCAGGGCGTGGCACCCGCGCAGGCGGAGAAATCCCCAAGCAATGGCAGATGCTGGCCGGCCAGCCGGTTCTGGGGCATACATTGCGGGCATTTCAGGGTTATTTCCGTGTGCTGGTGATCCATCCAGATGATCGCGCCCGCGCGCAGGGCCTGCCCGCTGATCTTGTCGTGAATGGCGGCGCAGACCGGGCGCAATCGGTGCGCAACGCGCTGGAGGCGCTGCAAGGGCGCGCTGTGACCCGCGTGTTGATCCATGATGGTGCGCGCCCGCTGGTCTCTGGCCTCCAGATCGCGCGTATTCAGGCCGCGCTTGATGCGGGGCCTGCTGCGGCCCCCGCCCTTGCCGTGACGGATGCGCTGTGGCGCGGAGAGAATGGCGCGGTCAGCGGCACCCAATCGCGGGACGGCCTGTTCCGCGCACAGACGCCGCAGGGCTTTCACTATGATCCGATCCTGGCCGCGCATCGCGCCCATCCCGGCGGGGCCGCCGATGATGTGGAAGTGGCGCGCGCCGCAGGTCTGCCCGTCACCATCGTGGCGGGTGAGGAAAGCAATCTGAAACTTACCTTCCCCGAGGATTTCGCCCGGGCGGAGGCCATCTTGAAAGGGCGCGGCATGGATATCCGGCTGGGCAATGGCTTTGACGTTCACGCCTTCACCGAAGGCGATCATGTCTGGCTTTGCGGCGTGAAGGTGCCGCATGACAAGGCGCTGCTCGGCCATTCCGATGCCGATGTCGGGATGCACGCGCTGACCGATGCGATCTATGGCGCGCTGGCCATGGGCGATATCGGGCGGCATTTCCCGCCCTCCGATCCGCAATGGAAAGGTGCTGCCAGCCATATCTTTCTGGAACACGCGATCAACCTTGCTACCGAGATGGGCTATGCGCTGACAAATTGTGACGTGACGCTGATCTGCGAGCGGCCCAAGGTGGGGCCATATGCCACAGCGATGCAGGCGCGGCTTGCCGACATCATGGGGGTGGAGGCGTCGCGTGTTTCGGTCAAGGCCACCACATCCGAACGCCTGGGCTTTACCGGCCGCGAGGAAGGTATTGCCGCCATCGCCACCGCCACGTTGTTGCAACGATAAGGACAGACCATGACCGCGCTTGTCGCCACTTTCTTCGGCATCGGAAACCTGCGTCCCGCGCCGGGCACCTGGGGATCGGTTGCCGCCGTCGTGCTGGCGGTTGCCGCCTATGAGGCCGGGCTTGCCCTTCTGGTTCCGGTCGCGGCGGTGCTGGCCACAGTCGCAGGCTTCTGGGCCGTGCCGCGCTATCTGGCCACCAGCACCAGCAGCGATCCATCCGAGGTGGTGATTGACGAGGTGGCGGGTCAGTGGCTGGCGCTGTCTTTCACCTTCATTCCGCTCTGGTCGCATAATGTCGAGGCACTGACCTTCGGTGCCTGGCCGGGCTGGGCCGTGCCCTTCCTGCTGTTCCGGCTGTTCGACATCTGGAAGCCCTGGATCATCGGCCGCGCGGATCGGCGCGGCGATGCGGCAGGGGTCATGCTGGATGATCTTTGGGCGGGGCTTTTTGCCGGGATCGGCTCGGTCATTCTGGCGGCCGTCTATCACATCTGGCTGAAACCGATGATCGGCTGATGCCCATGCTTGCAGAACAGATCCTTGAGAAAGCCCGCGCCCACGGCCTCATGATCGCCACCGCCGAAAGCTGCACCGGCGGCATGATCGTCGCGGCGCTGACCGATATTGCCGGGTCGTCGGCGGTGGTGGATCGCGGCTTCATCACCTATTCCAATGCCGCCAAGCGCGAGATGCTGGGCGTGCAGGCAACCACACTGGATGAATTTGGCGCGGTGTCGGAACAGGTTGCCCGCGAAATGGCCGAAGGTGCCTTGGCGCATTCCGGTGCAACGCTTGCGGTCTCGGTCACCGGCATCGCAGGCCCGGGCGGATCAGAGCACAAGCCCGAGGGGCGCGTCTGCTTCGGCCTTGCGCGCGCAGGCCACCCCACGCGGGTTGAAACGGTGGAATTTGGCGCGCTGGGCCGGGCCGGCGTGCGCGCGGCCACCCGCGATCACGCGCTGGGGTTACTTCTCACCGCGCTCACCGATCCTGCCATCATGTGACAACAGGATCGCCACCGGCCGCGTGGCGGGCCAGGCACCAAGCGCCGCCAGAATGCTGACCGTCATCGGCACTGCCAGCACTGCGCCGGGCAGGCCCCAGAGCGCGAACCAGACCGCAAGCGAGATCAGCACCATCAACGGGCTGAGATTGATCCGCCGCCCCATCACGCGCGGCTCGACCAGCGATCCAAGGATGAACTGCATCAGCGCCAGCATGGCCCCGGTCAGAACGGCGTGGCGCAGATCGCCGGTCTGCACCAATGCCATCAGCGAAGGGGCCCCCACTCCAAGCACGGTGCCAAGATAGGGTGTATAGCCAAGGATCGCGATGAAGATCGCCCAGAACCCGGCAAATTCCACCCCCATCCATCTTAGGCCCAGCCAGGACATCACGCCGAGCGCCAGATTGATAAGGGTCCGCACCGCCAGAAATCCCCCGATGCGGCGGTTGATCTCGGTGCCAAGGGCCATCAGGCGGCTGGCGCGATCCCCCTCGGGGAAGGCCAGCTGCAGCTTCCTTTGCAGCCCACCATATTCCAGCAGCAGAAAGGTGGTATAAAGGGCCGTCAGCACCAGCAAGCCGCCAAAGCTGCCTGCGTCAGCCAAGGCTTGCCGCGCCAACCCTTCCAGATCGATATCGGTGGTCACCACGCGTTTCAGGCCGCCAGGCAGATGCGCCTCCAGCCCGAAACGCTGATCCAGCCCCGTGACCAGCGTGTCGATATTGGCGCTGTATTGCGGCAGGTCGTGGCGCAGCTTTTCCACGGTATTTCGCAGCGTGGTCACCGCCAGCACCAGCACCAGCGCAAAGACCGCGAGGACCGCGACATGGCGCGCCAGGGCCGGCAGGCGGCGCAGCACCGGCACCCGGCCCATCCAGTCCACCAGCGCCCAAAGAATGAAGGCCACGATCAGCGCGAAGGCCAGCGGGATCAGGATGTCGCGCGCCAGAACCAGTGCCAGAACGGTCAGCGCAACCAGCCCCGCCGCTGCAAAGGCGGTGATGACGGCAGGGGCATCCCCTCGGGGTGATTCATCCATGATTTTCAGCCATGATCTTCAGGCCCATCATCTCTGGCGACCCCACCTGTTCAGACCCCGGTTCAGGCGCTGTGGCCCGGCCCGTAAAGCGTGACCGCGCGCGCTTCAAACGCTTTCACGATCCGCATCATGGCCTCGTTGAATACCAATCCGATAATGCCCTGCAGAATGGCATTGCGGAACTCGAAATCCACAAAGAACTCCACCTCGCAGCCCGCGCCCGGCTCCAGATCCCGAAAGGACCAGGTGCTTTTCAGGTATTTGAACGGTCCGTCCAGATATTCGGTATCGATCTTCTGTGCGGCCGGAAACAGCGTGACCCGGCTGCCGAAACGCTCGCGGAATACCTTGAAGCTGATCACCAGATCGGCCTCCATCACCTCGCTGCCCTCCACCGGGCCGGGCTTGCGCGACCGGATGCGCGCGGCCGCTGTCCAGGGCAGGAATTTCGGATAGGCGGCGACATCGGCAACAAGGTCATACATCTGTTGCGCGCTGTAAGGCAGGACGCGTTTCTCGTGGTGCGAGGGCATCGATCTTCCAAAGGTGACTTCCTCTCAGGTAATGTGTAAACCCGCGCCAGAAATCAAGGGGCCGCCATGACCGACAGACCTTATGTGATTGATACTTTCATCTCGGCCAAAGCCATCGCCGCACGGGTCGAGGCGCTCGGTGCCGAGATCACCGCCCATTACAAGGGCAGCGACCGGCTGGTCGTGGTCGGCCTTTTGCGCGGGTCGTTCATGTTCGTGGCAGACCTGATGCGCGAGATCGACCTGCCGGTCGAGGTCGATTTTCTGGAGGCCTCCAGCTATGGTAATGCGCTGCACAGTTCCAAGGAGGTGCGGATCCTGAAGGATCTGCGCGGCGAGATCGCCGGGCGCGATGTGCTGGTGGTCGAGGATATCGTGGATAGCGGTTTCACCCTGACCCATGTGAAGCGTCTGCTGGAAAGCCGCAGCCCCAAGCGGCTTGAGGTCTGCGCCCTGCTCGACAAACCGTCACGCCGCGAGATCGAGGTGAAGGCAACTTGGACCGGCTTCACCATCCCCGATGAGTTCGTGGTGGGCTATGGGCTGGATTATGCGCAGCGCCACCGCAACCTGCCCTTCATCGGCAAGGTGCGCTTCCCTGAGTGACGCGCGTGCCCAAGCGGCGCTTCCTCAAAAGGATGCTTTCAGGCATGACGGATCGCGGAAGGCTTGCGGCATGATCTTGCCCGATCTGCTGGCATCCGGCCTAAAGGACGCGAAGCTGCGTGCGGTGTTTTGCGGCACGGCGGCGGGCACGGCCTCGGCCCGGCGCGGCCATTACTATGCCGGGCCGGGCAACCGTTTCTGGCCGATGCTGGCTGCCTGCGGGTTGACGCCACGCCTGATGCGTCCGGAGGAAGATCACCTGCTGCCGGGTATGGGGTTCGGGCTGACCGATCTGGCAAAGACCGCCTTTGGCCAGGATTCTGAAATCCCGAAATCGGCCTGGGATGCGCCGGGGTTGATGGCGCGGATCAACGCGGCCAAACCCGATGCCTTGGCCTTTACCAGCCTGACCGCAGCCCGGCTGGCGCTTGGCCAGCCCGACCTGCGCGCAGGGCGGCTTCCTCCCGACGTCCGACTGGCGGGGATCGACCTTTGGGCGCTGCCCTCGCCCTCGGGCGCGGCGCGGGGCAGTTTCGACGCAAGCATCTGGCAGGATTTCGCTGCCAGTCTGCAGGGTTAATCCTCCCCGATCACGCAATCGCGATGACGCGGGCACAGGTTCCGGGTTAGGCTAGGCACCAGCCAGGAGGTGCCCAGATGCGCTTGATCCCCAGCCTTGTCGCCCTCGCCGCCCTCGGCGGGGCCGCCGCATGGTTTCTGACCGCCCCGACCCGCCTGCCCGCCTCCGCCACCGCCGGCTTGGCCGGCGATGCGACAGCGGGTGAACAGGTCTTCTGGGCTGCAGGCTGTGCCTCTTGCCATATGGCCCCGGGTGCCAGCGGCGCGGAGGAGCTGGTTCTGGCCGGGGGACAAAGCTTCCCCTCCGATTTCGGCACCTTCATCGCACCGAATATCTCGCCCTCCAGCGCCGGGATCGGTGGTTGGTCGCTGGAAGATTTCGCCAATGCGGTGATGCGCGGCGTGTCGCCCGAAGGGCAGCATTACTATCCCGCCTTCCCCTATACGGCCTATGCCAAGATGGATCTGCAGGATCTGGCCGATCTGAAGGCCTTCATGGACGGATTGCCGCAAAGCGATGCCGCAAGCCAACCGCATCAGGTGGGTTTCCCCTTCAACATCCGGCGCAGCCTTGGCGGCTGGAAACTCCTGTTCTTCACCGATGACTGGGCGATCCCCGATCCGCTGACTGATGTGCAGGCACGCGGGCGCTATATCGCCGAGGCTTTGGCGCATTGCGGTGAATGCCACACGCCGCGCAATGCGCTTGGCGGGATGGAGGTGTCGCGCTGGCTGGCAGGCGCGCCCAATCCGTCGGGTCAGGGCACGATCCCGAACATCACCCCCGCGAAACTGGAATGGAGCGAGGGAGAAATCGTGGAATATCTGACCACCGGCTTCACGCCCGAGTTTGACAGCGTGGGTGGCCATATGGCCCATGTGGTGGAAAACATGGCGCGCCTGCCCGAGATCGATCGGCAGGCGGTCGCGGCCTATCTGAAAAAGGTGCCCGCGGCGGAGTAACCGAGACTCTGCGCGTGCTTGGGGGCGGGCTTGTTTGGAGGCCTGGGCTGGCGAGGGCTTTGGCGCAAGGGTCGGAATGGCCGTCTCGGTCTTGATTAACCGCGCCTTAACCTGAGTCGGGCAGGCTTGCGGCCATGATGACAGAGGCCCCCACACTTTCGCAGCAATCCTACCGCATGGCGAGCCTTGCGGCCCCGGCACAGATCTTGCCTGAGCAAGCCGAGCGATGGCTGACACAGATCTTTTCCGCAAGGGCCGCGCAAGGCGGCGTGGTGCGCCGGGCGGTCGCTTGGGTGGATCGCGAGATCGGCCGCGCCCGCTTCATCCATGAGGTGGGCGCGCGCAACTATCACCTGATCTGCACCGGCAAGCAGTTCATCGTGGTCTGCCATAACGGGCCGGTGCAGGTGCTGTTCTGAACTTTGGGCGAGACACGGATTTTCGACGAAAATCCGCAGCAAGGCGGGGCCAACAAAAAAGCGATCCTTCGTCGAAGGATCGCCCATTGCCTGTTGCCGAAGATCGTCTCAGGCGTGGCCGAGCTTTTGCAGGCGCGCATCGCGCAGCCGTGCGAAATCCTCGCCCGCGTGATAGCTTGACCGGGTCAGCGGCGTCGCCGAGACCATCAGGAAGCCCTTGCCCCAGGCGGCTTTCTCATAGGCCGCAAATTCCTCGGGCGTGACAAAACGATCAACCCGGTGATGCTTGGAGGTCGGTTGCAGATATTGGCCGATGGTCAGGAAATCGATATCGGCGGCGCGCATGTCATCCATCACCTGCCGCACGCCCTGCCCGTCTTCGCCGAGCCCGACCATGATTCCCGATTTGGTGAAAATGCTCGGGTCCAATTCCTTCACGCGCTGCAAAAGGCGCAGGCTGTGGAAATAGCGCGCACCGGGGCGCACCGTCGGGTAAAGGCCCGGCACGGTTTCCAGATTGTGGTTGAACACATCCGGCCGCGCCTCGACCACCACCTCCAGCGCGCGATTGTCGCATTTCAGGAAGTCGGGCGTCAGGATCTCGATCGTGGTATTGGGCGCGCGGTGGCGGATGGCGCGGATGGTCTGCGCAAAGTGATCGGCCCCGCCATCTTCCAGATCATCTCGGTCGACGGAGGTGATCACCACATGGTTCAGACCCAGTTTCTGCACCGCATGGGCCACCCGGCCCGGCTCGAATGCATCCAGCGACGACGGCTTGCCGGTCGCCACATTGCAGAATGTGCAGCCACGGGTGCAGATCTCGCCCATGATCATCATGGTGGCGTGGCCCTGGCTCCAGCATTCGCCGACATTGGGGCAGCCTGCCTCTTCGCAGACCGTCACCAACTTGTGTTCTTTCAGCAGATCGCGGGTATCCTTGTAACCCTGCGAGGTCGGGGCCTTGACACGGATCCAGGACGGCTTCTTCGGCTGCTCCTGATCGGGCCGATGTGCCTTTTCCGGGTGCCGCTGATCGGGAAGCTTGAGATCGCGCATAGGAATTTCCCCCTGACGGACGCCTGTCCCATGACATAGGCCTTTTGCAAGGGTCTGGCAACTGCGGCAAATACGGTGCCCGGGCAATGGTTGAGAATTGAACCATTTCCGGTTGCGCCCCGACCATAGCGACAACCGGCCGCCAGATCCGGTCAGGGATTTTAAAGGTAGAACAGGAGTAATCATGCCGAAGAAACTTATTGCCGAGGCGCTTGGAACCGCGATCCTCGTGCTTTTCGGCTGTGGTGCCGCCGTCTTGGCCGGCAGCATGATCGGCCAGACCGGCATTGCGCTGGCCTTTGGTCTGGCCATCGTGGCCGCGGCCTACGGGATCGGCGCGATTTCGGGGGCGCATCTCAATCCGGCGGTGTCGCTGGGTATGGTGACCGCAGGCCGCATGACGGTTGGAGAGTTCATCTATTATGCCGCAGCCCAGATCGTCGGTGCCATCATCGGCGCGGCGATTTTGCTGATGATCGCCAGCGGCAAGGCCGATTATACGGTGGCGGGCACTGGCCTTGGCCAGAACGGCTTTGGTGCGGGCTATCTGGGCGAATACAGCCTTGGCGCGGCGCTGGTGTTCGAATGCGTGGCAACCTTCCTTTTCGTCACCGTGATCCTGGGCGCAACCGGGCCCGGAGCCACGGCGGGCTTTGCAGGCCTGGCCATCGGTCTGACGCTGGCCGCGATCCATCTGCTGGGCATTCAGGTTACCGGCGTGTCGGTGAACCCCGCGCGCTCCATCGGCCCGGCGCTGTTTGTCGGTGGCAAGGCCCTGGCCGATCTCTGGGTCTTCATCCTGGCCCCGCTGGCCGGTGGGGCATTGGCCGGGCTGGTCTATGGCCTGGGCTTCACCCGCGCCGATAACTAAGCCCACTGGATATGCAAATACATGCCCCGCCGGATCGCTCCGGCGGGGCAACTTTATCGCGCAGGGCGTCGTCCGATCCGGCCGGAAGCTGTTTGGGGCACGGTGTCTTCGCCCCCGGTTTCAGCCGATCAGCGGCCCGGACCGGCCATAGGTCTGATCGTAATGCATCCGCAACCGCAACAGGGCGATGCGCAACACGATCTTGCCCGAGCGCGCCGCCCATCCCATGCGCCGCTCTGCCCCTTCGATGCCGGAAAGCTGGCAACATACCCGAAGCGCGACATCGGCCAGATCCGGGCCCAGATCGCGCAGCGCCGCAATAACCCTTTCGCGTGCAAGACCGGGTTTGCCGAGATCCCCCGCCACCGGACTGCCCAGCAGATTGACCACGGAATGCCCGGCGCGTTCCGCCTCGCGCACCACCGCATCCCAATCCCAGACATGACGGGGCGCGAGCTGCGACAATTCGAAATCCTCGCGCAGCCGCTCTGCCGCCTGCACCAGCGCATGGTCCAGAAAAACCCGCCCCTCCTTGTCGCGCCGCCGGGCCAGAACAGCGACCGGGCTTTCCGCCAGCATCACCCGCGCCCGGCGCAACCGCTCATCGGCCTCGGACAGCGCGGCCTCCGTCTCTGCTGCCGGCTGAAAACGCGTCTGCGCCTCGGCCATACCCATATCGCCGTGATGGCCGTGGCGGCGCCGGTCCTCGGCCTCGACCAGACGACGCAGCGCCTGCCGCCCGGCCGAGGACAGTTCATAGGTGCTCAGCCGTCCCTGCTGCTTACGGATGGTGATCCATTCCTTCAGCGCAAAAGCCTGCGCCACCGCCCGCTCAAGGACCGCGGTCTGCACCATCCGTCCATCCGTGGTTTTCCGCAGAACGGCTGCCTTCTCCATTTCCGGGGCGACGGCCAGCACCGCGCCGGGTTCGGCGAGACGGCGCAACACGCGCCGCCCCTCGCGGGCGATGCCCGCCTCATCCAGATGTCCGGGATCGATGCGCAGCGGCGCGGTCATGTCGGGGGCCTCCTTGCCGGTGACAGCGGCGATGGGACCTTTTTCGGCATGGCGTGTCAGCGCGGCCAGCGCCTCATCCACCAGCGGATCATCCCGCCGCGCCTCGTAGCGGCGCACCTGCCGCATCACGGTCGAGGCGGCTACCCCCTCGCGTTGTGCCAGTTTCCGCAGGGAAAGCCCTTCTCCGGTGTGATCCAGATACAGCCGCACGGCATCCGGTAGCCAGTTGGGCAAGGTGATATCCGCGCTGAGTTCAGGTTCCATCGCCTTCCTTCTGCACCCCCATGGCAGAGTGTCCGATGCGGGCTGACCGACTTGGACAAATCCAACCGTGGGAGGCTATTGGTTACCCGATGGTTAACAAATCGCGTCCCCATCGGCGCAGATCCGATAATTGTTTCCAAATGCTAAACAATCACTGTGAGGGCGCGCGGTATTTTCGGGCGAGATGCAACGGCAGGTTGTGACGTGCCATGGTCTTTCCACCGAAAAGGGGAGAGAGACCGATGACCGATTTTCGCACCTCGCTTGCCACCCTGCGCCGCCCGGCGCTTTTGCTGCGCGCCGCGCGTTTCGGCCTGGCCGATTACCGGCGCGACCGCGATCTGAAACGCCTGTTGCGCCAGGACGCAAATGGCGGGCCCGAAAGGATCCTGCCCCGCCTGATCGCGACCGAAGAAGAACTGGAACAGACCCGCCGCGCCGGCGACGCCCGCTATTCCCTGAGCCAGCATATCGAGGTGCTGATCGCCTTGATTGCCGAAATGACACTGGTCAATCCGTCGCAGCAAAGCCGGGTCTGATCTGTCGGGGCGTGCCTTTGCACGCCCTGTCGCCCAATGCCTTGGCGCGGCAGCGCCACGCGCCCGCCTCTGGCTGTGCCGCCATGCGATTCAACCCTGCGATTCAGCCTTGCGATTCAGGCCCGCCAAAGCTATGGCGCAGCCATGACACATCCGCATCAACGCCTGCTCATCATCGACTTCGGCTCTCAGGTCACGCAGCTGATCGCGCGCCGCCTGCGCGAGTTGAATGTCTATTGCGAAATCCATCCGTTCAACCGCGTGGATCAAGCCTTTCTGACAGAATTCGCGCCGCAGGCGGTGATCCTGTCGGGCGGGCCCGCCAGCGTCTATGCCGAAGGCGCGCCAATGCCGCCCGCAGGCGTCTTTGACCTTGGCGTGCCGATCCTCGGCATCTGCTATGGCCAACAGGTGATGATGCATTGCCTGGGGGGCAAGGTCGAGGGCGGTCATGGCACCGCCGAATTTGGCCGCGCCTTCGTGACCCCCGCAGGTGGCGATCTGCCGCTGCTGGAGGGTTGGTTCCAGGCTGGCAATGAACAGGTCTGGATGAGCCATGGCGACCATGTGTCGAAACTGGCCGCGGGCTTTGAGGTCTATGGCACCTCGCCCAATGCGCCTTTCGCCATCACCGCCGATCAAGCCCGCCGGTTCTTTGCCGTGCAGTTCCACCCGGAGGTGCATCACACCCCCAAGGGCGCGAAGCTCTACGAGAATTTCGTGCGCCTTGCAGGCTTCACCGGCGACTGGACCATGGCAGGCTACCGCGAACAGGCGATTGCCGCGATCCGCGAACAGGTCGGCGACAAGCAGGTCATCTGTGCGCTGTCGGGCGGCGTTGACAGCTCGGTCACCGCGATCCTGATCCATGAGGCGATCGGGCCGCAGCTGACCTGCGTCTTTGTCGATCATGGTCTGCTGCGCAAGAACGAGGCCGAGCAGGTCGTCGCGATGTTCCGCGACAATTACAACCTGAACCTGATCCATGCCAATGAAAGCGATCTGTTCCTTGGCGCACTGGAAGGGGTCTCGGATCCCGAAATCAAGCGCAAGACCATCGGGCGGCTGTTCATCGATGTGTTCCAGAAATACGCCAATGAGATCGAAGGCGCGGAATTCCTGGCCCAAGGCACGCTTTACCCGGATGTGATCGAAAGCGTCTCGTTCAGTGGCGGGCCTTCGGTGACCATCAAGTCGCACCACAATGTCGGCGGTCTGCCGGAAAAGATGGGGCTGAAACTGGTGGAGCCGCTGCGCGAGCTGTTCAAGGACGAGGTCCGCGCTTTGGGGCGCGAACTTGGCCTGCCCGCAAGTTTCATCGGGCGTCACCCCTTCCCCGGCCCCGGCCTTGCCATCCGCTGCCCCGGCGAGATCACCCGCGAAAAGCTGGCGATCCTGCAGGAAGCCGATGCCGTCTATATCGACCAGATCCGCAAGCACGGGCTTTATGACGAGATCTGGCAGGCCTTCGCCGCCATCCTGCCGATGAAGACGGTGGGGGTGATGGGCGACGGGCGCACCTATGATTACGCGGTGGCGCTGCGCGCTGTCACCAGCGTGGATGGCATGACCGCCGATGTCTATCCGTTCAGCCATGAATTCATGGGCGAGACCATGACCCGCATCATCAATGAGGTGAAGGGTGTGAACCGGGTGTTCTACGACCTGACCTCGAAGCCGCCGGGCACGATCGAACTGGAATGACCCCTTTTTCGACGGAAAATCGCAACCCCGAATTTTCGTCGAAAATTCGCCGCCCTGTCGAGGAACGGCCATGATCCGCCTGCGCGGCCAGATGATCTGCATGAATGCCGAGGACCGCCAGGCGGTCCTTGCGCATATGCAGAACCATATCGCCCTGACCCGGGCGGAACCCGGCTGCCTGTCCTTTGAGATCAGTGAAACCGAAGACGCCTTCGCCTTCGAGGTGATGGAGGCATTTCGCGACCGCGCGGCCTTTGATGCCCATCAGGCCCGCACCCGCGACTCGGTCTGGTTTCAGGCAACGCGCGGCATCCTGCGCGATTTCCGCATTGAAGAGGTTGGCGATTGACCGTCTTTGCCCCCGGCCTGTTCGACGGCAAGGTGTTTCTGGTCACCGGCGCATCCGGCGGCGTCGGATCGGCGGTGGCGCGGCTGCTGGCGCAACTGGGTGCCCGGCTTGCGCTCAGCGATCTGGACGCAGCCGCCCTTGGCCGGGTGGCACAAGAGCTGGATGCGCTGCCCTTGCCCGGTGATCTGCGCCAGGTCGAGACCTGCCGCGCGCTGATTGCACAAACCCTTGCCACCTATGGCTGCCTGGACGGGGTGGTGAATTGCGCCGGCGTCTGGGTCGAGGGCGACAGTTCCGATGCGCGCGAACCCGACTGGGATCTGTGCCTTGATGTCAATCTGAAGGCACCGTTCTTCCTGATCTCGGCCGCGATCCCGGCGCTGACTGTCACGCAAGGCGCTGTGGTCAATATCGCCTCCGATGCCGGTGTAGTTGGCAATGCGGGCGCCGCGATCTATTGCGCCTCCAAGGGCGGGCTGGTCACGATGAGCAAGGCGCTCGCCGTGGAACTGGCCCCCAGGGGCGTGCGGGTCAATGCGCTCTGCCCCTCCGACATCCTGTCGCCGATGCTGCATGGGCAGGCCGCGCGCTTTGGTGGCGATGATCCACAGGGTTACCTGGCACGGCTTCTGGCGCATTACCCGCAGGGCAAAGCTGCGCGTTTCATCACCGTGGAGGAGGTCGCCCAACAGGTGGCCTTCCTGCTTTCGCCTGCGGCCGCCACGGTGACGGGTGCTGCCGTGATGATGGATTTCGGCGTCACCGCAGGGTATTGACCGGCGGCAGCCGCGCGGCGGGTCGCCACAATACGCGCCGCAAGGGAGAACGCGATGCAGGAACAACGCCCGTTTCTGGCCGCCATCTGGATGAGCGGCTCGATCCTGTCCTTCACCGCCATGGCAGTCGCCGGGCGCGCGGTTGCGGGCACCCATGACACATTCGAGATCATGTTCTGGCGCTCTGTCACCGGATTTGTGCTGGTCGTTGTGGTGGCGGCTGCCATGGGGCGTCTGGGGCAGGTGCAGACCGCCCGCCTGCCCCAACACCTGCTGCGCAATATCATCCATTTCTCGGGCCAGAACCTGTGGTTCTGGGCGCTGACCGCCATCCCCTTGGCGCAGGTCTTCGCGCTGGAATTCACCTCGCCGATCTGGGTGATCCTGCTGTCGCCGCTCTTGCTGGGCGAACGTCTGACCGGGGTAAAGGTGTTGGCCGCTGCCATGGGTTTTGCCGGGGCGATGATCGTGGCCCGCCCCGATATGCAGCATCTGGAGCCGGGTGTTCTGGCTGCTGCCGCCTCGGCCATCTGCTTTGCCGGATCGATCATCATGACCAAGCGCCTGACGCGGGCAGAATCGCTGGTGTCGATCCTGTTCTGGCTGACGCTGATGCAGGCTGGGCTTGGCCTGATCGCCAGCGGCTGGGACGGCCAGATTGCGCTGCCGACTGCCGCCACCCTGCCCTGGCTGGTGCTGATCGGTGCCGCCGGTGTCATTGCGCATCTTTGCCTGACCATGGCGCTCAGCCTTGCGCCGGCCTCGGTCGTGGTGCCGATCGATTTTGCCCGCCTGCCGATCATCGCGCTTGTCGCAATGGCGCTTTATGGTGAGCGGCTGGACCTTGCGGTGCTGATCGGCGGCGCGATCATTTTCGCCGCAAACTGGATCAATATCCGCGCACAGACCCGTCCGGCATAACCGCTGATCCGCTCTGCCTTGAATTTGACGCAACGTGACCTCACGATCCGGTGACGTGGCGTTATTGATTGACCGTTCGACCGACCCCGCACATGCTTTTTTCAGTCGGCGGAGGAGGATACGTCCGGCGGATAGGGGAGAGACATGAAACAGTTCACCGCATTGTGCGGCGTTCTGGCGGGCCTTGTCGCGGGCTCTGCCAACGCTGGCGGCATCGACCGATCGGGGCAATCGATTGGCATCCTGTTCGAAAAGGGCAATTACGTCGAGCTGAGCTTCGGCCAGATCAACCCGAGCGTCTCGGGCAATGATCTGGCGATCTATGGTGGCAGCCCGACAGGCAGCGTGGCGGGCAAGCACAACCTGCCAAGCCTCGCCGTGAAATACGACTTCAACGACAAACTTTCGGGTGCGCTGATCTACGATCAGGCCTATGGGGCCGATATCAGCTATCCGACCGGGCTTGGCAGTTCGTTCATGCTGGGCGGCACCGAGGCGAAGGTGAACAGTCAGGGCCTGACCGCGCTGCTGCGCTACAAGTTCTCCGAACAATTCTCGGTCCATGGCGGCTTGCGCGCCTCCAAGGCCTCGGGGCGCGTGGCATTGCAGGGCCGCGCCTATGGTCCGGCCTTCGATCCCGCCGATCCCGCGACCTACCAATCGGTCAATGGCTATCAGGTGGATCTGGCCCCCGACTGGGGCACCGGCTATGTGATCGGTGCGGCCTTTGAAAAGCCAGAAATCGCGCTGCGTGTGGCGCTGACCTATTTCTCGAAAGTGTCGCACAAGTTTGACTCGGTCGAGACCCTGCCGGGCGGTGCCGCGGCCGTGGCAGGCGTGGCCACCGTCAATGCCATCACCGAAACCGATACGCCTCAGGCGGTGAACATCGATTTCCAGACCGGCGTCGCCAAGGATACGCTGGTCTTCGGCACCATCCGCTGGGTCGACTGGAGCGAGTTCGAGGTGGCACCGGGCACCTTCTACGGCCCGCGCCTTGGCAGTCTGGCAGAACTGGAGGACAGCACGACCTACACGCTCGGTGTCGGCCGCAAGTTCACCGATAACTGGTCCGGCTCGGTCTTCGTGACCTATGAGCCGGGCGGCGACAAGCTGGTCTCGCCGCTGGCGCCGACCAATGGCTATCGCGGCATTGGCTTTGCCGCCGTCTATACCCAGGACAATATGAAGGTGACTTTCGGCGCCCGCTATCTGGATCTGGGCAACGCCAATCCCGAAACCGGCACACCTGACGTCGCCCGGGCCGAGATGGCCGACAACCATGCCGTGGCCGTGGGTGTGAAGGTGGGCTTCTCCTTCTGATCCAGTTCCCGGATGCCACACAAAGGCCCCGGCCAATCAGGTGCGGGGCCTTTGCTTTTCTGCACCCGCGCGTTAGGAACGGCACAGGACAGTTCGAGGGCAGCCAGAATGATCTATGCTTCGGCCACGGAATGGCGGGCGGCATCGCACAAGCGGGTGCTGGTCTTCGGCATGTCCGGGCTTGGCAAGACATGGCTGGCCTCGACGCTGCGGGCTGCGGGCGGGTGGTTTCACTATTCCGTCGATTACCGCATCGGCACCCGCTATATGGGCGAGTTCATCTCGGACAATTTCAAGCGCGAGGCGATGAAAGTTCCGTTCCTACGGGAACTACTGCTGACTGACAGCGTCTTCATCACCTCGAACATCACCTTTGACAATCTGGCACCGCTGTCGACCTATCTCGGCAAGCCCGGTGACCCGGCCAAGGGTGGCGTGCCGTTTGACGAATATATGCGCCGCCAGGCGCAACACCGCGAGGCCGAGATCGCCTCGCTGCTGGATACGACGCGCTTCATCGACCGGGCGCAGGATATCTATGGCTATCCGCATTTTCTCTGTGACAGCGGCGGCTCGATCTGCGAGGTCGTCGACCCTTGGAACAAATCCGACCCGGTAATGCGCGAGCTGTCGCGCCATTCGCTGCTGGTCTGGATCAAGGGATCTGACGCCCATACCGAAGAACTGATCCGCCGCTTCGACCGCGCGCCGAAGCCGATGTATTACCAGCCGCATTTCCTTGAGCGAATGTGGGGCGAATATCGAATGCAAACGGGCACCGCCCCCCAGGACGTGGACCCCGACGCCTTTGTGCGCTGGACCTATGCCCGGGCCCTTGCCCATCGTCAGCCACGCTATGCCGCCATGGCGGAATGGGGTGTGACGGTCACCGCCGAAGAGGTTGCGCAGGTGCGCGACGCCGCCGGTTTCGATGACCTGATTGCCACAGCCATCGAGCGCCGCCCCTGACCTTTGGTCCGTCCTTTGGTCCGACGGCGTCTTGAACGGCCCCTTGCGTGATTTTACATCCTCCGCCGAACGGAGACTGAAATGCCCATTACCCTGCCCGAAACCCTGCCCGCCTTCGACGTGTTGCAACGCGAAGGGGTCATGGTCATGTCGCCCGAACGCGCCGCGCGTCAGGATATCCGCCCGCTGCGCTTTGCGCTGCTGAACCTGATGCCGAAAAAGATCCAGACCGAGAACCAGTTTGCCCGGCTGATCGGCGCGACACCCTTGCAGATCGACCTGCAACTGATCCGCATGAGCGAGCATCAGACCAAGAACACCGCCGCCGAACATATGGAAACCTTCTACCGCCCCTTTGAGGAGGTCGAGGCGAGCGGCGAGAAGTTTGACGGGTTGATCATCACCGGCGCCCCGATCGAGCATCTGCCCTTTGAGGAGGTGACCTATTGGGAAGAACTGACCCGGGTTTTTGCCTGGACGCAGACCCATGTCCATTCGACCTTCGGCGTCTGCTGGGGTGGCATGGCGATGATCAACCATTTCCATGGCGTGAAAAAGCATATTCTCGATCACAAGGCCTTCGGCTGCTACCTGCAGAACAATGTCGATCCGACCTCGCCCTATCTGCGTGGCTTCTCGGATGATTGCTTCATTCCGGTGTCGCGCTGGACCGAGATACGCGCGGATGAAATCAAGGCCGCGCCGGGTTTGAAGCTGCTGCTCGACAGCCCCGAAACCGGCCCCTGTCTGGTCGAGGATCCGGGGCATCGCGCCCTCTATATCTTCAACCACTTTGAATATGACAATGACACGCTGAAGCAGGAATATGACCGCGATGTTGCGAATGGCACGCCGATCAATGTGCCCTTGCATTACTATCCCGGCAATGATCCCACGCTTGCGCCGCGCAATCGCTGGCGCAGCCATGCCCATCTGCTTTATGGCAACTGGGTGAACGAGGTCTATCAGACCACACCGTTCCGGCTGGAAGATATCGGCAAATAGATCCGGTTGCGGGGGAAAGGCTCTCCCGCAATCCATCTGTCGCGCGGGCATTTTCCGCCGCTGCGGTGCCTTGCGAGGCGCGCCGGGCTAAGCCTAATGTGAAGCGTGATGTGCTTGCGCAAGGAGAGAGTGCGATGGACCTGCCATTCAATGGGGCAATCAGCCGTTACTTCAAGGAAGAGGCCCCCAAGGCGGTGCGCAAGGCCGTGGAATCCGCCGCCAAGGACGAGATCCTGTCGCGTGGCTCGCCCTATCGGCAAATGCTGGGCAAGAAGGATTACGAGGCGCAGATGGAGGCGCTTCAGGCACAGCTCGTGCGGCTGCAATCGGATGTGAAGGCCAGCGGCAAGCGGGTGATCGTGGTGTTCGAGGGGCGTGACGCCGCCGGCAAGGGTGGCACGATCAAGGCCCTGACCGAGAACCTCAATCCGCGCGGCGCACAGGTTGTGGCACTTTCCAAGCCATCTGACCGCGAAGCCACGCAATGGTATTTCCAGCGTTATATCGACTGGTTCCCCGCAGCCGGTGAAATGGTGATCTTTGACCGCAGCTGGTATAACCGGGGTGTCGTCGAACCCGTCTTCGGTTTCTGCACCGAAAACCAGAAAGAAGCCTTCTTCCGCCAATTGCCGGAATTCGAGGAAATGATCACCCGAGAGGGCATCACCTATCTGAAATTCTGGCTCGATGTCAGTCGCCCCGAGCAACTGCGCCGGATGCTGGAGCGCGAGAAGGATCCGCTGAAACAGTGGAAGCTGTCGCCCATCGATGTCGAGGGGCTGACCAAATGGGAACCCTATTGCGAGGCCATCGCGGAAACGCTGGAGCGCAGCCATAGCGGTCATGCGCCCTGGACGGTGGTGCGATCCGATGACAAGCGGCGGGCACGGATCGCGGTGATCCAGACCATCCTGCACGCGCTGGAATTCAAGGGCAAGGATACCAGATCCATCGGCAAGCCCGATCCTGCGATCTGCGGCGGGCCGGAATTGTGGTCCGACGCCGAGAATGACTAAACGCGGCTATCATCACGGCAATCTGCGGCAGGCGCTGGTCGAGGCTGCGCTTGACCTGATCGCGGAAAAGGGCCCGCAGGGTTTTACGCTGTCGGAGGCGGCAAAGGCCGCAGAGGTGACACCTGCCGCCGTCTATCGCCATTTCGCGGGCCGCGATGATCTGCTGGCCGAGGTGGCGCGGCAGGGCTATGAGATCTTTGCCTCGCTGATGGATTACGCCTTTGACAATGGCCGCCCCTCGGCGCTTGCCGCGTTTGAGGCGACTGGCCGCGCCTATCTGGCCTTTGCCCGCAAATATCCCGGCCATTACATGGCGATGTTTGAAAGCGGTCTCAGCCCGCAAAGCTGGCCGGACCTCGCGCCGGTTGCGGCGCGGGCGCGCGCCGTGCTGGAACGCGCGGCCGACGGGCTGTCACAACATCTGCCCGCCACCCGCCGCCCGCCGGGCAGCATGGTGTCGTCGCATATCTGGGCGATGAGCCATGGCGTGGTGGAGCTGTATATGCGCGGCAACGGGGTCCAGAGCCCCTTCCCGCCCGAAGATCTGCTGGAAAGCGGCATCGGGATTTACCTACGCGGTCTGGGGTTGCTGCCACCCGATCAGTAGATGTTCGATTGTCACCGGCATATGGTGAGTTATCCACAGCGACATCGAATAAAATGTTCGATACATGCAATCGCAGGTCATGAAAAAGCCGCCGCAGATCCTGCGGCGGCCTGGGTTTCCTGGCCGCTTGTCAGCGGAACAGCACGACCGCACCCGGGCTCCAACCCAAACGGGCCTTGGCACCGCGATCCAGCACCGGGCGGCCCGGCACGTTGCGCATCGACAGGCGCATCGGCGACGAGGCCCCGTCCAGCTTCACGTCATAATAGGTCATGTCGCCATAATAGACGACTTCCTCGACGGTGCCGAGCACTTCACGGTCGGTGGCGGCCTGACCTTCAAACAGGATGGTCAGCGTCTCGGGCCGCAGGCCGATGGTCGCGCCCTCGGCCGAGGGGCTGCCCATCACCTGATCGGGCGACAGGCTCATCCGGCCAAAGCCCGCAGCCTCGACCTCGACGGTCGCACCGCTGTCGGACAGGATCTGCGCCGGCAGGAAGTTCATCGTGCCAATGAAATCCGCGACCTTGCGGCTGGCCGGACGACGATAAAGCGTCTCCGGATCGGCCAGTTGCGCAATCTGGCCTTCAAACATCACCGCGATGCGGTCCGACATGACCAGTGCCTCTTCCTGGTCATGGGTGACCAGGATGAAGGTGATGCCGACCTGACGCTGCAGCTTGATCAGTTCGACCTGCATCTGCTCGCGCATCTTCTTGTCGAGCGCCGAAAGCGGCTCGTCCAGCAGCAGCACCTTGGGCTTGAGGATCAGCGCCCGCGCCAGTGCGACGCGTTGCCGCTGCCCGCCCGACAGGGCATGGGCCGCGCGCTTGCCATAGCCTTTCAGGCCGACCATCTCCAACGCCTCGGCCACGGCCATGGCCTTTTCTTCCTTGCTGCGCGGATCGCGGCGCAGACCGAAGCCCACATTTTCCTCGACCGTCAGATGCGGGAAAATGGCGTAGCTCTGGAACACCATATTTGTGGGGCGCACGTTGGCCGGAACATTGGCCATGTTCTTGCCATCGATCATCACCGCGCCGGACGAGATATCCTCGAAGCCTGCAATGGTGCGCAAGAGCGTGGTCTTGCCACAGCCCGACGGCCCGAGCAGCGAGAAGAACTCACCCGCCCGGATCGTCGCGTTGATGCCGCGCAGCGCATGGTAATCGCCATAATACTTATGGACGTCCCGGAACTCGATCATATTGGATTTTTCAGTGGTCACAGGAAGCCCCCGGTATCTTTGCCGCCGGTTTTCGCGATGCCGCGACGGCGGAAATATTCAGCGATGGTAAGCAGGCAGACCGAGATACAGACCAGCACGAAGCCGAGCGCCATGACGGCGGGCACCTTGGCCGGGAAGCGGAACTGCCCGAAGATATAGACCGACAGCACCGATTGGTTGCCGCCAAGGAAATAGGCGATGATGAATTCATCAAGGCTGATGGTGAAACAGATCAGCAGCGACGAAATGATCCCCGGCATCACCAGCGGCAGGATGATCAGACGGAAGGTCGAGGCCGGGCTTTCGCCCAGATCATAGGCCGCCTCTTCCAAGGAGCGGTCCAGCGATTGGAAGGCCGAGGTCAGGATTGCCACCGCAAAGGGCGTGCAGATCAGCACATGGCCCAGAATGATGGTGAAGATCGACAGCGGCACACCGACCGCAATCAGCACCACCAAGAGCGACATCGAGATGATCATCTCCGGCAGCACCATCGGCAGCATGATCAGGCCAAGCACCCCACCCTTGCCCGGAAACTTGTAACGGGTCGAGGCGCGGGCGGCAAAGATGCCAAGCGCCGTCGCAATCACCGCCGAGGTGGTGGCGATGGTCAAGGAATTGCGGAAAGCCTTGAACAGCTGATTATCGGCCCACATTTCGGCGAACCAGTTGGTGGTGAAGCCCGCCAGCGGAAAGGCAATCACCCGGCTGTCATTGAAGGCAAAGACCGGCAAGAGCGCGATCGGGGCATAAAGGAAGATCAGATAGGCAATCGCATAGATCTTCAGCGAAGGGTTCTTGCTCATTTGCTTTGCCCCCGCAGGAAGCGCCGGTTCAGCAGGATGAACACAATCGACACCAGCGCCACGATCAACATGGCCGTCATCGCGATGGCCGAGCCAAGCGCCTTGTCATTCTGCTTCAGCATGATCGCCTCGATCCGGTTCGCGATCATCGGGAGTTTGCCGCCGCCGATCAGTTCCGGGGTGACATAATCGCCAATGGTCGGGATGAAGACGATCAGCACCGCCGCGATCACGCCGGGCATCGACAATGGCAGCGTCACGCGGATGAAGGTGCGGAATTTCGATTCACCCAGATCCTGCCCCGCTTCCAGGAAGGAACGGTCGATCTTTTCCAGGCTGACAAAGATCGGCAGGATCGCAAAGGCCGCATAGGCATGTGCCAAGGTCATGATCATCGACCCCAGCGAATAATTGATGATGGTCAGCGGCTCGTCGATGATGCCGATGCTCATCAAGCCGGAGTTGATGACCCCATTATAGCCAAGGATCACTTTCCACAGAAAGACGCGGATCAGATAGCTGGTCCAGAACGGGATGGTGATCAGGAACAGCCACATCGACTTTTTCTCGGGCTTCACATGGAAGCTCACGAAATAGGCGACGGGATAGGCCAGCAGCACGGTGACCAGCGTCACCATGGCAGAGACGGTCAGCGACCGGATCATCAGCGCCTGGTCGATGCGACCCGTCCAGACCTTGAGGTAATTGTCGAAGGTCAGACCGGAGCTGAGGCCCACCTTGCTGTCCACCATCAACGAATAAAGCACCATGGCAATCAGCGGCGCTGCCAAAAGCAGCACCGCGTAAATCGCCGGTGGTGAGACCATAAACAATCCATTGGCGGCTTCAGAATTTCTGAAGCGGCCCGGTGTGGACCCTGGTTCCATCATGCCCCCTGTCATTGCCCCGCCCCTTTGCGAAGCAGATCATTTTGCAAGAATTTTTGGCACAGCAGGCCCATTCTGAAAAGGGGCCAAAATGAAACGCCCCCGCATGGATCGGGGGCGAAACGGGAACGGGTTGTAACAACCGGCTGAATTTACGCGTAAAAAAATTTGATCATTTTTTAGGCGACTGCGCGATCGACCAGGATTGCGCGTTTCTTCAGCTCCTCCAGCAGCGCAGGAACGATCTTCAGGCGGGTTGCCGCGATACGCAACGCCTCGACGATGCGGCTTTCGGCAACCGGGGTCAGCACCTGCCAGACGATACGGCGGCCAACACCATCGTCATAAATGATCTGCGGCTTGCCAGAGGGGCCATGGCGCAAGGCCAAGACATCGCCGCCCCCATGCGGGGCGGAGAAAGAAAGGGCACGTCCCATTTTCGGGTCTCGTTAATTGTTACTGCTCTGACATCGCTTATGAATCCGCAGGGCATCTGCGGTCAAGCGGCTGCCTTGCACAAGGATGTGAGCCGCAAGAGCACCGGCGTCAAACCGCCATCATATCCGAGGGTGGACGGTTCAGCAGGCGGGCGATGGTCTCCACCGCGCCGTCAAAACGCTGCCGCGGGATGGCACCGGCCACCGCGATGCGCAGCGCATGGGGCGCACGACCATGGATCAGCGCATATTCATCGGCCTGACGCAACAGCACCCCCTCGCCCTCGGCCGCGCGGGTGAATGTCGATCCGCGCCACCCCATCGGCAACGGCACCCAGATGAACGGCAGCCCCGGCAGCCAGTTCACGTCAAAGCGGTGCAGCGCCCGCACCATATGATCGAGCCGCGCCGAAAACTCGGTCTGCACCTTGCGGCGGATCTCTTCGGCAGCCCCACTTTGCAACAGTTCCAGACACAGATCCGAGACCGGGCGCGAAAGCGCAAAGAAGCCGTGCTGCGCGGTCAGCCGTCCCGCCTCGCCCATGCCTTCCGGGCAGACGACATAGCCAAAACGCAAGGCCGCAGAAACCGATTTTGACAGCGATCCGATATACCAGCTGCGTTCGGGCGCAAGCGCCCGCATCGATGGCAGCGCCGAGGCCTCGGCCTCGCCCACTGAATAGCAGTCATCCTCCACCACCTGAAGGTCATAGCGACGCGCGATCTCCACGATCTGCGCCCGGCGCTCGGCCCCCATGCGGCAAGCGGTCGGGTTCTGCGCCTCGGGCGTCACGACCAGAACCTGCGCGCCATGGCGGCGACAGGCGGCCTCCAGCGCGTCGGGCACCATGCCTTCGCCGTCCAGCTCGATCCCCACCACCTCGGCGCGGGCCAGTCGTGCGGCGTGGCGAATGCCGGGATAGGCTAGATCTTCCGTCAAGATCACCGGACGGTCACCGCGCAGGCAGCACAGAAAGGTCAGCAAAAGCCCGTTCTGCCCGCCATGGGTCAGCGCGATATCATCGGCACCGTAATGGCCCAGATCGCGGTCACCCAACCATTTCACGATCGCCTTGCGCAGTGGCTCCTCGCCCCGCTGGGTGGGATAGTCATCCCAGGAATGGCCAACATCTTCGGAAATCCGGGTCATCGCCTGGGCAAAGATCGGTCCGCGCTCGACATCCGGCAATTGTGGTGAGCGCAGATCGACAAGCCAAGGCTCGCTGTCAAGATCGCGTTCCTGAAACATGGATTGTGTCGGTCCGAGTCGAGGGGATTGTGCGGCAACAAAGGTGCCACGCCCCACAGTGGCCGCCAGAAGCCCCTCTTGCGTCGCCAATTGGTAAGCCCGACTTACCGTTCCCGGGGTGACATGCAGGTCCCAGGCCAGATCACGCACAGTTGGCAATTGCGACCCAGGGGGCAGCTCTCCCGCACGGATCGAGTCGCGCAGGGCGCGCGTGAGGGCCAGATATTTCGGTCCGGGGAATTGTGCCAAGTCCGGCAGCCATCTTGTATCAGTCACAATATTCCTCTGGCGCTCTCTGGTGGGTATTTGTATCAATTAAATACGCAATAACGCGATTTGTATCAACACAAAAGGTGATGCCATGGCCCGGTCGCAGCTGACCGCCCCGACGTTCTCGTTCTCTCTGCCGCAACTGTCGCGCGCCCTGACCGGCTTTGCACAGACCGCGCAGATCTGGAGAACACGTTCCGCGGGTCGTCGCGCACTCAAGGGTCTCGATGCACATCTTATCGCCGATGTCGGCCTGACCCATCGTGAGATCAATCAGGAAGCGGCAAAACGCTTCTGGCAGGCATAAGCCACGCCTTCTGCGCATTCCTTGCCCTGCGGATTAAATGGGCGTACCCCTGAACTTGGCCGGGCTTTGCCCGGCCTTTTTTGGTTTTGAGCCAAGGCCTTGCGTAGCAACCCGCCGCTTTCGTCAACCATAGGTTCAAGCGCCCCAGGCCCAAAGAAAAAGGCCCGCGCAAAGCACGGGCCTTTTCCAAGAATGTAACCAGGAAGATCAGCGCTTCGAGAACTGGAAGCTGCGGCGGGCCTTGGCCTTACCGTATTTCTTACGTTCCACAACACGGCTGTCGCGGGTCAGGAAGCCTGCGGCTTTCAGCGCGCCGCGCAGCGACGGTTCATAAAGTTGCAGCGCCTTCGAGATGCCGTGCTTGACCGCACCGGCCTGACCCGAAAGACCACCACCGGCCACGGTCGCGTAAACGTCGAACTGGCCTTCGACATTGGCGATCTGGAACGGCTGGCGCAGAATCATCTGCAGCACCGGACGGGCGAAGTAAGCGGCCATTTCCTTGCCGTTCACCACAACCTTGCCCGAGCCGGGCTTGACCCAGACGCGGGCCACGGCGTCTTTACGCTTGCCGGTCGCATAGGAACGGCCAAGCGCATCACGCTTGGGCTCACGCGGGGCAGCAGCCACTTCGGCAGCAGCCGGGGACGCCGCGCCCGAGACGGCCGATTTCAGATCGTCGAGGGATTTGATGTCAGCCATGATCAGGCGCTCCGGGTGTTCTTGGGATTCAGCACCTTCACGTCGAGGACGGTCGGTTGCTGCGCTTCATGCGGATGCTCGGTGCCGGCATAGACGCGCAGATTGGTCATCTGCTTGGCACCCAGCGAGTTGCGGGTGATCATACGCTCAACGGCCTTGATCACGACGCGCTCGGGGTGATTGCCCTCGAGGATCTGGCGCGCGGTGCGCTGTTTGATCCCGCCCGGGTGGCCGGTATGCCAGTAATAGACCTTGTCGGTGCGCTTCTTGCCGGTCATCTGCACCTTGTCGGCGTTGATGATGATGACATTATCACCCATATCCATATGGGGGGTGAAGGTCGGCTTGTTCTTGCCGCGCAGGATATTGGCGACGATCGTGGCGAGGCGGCCCAGAACGACGCCCTCGGCGTCGATCAGGATCCACTTCTTCTCGATATCCGCCGGAGTAGCGGTAAAGGTTTTCATGTCAGACCCATGGAGTTGAAGGGGCAGGCACGCCCCTGAATCTCGGATAGGGGCTTTTCTCTTATTGCGATGCGCGGGTCAAGCATGACTCGTTCTATTTATATGTTAAAAATCAAATATTTACAAAATAGGTATAAAAATACCCCAAATCATCACGGGGCCAGGGGCGGTTTGTCGTATGATCGGTGCATATGCGACCTCCTTCTGCCCCGGTGCCAGAGGATATTCGAGAATAGGTGAATGTGACCGATCCATCCGCCCGCCCCCAGTCTTCATCTGTTCCCAAATATCCTCGGGGGTCCGGGGGCAGACAGCCCCCGGGGTCGGTCACCGGCGGGCGGTGCGACGGTTTGTTGCACCCGCGCGCCCCATCTGCGCACGAAATGTCGACCTGCGCCGGGTTGCCGCAATTGATTTCTTCGCCACCCGTCCCGCCCGAAACGCCGCAGGCCGGGGCTCTGCTGCAGAACCCCGGCCTGTCTGGTGATCGGGCCCGCCTTACAGGATGAAGAAGCCTTTGCTGAGGCTGGTGACATCGTCGAGCAGCACGGCGAAATCGGCCTTGCCGTCGCCGTTCACGTCGCCGGTCAGGATGGCGTCGCC
>NZ_WCHR01000041.1 GCF_008973825.1 Gemmobacter serpentinus | reverse complement strand
CGGGGGCATGGATTTCCGGGGCGGGTTCCAGATGGAAACCGGCAACACCGCCACGCCCTATCAGCGGGTCGATACCGATCTGGATGTGACCGAGGCCGGGGTGCCGGAGGCTTGGTATCTCAGCCTTGACGGGATTGACGACTGTCTGTCGACCGCTGCGATCGACTGGGGCACTGATGAGGTGACGGTGATTGCGGGGGTCGCCAAACAGTCGGATACCGGCAACCGCGCAATCCTTGAGCTTTCGGCCAATAGCGATGCCAATACCGGCGCATTCTTCCTGTTCAATATGGGCGACAGTTCCGGTTACCGGATGCGGTCCAAGGGCAGCACGCAGGCCGAGGCCGGGGTCTCCTCGGGCTGGCCCGTCGATACGACACATATCGTGGCCCTGGAGGGCAAGATCGGCAGTGACACCGCCCGGCTCCGCATCAATGGAGCGCAGCGCGCCACCAGCACTGCGGATCAGGGCAACGGCAGTTACGGCAACCATCCGCTCTATATCGGCGCGCGCGGCGGCGGGACTTTTCCTTTCGCCGGGCAACTTTACGGGCTGTTTGCCATCAACCGCAGCCTCACCCCCACCGAACTGGCGCTGACCGAGCGCTGGATGGCCACCAGATGCGGAGTGATCCTGCCATGATACGCGCCACTATCGCCTGTCCCGAAGCGCTGATCTGGGATGCAAACCAGCTGGCATCGTGCCTTGGTCTTGGTCCGGAGGACGCCCAGACCTATGGCGCGCCGGTCTGGCAGGATGCGGCAGGTAACCGCTATGCCGTGGCCTCTGCGCAAGTCAGCAGGAGTTTCCCGACCGCGGCAACATCGCCCCTGATCCCTCCACCATGGGGCGCGGATATGGCCGCCGCATCTTGCGCCCAAGGCCTGATCCGCATCGGATATCCCGATGAGTCAGAAATCTGCCGGGCAGATCCCGCCGCGCTGGTTGCCGTTATCTGCGATGATCCGCAGACGGCACTTTCGGGTCTTGGCCTGCAGCGCCTGCCCGGTTGATCAGGATTTGCGGAAGATGCGGATCCGCTCGGGGCGCTTTTCCGCCTCGGGCAGCAGCGGCATCGCCTCCAATGCCATGCTCAACCTGAGCAGCCGGTCCTCGGGGCCTGCCCCATGCAGGCTGACCATGGTGCCCCGGCTTTCGACCCGGCCGGCTTCGGCAAAATCGGCCTGCAACGCCAGGCGCTGGCGCCCGTCAGGGGCCTCGATCCAGGCCCGCAGTTCCGAGAGCGGCCGAAAGCCGCTCTGGCTGCCCAGATATTCGCCGGGGGTGGCCACCTGCCCCGTCACCGGATCTTGCAACATTATACGCGGCGTGCTGGCGCGGATCGGCATCATCAACCCGGCAATCGCCTGGCCCGCATCGCCCCCCGTCAGCGTGCCGAACCGCGCCGGGCGGTCGCCATATCCGGCCAGATGCAGCACATAATCGGCATGTCCCGCGATCGGTTCGGGATCGCTGCCGGTCTGCGACAGATAGTTCAGCTCGATCCCGCCGCGCGGCGGCCCATCCGAGCGTTCGGCCCGGATCTCCAGCCCCAGCACCGCCGCCTGACCGCAGCGGATGACGCAGAAGGCGCCGGCGCGGGTCAGCGCCCCCGAGACATTGCCCGGCTCGAACATCAAGGTGATGGCATGGCGCGAGCCCGGCGGCACGATGGGCCGGATCATCGCATCCAGATCGCCCTCGGGCGGGGCGACACAGGTCAGGGTCAGGATCCCCGGGCTCAGCTTCAGCGTCTCATACATGCCTTGTTTCCGTAATCATCGCGGATCCAGGATCCGGGGCGCAAACCGCCCCCCTGCCCCGTCCAAAAATCCTTCCGACATCACCAGATCACTCATCACCCTGCGGGCGGGCTCACTCCTCCCGCATCGCGCTTTGCAGGCGTTGCATCAACGGCCCCAGCAGATAATTCAGCGCCGTGCGTTTGCCGGTGGGCAGCACCGCCGAGGCCGACATCCCCGCCACCAGCCGCTCCACCTGCGCCTTGGGCAAGGTGGTCTCGTCCAGGCGGATCCGCGCCTCGTAATAATCGACCCGCGTATAGGGGTCCACGATACGGTCGCGCGACAGCGTCAGCAACTCCCCCTCTGCCGGTGACAGATCCAGCGCCTGGAAGGCCGGGAAGGTGATCAGCGCCTCGGACCCCGGCATGATCCCGTCAATATCATTGGGCGAGACCCGGGCCGCGATGATATATTCATCCTCGCTGGGCGCGATCTTCAGGATGGTCTCGCCGCCCCGGATCACCGCGCCGATGGTGCCAAGGACGCTTTCCTGCACCGTGCCATCGACGGGCGCGCGGATCTCCACCCGGCTGAGCGAGTCATTGGCGATGATCGCATCGCGCTCCAGCGCGCGGATCTCGCGGGTGACCTCTTCCAGCTGTTCGGCGGCGCGGCGGCGATATTCCTGCTCGATCTGGGCGATCTGCAACCGGAATCCCAGAATGGCCTGCCGGATGCGCGCGATATCGATATCCGATTGCGCGACCTTTTCCTCAAGCGCAAGGCTCGCCTGTTCCAGCTCGCTGACCCGGGCCTGACTGGTCAGCTGCTTGTCGCGCAGCTGGCGCTGTGCCTCCAGATCCTTGCGCACGAATTCGGCCTCGCGCACGGCGATGCTGCGGCGCACCTCATTGGCGTGGATCTCGGCCTCGGACTGGGCGATATTGGTCTGCAACAGATCGCGCGCCTGCAACAACTCCTTGCGCTGCAGATCGAAATGACGCGCCTCGCTGTCCATGGCGCGGGCCAGCACCGGATCGGCCTGAGCCTGGGCCTTCAGCAGATCAGAGAAGACCAGTTCGGGGGCTGCCGCAATCTCGGCCTCCATCCGTTCCTGCCGGGCGCGGTTGCCCAGGATCTGCGCGGCAAACAGATCGGCGGTGGCCGCGTTTTGCGTCGGGTCCAGCCGCAAGAGCAGATCGCCCGCCTTCACCCGATCCCCGTTGCGCACGAAAAACTCGCGCACGATGCCGCCTTCCAGATGCTGGATCTGGCGGGTGGTATTGGCGTTTTCCACCACCCCCGAGGCCACGACCGCACTGTCGAGCCGGGCGACAGCCAGCCAGCCGCCGACCAGACCGAAAGTGATCAGGATGGTCAGCGACGAGGCGCGCAGCGCATGGCGCAGGGTGCGGTCACAGGTGACCAATGCGGGCGAGACCGGATCGGCGGCGGATGCCGCATCAGGTGCGGGCAGCAACGGGGTCATGCCTGGCCCTCCGGGGCAGATGGCGGCGCACCGGCGGAGAGCAGCGTATTGCCCGCCGCATTCAGCCGCCCCAGCATGTCATCGCGGGTGCTGAAGGAATGCATATAGCCGTTCATGATGACCAGAATATAGTCGCAGACCCCCAGCAGTCCGGCCTTGTGGGTGCTGAAGAACACGGTCGATCCGGCGCGTTTCAGCTCGGCCAGACTATAGGCGAGGTTCTTTTCCCCCTCGGCATCCAATGCCGAATTGGGCTCGTCCAGCACCACGAGTTTCGGCTGGCGGAAAAAGGCCCGCGCCAGGCCGATGCGCTGGCGCTGCCCGCCCGACAGCGGCGCGCCGCCATCCATCATGCGGAAATCCAGGCCCCGCCCGCGCGCCTGCACGATATCCAGCGCCCCCGCCATGCGCAGCGCCTCGGTCACCGGGCCGGTCAGCGACGGATCATAGGGGGCAAAGCGCGCGACATTCTGCCAGACCGTGCCGGGCAGCAGATCCACCGCCTGCGGCAAATAGCCGATCTCGGGGCCGCGCTGCGCGGCGGGCCAGAGATCGATCGGGAAACCGTCGATCTTCACGCTGCCCGAAGAGGGCCGCCCTGCCCCCGCCAGCAGCCGCAGCAGCGTGGATTTGCCCGCGCCGCTTGGCCCCACGATCCCCACCACCGATCCCGGCGGCACCTCGAAACGGATGCCGGTCAGCACGGGCTTGCCGTCACTGCCCAGCAGCGTGAGATTGTCGCAGGCGATATGGCCCTGCATATCGGGCAAGGGCGTCGTGGCCTCGGCCGGCACATCGGCCAGAACCACATCCAGACGCTCGGCCGCGCTGCGCAATTCATGGATGGTGGACCAGTTGCGCGCCACCGAGATCACCGGCCCGACGCCCCGCATCATCACGATGAAGGCGGCCATGCCCGCACTCGCCGAGACTTCTTCCATCAGATAGAGCACGGCACCCGTTCCGACGAGGATGACGATCTGGGCGTGTTGCAGCACCGCGATCGCACTGTCGAGGGCACCCGCCCGGTCATGCCCCTCCAGCGCGATGCCCGAGGCCTTGTCTTCCAGCCCTGCCCATTCGCGGCGCACACCGGGCAGGATATTCATCGCCCGCACCGTCTCGCGCCGGGCCGCCGTCGCCATGCCAAAGGCAAAGGCCTGATCCTCGGGCTCGCGCTGCTCGGCCCGCACCACCTTCCAGATCGACCGGGCCCGCGCGCTCAGGATCGCCAGAACCGCAATATAGGCCAGCGCCACCAGGCCAAAGACCGGGTGCAGGATGAACAGCACCACGATGAAGATCGGCGACAATGTCGCATCCATCAAGGCCTCGGCCAGCGATCCGGTCAGACCCTGGCGGAGTGTCGCGATATCGCCATAGGCCCGGAAGGCCGCGGGCTTGTCGCCGCGATGGACCGCATCAAACACGCCTTCGCGCAATTCGTGGTCGATCCGGTGACCAAGCGCAAACAGCGCGCTGGAGCGGTAATGTTCCAGTATCCCCCAGACCACCAGCAGGAACCCCACCAGCAAGGTGATGAAGCCCAGGGTTTCCCAGCTATGGCTGGTATAGACACGCTGGGTGACCTGCATCATGTAGATGAAGGGGATCAGCGCGAGCAAAGTGATAAAGATGCTGTGGAACCAGATCCGCACATAGCTGCCGCGCGCTTTCTGGATTACAGAAGAAACCTTCATGGGCGATCCTAGATTGTCCCGGCGACAGGGATCACAACTGGGGGCTGGAAACAAGCATGTACAGCATTTTTGAAAGCTGGGAAGCAGCTACCGGCGCGGCATTGCGGATTTATGACCCCTTTGCCTACCGTCCCGCCCTTTATACGCGCATGGTGCCGGTCTGCCTGTCGGAAACGCTGGCGCTGGCCGAACGCTGGCCGGTGCTGTGGCGGCGCGATGCCCATGGCGATCCAGACCTGGTGGTGCTGCGGGGCTTGCACCCGCAGCATGAGCTGCCCGAGGCGCATGGCGTCAGCCGCACCGCGCTGCCGCTTCTGGTGCAGGCCTTTCCCTTCCGCTTCCGCGATCCCACCGCAGGCGGCGAGATCGGGCTGGAACGCGGCGCGCCGATGCGCGAACGCGATGCCGGTTCCTATATCATCAGCGAGACCGGCGAATTGCTGCCCGGGGCCGAACTGAAGCTGCGCGCGCTGGAGGCCTGGGAGGCCGAGCGCGCCCTGCGCCATGACGTGACCGCGGCGGTGTTCCGCCACGGCCTGCTGGAACCCGTGCGCCTGCCCGGCGATCTGAGCGCGCGGTTCGGTCTGCCCGATTTCATGGTGGTGGTGCCCCATCCCGACGATTCCCTGATCTTCGGGGCGATCGATCCCGCGCATTGGCGCCTTGTCGCACAGTTCCTTGCGGCGCAAAGGCTGTCGCTTTACACGATGGCGCGACTGATCGCCCTGACGGAAGGCGCTGCCTGATGGCCTGGTATGATGATCTGGACGGTGTCTCCGGCGCAGAGCCGCTGAGCGATGCCCGGCTGGAAGCCTGGCCCGACCGTGCGATGGATGCCCGGCTGCATCGGCTGCGCTTCTGCCCGGCCACCCTGCCCGAACTGTATCAGGTGGCGCGGCATCTGCCGCTGACTGTGATCGAAGAGACGGGCATCGAACAGGCGGGCACAGACCAGATGGGCCGCCCCTGCGTCATGGTGGATTTCCGGCCCGAGACCCTGCGCCGCCCGGCCTTTGATGCCGGCGGCACCCTGCAACGCAGCTATCGCCCCGCCGCCACCCGGCTGCTGCCCTATATCACCACGCCGGAGGGCCGGGTGATGCGTCTCCTGGACCGCGCCGGGCCGCCCGACATTCCGCGCCCGCCCGAATTGCAACTGCAACTGGCACAGATGCTGCGGGCCCAAGGGTTCGGCATCAGCCAGCTGAGCGCCGCCGCCGCGATCCTGATCGCCGAAGGCCTTCTGGCCCCGCAAGACCATGGCAATGGGGCGCGGGAATGGCTGCCCGCCGCCGATGCCCCGCCCCCCCGGATGGATGGCAGGCCGGATCCGCTCTATTTCCTGGCGCTGCGGCTCCTGGCGGTGCTGGAGTTTTCGCGCCTGCATCGCCGCGAGACCGGGCGCGACGGGGCCGCAGGTCCGGGGCCGTTTTCGGGCCAGTTGCAAAGCCTGCTCAGCCGCGATGAAGCCTTGCGCAACCAGACCTTCCTGATCCAAGATGATGTGCTGGATTTTTCAGCATTCCTGTCACCATCCTGATTCGAGTCGCCGGGAAGTTTTCCCAATCGCCCGCGGAATCGACCCTTGATTGTAGCGGAATCATCGTCAAACAGAACCGGAACCGGGATCATCCGACAGATTTCAGATCCCCCCATTAAAGTGGCAATTGCTTAAAAAACGGGTGAACTTTCCACCAGCCCTCCCCTAAAACGTGCAGCGCAGGCCTTTTGCTTTCTTGAAAGCGTTACCGAAACCGACTAATCGCTGCACAATATCATTGTTTCACGTTCGAGTTATCTGCGTTCCCCGCGCCCCATCCGGCGCATAGACGACGCCGAAACCATCCTTGTGTTCTTCCGTTCGAGTGAGACGCGTTACCAGGTACCCTCTCGGGTGCCCTCTCCGAACATGCTGAACCCAACTCTTTTCAGGGACGAAATCTTATGGCGGTAGATGAGTATAGCAGCGGCGGTGCCGTGACGAAGGGCCTGGAGGATCTGGGCCTCAAAAGCAACTGGGCCAAGGCCATTCTGGACAGCATTGCGCCGACCCAGGGCGAAGACATCAAGGTTGCCATCCTGCAACCGGGCGATGCCGTGCCGGCCGATGCCGATCTGATCGTGCGCAGCGCCGCGGATGGCACCGTGACCGTGCAGGTTCCGGGTTCGTCGGACGTGACCACGATCGGCACCAAGGGCAGCAATGTCTTTGCCGGCGGCAACAAGCTGACCAATGACAAGGTTCTGGCCGGCAACGGCAATGACACCGTGCTGGGCGGCAAGGGCAATGACCAGTTGCTGGGCGGCAATGGCCGGGACGTCATGCATGGTGGCGAGGGCCGCGACACGCTTTATGGCGGCGCAGGCAATGACACGCTCAATGGCGGCAAGGGCAATGACATGCTCTATGGCGGCCATGGCAATGACACGCTCCATGGCGGCACCGGCAGCGACAAGCTCTATGGCGGCGACGGCAATGACCGGCTCTATGGCGGCGAAGGCAGCGACACGCTCAATGGTGGCGCGGGCAATGACGTGCTCTATGGCGGCGCAGGCAAGGATCTGTTCATCGCCGGCGCAGGCGACACGATCTATGGCGGCGCAGGCGTGGATACCGTGCGCATCGATGCCGATTTCGACGATGTCAGCATCCAGACCACCGGGGCCAAGACCGTCATCACCTTCGGCGACGGCACCTTCGTCACGATCACCGGCGTCGAGAAGCTGGACTTCAAGGACGAAGACCACACGCTGTAAGATCACAGTCTCCGCAGCCGCCCGGCCCATTCCCGGGCGGCTGTCTTCCGACCGGACAGACCGTTTTACCGGAACAATCAGGTGCCCCAGATCTCCGATGCGGCAGGTCAGGACCCGCGCCGCGCCGATCCCTCCCTTTGCGATCAGCTGCTCCGCCTGCAGATCGCGCTGAGCGCAAGTGCCGCGCCCGCGGCCGATGCCTTGATGCAACGCGCCCTTCTGCTGTTCCGGCTCGGCCAGATTTCCCATGCGCTGCGCGATCTGGAGCGGGCGCTTGCCCTCGACCCTGCCGATCCGCAGGCCATGGGCTTTTATTGCCGTATCAGTGCCGGTTTGCGCCCCGCCGCCGCCCGCCATGCCATGGCCACCGCCCTGCTCTCCAGCCCCTTTGCCGATATGCAGCAACGCCATCTGGCGCTTTCCGCGCTGGACCCGGCCCTGCTGCCGCTGCTGCTGTGCACAGCCCAGCCCGAGACCGAAAGACTGACCCTGCTGCAAGGGCCGGGGGATCTTTTGCAGATCACCGGCACAGGCCCGCAGGATGTGCCGCAGCCCTTGGGCCGCGATGCCGCAAGCGGAGTCTCGGCGCTGGATTACCATCTGGCCCGCCCCGATGCCGGATCTGCCCCCCGCCGCCTGGGCGTCCGGCTCAATGACCAAAGCTGCGCCGTTGATATCGACGCCGCCGATGCTCCGACCACGCCCCGCGGGTCCCAGATGCCCGCCAAGGCCGCCCGGCTCTGGATCATCCTGCCGCTGAAAGATGGCGGTGCGGTGCTGGAACGCTGTCTGGCCTCGGTCATGGTCAACCTGCAGGATCTGCATGGCGCAAGGCTGCTCCTGGTCGATGACGGATCGGAACGGCCCGAGACCCGCGCCCTGCTGCGCAAAATGGCGCAATCGCCCCGCATCCGGGTGATCCGCAGCCCCGGGGGCCTTGGCTTCACGGGTGCCGTCAATCTGGGCCTGCGCCATATCGGAACCGGGCCTGTCCTGCTGCTGAACTCCGACACCTGGTTGCCGCGCCATACCCTGACCCGGATGCTGGCGCATCTGCGCGACCCGGAGGTCGGCACCGTCACGCCCTTGTCGAACAATGCCGGCAGCCTTTGCCTGCTGGGGCCCGGGCAGGCCGCTGCCATGCCTCCCGATATCATCAGCACAAGGCTGGCACAGGCGGCCCATCGCCTGCAGCCCGGCCTGGCCGTCGATCTGCCCAATGGCAATGGCTTTGCCATGCTGATCTCGGATCCCTGCCTGCGCGCCATCGGGCCGCTGTCGGGGCTTTATGAAAGCGGCTATTATGAAGAGGTCGATTTCTGCCTGCGCGCCGGTTTGCGCGGCTGGCGCCATGTTGCGGCCTGCGACTGTTTCATCGCCCATGTCGGGTCGGTGACCTATGGCGCGCAGAAACAGCGGCTGGTGGCCCAGAACCGCCGACGGCTGATGCAGCGCTTTCCCGGCTATCAGATGCAATATGCGCGTTTCGCGGCGCTCGATCCGCTGGCCGGGCCGCGCGGACGGATTCTGGCCGCGTTAGAGCCGCATTGGCGCCCCGAGCCGCTGGCCGATCCCGCCCGGCAGGCCCTCGACCGGATCGGCCACGCCGTGCTGGTGCTGCCCCCGGGCCCCGACGATGCGCCCCTGCTGTTGCCCTGCATCGGAGAGATCCCGGACAGATGGGCCGCCACCGCCGACAGCCTGCATCTGGTGCCGCAGGCGCAGTTGCAAAGCATGGGCCTGCGCCTGCGCCCCGCGCATGGGCTGATCGCGCGCTTTGACGCGGCAGCCGGGCAATTGCTGATCGGGGCCGAGTCCGGGGGGACTGCGCTCTTTGCCCTGGCCTGCCCGGCCGGTGCAGCCGCCCCGGCCCCCCAGGCGCTGAAGGTGCTGGCCCGGGCGATCCGGCAGCGCATCGCGGCCCCCCAGGCCGAAAGGACAGCCCATGCCGATGCAATCTGATCTGCGCTTCATCGCCCCCGGCCTGCTGCAAGGTTTTGTGCAGGCCGCCAATCAGCCCGACCGCATCTGGCATGTCGGGCTTTTCGTCAATAACCGGCTGCTCGAGACGCAAATAGCCGACCGGCCAGAGGCCGCGCAGCCCGGCTGGCCCGCAGGACATGGCTTTGCCTTCACGCTGAACCAGGCGGCGCTGAATGATCGGGATCAGCTGCGCCTGCAGGTGCTGAACCACCCGCATATCCTTTGCGATCAGGGCTTTGCCAGCCTGCGCGCCCATCCGGCCCCGACGGCGCGCGGCCTGGCCTTCGTGCGCCATGCCCATGGGCTGACGCTGAGCGGCGTGCTGGAAGATGGCGTCACCGAATTTCCCGCCTATGAGATCCTGGCCCTGGAGGGCGAGCGCATCGTCGGGCGCAGCCGGATCTGGCGCTGGCAGCATATCGGCGATCCGCAAAGCCCGCAGGGGCGTTCGGTCGCCTTCGACCTTTATCTCGATCCCGATCTGGCCGATGGCCAGACCCACCGCCTGCATGTTGAAACCTCGACCGGCCTCGTGCTGGAGGGCAGCCCGCTGAATGTCATCGCCTGGCCGAACCGGCTGCGCGCAGGCCTGCAGGCGCGCGCCGGCCGGACCGAAACGGCGGCGCGCCGCCACGAGGCGATGCTGGACCGGCTGCTCGGCCATAGTATGCCACTGTCAGGCTATGGCGGGCTTTACCCCGACCGCGCGCCGCTGACGGCCCCCACGGGCGGCCGCATCGGCCCGGATGGGCAGTGGCGCCGGCTGGGCAAGACCGGCTGGGTGCTGTGCCATGCCGATATGGTGGCACCCTGGGCAGCGGCAGCCGCACAGATGACCCGCGCCCTGCCCGGCCTGACAGAGGCGCGGGCGGTGTTTTGTGATCTGGCGGTGCAGCAAGGCGATGGCAGCCTGTTCCCGCTGCTGTTTTCGGCCTTTGATGCCGAGCGGCTGCTGGAACAGGGCCATCTCGGCCTGTGCTTTGCCGTGCCGGAAGCGGCGTTGGATGCGGATGCACCGTCCTTGATCGCGCTGCTGCTCGACTGGCTCATGCCGGACGGGGGCCGCATAGACCCGGCGCGTATCTGGCACCTGCCCCATCCCGGCGGGATGATCGCGGCCAGGGATCTGGAGGCCAGCGCGGGTGCCCGCGCCACAGCCCTGCGGGCTGCCTTGCTGCGCCCCGGCCGCCTGCCCGCAGGCACGGCGATCACCGACAAGACGCAGGCCCGCGCCAGCTTCCCCGCTTTGCATCTGCAACGTCCGGTGACGGATCACGCGGTCAGCCTGATCGTGCCGACCCGCGATCAGGGCGCGCTGCTCGACAAGGCGGTGAACGGCTTGATCGACAGCCATCCGGGCTTTGATCTCGATATCATCATCGTCGACAATGGCAGCACCCAGTCCGAGGCGCTGGAGGTGCTGAACCGGCTGGAAGATCGCGGGGCCCGCATCCTCGAATATGGCGAGGGCTTCAATTACGCCGCCATCAACACCGCCGCTGCCGAACATGCCCGCCATGATCAGCTGTGTTTCATGAACAATGACGTGGATTTCCCGCAGCCCCGCGTGCTGGCGGAGCTGTGCGGGCGGCTGGGCTGCCCTGATGTCGGTGCCGTCGGGCCGCTGATGCTGCGCGCCTCTGATATCATCCAGCATGGCGGTGTGGTGCTTGGGCCCTGGCAGGGCGCGGTCCATGCCTTTGAAGACCGGATGGCGGGCGACCCCGGCTATGGCGAACTGCTTTGCGTGGCCGCCGAGGTCAGCGCGGTGACCGGGGCCTTCCTGCTGACGCGGCGCGCGCTGTTCCAGCAGATGGGCGGATTCGATGCGAAACATTTCGCGGTGAATTTCAACGATGTGGATTACTGCCTGCGGCTGCGGGCCGCGGGCTACCGCGTGGTGGTCTCGCCGCATGTGGCGATCCGGCATTATGAATCCGTCAGCCGCGGCCAGGAGATCGCGACCCCGGCGGGCCTGCGGATGCAGCGCGAGCTGTCCTGCCTGCGCGAGATCTGGCGCGACACGCTGCTGAATGACCCGCAATATCACCCGCTTTTTGCGCTGGACAGTCTGCCCTATCGGGCGCTGTCTGCCGATCATCCATATGCACCCGGCCTGCGCCGGGCCGGGGGGCAACCGCCCCGCCCGGTTCCGGGCTGGCTGTGACCCCGAGAGACCAGACAAGATCCCCAGTGGCAGATCCCAGAATGACCGACCAACCGATCCCGACCCTTTACAATCTCGGCTCCGGCCCGCGCAGCCTGCTGTCGAGCCTGACCGATGCCTCGGCCTTTGACGGCTGGCGCGAGGTGCGCATCGACCTTGATCCCAATAATGCGCCCGAGATTTTGGCCGATTTGACCGATCTTTCGGCGGTGGTGGCCGATCACAGCGCCAGCATCGTCTATTGCTCGCATGTGCTGGAACATTTCCACGACCACTATCTGACCACCGTTCTGTCGGAAATCCTGCGCATCCTGCGCCCTGATGGTGCGGCGGTGCTGCGGGTGCCGGATCTGATGGCGGTCATGCGGAGCCTGGATGAGAATGATCTGGAAAAGCCGCTTTACCCCTCGCCCTCGGGGCCGATCAGCGCGCTGGATGTGATCTACGGCCATCGCGCCTCGATCCGCGAGGGCAATCTTTTCATGGCCCATCACACCGGCTTCACGCAAAGTTCGCTGGCGGGGCGGCTGTTGGAGGCGGGCTTTGAAGAGGTGCGCACCCAGCCCGGCACCTCGTATGATTTCTGCGCCATCGCCACCCAGCAGCCTGCGGCCTGTCAGCGCCAGGTCGATATGCTCTGCGCGCTCAGCATCGCCTGACCCTGTGAGCCGGGGATGTTTCGCGCGCGAAACATCCCCACTTCAGAACCAGCGTCCCACCGCCATCAGCCGCATCACATCGGCGCGGCGCGCATCTGCCTTGTCGCGCACCGACAGGCTGGCGGCCGTGGCGGTCGGGGCCGCGTCCAGCATGACACAGGCGAGAACCGTGGCCTGCGCGGTGCCGCTGACCGCAGGCACAGCGGCAAAGACGGAAGGATAGGTCCAGCCGACCGCAGCCGAGGCAGAGGCGGTCAACACATGGGCGCAGATCAGCGTGCCATCGGCAAAGCGGACAAACTCGCCATTGGCCCCGGATCCGCGCTGGATCACCGCCCCTGTCGGCAGGCCCGCACTTTGTGCCACAGTGCCCAGGATGTTCGATCGCGCAAAGACCGGCGATCCGGCCAGCGTCAGCCCGGCCAGAAAGGCCGCAGCCCCGGTGCTGCGATTGATGCGCAGCCCCTCGACCCAGGTGCTGCCATCGGCGCTGACCTTCACGCTGAAATCATCATTGCCGGTCAGGCCCATCTCGGCCCGGCCATCCCAGTTGCTCTGAAACATCAGCGATGCGGTCTGCGCCGCACCCGCCTTGTTGATCTTCATCTGATGGCCCGCGCCCGCATGGCTGAACAGCGTGGCATGCGAGACCACGGACAGCCGGTTGGTCGCATCCGAGGTGGTGGCGATGCCGATCCCGTCCAGCTGGTCATGGGGCAGACGCTGCCAGGAACTGCCCCGCCAGATCCGCAATTCGGCCTCGGCCCGCCCCCAGGCGCGCCAGCCTTCACGCGGGGCGAGGAACAGCCAATCCCCCGCCACCCGCAGCGCAAGCTTGCCGCCCTGGCCCGACCAGCTGCCTCCCGCACCGCCCCCCACCGCCCAGATCTGCCCGACGCCCGGATCGGCGGGGGGCGTGGTCGCGCCAAAGCCTTCGACCACCAGCTGTGCCAGCGCATCCAGCCGCTCCAGCGCCTCGTTATGGGTGACGTGCTTCTGCGCCTGGGCAGGCAGCAGATAGGGCAGGGAGAGATTGGGCGAGGTATCGGGCATGGGGCGCGGTCCTTTGCGGCAAAGATCGCGCCGATCCTTGCGCGCCCCGCCCTGACAAAGCCTGACGCCTGCGCGCGGGGCAGGGGGGCCTCGTTAACCCCCGGGCCTTAGCCCTTGCGCGCCTTCACCCAGCCCAGGAAAGCACGATCCGGGGCGCTGAGGCGCGGGCGGCCGGAGGATACCCAGAAGGCCCGCCATTCGGCCTCCAATGCATAGACATCCATCCCCGGGGCAAGGGCGCGCGCGGCCTCCAGCACATCGGGGTCGAAATGCGAAGGCAGGCCCGCGTCGGGTGCTGTCTCTTCCTCGATGACGCCGATCCGGGCAAAGCGGATCACATCGCCCGGCTCTTCCTCCATCCGGTAATCGGGCAGCTGCGCCTCTTCGATCATCTTGCGGATCGCGGCGCGAAACACCCGCACCGGCGCGGAAGACCCCGCCTTCTTGTGCAGGACCGGGACAGAGATGCGCCAGTCCGGCTGGCGGCCGCAATGCTTGCGCGCCAGCTCATAGACCCGCCGCTCCAGCGGTTTGCGCAACCCGAAATAATCCCGGCTCAGCGTCAGGACCGAGCGTGCCAGCACCGCACGGAACACCCATTCCGACAGGGTCACCATGACCGAGATCATCCGCCCGCCGCGGGTCTTGCGCAGGATCTCCCAGCTTTCGATCAGGCCGAAACCGCTGGTGGCCTCGATGCCGCCGGTCACGATATTGGTGGTGATACGGGTGCCCGCCAGCCGCTCAAAGGCCTCGCGCAGCCGCAGATAGCTGTCACCGCCGGTATCGCGCTGCGTCGCGAGCAGCAAGTCATGCGCCTTCAGTTGCAGCGTCCGGCTGACCTCGCGCCCGGCATTCAGGCCCGCCATCAACTGGCTGATGCAATAGATCAGGATATCCTTGTCATGGATCGTCGCGCGCCCCTTCACCGAAGGGACAACCTCGACCTTGGCGCCATTATGCTCATAGCTCAGGATCCGGCGATCGGGCTTGGTGGACAGCGAAAAGATCGGGTGTTCCATCGTGCCGAGATCGTCCTTCGGACTGGCCTCCAGCACATCGCAGATGAACAGATCGCCAATGACCGGTGCCGGAATATCCGCCCCAGAACCGGGCCCAAAATTGGATCGTCGTCGCGCAGGGAATGCCCCCGCAACTGCCTGCCCTGCCATCTGCGCCTCGTGATTTGTCCCCGATTTCGGTTCGGGGTTTCAGTGACACTCACCCTAAAGTTATCCACATGCGCCGTCCAGTATCGCGATTGGGGGATCAGAGTCGCCCTTTCGGCGGATCAGAGTCGGAGAAGTGTCGGATCAGAGTCACCCGATGCGCCTCAGATCAATTTTTTTCTTTCAAGATCAGCTATTTGCAAAAACCTATGCTGACCCGTAACATATAAGATAACATCGCTATAACAGGAAAAAATCGCACATGGGTCTTCACCGCACCCGGCGATAGCCCCGAAAAGGCACACGGCACACCCTGCCCAAAGCCCGCAAGTCATAGAATCAGCAGAGAAAATCCTGTCATGTCATGTCTTTGCTTCCATGTGATGCGTTTTTCGGTATACTGCAGAAAACACGGCACATGAGGCAGAAATGAAGCCCGAGGCAGCAGCCCCCCTTCCGCCCTATTTCGGCATTGATCCCGATGCGGCGCTGACCGCGCTTGGCACCCCCACCACGACCGAAGGCTTTGGCCGGATTGCGCGCGCCTGCGAGACCGGACGCAATGATCTGGCAGGGCGCGGTCTTGATGCCAGCGGCGGGCGCAAGCTGCGGCTGTTCTCCACTTGGGAGATCACGCGCTATCTGATCCCGGTGGCGCAGGCCCATTTCCGGCGCGTGCTGAAGCAGAACCCCGATCTGCCACAAGGCCTGTCGGAGACCGAGGGCGGCGCCAAATGGTTCACCTTGGACGAGGTGCTGCGCCTGCGCGCCTTCTTTGCAGTCGAGGGCTCCAAGGCCAAACCCTATACGCCCTACCGCCCCAAGGATCTGCCGGCCAAGATGCTGGCGGTCGCCAACTTCAAGGGCGGGGTCGGCAAGACCTCGACCTGTGCGCATCTGGCGATGTCGGCGGCGCTGGATGGCTACCGCGTGCTGGTGATCGATCTGGACAGTCAGGGCTCGATGACCTCGATCTTCGGGGGAAGGGTCGAGGATGAGTGGCAGACGGTCTTCCCGCTGCTCGCACGGCATTACGCCAGCCATCTGCGTATCGACAACCAGCGCCGGCTGGACCGGGGCGATGCGCCGATCCCGCTCGATGAGACACTGACCGAGGCGCTGACGGTCAAGGCGCAGGATCTGGTTCAGAAGACCCATTGGCCCAATATCGATCTGATCGGCGCGCAGCTGAACCTTTACTGGGCCGAGTTCCAGATCCCGGTCTGGCGGATGCAATCGCGCGGCTGGAAGCTATGGGATGCACTGACCGAAAGCCTGGCCGCCGATGGCTTGCTCGACCAATATGATGTGATCTTCCTCGATACCCCGCCCGCGCTTGGCTATCTGACGATCAACGGGCTGGCCGCTGCCGATATTCTGCTGGTGCCGATGGGGGCCTCGTTTCTGGAGTTCGATTCCACCGGGCGCTTCTTCGACATGCTGCATTCCACCTTCCGCTCCATCGAGGAGGGGGAGAATATGGCGGCGCGGGCACTCGGTCGGCCCGAGTTGAACTTTGAGTGGGATGCGGTGCGCACTCTCATCACCCGGTTCGACAGCAGCCAGCAGGCCGAGCTTGCGGCGCTGATGCAGGGCTGGCTGGGCCAGACGCTCTCGCCGCATCGGCAGGATTTCACCGCGCTGATCGGACAGGCGGGCGAGCAGGTGCGCGGCATCTATGAGGCCGATTACCGCGATTTCAACCGCGAGACCTATGCCCGGGGCCGCGAGACATTCGACGAGACATGGGCCGCCGTGAAGGCGCTGATCCTTGGCAGCTGGCGCCGCGATGAGCTGGATCGGGTGGCGGAGGCGGCGCAATGAACGATTGTTTCGCGCGCGAAACGGGCAGGGCGAATACGTCTCTGTCTGCCCGGGTAGAGACTGATTTCGGAAAGGGGATCTGACATGGCCAAGCGCAGACGTCTGACCCCCTTTGGGACCATGGCCGAGCCCGAGGATATGATCGAGGCCTCCGCCGTCTCCTCTCTAGCCCCCATGGCACCTGTGGCCCCGGCCCCGCTGGCGCGCCCGCCCATCGCCGATATGGCCGGGGCTGCGGCCGCGACCGCCGCGATGGAGGAGATGGCGGCAAGTCTGCGTCAGGCCCGCGAAAGCGGGCGGCTGGTGCTGGCTTTGCCGTTGGAACAGATCGAGGCGGGCTATCTGGTGCGCGACCGCATCGCCACCGACCCCGAAGAGATGACCGCCCTGGTCGAATCCTTGCGCGCCCGTGGCCAGCAGACCCCGATCGAGGTCGCCCTGACCGGCCCCGATCGCTACGGGCTGATTTCCGGCTGGCGGCGGCTGACCGCGCTGCGGCAACTGGCGCAGGAAGATGCGGCTTTCGGCACTGTGCTGGCGCTTTTGCGCAAACCCGATCAGGCGTCAGACGCCTATATCGCCATGGTCGAGGAAAACGAGATCCGCGTGGGTCTTTCGTTCTATGAGCGCGCGCGCATCGCCGCCAAGGCGGTCGAGGCCGGGGTCTATCCCGATGACCGGGCCGCCCTTCGCGCGCTTTTTGCTTCGGCCAGCCGGGCCAAACGCTCCAAGATCGGGTCGTTCCTCACGGTGGTGCGGGCGCTGGATGGTGTGCTGCATTTCCCCGAATCCATCGGCGAGCGGCTGGGGCTGCAACTCGCGCAAGGCCTGGAGGCCGATCCGGATCTGGTGTCCCGGCTGATCCCGGCCTTGCAGGACCGCCCGGCGGATGCCAGCGACGAGCAGGCCCGCATCCAGCAGGTGCTGTCCCCGCGCAGATCGTCAGAAACCGGCACTATACCGCCGCTAGAGCCGATTTCCGGCCTCAAGGTGATCCGCCATCCCTCGGGGCGGCTGATCCTGGAAGGGCCGCGTCTGGATGACGGATTGGCCGCAAGGCTGATCGACTGGCTGAAAGCGCAGGGCTGATCCGGGCGGCTGGCTGAAGCAAAAGGGCAGGGCGCTTGCGCGACCTGCCCGCCTCGCGCCATATGGCGGCGTAAATTTCAGATGCGGGTGTCGCAATGACGGATGGCAAGACGGTTCTGGTGACCGGGGGCGCGGGCTATATCGGGGCCCATGCCTGCAAGGTGCTGGCACAGGCAGGTTTTACCCCGGTCGCCTTCGACAATCTCAATACCGGCTGGGAAGAAGCGGTGAAGTTCGGCCCCTTCTTCAAGGGCGATCTGATGAACCGCGCCGATGTGGACGCGGCCTTCGCGCAATACAAGCCGGCCGCGGTGCTGCATTTCGCGGCCCTCAGCCTTGTCGGCGAAAGCATGACCGACCCGGGCAAATACTGGCGGGTCAATGTCATGGGCGCGCTGAACCTGATCGAAGGCGCGCTGGCGGCGGGCTGCAAGAACTTTGTCTTCTCCTCGACCTGCGCGACCTATGGCGATCAGGACGGGGTGCTGCTGGATGAAAACTCGGTGCAGCTGCCGATCAATTCCTATGGGGCCAGCAAACGCGCCATCGAGGATATGCTGGCCAATTTCGGCGCGAGCCATGGATTGAACCATGTGATCTTCCGCTATTTCAACGTGGCGGGTTGCGATCCCGATGGCGAGATCGGCGAACAGCACACGCCCGAGACCCATCTGATCCCCCTGATGCTGGAGGCGGTGGCAGGCAAGCGCCCGGCGCTGACGGTGTTTGGCTCGGATTATGCCACGCGTGACGGCACCTGTGTGCGCGATTATGTCCATGTGATGGATCTGGTGCAGGCCCATGTTCTGGGGCTGAACTGGTTGCTGGAGGGCAAGGGCAACCGGGTGTTCAATCTGGGCACCGGATCGGGCTTCTCGGTGCGCGAGGTGATTGACGCAAGCCGCGCGGTGACCAATCGCGAGGTCCCGATCATCGAGGGCGCGCGGCGGGCCGGCGATGCGACGGCGCTGGTCTCGGGCTCGGCCCGCGCGGTGGAGGAGCTGGGCTGGCAGCCCAGACATTCCACCTTGCCCCAGATGATCCGTGACGCCTGGGCCTGGACGCAAGGGCCGGGTTACAGCAAGTAAGCGGTCAGATGGCGGGGCAGAGGCTGCCCCGCCACCCTCCTTGATCATCAGGCATCATTCAGGATGTCGCGGTGGTAACGCACCAGCAGCGTGCAGCCAAAGGCCATCAGGCCCAGGCCCAGCAACAGCACATAGGCCGGGCTGACATAGCTGGAATTATACATCGGATAGAAGCCCGCGCGCATCTCGCCCACGACATGGATCAGCGGATTATACCACAGGATCGCACGGGCAAAGGCGGGCAGCGATTCAAAGGTATAAAGCACCCCCGACAACAGCATCAGCGGCCGGGTCAGGATATTCCAGACCATGTCCCAGATCGGGAAAAGGCCGCTGATCGCACAGTTCAGCGCCCCCAGGCCAAGCGCGAAGACCAGCGCCATCAGATGCGCCATCAGGATCGGCGGCAGATCCAGTGACAGCCGCACATTGGGCAGGAAGGCGATGCCGGTGAAGACGATGGTCGCCACCGAGATCCCGGTCAGCGCATTCAGCAGGAACCGCGCAGCCATGGCATCGACCCAGGTGACCGCCGGATACATCAGCAGCGGGCGGGAATAGTCGATCGCGTTCATCGCGGTCTTGGCGACGGTGCTGTAAAGCGAGAAGGGCAGAAAGCCCGTCGCATAGAACAGGATGAAGCTGGTTCCCAAAGGCGGCGCGCGCAGCATGAAGGAAAAGGCGATGGCCAGAATCAGGATGGTGCCCACCGGCTCCAGCACGGCCCAGACATAGCCCCCGGGCGAGCGCCCATAGCGCGAGGACATCTCGCGCAGCATCAGCGCCATGATGGTGCGGAAGGTCGGAAATTCCCGCGTTTTCACCCGGCGCAGCGCAGGCTTGGGCCGTTGCGCGGGCATCGGGCCTGCTGCGGGCAGATCGGGAAGGGGGGGTATGCTCTGGGTCTGCATCGCTCTATCGCGCACTGGCGTTTCAAGGGGGTATTATGTAGAACAGTCGCAAGAAGTTCAAACGCGGTCGATCCTCGGGGCAAGTCTTTGACAGAAAAAGATAATATTGTAGTTCCCCCGGCTGCAAGCGATGCGCCCGCGGCCCCGGCTCCGCGCAAACCCGCCTCCAAACGTGGCAAAAGCGGCCCGCCGCCGGTGATCCAGGTCCTGCCGATGGCCGAACCGGCGCGCTTCCGCCGACGCCATATGGGCGTGGTCTGGTCTTTTGCGATCCTGGTCCTGCTGCCGATCCTTGTCACCGCGACCTATCTCTGGGGCGTGGCACAGGATCAGTATGCCTCGACCGTGGCCTTCACCGTGCGGCGCGAGGACAATGCCTCCACCGGGCTTGTGGGCGGTCTGGCCCAGCTTGCCGGCGGCGGCGGCATGTCGGAATCCGATATCCTTTATGAGTTCATCCAGAGCCAGGAGATCGTCTCGGCCATTGACGAGCGCGTGGGGCTGGGGGCGATCTATTCCACGCATTGGCCGGGCGATCCGGTTTTCACGCTCTGGCCCGATGCCCGCATCGAGGAGTTGCATGATTACTGGGGCCGCATGGTCCGCATCTCCTACGATCAAAGCACCCGCCTGATCGCGCTGCGCGTGCTGGCCTTCACCCCCGAGGATGCGCAGCGCATCGCCGGCGAGATCGTGGCCGAAAGCCAGCGCATGATCAACGACCTGAACAACCAGGCCCGCGAAGACGTGATGCGCTATGCCAATGCCGATCTCGATCAGGCACTGGCCCGGCTGAAGGATGCGCGTGAGGCGCTCAGCCTGTTCCGCACCCGCACCCGCATCGTCGATCCGGCGGCGGATATCCAGGGCCGGATGGGCGTGCTGAACAACCTGCAGCAGCAGCTGGCCGAGGCCCTGATCGAAAATGACCTTATTCTGGGTTCGACCCAGGAAAACGATCCGCGCCGCAATCAGGCCGCGCGCCGTATCCAGGTGATCCGGGACCGGATCGCAGCCGAGCGCCAGACCTTCGCCAGTGCCGAAGGCGCGGGGGGCGTGGATGAGAATTACCCCGATCTGATCGCCGAATTCGAACGCCTGACCGTCGATCTGCAATTCGCCGAAGAAAGCTATCGCACGGCGCTTGCGGCGGTCGATCTGGCCCGCGCCAATGCCTCGCGCCAGTCGCTGTATCTGGCACCCTATATCCGCCCGACCTTGCCGCAGACGGCGGAGTTTCCGCAGCGCCTGGTGCTGACCGGGCTGGTCTCGATCTTCCTGCTGCTGATCTGGGCGATCGGCACGCTGGTCTTCTACAGCATCCGTGACCGTCGCTAGGGCAGGTTGGGGGCAGCACGCGCATGATCCGGTTCGAGCATCTGAGCAAGAGCTTTGCGCTTGGCGGGCGGCGCAAGGTGGTCATTGACGATCTGAGCCTGACCCTGCCCGAAGGCCGCTCGCTGGCGCTTTTGGGGCGCAACGGGGCGGGCAAGTCCACGCTCTTGCAGATGGTCGCGGGCACCATGCGCCCGAGCAGCGGCCGGATCGTCTCGGAAGGCACGATCAGCTGGCCGGTGGGCCTGGGCGGCGCGGTCCATCGTGATCTGACCGGGGCGCAGAACATCCGCTTCATCGCGCGGGTCTACGGCGTGGAGACCAGCCAGCTGATCGAGTTTGTGCGCGATTTCTCGGAGCTGGGCGAGCATTTCCACATGCCGGTGCGCAGCTATTCCTCGGGGATGCGTTCGCGTCTGACCTTCGGGGCGGCCATGGGCATCCGCTTTGATACCTATCTGGTCGATGAGGTGACGGCGGTGGGGGATGCCAGTTTCCGCCGCAAGAGCCGGGCGGTGTTCTCCGAGCGGATGAAATCCTCCAGCGCCATCATGGTCAGCCATGATACCCGCACGGTGCGCGAGTTCTGCGATGCGGGTCTCGTGCTGGAACGCGGCCAGCTGCATTACTTCGAAGATCTGGAAGACGCGATCAAGCTGCATCAGGATCTGATGGGGGCGACGTGAGGGGCGAAGAGCGCGTCAGGCCTGTCATGCGGAAGTTGTCGGCTTCTTGATATGGGTTGCCTGACGGACAGGGCCGCTGGCTGCTGGAAGGAGGGGCCGCTCAACCCTCTGTCGCCAGAGCTGGAACCTCAGAAATGGCCACCCTGCCAAGTCTTTCAAAAGTTTCACCCGCCCGGCTCGACCTTGCTCTATGGTGTGGTCAGGACAACCATGTTATTGGCCCTGCTGAGGTTCACATGCTAGTGCCAGACGACAATCAGGATCTTCCAATGCAGGATATTCAATCCGCTACGGCGTCATTTAGCCTGCCTACAGCAAGCCAGGATTTCCCGCTACATTCTCCAGCCTTTTGGATCCCGCATTTTTCGGGTGAGGGCGACGCGTTGCGCTTTGCGCCGCTCCTGTTCTGGTTATCGGCAGTCCTGAAGCCTGCGCGTACGACGGTTCTTGGCCTTGGCGATGGCACCGCCTGTTTCGCCATTTGCCAGATGATCGAACGGCTGCAGATTGACGGAACATGTGCCGGTATTCATATCGCGGGAGGTCCACAAGACAAGATCCCGGATGCCATCGCCAGGTATGCTGCGCAGTTTTATCCAGGGATCCTGAAACTTCACACCATACAGGGAGCACCTGATGCGGTCTGGCCAGGTACCGATCCTCAGGATTTGCTTCTCGTCGATCTGCAAAATGCAGATACATGGCCTGACGCGCTGGTAGAAAATCTATCTTCACGGCTCTCGGCTGACGGTTGCCTCGTCGTGTATGGCTTGTCGCAGGCTGCGCAGACCGATGGGATACAGCATCTGCGGCAACACTTGCTGCGGGCCGATTGCATCAATGTAGATATGGGGGCAGGGTTTTCGATTCTGTGCGGGAAGCCAGCCCTTCTTGCTTATGCCCTCAGTGAGGACAAGCTACATGTGCGACAGGATATCCAAGCGATGTTTACGCGCTTGGGAAATGGGCTTGCAGCAGAGCGCAGGCAGGATGCAATGATGGGGCTGCTGGCCGAGACGCAGCAAGCTTTCGCCGAGGCACAGCGCCGTATCGCGCAGTTCGAAACCGAAATGGCGGACCTTTCTGCTGCCATCGACTTGCGTGGGCGCAAGCTTGGTCAATATCAGGCCCTGTATTTCGACGCAAAAATTGAGATTGATAAACTCAGGCATCTGCAAGGTGAGACTGTCAGTGTGCAGGCCGAGCGCCAGAAGAAGGAAAAGGCGCTGGCGCAATGCGATGCGCTGAGCCTCGCCCTACGCAAAAACCGCGAGGTGCATTTCCGAGAAACCGCGGCCCTGACCAAACTCCTGGAAAAGCAGAGGCAGCGGTTGGAGGATCAACGGAAGAAGTTGGAGGACCAACAAACCAAGATCAAGACTATCTCACTCGAGAAGGCTGCCCTGCTGTCCAGCACTTCGTGGAAGATTACTTCTCCTCTCCGTAGCATCGTTTCGAAGTTTCGAAAAAGTCATCGTCGTCAACCCAAGATATCCTAGGTACCGATCATGAGTCGTGACAATATTTCCTTTGATGCCAAGTATTATTTAAGTGCCTACCCAGATGTTGCACAATCTGGACTTGAGCCTCGGGATCATTATGAGCGGTATTGGCGGATCTTGGGGCGCAGCCCCGTCCATACGGAGGAGATGGGTGTTACTGGCACCGAGATGAGCCCGGCAGAACTTGACCGGGCTTATGCGCAGGGTCCGTTGCAGGGCAGTGGCCGTCAGGATCATGATGACCTCGTGTCGATCATCATGCCGAGTTACAACAATGCCGAATGGATCGCGCGATCCATCCATTCCGTCTTGTCACAAAGCTCCGTCAACGTTGAATTGATCGTCGTTGATGACGGGTCCACCGACCATTCCGTCAGTGTCGCGCGGGCGATTGCGGCGGATCACCCGAATGTTCGGGTGATTTCGCTGTTGCGCAATTTCGGCTGTTACTATGCGCGTAATATCGGGGTCACCCGGGCACGAGGTACCTATGTCACCATTGTCGACAGCGATGACATCATCACACCGGACAGGATCCTGCGGCAACTGAATGCCCTCAAGGCCCATCCCGAAAAGAAAGCCTGTCTCGCCCGGACACGGCGCTGGTCGGAAGATATGAGTACGCCGCTCGGAGACCTTCGTTATGCCGAGAACACCTTGTTGTGGAAGCGCTCTTTGATCGACGAGATCGGCTATTACGATACGGTTCGCTTCGGGGGCGATACCGAATTCCGGGTGCGGATCGAAACCCTTTTCGGCAAGGCGGCTGTGCTGCGCATTCCGGATGAAGTTTACTTCCTGCGCACGCTTGAAACCTCGCTGACGACGGCAACTGGCAGCACCGCATATGCCAGTCAGAATGGTGTGCTCCGGCCTTCACTGTCGGATGATCGCAAGCGATATTCCGACAATTTGAACACCTGGGTGCAGACGGCCGCCGCGAATATGATGAGCGGAGGCTTGCCATTGGTCGAGTTTCCGCAGCTGGAGCGCCCCTTTGAGCTGGGTGATCCCTCACAGAATGCATCGCCTTCTCTGGGGCAGCGCCGGGTCGGCGCGATGGCGAGTTTTCCGCTGAGAATTGACAGTCTGAAGGCGACGATCGCGTCGATTCTGCCGCAACTCGACCTTCTCATCCTATACTTGAACGATTATGATGAAGTCCCGGATTTTGCCCGCCACCCCAAAATTCGCGCCATCCGCAGCCAAGACGCTGTCGGAGATCTTCGCGACAATGGCAAATTCTATGATTTGCCGCAGGACGATTCCAGCTATGTATTCACCTTTGATGATGACCTGCTCTATCCGCCGGATTACACATCGCGCCTGATCCATCAGATCGAGTTGCTCGGTCGGTCCTGCATTGTGGGCAGCCATGGTGTGATCTTTCCGTATGACGAGTTCACAAAACTCAGCCAGCGGACGGTCTTCCATTTCTTGCACCGCTCACGTGGCAGGTTTGTCGATATGCTGGGGACCGGCACAACTGCTTGGCACAGTTCCACCATCAAGCCGACTCTGGCGGATTTCAGCACCAAGGGGGTCTGTGATCTCTGGTTTGCGGCCCTCAGTATGCGCAAGGGTATCCCCATGTATTCTGTTCCGAGGCGCCGGGCATGGGTCAATGAGTTCGCCAAGTATGAGGTCAGCCTGTGGCAAGAAGCGTCTGAGCGTCCTGAGGGATATTTCGAAATATATCATCGCAGCGTGAAGCCTGTGCTGGCGCGGGGTGGCGTCCGTCGGGCAGCCGAAGCGCACATGATCAAAAGCTTCCCGGCCGATGTTCTGATGGCAGCCGAGGTTGAATTGCGAGAGGCGACAGCGGCAGCACTTCCGCAATTGCCCGCTATGACGCGCCATATCGCGCTACATGGATCCCCCTATGAATATATGGGGAGTACGGAGGACTGCCCGCACTTCCATCTGGTTCTGAGCGGGCATGACAGCCGCAAGGTTATGGACAAGACGCTTCGCGCGGTGGCAGAACAAAAATTCGGGCCTTTCACCTTCGCTGTCACGATGGTGGATGATGGCTCCTCTGATGGAAGTTTCGCCAAACTGGCCGCCATGTCCATCTTGCCGGAGGGGCGGCTGCTGGGGGTCACAACTCGGACGGGAGCTGCCTATGGGCGAGATCTGGCGATCCGGGAAATCTGCACCCGCAACGCGTTCGTTATTCCGTTGACCTTCGGAGAAGTCCTTGCACCAGGTGCCTTGGCAGATCTGTCCCGGCAGCTCATGGCCCGTCCGGCGCTTGATGTTGTTATGATCGCAAGGGATGGAAACAAGCGTGTTCTTGCCTTCCGTCGGAGCCGTTACGATCTTGCGGTAGACATGCTTCAGGATGAACTCGGTCATTGGACTGACGACAGTGATCTGGTCAGGCTGACGCAGCATATCACGCGGAAGCTGGCACGTGGCCGGATCGCGACTCTGGAAGGCCAATACTTGGACACCCCTCACTTTGAGCAAATCTCTCTGTAATCAGCGGATATTGACCTTGCACCGGCTGCAGCGCCCCTTGCGTGGCCTTCGTCATCGGGAAAGAAGCCGTGGCACTCGAAATATGTTCGCCAACTTGGGAAATGCCTGCCTTATCGCTTTGGTTGTGAGAAGTCGAAGAACGCTATGTCTGATATGATTGATCGCTGGCCCCCACTGACATTCGCTGAAGCCGAGGCGGAAGTCTTGCAGAAACACTATGCCGAGGCCAAGGTGATCCTGGAATATGGATCTGGTGGCTCAACGGTGCTTGCGGCCCAAAAACCAGGCAAACTCATTTTCAGCGTTGAAAGTGACCGTGCCTGGTTCACTGCATTGCAGCGAAAATTTGATGAAGCGGAACTGCCGTCACTTCCGATCATGTATCACGCTGATATTGGGCCGACCGGTGCCTGGGGGCGGCCGCTTGATGATCGCGGGTGGGCTGGGTTCTATCGCTACCCTTTGGCAATTTGGGCACAACCCTTCTTTCGGCAACCCGATCTGGTTCTGGTTGACGGGCGCCTGAGGGCCGCCTGTTTTGTGGCAACCTGTCTTAATACACGCAAGCCAGTGACCATACTGTTCGATGATTACGAAAATCGGCAAAGCTATAAAGTCGTCGAGGCCCTGGCCCAGCCAAACGCCATAGTGGGGCGCATGGCTGTCTTTCATATCATGCCACGCGAATGGCCAGTCTGGGCACCAACGCTTCTGGCAGAGCTTTGTACGCAGATGAGCTATGTATTGCCCCAAAAGAAATATGGGCCGAATCAGTATAGCATGATGCGGAGTGAGGTCATGTCCTATGTCCAGAGAATCTGAAAATGTAAATCTTCGGCAGCCGGTGTAATTTCATATGAGAATTGAGGATAAATATAGTCGCTTTCAGTCCGGTAGCTTGACGGCCGAGCGCATCCTCACACGACAGGACCTTGCTGCGATTGATGTCCGGGGCATCAAGGGCCTGCAAGATGTCCTGTTTGAGCGTGGCGCAAGTATAGACAGCTCTTTTCTGGCCCCTGGAAAAGACAGTTTTGTCGGTGCCTACAGTTATATGAATGATGGGGGATATATCCGGGGACGTTGTTTTATCGGCCGCTATAGCAGCATAGGTCGCCGCGTGACCATTGGTGCGGGGCGACACTGGATCTCAGGATTATCGACAAATCCCAGCCTGTCGGGCGGCCCGCCCGAGCGGAATTACACGGCGGCTGAGATGGCCCTGATCGGTGTGTCCGCATCAGGGAAAGCGTCTGCCACCTGTATTGGATGCGACGTTTGGATCGGGGATGGCGCGATCATCATGCCCGGCGTTTCGATCGGCCACGGGGCCATTATCGGCGCAAATGCAGTGGTCACAACGGATGTCCCGCCCTATGCAATCGTCGTGGGCCTTCCGGGCCGCGTGCTCAGGTATCGCTTTGAAGCCGCGCAGGTGCAGGATCTGCTTGCATCCCGGTGGTGGGACCACCCACGAGAAACACTGCAGTCGCTCCCCTTGGGGAATATCTTGAAAGCTCTGGAGGGCTTAAGGGCGCTTTCGCCGCCTGACGACCCTTACGAGACATTCCGTCTGGCGGTGCCCTCTCAGTAATCGTTCCCGGGACGGTAAGGCCTACCCTTTCGCGCCCTGGCCCCGCGCATAGGCATCCTCATAGCGGATGATGTCATCCTCGCCGAAATAGCTGCCGGTCTGCACCTCGATCAGCACCATGGGCAGCTTGCCGGGGTTCTCCATCCGGTGATGGGCACCCAGCGGGATATAGACCGACTGGTTCTCGGTCACGAGGGTCACGCTGTCATCGACCGTGACCCGCGCGGTGCCCTCGACCACGATCCAGTGCTCGGAGCGGTGGAAATGCGATTGCAGCGACAGGGCGGCCCCCGGATGGACATGGATCCGCTTCACCTGGAAACGGTCGCCGATCACCAGACTTTCATACCACCCCCAGGGCCGGAAATCGCGTGGCAAGGTCTCGGCCTGGCGCGCGCCCCTGATCTTCAAGGCAGCCACCGCCAGCTTCACATCCTGCGCCCGGTCGGCGCGCGCGACCAGCACCGCATCCGGCATTGCCACCGCGATCAGCCCCTCAAGGCCGATCCCCACCAGCTCCACCGCCGGGTTCTCGGAGCGCAGCAGGGTGTTGCGGCAATCGATGGCGGTGGCGTGGTCAGAGGTCACATTGCCGGCCTGATCGGGCCCGCCCTCGCGCCAGACCGCATCCCAGCCGCCCAGATCCGACCAGCCGCCGGCAAAGGGCACGACCGACAGATCGGGCGATTTCTCCATCACCGCATAGTCGATGGAAATATCCTCGATCTCGGACCATGGCTCGGGGGCCAGCCGCAGAAAACCGAAATCGGTGGTGGCTGCGGCCAGCGCCGCCTCGACCTGCGCGACCATGGCGGGCTGATAGGCGTGGTAGGCCGCGATCAGATCGGCGGCGCGCATCAGGAAGATCCCGGCATTCCACAGGAAATGGCCCGCCGCCAGCATCTGTTCCGCCCGCGCGGCATCGGGCTTTTCGACAAAGCGCGACAGCGCCACCGGGCCTTCATCAGCGGGAACAGCCCCCGCCAGTTCCAGCCAGCCATAGCCGGTCTCGGCCCGGTCGGGGGTGATGCCAAAGGTCACCATACGCCCCGCGCGCAGCGCGGGCAGGCCGCGCGCCACTGCGGCGCGGAAGGCGTCTGCGTCAGGGATCGCATGGTCGGAGGGCGCGACCAGCATCACCGCCCGCGCGTCCTGTGCCGCCAGATGCAGGGCGGCGGCCAGCACCGCAGGGGCGGTGTTGCGTGCCGCAGGCTCGATCAGGATCGGGCCGGGGTCGATGCCGATCGCCGCCAGCTGTTCTGTCACCACGAAACGGAAATCGCTGCCCGTCACCACCAGCGGCCGGGCAAAGGCAAGGCCCGACGCCACCCCCGACAGCCGCAGCGCCGAGGCCTGAAACAGCGACTGCCCGTCGATCTCCAGTGCGAATTGCTTGGGATAGCTTTTGCGCGACAGCGGCCAGAGCCGGGTGCCGGAGCCGCCACACAGAAGAACCGGGGTGATCTGCTGCAGGGTCATTCGGGGCGGATCCTTTGTCTTGGTCGCAAATGATACGGTGTTTCAGACATGGTTTTTGATATCGGGACTTGCAGCGGATCGGAACAGCCCGGCACAAGATCCGCGCAGGATTGACAGCAAACCTGTCCATATTTTGGCAAAGTTTCGACACTCGCTCCAGGCGTGTGCGGAACGGCTGGACAGGTCTGGCGCGACTGCCTAAGCACGGGGCGACAGAGAACAGCAGGGCAGGGCCTTTACCAATGTCTCGAACGCAGATTGCCGTGGCCGGACTGGGCTATGTCGGATTGTCCAATGCCGTGCTGCTGGCCCAGCACAATGATGTCCGGGCGCTGGATGTCGATCCGCGCCGGGTGGCCTTGGTCAATGCCAAGGAAAGCCCGATCATCGATGCCGAGATCTCGGATTTTCTGGCGACCCGCCCGCTGCATCTGCAGGCGACCACCGATCCGCAAGAGGCCTATGCTGCGGCCGAATATGTCATCGTGGCGACGCCCACCAATTATGATCCGCAAACCAATTATTTCGACACATCCAGTGTCGAGGCGGTGATCGCGCAGGTGCGTGACATCAACCCCAAGGCGGTGATCATCGTCAAATCCACCGTGCCGGTGGGCTTTACCGCCGATGTGCGCGCGCGCCTTGGCCATGAGGCGGTGATCTTCAGCCCGGAATTTCTGCGCGAGGGCCGGGCGCTGCAGGACAACCTGCACCCGTCCCGCATCATCGTGGGCGAACGCTCGCCCCGCGCCGAACGCTTTGCTGCCCTGCTGCGCGAGGGCGCGGTCAGCCAGGATGTGCCGGTGCTCTTCACCGACAGTTCCGAAGCCGAGGCGATCAAGCTGTTTGCCAATACCTATCTCGCGATGCGGGTCGCCTTCTTCAACGAGCTGGACAGCTATGCCATGGCGCATGGGCTGCAATCGCGCCAGATCATCGAAGGGGTCGGGCTCGATCCGCGCATCGGCCAGCATTACAACAACCCGTCTTTCGGCTATGGCGGCTATTGTCTGCCCAAGGATTCCAAGCAGCTCTTGGCCAATTATGCCAGCGTGCCGCAAAATCTGATCCAGGCCATCGTCGAGGCCAATCGCACCCGCAAGGATTTCATTGCCGACCAGATCCTGGCTGCGCGCCCGCGTCGGGTCGGGGTTTACCGGCTGGTGATGAAGGCCGGGTCGGACAATTTCCGGCAAAGCTCCATCCAGGGCGTGATGAAGCGGATCAAGGCCAAGGGCGTCGAGGTCGTGGTCTATGAACCCGCCTTGGCCGAGGATCTGTTCTTCGGATCACAGGTGATGCGCGATCTGGAGGCGTTCAAGGCCGAATGCGATATCATCATCGCTAATCGCGCAGCCCCCGAACTGGCCGATGTCGCGGTCAAGCTGTTCAGCCGCGATCTGTTCGGGTCGGACTGACCGGGCGGCGATCACCCCGGGATGCATGTCCCGCCGGGCAGGAGGATGAATGCCGCAAGACCGTGACGCCCGCCTGCGCCCGAGCAAGCGCCGGATCTGTCTCTGCCCCGGCTCGATCGGGGGCGGCGGCATCGGTGTGGTCATGCTCAATCTGGCCGAAGAACTGGTCGCGCGCGGCATCGCGGTGGATCTGCTGATTGCCGCCCCTGACGGGGTGGCGCGCGATGTGCCGGAAGGCGTGCGGGTGGTCGATCTGGGCCGGCGCGCCCGCCATGGTCTGGGCCGGGCGGTGAGCTATCTGCGCCGCGAACAGCCCGATGCCATCATCTCGGCGCGCAATTACGTCAACCTTTTGATGCTGGCCGCGCATCGCATCGCCCGGTCGCGTGCCCGGCTGATCTGGAGCTTCCACACCCATCGCAGCGCCGAGATTTCCCGCGCCAGCCGGATGCAACGCCTGATGGACCGGCTGGTGCTGCGTTTCATCGCGGCCCCCGATGCCCGCGTCGCGGTGTCTGAGGGGGTGGCGGCGGATCTGCGGGGGGCGGCGGGGGGCGCGCAGGCGCCGCAGATCGATGTCATCCTGAACCCGGCCTGGAGCCCGGCGCGGGCGGCGCAGGCCCTGCAACCCTGCCCACACCCTTGGCTGGCGGATCGCGCGCCCTGGCCCGCGGGCGCGCAGCCGTGGCCCGCAGATCCGGCCCCGGTGCTGGTCGCCATGGGGCGGCTGGCGGTGCAGAAGGATTTCCCGACCCTGCTGCGCGCCTTTGCCAATTTGCGTCAGACCCGACCGGGGGCGCGGCTGATCCTGCTGGGCGAGGGACCGGCGCGTGAGGCCCTGACCCGGCTTTGCGGCGATCTCGGCCTGCGGCTGGATGTTGACGTGGCGCTGCCCGGCCATGTGGCCGCCCCCTTGGCCTTTCTGTCGCGGGCCGATCTTTTCGTGCTGTCCTCGCTTTGGGAGGGGCTGCCCATGGTGCTGGTCGAGGCATTGGGGGCAGGCCTGCGCATCGTCTCCACCGATTGCCCATCAGGCCCCGACGAGATTCTGGCAGGGGGCCGCCTTGGCCATCTGGTGCTGCCCGGTGATCCGGCGGCTTTGGCGCGGGCCATGGCGCAGGCGCTGGACATGCCTGCCGATCCGCCTCGGCAGATTGCCGAAGCTGCGCGCTTTTCGGCGCATCTTGCGGCAGATCGCTATCTGCGTCTCGCTTTTCCGCAGGACTGATGGCATGGGACGGCCTGCAACCTTGTCTCCTCCGGCAGCCCCCCTATACTGACCGCCAAAAGGAATTTTCTCCGTGACGCCAGCCCTTGACGTTCTGCTGCCCCATTACCGGGACCCTGCAGGGTTGAAGCTGTCCCTCTCCTCGATCGCGGCCCAGACCTGGGGCGGCAGGATGCGGGTCATCATCGTCGATGACGGATCGCCCGAGCCCGACCGGATCGAGGCCGAGGAGGTGGCGCAGGAATTTGCCCGGACCAGCGGCATCGACATGCTGTTTCTGGTCAATGCGCAAAACCTGGGCCGCCCGAAGACCCGCAACCGCCTGCTGGATGCGGTGGAGGCGGATCACGTCACCTGGCTCGATGCCGGCGATATCTGGTACCCCGAGAAGCTCGAGGTGCAGTTCAATCACCTGAGCCGGCTGCGCATGGCGGGTGTCGATATCGACCGGATCTGGGTGACCGGCGCCTATGACTGGCAACAGGTCGGCAGCACCTCGGCCCGCACATTGCAACAGCAGGTGCAGGGCGATCAGGTGCTGGAACTGCTCGATGGCGGCAATCTGCGCGCCTATCTCTGGACGCTGCTCGGCACCGCGCGCGCCTTCCGCATCGCCGGGCGCTTTGACGAGCGTCTGCCGCGCCTACAGGATCTGGATTACTTCCTGCATTTCGTGCGCGGGGGCGGCAAGCTGGTGGTGCCCGAGGATAACCGGCCGCTGTGCCGCTATTTCAAATCCGATATCGGGCGCAATGCGCGCGAGGTCCATGCCTGCCACAAGCTGATCCTGGCCAAGATGCAGCCGGTGATCCAGACCCAGCCGCCGGCGCTGCGTTCCAAGCTGCATTACAAGGCCAATCGCCTTGCCGCGCGGTTCGCGAAAAGCAACGGCAACCGGCTGCTGGCCGCGAATTATCTGGCGCAGGCGGCTTTCGGCTCGCCGCGCCATACATTGCGGGTGTTCAAATCCGTGCTGACCGGAAAGGCGAGCCGCGCATGACCCGCATCCTGCATCTGATCATGGGCCGCGATGGCGCGGGCCTGCCGCTGACGGCGGCCAGCGATCTGGCGGCGCTGCCGGGCGAAGCCGGTCTGCAACTGGCGGCCAGCGCCTGGATGATCCCGGCCCCGGCCTTGCTGGGGCATGAGGATCTGCGGCTGCGCGCGGAAGGGGATACCCGTCTTTCCGTCATGGCCGAGGTGCTGCTGCGCGATCATGGCGGGCGTAGCCAGCCCGCGCTGCTGCTGCCCTCGCTAGAGGCTGCAAGCCTGATGGCGGGCAATGACACATTCCTGTCCTGGGCCGAGGTGCTGGCGGCGCTGCAGGCCGCGTTCCGCCGGGCAGGGACGGATGTCGCGCTGCAGATCTGGCATTTGCAGGTGCCGGGGGCACCTGAGACAAAGGCCGCGGCCGATCTGGCGGCGGCGCTGGTCGCGCAAGGGTTCACCGCTGTGCCGCGCGGGATCTTGCAGCCCGCCCCGGACAGCGATCTGGCGCGGCATCTGCGCGCCGCCGCCCTGGTCAATGATCTGACGGCGCGCATGGCCGCGCAGGCGGGTGGCATGGGATTGCAGCTGGCCTCGCCTGCACCCTTGCGCGCCCATGCCGCGCGTCAGCTGGCGCAGCTGGCCGCCGCCGGGCTGGTGCCGGATACCGGCCATGCTGCGGCGCTGGACCAGCTTGCCGGGGCCTGGCTGCGCGCCCTGACCGGGAGCCTCGCCCCCTTTGAAAGCGTCGCGACCAGATGAACGCCCGGAGCCAGACCCGCGCGGGCACCCGCCCGCCCCGCAAGATCCTGTTCGTCATCGAAAAGCTGACTGCCCGCAGTGGCGGCGCCGAGCGCGTGCTGATCGAGACGGCCAATGCCTTGGCCGCGCGCGGCCATATGGTGGAGATCGCAAGCCACGAATTTCGCCATGGCACGCCCTTCTATCCGCTGGCCCCGGGGGTGATCGCGGTCAATCTGCGCCCGCCCCGGCGTGGGCTGCGGCGGATCGTCGGTCGCGCTCGCGACCTGTGGCACAAGGTGATGCCGGATCTGCCGCCCTTTGACCTGCTGACCTGGGTCTCGCGCAATGGCGGCTTCTGGCGCCGCTTGCAGGCCTATATCCGCGCGACCGAACCTGATGTGACCATCGCCTTCATGCCGCCCGCGACCACCGCGCTGGCCTTGGCAGAGCCGGGTCACAAGATGCGTCGCGTCACCTCCACCCATAACGCGCCGGTGCAGGATTTCCACAATCCCGTCCGCTGGGACCCCAGCCGTCTGGACCGCCGCCGCCGCTTGCGCCTGATGGGCAAGATGGACCGGATCGCAGTGCTTTTGCCGGAATATCGCGATTTCTACAGCGCGGCCCTGCAAGCGCGGGCGCTGGTCCTGCCCAATGCGGTGCCGCAGATCGCGCCCGAAGTGCTGGCGGCCAGCCCGCGGCGCAAGACGGTGATGGCGGTCGGGCGCCTCGCCACGGTGAAGCGCCACGATCTGCTGATCGAGGCCTGGGCCAAGATCGCGCCGGATTTCCCCGACTGGGATCTGCGCATCTATGGCGAGGGCCCGCTGAAGGCCGATCTGGCGGCGCGGATCGCGCAATACGGCCTGACCAATGCCCATCTGATGGGCCATCAGACCAATGTGGCGGAATGCTATCTGGAGGCCTCGATCCTCGCCCATCCGGCAGAGTTCGAGGGTTTCCCGCTTGCGGTGACCGAGGCGCTGGCCTCCGGCCTGCCGGTGGTGGGGTTCGAGGATTGCTCAGGCCTCAACCGTCTGGTGAAGGATGGCGAGACCGGCATTCTGGTGGCCGCTGATGGCGACCGGCTGGCGCAATATAGCGCGGCCCTGGCCGGGCTGATGCGTGACCCGACCCGCATCCGGCAAATGGGCGCGGCGGGGCCTGCGAGCATGGCCGCATACGCCCCCGATGCGGTGATCGATCTGTGGGAAGAGATGCTGTTTGACGCCGATGTCCCGCGCGGCGGCCTGGCGGGCTGAGCCGCGCCAAGGGAAGTTTGGGCTGGAATAGAGACGCTTTTGCGCGCGAGGTCAGGCACCGGACCTCGGCGCTGCGAATGCCGCAGGCCTAACCTATGCGCGCCTAACGCCGCTCCGGCGGGTGGCGCAGGATCAGGATACGCCCCATCTCGGCCAGCTCGGAGAACCACAGCCGCAGCCGGGCAGCGCAGGCGATCAGGCGCCAGCGGATCGGGAAATCGGTGCTGCGCAGATAGGCCAGCATCTCGCGAAGGGGGGGGGTCAGGCTGCGGATCGCCCAGATCAGCCGCTGGCGCGGCGATCCTGATGTCAGCTGCCCGCCCTTGATGCGGCGCACCTTGGTCACGCATTCGGCGCGGCTGCTGCGCGCGGGATGCTGGGTGATTGCATCTGGAACCAGATGCAGCGCGGCACCCGCCCGCCGGGCGCGGCGGCAGAACTCGGCATCGCCCCCCGACAGGCGGCGCGGATCAAAGCCCGAAAGCGTCTCGAACATGGCCCGTTCCACGCTCAGATTGGCGGTGGTGGCATAGCCATGCGCGACATAGCGCGCCTGCGGAATGCCGCGCAGCGCGTCATAAATCTCCCAGATGCCGGGATCGGGGCCGGTGATCATGCGGATCGGTCCGGCCAGCAGGGCCGCAGGCATACGGGCCCCGGCGGCGGCCAGCGCCGCCAGCCAGCCGGGCAGGGGCCGGCAATCGGCATCGGTGAAGACCAGCCGCGCCCCGCGCGCCTTTGCCGCCGCCGCATTGCGGGCAGCATAGGAGCCGGGGCGCGGGCAATGGATATGGGTGACGCGGCCCTGCAACCCCGGCGGGATAAGCGCCTGCAAGGCGGCCTCCGGGTAGGGCTCTCGCTCGTTATCGGCGATCAGGACCTCGAAATCCTGAAAGGTCTGCGCGGCCAGGGCCGCAAGCAACCCGGCCAGATCATCCCAGCCGTGATAGACGGGAATGATGACGCTGAGGGCGGGAAGGCGGGACATATGGCAGATCTTCCAGCGGCCGCGATGCCGCGTTCCGGTTACAGCGTGAACAGATCGGCGGGGATCTCGTCAACCGAATAGCCGAAGGCCTCGAAATCGGCTTTGTAGAATTCCGCGATTTGCGCCATCCGCGCTGCGGTGGTCGCGATCGGCTGAGACGCGGATTTGCGCGACTGATGGACCTTCAGATTGCGCAGCGGCATGTTCAGCTGTGTGAGGCAATGGTTGATTGCCGCATCCAGCCCATCCTCAAGCCGGAAGATCTGCGTATCGGGGCCGATGAAGTCGACCTGCGGCCGGATATGGTTGTCCAGGATCATCGGCCGTTTCGGATAGGCCTTGAACTGGTGCCGCAGCCAGGTGTCGAAATCCGGCATTTCGGCGGGCGGGGCCTCGGCCTCCACAGGCTGATCTGCCGCGGCACGGGCCTTTTTGAGATTTGCCTTGTGCAGATCGCTGCGCCAGCGATATTCGCTGGCCAGGCGCGCATAGGGGTTGCGCACGATGCTGACGCTCTGGTCGTAAAAGCTGGGCGGCACCCATGTGAGCAGCAGGTCCCAATGCATATGCTGCGGGGTGACGACGGAAAATTCCTTGCGCGGCCTGCTTTTCAGCGCCTGCTGCGCCCCGCGCCGATGCAGGACCTCTTCCACCGTAGAGCCACCGGTCTTCGGGATATGGATGAGCAGAAGCATCCGGTCTGCGTGGCGATAGAGAGGCATGCCTTGCGTATCTTCCTTGTCTCGTCCGGCCGCATCGATATCGGCCAGCCCCTGTCGAAGCCTCGCAGGGCGAACCCGGCTCCCACCGTTCAAGGGGCGGGCCTGAGGCGGCTCTGCCCCCTATGCGGGATTGGTCGTTTTGCGTCAAGCCGCTGTGGCTTTGGGCATGTCCATGACATGGGCATAGGGGCCCCTGGCGGCCCGCCTGCGCCTTCGGGGGAAAGATATGCTCTCAGGGCTGATCAAAGCCCCGATCCTGTCCTGCTTTGCGCCCGTGAAACAGGGGGCATGTTCTTCAAGGTCTCCGGCGATCAGCGCCGCGTGAAGATGCGTTTCGCCGCCCGCAGCGGTTTGGTCACTTTCCAGGATGTGCTGGACATCAGGGCGGCGTGCCGTGTCTCCACGCTCCCTGATCGGGGGGTGCCCTGGGTCTGCGGAACCCCTGTCTTGATAAGGATCCCGCTTGCGCCTGAAACCGGGAAGAGGGGTCTCCAGGCGGAGCGCCCGCCTGGAGACCTGTCTCATCCTTCCGGCCCTGGTGCCGGGGTCAGGTCAGGTTGCCACCATAGATCGCGGTGGCCCGCTTTTGCTTGCGGGTGACGCGCTCCGCATCCGCCTTGGCCATGGCGGTGCAGGGCTCCAGATCGAAATTCCGGGTTTCGAAATCGGCAAAGGGCAGGAAGCGCGAGCCAAGCGCCACAACCGACTGATGTTTGGCGGCGTAGTAATCGCCAGAGATCTGGATGTAATAGCCTCGGATCCCCGCCCGGGCCGCAATCATATGCGGATGGAAGCGGCTGGTGATCATGACATCATCCTTGCTGAAGCCGGGATCGGCCAGCAGGTCGCCGACATGGGCGGCTTCGGTCTGCGGGAACAGATCGCGGATCGCCTCGAACGCATCCTGATCGCGATGCGGCGCGCAGACCCAGAATTTGATCTTCTCGAACCGTTTGCTGATCCTTTCGCGCCGGCGGTCCAGCCGCCGCAGCAGGGGGGCCAGGCCGCTGTCTTTCATGAAACAGGAAATGTGCAGCGTCGGGGGTTGGTCATGCAGCGGCGGCGGGGGTTCCATGAAACAGTCGTCCAGCCCGTCTGGCACGACATTGTCGCCCGCGCTGTGGTCGCGGATGAAGCCTTCGGCGGCGGGGTCGCGCAGCTCCAGAGAGGTGAAGCCATTCAGCACAGTGCGGAAGGCCTGTTGCAGCGCCGCAGGCGGCGGGTCGATCGGCAGCAGGCCCAGCCCGGTGCCATGCAGCCGGGTGCCGAACCGGGCCTTGAGCGCCCCGGCAAAGCCCAGCAGGAAGCCGGTATTGGGCCATTTGCTGGAAATATAGCCGCCACCAAACAGGTGGAAGCGGTTCGCTTGCGCCAGAAAACCTTCGGCAAGGTTCAATTGCGGGAAGGCGGCAAATCCGCCCTGATCAAAGAAGGCCAGGCCGCGCGCGAAATTCTTCCAGAAATCCGGGCTGCTTTTGGGAAAACCCACCTCGCGCACGATGGCAACATGTGAGGCTTTCCAATGCGCGGGCTGCAGCAGCAGCGTCGAAACCGTCGGCAGGGTGGTATCGATGACCACCCGGTCTTCGGGATGATGCTGCGCCAGATAGCGCAGCCAGCCACGCGCCATCAGCTCGTCGCCATAATTGGGAATGCCGCTTCCGCCAATCAGGTAATGCATTTGGGTCCTTGTGAAATATCGAGGGCTGGGGCGTATCGCAAAAAGCGGCGCATCAGGGCCAGATAAGGGATGGCATCCGGGCATCGGCGGCGCATCCGATCGGCCCTGCATGGCTAATGCCGGTGCCGTCTGTCCCTGCGGGATGCGGCCCCCGGATCGCAGGCGGAAAGACTTGAAACAGACACTTTGCAAACATGATATTTCGCGACCCGATCCTGCGCCGACCAATGTCCGATATCCTCGCAATTTCGGGTTTCGACAAGCGGGAATCTGAGGGCTGCCGCAGTCTGCGCAAAAGCCGCCTTTTCCGCCGGGAAAGAGAGAAGATTTCTTTGCCCGACAGGGGAGGGAAGGGGTGGATTTTCTTTGGGCGCGCGCCGCTTCGGGGCGGATGTCAGGCGCTGTCGCCGCCGGCGGCCTCTTGCCGGTGCAGCGCCGCGCGGATCGCATCCAGCAGGGCCTTGCCGGTTTCGGCATCCGCCATGGCCCCGGCGGGTGTCCCGGCCAACAAGGCGCGGATCGGGGTCAGATCCTCGGGCGGGGCCATGTCTTCGCATGGGGGGGCCTGATCGGCAAAAAGCGCATCGCGCGCCAGAAAGCGTTGCGCCACGGCCCGGTTGTTTTCCGCCTGTCCGGCGAGGATGTCTGCCGCGCGCGCCGCCGGCAGATGGCGCAGCAGATCGGGCTGGTTGCCCCGGCGCTGGTTGTGCCGCTCCAGCAGGCGCCGCAGGCCCCTGCGGAGATCCGCATCGGGGGCGGCATCCAGCAGCGCAATCTGATGGCGGGTCAGGCTGACATTGTCGCGCCGTGGCCGCGACAGCGCCTTGCGCGCTTGCGGCTGGCGGGTGGCCACGCAGAAATCGGCCCAGAGGTCGCGCCGGGCCCGGCGTTCATAGGCGCGCACCACGATATTCTCGGCACCGAAACTGTCAGACCAGGCCGCCAGCAATGCCGCATAATCCAGCCGGGGGGCGATCTGCGCCAGGAAGGCCTCAAGCCCTTGGCCGGGGCCGAATTTCAGCGATTGGCCATAAAGGGAATCGACCCAGTAATCCTGCCTGCGCAGATAGACCACGACCTTGGTTTCGGCAGGCAGCAACGCCCGCAGGCGCGGGATGGCGGCCGCGGGCAGACGGGACAGGTCTTCGCTGCTCAGAATGGTATCGCCCGCAAAGCCCGCCGCGGCGGCGGTGAGATGCGCACAATGCGCCTCCACCAGATCCAGATCGGCCTGCGGCGTATGGTCAAAGCGATGCCCCATCATGGCATGGGCCAGATAGTGATGGGCATTGGTCGGCTCCAGATCGAGGCCAAGCGTGCCGCTGGGATAAAGCAGTCCGGCCTTGGCCAGAGCCGGGCGGGCCATCGCCATGGAGATCTGGAGAGAGGTGGTTCCGGTCTTTTGCATACCGATATGCAAAAACAGGGTCATCCGGTCATGTGTCCTCATTGATATGAAAGGGCGCACCATTACCGACAGAGGGCAGACTAGGCGGGATCGGGGGGAGAGGCAAACCGTACGGGCCCCTTGGTGGCGATTTATCGCCAGAACGGCCTGATTTAGCGCCCGGAAGAGGCACCCGGCGCGGGGTTTGTCGCGAGGTTTGGTGCCTCTGCGGCGGCGGGCAGGCCAGCACCCTGCAGCCAGCCAAGCCGCCGGGCCAGACCGGGCAGGCGGTGGCGCAACAGCCCCCGCAGCGCGTAATGGCCGAAATACCAGGCGGCTTGCGGCAGGCCGAGGCCGGGGATCTGGCGATACATGCGCCAGGTATCGGCGGCGGCGCGTCCCTTGGGCGCCGAAAGCGAACCGGCATCCTCGCGATAGGTCATCAGCACCAGCGGCAGGCCCAGCACCACCGGCGTGTCGCGCAATAGATCGAGCCAAAGCGCGAAATCCTGCCGCCGGCGCAGATCCGGCATGGCGCGCGGGCCGAAATGCGCCCGGTCATAGATCGCGGTCGAACAGGCGACGGTATTGGTCTTCAACAGATCGGCGCGGCGGGCGCGGGCGGGCACGCCCACCACCCGGCGGTTGTCCTTGGCGGCATTGACCCGCAGATAGGCGGTGCAGGAAAACGGGATGCCGGTCTCGGCCATGGCGGCCAGTTGCAGTTTCAGCTTCTCGGGGTGCCATTGGTCATCGGCATCCAGAAAGGCGATGAAGCGTCCGCGCGCGGCGGCAATCCCGGCATTGCGGGCCGGGCCTGCACCTTGCTGGCCTTCGGTCGAAAGGCAGCGGATCCGCGGGTCTGATGCGGCAAGGCGGGCCATGATTGCGGCACTGTCATCGCGCGATCCGTCATCGACCAGCAGCGCCTCCCAATCCATCAGGCTCTGCGCCTGCACGGATGCGACCGTCGCAGCCAATGTTTCGCCCGCATTGAAAACCGGGATCACGACAGAGACCAAGGGTGCGGTGTCAGGCGCTGTCATGCGCGCAGCGCCTGCGCGACAAAGCTGCGCAGCTGCGCGAGCAGGGCTGTGGCGGCCTCCGGGCTTTCGGCCTCGGTATAGAGCCGGAACTCCGGCGCATTGCCGGAGGGGCGCAGATGCAGCACCCGGCCAGAGGCGAGGCTGATGCGCAGCCCATCTGTCAGGTCGCGGGTGATTTCCGTCTCTGACAGCGCAGAAAGCATCGTGTCGGGATTGTCGATCATCTGGGCCAGGAAGGGGGCGGTGACCTCGGGTGGGGTTTCCTCCAGCCGGTCGGTCGCGGTGAAACGCGGGGGCTGGGCGGCCAACAGCGCGGGCAGGCCGCCGGCCTTGCGCGCTTCGGCCAGCACGGTGACCAGCGGCAGCAGGCTGTCGCGGGTCATCAGCGCGGGCAGGGGGCCTGCCGGGCCGGTGGCATCAAAGCCCAGCAGGAAGCCGCCATTGGCCTCATAGCCGACCACAGGGCCCCCTGCTTCCTCCATCGCGGCGATGACGAAGGGCGAACCGATTTTCGTGCGGATCACCTGCACGAAAGCCCCTGACGCTTCCGCGCCGCTATTGGAACTGACCGGGGTCACGACGATTGCGGCCCCGAGGCTGGCCGCCGTGATCTGGCCCAGAATATCGCCCGGGATCACCGCGCCTGTGCCATCGGTCAAAAGCGGGCGGTCGCCATCGCCATCGGTGGAGATGATCGCATCGAACCCCGGCGCCCAGGCGGCCAGATCTGCGCGGGCAGTCGCGCTGACGGCCTCGGTATCGACCGGCAAAAATGTCTCTAACCGGCCGATAGAGACGCATTCGGCGCCAAGCGCCGCCATCGCCTCCGCCAGCAGATCGCGCGACACCGCGCTATGCGCCCAGATGCCGATACGCAGGCCGGACAGCGCCTGTGCGCCAAAACCCGTGACATAGCGTGTAACCCAGTTGGCACCGACGGATCCGGCCAGCACAGGCGCAGGCCCCGACCCGCGCGGCGCGGTGCCGAGATGGGCCAAGATCGCCGCCTCATGCGCCTTGGTGATCTCGCCGGTGGGTGTGTAGAACTTCAGCCCGTTGCGATCGGCGGGGATATGGCTGCCGGTCACCATCACCGCAGCCGCCCCCGCCTGCATCGCCGCCAGCGCCAATGCGGGCGTCGGCACCGCGCCGCAATCGGTGACGGCAAGACCCATGCCCTGCGCGGCCCCGATCACCACCCCGGCCAGATCCGGCGAGGAGGCGCGCAGGTCGCGCCCGACCCAAAGCCCGCTGCCCATCGGGCAGGCCGCCACAAAGGCGCGGATATGATCCGCCACCAGATCGGGCGTCAGTTCCGTGACCAGACCGCGCAGCCCGCTCGTGCCGAATTTGGGTGCCATCCGTCTTCTCTCCCCGCTTGTGGCGGCGAAGATGGCAGCAAGCCCGCAAAATCGCCAGAGCCGGGCCGCCGCCCGCGTTCATTTCCTGCCTGAAAATGCGGGCGGGCGGTTGATTTTTGCCGCCCGAAGGCGCAGTCATCTCCCGTTGAGCCAGCCGGAAAGCCAAGATCATGCCCGCATATCGTTCCCGCACCACCACCCATGGCCGCAATATGGCGGGGGCCCGTGGCCTCTGGCGTGCGACCGGGGTGAAAGACAGCGATTTCGGCAAGCCGATCATCGCCATCGTCAACAGCTTCACCCAATTCGTGCCGGGGCATGTCCATCTGAAAGATCTTGGCCAGATGGTGGCGCGCGAGGTCGAGGCGGCGGGCGGCATCGCCAAGGAATTCAACACCATCGCGGTGGATGACGGCATCGCCATGGGCCATGACGGGATGCTGTATTCGCTGCCCTCGCGCGAGCTGATCGCCGACAGCGTGGAATATATGGTGAATGCCCATTGCGCCGATGCGATGGTCTGCATCTCCAATTGCGACAAGATCACCCCCGGCATGTTGATGGCGGCGATGCGGCTGAACATCCCCGCGATCTTCGTCTCGGGCGGACCGATGGAGGCGGGCAAGGCCACGCTGGGCGACGGCCGCGTGGTCAAGCTCGATCTGGTCGATGCCATGGTGGCGGCGGCCAATGACGCGATCTCGGATGCGGATCTGTCGGCCATCGAACAGGCCGCCTGCCCGACCTGCGGCTCCTGCTCGGGGATGTTCACCGCCAATTCGATGAACTGCCTGTCCGAAGCCCTGGGTCTGTCGCTGCCGGGCAATGGCTCGACTCTGGCGACGCACGCCTTCCGCAAGGGCCTGTTCCTTGAGGCCGGGCGCCGCGTGGTCGATTTGGCCCGGCGCTGGTATGAGCAGGATGACGACACCGTGCTGCCGCGGGTGATCGCGGGCAAATCGGCCTATGAGAATGCGATGGCGCTGGATATCGCCATGGGCGGTTCCACCAATACCGTGCTGCACCTGCTGGCCATCGCGCAGGAAGGCGGCGTCGATTTCACCATGGAGGATATCGACCGGTTGTCGCGCAAGGTGCCCTGCCTGTGCAAAGTCGCGCCCAATACTGCCAATGTGCATATGGAGGATGTCCATCGCGCCGGTGGCATCATGGCGATTCTGGGCGAGCTGGACCGCGCCGGTCTGATCGACCGCAATTGCCCGACTGTCCATGCGCCCTCGATCGGGGCCGCGATCGACCAATGGGATATCGCGAAATCGAACAACCCCGATGCGCGGCAGCTGTTTCTGGCCGCCCCCGGCGGGGTGCCGACGCAGGTGGCCTTCAGCCAGTCCTCGCTCTGGCCCGATCTCGATACCGACCGCGAAAAGGGCGTGATCCGCTCGGCCAAGACGCCGTTCTCCAAGGATGGCGGGCTGGCGGTGCTGACCGGCAATATTGCCCTCGATGGCTGCATCGTGAAAACTGCGGGCGTCGATGAATCGATCCTGAAATTCACCGGCACCGCCAAGGTCTTCGAAAGCCAGGACGCCGCCGTTTACGGCATCCTGAATGGTGGGGTCGAGGCCGGCAATGTGGTGGTGATCCGCTATGAGGGGCCGAAAGGCGGCCCCGGGATGCAGGAGATGCTGTATCCGACCTCCTATCTGAAATCGAAGGGTCTGGGCAAAGCCTGCGCGCTGATCACCGATGGCCGCTTCTCGGGCGGCACCTCGGGCCTCTCCATCGGCCATGCCTCGCCCGAGGCGGCGGCGGGCGGTCTGATCGGTCTGGTGCAGGATGGCGACGTGATCGAGATCGACATCCCGAACCGCACGATCCATCTGGCGGTGCCGGAGGCGGAACTGGCGCAGCGCCGCATTGAGCAGGACGCCAAGGGCTGGAAACCGGCGCAGCCGCGCAAGCGCCAGATCTCCACCGCGCTGAAGGTCTATGCGCAGTTTGCCTCCTCGGCTGACAAGGGCGCGATCCGCGTTCTGCCGGAGTAAGGTCTGGGCAAGGCCTTCGGCCTGCCCCGTCGGGCGGGCCAGAGACGGGAATGCAAAAGGCCGGGCAGAGCGCCCGGCCTTTTGCATTTGGAGTGATCCCCGGATCAGCGCGCCAGCAGCGCCGCCACGATCCGTTCGGCCGCCTCTTCCGCGGTCAGATCGACGGTGTTCACCGTGATCTCGGGGGCTTGCGGCGCCTCATAGGGGCTGTCGATGCCAGTGAAGTTCTTCAGCTGGCCAGAGCGGGCCTTCTTGTACAGGCCCTTCACATCGCGTTCTTCGGCCACTTCCAGCGGCGTGTTCACGAAAACCTCGATGAACTCGCCCGAGGCCATCAGATCACGCACCATCTGCCGCTCGGCCCGGAAGGGCGAGATGAAGGCGGTCAGCACGATCAGGCCCGCATCGGTCATCAGCCGGGCCACTTCGCCGACGCGGCGGATGTTTTCCACCCGGTCGGCATCGGTGAAGCCCAGATCGCGGTTCAAGCCGTGGCGCACATTGTCGCCATCCAGAAGGAAGGTGTGCTTGCCAAGGGCGTGCAGCTTCTTCTCGACGATATTGGCGATGGTCGATTTGCCCGAGCCCGACAGGCCGGTGAACCAGACCACGGCGGGTTTCTGGGTCTTCAGGCTGGCATGGGCGTCGCGGTCGATATCCACCGCCTGCCAGTGGATGTTCTGGCTGCGGCGCAGCGCGAAATGGATCATGCCTGCGGCCACGGTCGCATTGCTCATGCGGTCGATCAGGATGAAGCCGCCCAGATCGGGGTTCTGCGCATAGGCCTCGAACGGGATCGCGCGGTCGGTCGAGATATTCACCACGCCGATCGCATTCAGCGCCAGCGTCTTGGAGGCCTTGTGCTCCAGCGTGTTGACGTTCACCTCGTATTTCGGCTCGGTCACCGTGGCGGTCACGGTCTGGGTCCCGATCTTCAACAGATAGGGGCGCCCGGGCAGCATCGCCGCCTCGTCCATCCACACGAGCGTCGCCTCGAACTGGTCGGCCACTTCGCAAGGCGCATCGGCCTTCACGATGACATCGCCGCGCGAGCAGTCGATCTCGTCGGCAAAGGTCAGGGTGATCGATTGCCCGGCAATCGCGCGGTCCAGATCGCCGTCAAAGGTCACGATGGATTTGACCGTGGTGGTTTTCCCCGAGGGCAGCACGCGGATCGCGTCACCGGGGCTGATGGTCCCGGCACCGATCTGGCCGGCAAAGCCGCGGAAATCGAGATTGGGGCGGTTCACCCATTGCACGGCCATGCGGAAATCATGGTCCTGCATCCGGGCGTCATTGACCGGCGCCTCTTCGAGATGCTGAAGCAATGTCGGCCCCTGATACCAGGGCATGGCGGCGCTTTTGCTCGCGATATTCTCGCCCTTCAGCCCCGAGATCGGGATTGGCAGGAAGGTCTTCATGCCGATCTGCTGGGCGAAATGCGAATATTCCTTCACGATCTCGTAGAAGCGTTCCTGGCTATAGCCGACCAGATCCATCTTGTTGATCGCCAGCACCACATTGCGGATGCCCAGAAGGTTCACCAGATAGGAATGCCGCCGCGTCTGGGTCAGCACGCCCTGACGGGCATCGATCAGGATCACCGCCAGATCGGCGGTCGAGGCGCCGGTGACCATGTTGCGGGTATATTGCTCATGGCCGGGGGTATCGGCCACGATGAACTTGCGCTTGTCGGTGGCAAAAAAGCGATAGGCCACATCGATGGTGATGCCCTGTTCGCGTTCGGCCGCCAGGCCATCGACCAGAAGGGCGAAATCGATATCGCCGCCCTGGGTGCCGACCGCCTTGCTGTCGCGCTCCAGACTTGCCAGCTGATCCTCGAAGATCATCTTGGTGTCGTAAAGCAGCCGCCCGATCAGGGTGGATTTGCCATCATCGACCGAGCCGCAGGTGATGAAGCGCAGCATGGTCTTGTGCTGGTGCTTCACCAGATAGGCGTCGATATCCTCGGCGATCAGCGCATCGGTGACGTAGATCGGGTCTTGCGGCATCTCGGTCATCAGAAATACCCCTCCTGCTTCTTCTTCTCCATCGAGGCCGACTGATCATGGTCGATGGCGCGGCCCTGCCGTTCCGAGGTGGTGGTCAGCAGCATTTCCTGAATGACTTCCGGCAGGGTGCGGGCCTCGCTCTCCACCGCGCCGGTCAACGGGTAGCAACCGAGCGTCCGGAAGCGGATCGAACGCATGACCGGGGTCTCGCCGGCTTCCAGCGGGAAACGTTCATCATCGACCATCAGCATCAGCCCGTTGCGGATCACCGTCGGGCGCTTTTCGCTGAAGTAAAGCGGCACGATCTCGATGCCCTCAAGATGGATATATTGCCAGATGTCCAGCTCGGTCCAGTTGGAGATCGGGAAGACCCGGATGCTTTCGCCCTTGGCCTTGCGGGTATTGTAAAGCTTCCAGAGTTCCGGCCGCTGGTTCTTCGGATCCCAGCGATGATTGGCCGAGCGGAAGGAGAAGACCCGTTCCTTGGCGCGGGATTTTTCCTCGTCGCGCCGCGCGCCGCCAAAGGCCACGTCGAAATCATATTTGCTCAGCGCCTGTTTCAGACCTTCGGTCTTCCACATATCGGTATGCAAGGACCCGTGGTCGAAGGGGTTGATGCCCTTTTCCACCGCTTCGGGGTTGTGATGGACCAGCAGATCCATGCCCGCATCCTTGGCCGCCTTGTCGCGCAGCGCATACATCGCCTTGAACTTCCAGGTCGTGTCGACATGAAGCAGCGGGAAGGGCGGCGGGGCCGGATAGAAGGCCTTCTTCGCCAGATGCAGCATCACCGCCGAATCCTTGCCCACCGAATAGAGCATGACCGGGTTTTCGGCATTGGCCACCACTTCGCGCATGATGTGGATGCTCTCGGCCTCCAGCCGCTGCAGATGGGTCAGTGTGGCTTGGCTGACCCCCTGGGTATCGACCGTGCTCGTCGTCATGTGGAAACCCTTTGAAACATGTTGGCCGCATGTCGCAAATTTTTCGCCTTGCTCCAAGGGGAACAGCAAGGATTTGCTCTCATTTGCGTGGAAAATGCCTCTCATCCGCTGCGTTTTGGGCCTTTGGCCCGGGGCAGCGGCCGGGTTGCGCCGAAACACTGTCCCGTCCGGGCGGCGATCCATGGAACCGGGTTCTTTTCTGGGGCGCAGAAAACCGGGTGGCGGGCCGCGCATCCTGCGGGCGATCGGGCACAGGATCGGGGCATATGATCGGGGCAAACAGCCTGCGATACGGGATGATTTCCCGTTTCCCGCAGGCGAATGGCCGCTGCGGCTTGCCAGGGCAGACAGGATTGCCCTAGGCTTTCTCCATTCCAGAACGCCCGTTGCGACCGCAATATGTTTGTCCCATCATCCTTCGTGCAGGAGCCCGGATCATGAGCCTTTCGATCAGCGGAACCTCCACTTACCGCCTGCAGGGCGGGGTGGCCACGGTTGAGGTGGCCCGCGTCACCTATACCGGCTCTGGCATTTCCGGCACGGTCCGGCTGGAGCTATGGGCCACGACCACGCCCTATAGCGGCGGCTCGATCAGCGGCTATCGCATCGCCGATTATGTCCCGACCTCCAATGGGGGGCGGCTGTCATCGGGGCAAGCCTTCTACGATATCCGCTTCTCGGATCAATATACGCTGCCCAATGGGCAATATTATATCACGCTGGTCGCTGCGATGTATACGGGGGCTGCCAATAACAACGGCTTCAGCCTGAGCGATGCGTCCAGTTTCGCGCAGCGCATCACGGTGGGGCCGGTCACCCCGCCGCCCGTCGATCCCGATCCGCCGGTGACGCCTCCGGTCGATCCGGGCGATCCAGATCCGGGCGATGGCGATCTGAACCGTATCACCGGCTCGCCTTTCAGTGACCCCAACCTGCAGGGCACCGATGGCGATGACGCGATCTTCGGGCTGAGCGGCGATGACAATATCTCAGCCCTGAACGGCAATGACGAGGTCTATGGCGGTTTCGGCAATGACACGATCTCGCTCTGGAGCGGGAACAACACGGCTTACGGCGATTTTGGCGCCGATCTCATCTATGGCGGCCGGGGCAATGACAAGATCTATGGCGGCATGAGTGGTGACGAGGCCGATACCCTGTGGGGCGGTCTGGGGCGCGACACATTGCAAGGCGATATGGGCGATGACAGCCTGTTCGGCAATGAGGGCAATGACCGGCTTTATGGCAATCTGGGCAATGACCGGCTCTATGGCGGGGCGGGGAATGACCGGCTGCTCGGCGGACAGGGGGATGATACGCTCTCGGCCGGATCGGGGCGCGATACGCTGACCGGGGGCGCGGGCCATGATGTGCTGTTCGGCGGCAGCGGGGCCAGCCTTCTGGAAGGGCAAAGCGGGCAAGACAGTCTCTATGGCGGCAAGGGGGCCGAGCGGCTGTTTGGCGGTGTGCAGGATGATGTTCTGATGGGCGACGCGGGCAATGACCGTCTTTATGGTGGCGCCGGGCAGGACCGGCTCTATGGCGGCAATGACCGTGACACGCTCTATGGCGGGTCGGGGAACGATACGCTGATCGGGGATCGCGGGGCCGATCAGTTGTTGGGAGGGCCGGGGGCGGACCGTTTCGTGTTCCTGTCGGTTCTGGACACGCCGGTCCGCGGCAAGCGCGATCGTATCGTCGATTTCGCGCGCGAGGATGGTGACATCATCGATCTGACGGCGATTGATGCCAATACACAACGCGCGGGCGATCAGGCGTTCAAATTCATCAAGACGGCCGGGTTTTCCGGCAAGGCGGGCGAGTTGCGCTTTGCCAATGGCGTGCTGAGCGGGGATATCGATGGCGACCGGCGCGCCGAATTTTCGGTGGCGATCCCCAATATTTCCAGCTTGCAGGTGAGGGATTTTGACCTGTAAGAGGCGGGGATGAGCAGATTCCAAATCTGCCTGATAATCAATCTTATGTAATATTTTTAGTGCAAATCCATGAGCGGGCCGGAATTTGCAGGCGCTGTCGTCAGCTGTCATGGATTTGATGAATATTTCTTGATACGAAAATCTGGCAGATGACGGAGCGGCATCTTGAAGATAGAAAAACTTGAAATTTCAGGACTTTTCCTGATTACGCCACGTCGCTTCGGCGATGATCGGGGTTTCTTCGCCGAAACCTGGTCGCGCCGTATTCTGGCCGATGCCGGCATCACCACCGATTTCGTGCAGGACAATCATTCGCTGTCGGTGAAGCCCGGCACGGTGCGCGGCTTGCACTTCCAGTCGCCCCCCCATGCCCAGGCCAAGCTGGTGCGTTGCGGGCGCGGGCGTCTTTTCGATGTCGCGGTGGATCTGCGGCGCGGCAGCCCGACCTATGGCAAATGGGCCGGGGTGGAGCTGTCGGCCGAAAACGGTTTGCAGCTTTATATCCCGGCGGGCTTTGGCCATGGCTTCGTGACCCGCGAACCTGATACCGAGATCGTCTATAAATGCTCGGATTACTACGCGCCCGAATGCGATGGCGGTCTTCGCTGGAATGACCCCGATATCGCGGTGGATTGGGGTATCTCCGAGGCTTCGGGCATTTCCGACAAGGATGCGAAGGCACCGCTTCTGGCCGATTTCGACAGCCCCTTCACCTGGGAGGGTGCAGCATGAAAATCCTGGTGACCGGCGGCGCCGGTTTCATCGGCTCGGCCGTGGTGCGTCAGGCGGTTTCGCGTGGCCATCAGGTGGTGAACCTCGATGCGCTGACCTATGCGGCCTGTCTGGACAATGTGGCGGGCGTGGCCGACAGCCCGCTTTATGCCTTTGAACAGGCCGATATTCGCGACCGCGCGGGCCTGGACCGGGTGTTTGCGGCGCATCAGCCCGACCTGGTCATGCATCTGGCGGCTGAATCCCATGTCGACCGCTCGATCGACGGGCCGGGTGCCTTCATCGAAACCAATGTGACCGGCACCTATAACATGCTGGAGGCCGCCCGCGCCTATTGGCAAAGCAAGGGCCGCCCCGAGGGCTTCCGCTTCCATCACATCTCGACCGACGAGGTGTTCGGCTCGCTGCCCGCCGACAAGTCGGTGAAGTTCACCGAAGATACGCCCTATGATCCGCGCAGCCCCTATTCGGCCTCCAAAGCCGCATCGGACCATCTGGTGCGGGCCTGGCACGAGACCTATGGCCTGCCGGTGGTGCTGACCAATTGCTCCAACAATTACGGCCCCTTCCACTTCCCGGAAAAGCTGATCCCGGTGGTGATCCTGAACGCGCTGGCCGGGAAGCCGCTGCCGATCTATGGCGATGGCTCGAACATTCGGGACTGGCTGTTCGTGGAAGATCACGCCGATGCGCTGCTCTTGGTGCTGGAAAAGGGCACGGTCGGGCGCAGCTACAATATCGGCGGCGAGAATGAGCGCACCAATCTGGAACTGGTGCAGACGCTATGCGCCATCCTGGATCGGCTGGCCCCGAAACCTGCCGGTTCCTACGCGGATCAGATCACCTTCGTGACCGACCGTCCGGGCCATGATGCGCGCTATGCCATCGACCCGGGCCGGATCCGCGCCGAGCTTGGCTGGAAACCCTCGGTCACCGTCGAGGAAGGGCTGGAGCGCACCGTCGCCTGGTATCTGGCCAATGAGGCCTGGTGGGCCCCCTTGCAGGCCCGTCAGGGCGTCGGCCAACGGCTGGGCACCAAGGCATGAAGCTGCTGGTATTCGGAAAAACCGGCCAGGTTGCGCGCGATTTGCAGCGCCTGGCCCCCGAGGCGATCTATCTCGGTCGCGATGAGGCCGATCTCATGGATCCGGCGGCTTGCGCGGTTGCAATCCACGCCCATCGCCCGGATGCGGTGATCAATGCCGCCGCCTGGACTGCCGTGGACAAGGCAGAAAGCGAAGAGGCGGCAGCTCTGGTGGTGAACGGCGATGCCCCCGGCGCCATGGCGCAGGCCTGCGCCGCGCTGGATGTGGCCCTGGTGCATATCTCCACCGATTATGTCTTTGACGGCGCGGGGACCGGGCGCTTTCGCCCCGAAGACCCGACCGCGCCCCTGGGTGCCTATGGCCGCACCAAGCTGGCGGGCGAGCGGGCGGTGCAGGCCGCAGGCGGCCCGCATGTGATCTTGCGCACCTCCTGGGTGTTCTCGGCGCATGGCGCGAATTTCGTGAAAACCATGCTGCGACTTGGGGCGGACCGCCCTGCCCTGCGCGTGGTGGCCGACCAGATCGGTGGCCCGACCCCGGCGCCTGCGATTGCGGCGGCCTGCCTGCAGATCGCGGGCGCGCTGCGGGATGGCGCCAAGGGTGGCATCCATCATTTCGCGGGCAGCCCTGACACCAGCTGGGCAGGCTTTGCCCGGGCGATCTTTGCGCAGGCGGGGCTTGCCACCGTGGTCGAGGACATCCCGACCGCCGCCTATCCGACCCCGGCGCAGCGCCCGCTGAATTCCCGCCTTGATTGCTCCGCACTGGCGGCGGAATTCGGCATTAATCAACCGGACTGGCAGGCCGCTCTGGCCACCATCATCACCGAATTGAAGGGTGGCTGAGATGCAGCGCAAGGGGATCATTCTGGCCGGCGGATCCGGCACACGGCTTTACCCGATCACCATCGGCGTCTCGAAGCAGCTGATGCCGATCTATGACAAGCCGATGATCTATTATCCGCTCTCGGTCCTGATGCTGACCGGGATCCGCGAGATCGCGATCATCACCACGCCCGACGACCAGGCGCAGTTCCAGCGCCTCTTGGGCGATGGCAGCCAATGGGGCCTCAGCTTCACCTGGATCGTGCAGCCCTCGCCCGATGGGCTGGCCCAGGCCTATCTGCTGGCCGAGGATTTCCTGGCGGGCGCGCCTTCTGCTATGGTGCTGGGCGACAATATCTTCTTCGGCCATGGCCTGCCCGAGATGCTGCGCGCAGCCGATGCCCGCCCGACCGGCGGCACGGTCTTTGGCTATCATGTGTCAGACCCGGAGCGCTATGGCGTGGTCGCCTTCGATACCGAGGGCAAAGCCACCCGCATCATCGAGAAACCGCCCGAGCCGCCGTCGAACTATGCCGTCACCGGCCTCTATTTCCTGGACGGCACCGCCACCGAACGCGCCAAGCAGGTGCAGCCCTCGCCACGGGGCGAGCTGGAGGTCACCGACCTGCTGGAGACCTATCTGCACGAGGGCGCCCTGTCGGTGGAGACCATGGGCCGTGGTTTCGCCTGGCTCGATACTGGCACCCATGGCTCGCTGCTGGATGCCGGGAACTTCGTGCGCACCCTGTCGCTGCGGCAGGGCATGCAATCGGGTTGCCCCGAAGAGATTGCCTTCCATGCCGGCTGGATCGACCGTGACCAGCTGGCGGTTCACGCCAAACGCTTTGGCAAAAGCGAGTACGGCGCCTATCTGGCACGGCTGGCGCAAGAGGGCACGCATTGAGCCCGGTTTCTGGGAGCCCGGTTTCTGGCCGGTTCGGACAAAAGTAGCCCCTGGCCGGGGCTTGCGGGGCGGCAATGCGCCCCGGGCCCGGCATACAGGGGGGTTATGTGGTGATCTTGGTTGTCGCTGGCGGGATGTCTTTTTGCTTCCCGAGGTAACGTTCGCGTTCTTCCGCCGGTTTTACAGGTTCAATCCATTCCCTGCTGCGTGCCGCAAAATGGCACATGGTAGATCGTAGCTCGTATCATTGTTCGATTTCAGGGGGTTTCCGGCTGGAGCTCCCGGCCTCTTCGTGCGGCAGGTGACCTGCTGCTAAAGCGATCATCTTGCAAGATAAATTGGCGTACGTCCCATGACCCCCAAAAGCTCACTCTCGAAATCTGTGCCCGCGCAAGGCGTGGCATTCAGTGGCCATGTCGATCAGGTCAAAGCTGGCGAGATCCGGGGCTGGATCAAGGCGGTCGATGACGACGCCCCGCTGCGCATCGATGTTGTTGTCAATGGCGTGCTGGTGGCGGGCAATGCCGCGGTCGGGATGCTGCGCGATGGCCCGCAGGCGGCCGGCGCATCCGAGCAGGAGCGCCATGCCTTCGTGGTTCCTTTCGATCTGTCCCTGGTGGCGCAGCCCGAGCGGCCGCGGGAGCTGGCGGTCGAGATCCTGCACCATCCGGGGGGGCAGGTGCTGCTGTCGCAATCCTTTGCGGTGGAGGCACCGGAGCCGCAGGAGGGGCCGAGTTCCGGATATGTCGGCCACATCGATCGCTGCACGAATGGTGTGTTCAGCGGCTGGATCAAGGCGGTCGATGACGATGCCCCGCTGCAGATCGATGTGGTCGTCAATGGTGTGCTGGTGGCGGGCAATGCCTCGGCCGGAATGCTGCGCGAAGACCTGAAATCCGCAGGGATCGGGCATGGATGCTATGCGTTCGTGGTGCCCTTCGATGCGGCCCTGGTGATGAAATCCGCCGAGACCCGGGAACTGGCGGTGGAGATCCGCCACCATCCGGAGGGGCAGCTGCTACTGTCGCAATCCTTTGTGGTGCCGGAACGCCGGGACGGGCTGGCCCCGGGCTATATCGGCAATATCGACCGCTGCGAGAACAGCGCCTTCAGCGGCTGGATCAAGGCTGTTGACGAGGATGCCCCGTTGCAGATCGATGTGGTCGTCAACGGCGTGCTGGTTGCGGGCAATGCCTCGGCCGGGCGGCTGCGCGATGACTTGCAGGCGGCCGGGATCGGGCATGGCTGCTATGCTTTTGTGATCCCGTTCGACCGGTCTCTGGCGGTGCAATCGGGAGAGCAACAGGATTTGGCGGTGGAGATCCTGCGTCATCCGGGGGGGCAGCTGCTGCTCGCGCAGTCGGTTGCGGTGCCGGAGCTGCAGGAGGGCCCTGTCATGGGCTATATCGGCAATATCGACCGTTGCGAGAACGGCGTGTTCAGCGGCTGGATTAAAGCCGTCGATGACGACACCCCATTGCAGATCGATGTTGTTGTCAATGGTGTGCTGGTGGCGGGCAACGCGCCTGCCGGGATGCTGCGCGAGGATCTGGAAAGCGCGGGCATCGGGCATGGGCGCTATGCTTTCGTGGTGCCTTTCGATCTGCAGATGGTGGCGCAATCCAGCGAAATGCGGGAACTGGCGGTGGAACTTCGGCACTATCCGGGGGGGCAACTGCTGCTGGCACAATCCTTTGCCCTGCCTGAGACGGAACTGCGCGAGGGGTTGGCCTCGGGCTATATCGGCACCATCGACCGCTGCGAGAATGGTGTGCTCAGCGGCTGGATCAAAACAGTCGAGGACGATACCCCGCTGCGGATTGATGTCGCGGTCAATGGCGTGCTGGTCGCCAAGGACATCAGCGCCAGCGAGCTGCGTGCAGACTTGCGCCGGGCAGAATACGGAACCGGGGCCTATGGATTCACCGTGCCGCTGAACTTTGCGCCGGAAGATGGAGAAAAGGTGCCTGTGGAGCTGCGCAATGCGCGGACAGGCAGGGCGATCCTCAAATACTGGCATATGCCGGAGCCGCCCCAAGTGGTATCCCTCCCGATTGTCGAGGCCGTCGCGGTGGTGGAGCCGCCCGAGCCGATGAACTGCCAGGTAAAACTGGAAACCATTCGCAACGGTGTGCTGCGGGGGTGGGCGATCAATACTGACAAGCCCGCAGGGATCTTCCCGGTCGAGGTGCTGATCAATGGCATCCTGCTGCGCACCGTGATGAATGACCGGTCGCGCGATGACCTCGCCCGGCTGGGGAAGTCCAGTGGCTTCGGGGGGATCCAGACCGAGCTGCCACTGGCGGCCCTGGGGGCAGGAGAGCATGAGGTCACCCTGCGCACCCCGGATGGCAAGACGGCGGTGGCCTCGGTCACGGGCGAAGAGCCGGTTGTCCGGATTCCTGTCGCAAGCGAGCTGGCTGCGGGCGCAAAAATTGCGGTGGTTGTGCCGGTTTACAATGCGGCCGAGGATCTGGAGATCTGCATCGAGCGCCTGGCCATGTTCACGCCGCCCGAGGTTGATATCCTCTTTATTGATGACTGTTCCCCTGATCCGCGGATTGCGGGGATCCTCAAGGCCGCGACCAAAGCCCATCCTTCGATGCGCGCCCTGAAGAATACCAAAAACCTTGGCTTCTCGGGCACGATCAATCGCGGCATCAAGGAAACCGGGGCGGCCGATGTGATCATGCTGAACTCGGATGCCCGGGTGACGCCGAAATGGATCGAGGGCCTCTGGACCGCGGCCTATAGCGACCAGAGGATCGCCACCGCCACGGCGATGTCCGATCGGGCCGGGGCGTTTTCGGCGCCGCAGGCGGGCAATGAAAACCCGCTGCCTCCGGGCGTGGACGAGGTGACCTTTGCCCGTGCCTTCCGCCGGGCCAGCCTTGGCCTTTATCCCCGCGTGCCGACCGGCAATGGCTTTTGCATGTATGTGCGGCGCGCCTGTATCGCCGAGATCGGCCAGCTGGATCACGTTGCCTTCCCGAAAGGTTACGGGGAGGAGAACGATTTCTGCATGCGGGCGGGCCGGGCGGGCTGGCAGCATGTGATCGATGACCGGACCTATGTTTTCCATGACCGTTCGAAAAGCTTCGGAGATTCCAAGGCCGAACTGATCACGGCGGGGCGGGCGATCATCGATGCGCGCTATCCGGATTACCAGAAGGCGATCTCGGTGTTCGGCAACAGCCCGACGATCGCGCTGGCACGGATGGCGGGGTATCGCGCCTCGCATGATCTGATGTCGGGCAAGGCACCGGCCACGCGGGTGCTGTTCGTCATTGCCACCCAGACCGGGGGCACGCCGCAAACCAATGCCGACCTGATGCGCGCCTTTGATGGCGATATCGAGGGCTGGACCCTGCGCTGTGACAGCCGGATGCTGGAACTGTGCCGTCTGGATGGCGACAGCATTGCCGTTGTGGCACAGCACACGCTGGAAGAGCCGGTTGATCCGCTGACCCACCACTCTTTCGAATATGAGCGCGTGGTTCAGGGCTGGCTGATCGCCTATGATTTTGATCTGATCCATATCCGCCACCTTGCCTGGCACAGCCTGCGCCTGCCGGCCATCGCCAGGCGGCTGCATATGCGGACGGTGTTCTCGTTCCACGATTTCTACATGCTGTCGCCGACGATCAAGATGATCGACGATGACGGTGTGTTCTTGGGCGACAGCTTTGGCCCGGAGGGCCGCGAGAAGCGGGAAAGCCTCTGGCCGCGCGGGACGCAGCCTGATCCGACCGGCCCCTGGCTGGAATTCTGGCGCAAGCGCAATGAAGAGGCGCTGCTGCAATGCGATGCCTTCATCACCACCTCGGACAGTGCGCGCGAGCTGATCCTGCGCCATCTGCCAAACCTGCCGGCGGAACGGTTCATCGTGATTCCGCATGGCCGCGACTTTGCCGAGTTCTCGCGGCTTCGGACACCATATCTGCGCTATGACGAGCCGCTCCGGATCCTGCTGCCCGGGAATATCAACGAGGCGAAGGGGTTGCATGTTGTCTTCGACCTTCTGGAGCATGATCGCGCTGGCCGGCTTGAATTTCATGTGCTGGGCAATATCGACTTGCGCCGCCATCGCGGACATCCCCGCCTTGTGTTGCATGGCCAATACAAGCGCGACGAGTTCGCAAGCCGTGTCGCGGCACTGAATGTGCATGCGGGCGCGATCTTCTCGATCTGGGACGAGACCTATTGCCATACCTTGACCGAGCTTTGGTCCGTGGGCCTGCCGGTGGTCGTGTTCGACATGCCCAATGTGGCAACCCGGGTGCGCAACAGCGGCGCGGGCTGGGTGATGGATCACAGCGATATCCCGGCGCTTTACGAGCAGCTGCTGCGCAAGCTGTGCGACCCGCGCGAGCAGGCGGCAAAAGTCATGGCCTTGTCCGAGTGGCAATCCGGCTATGGCGCGGCCAATGGCACGCGCATGATGGCGGCCAGCTATCTGGCGATCTATCGGGACCTGCTGCGCGATGTCGCGCGTGTTCCGGGCAGCGGCACCCGCGCGCGTGTCGCCGTCGTGTGCCCGGCCGAGCCCACGCTGCGCCGGGCCAATGCCGCGACGGCGGTACGGGTCTGGGAACGGTGCCGCAACAGCATCAACCGGGATGTCACCTTCATCCGCATGACGCCCGAGGCCTTTGTCCCGGCCGTGCGGCTGGGCATGGTCGATGCCGCGATCGTGCAGCGCACGGCCTTGCCGCGCCCGCTGGTGGAACCGGCGCTGGAGGCCATGCGTGAGAAGGCCGTGCCTTACGTCCTGGATATCGATGAGGATCTGTTGAACCTCCCCGAAGACAAGGACCCCACCGGCATCTATGCCGATTATGCGCCTGCCCTGCGCGCCTTGCTGGCGGAGGCCCGGCGCGTGACCACCTCGACCGAGGCCCTGCGCGAGGCCATGCTGCCCTTTGCAGGCCAGGTCGAAGTTGTGCCGAGCCGGCTCAGCGACCGACTCTGGACCCGGCTGCCCGCCACACGGCGCAATGACGAAAAGGGCGTGCGGGCGGTCTATATCGGGACTGGTCAGCAGGACGAGGATCTGGCGATGATCCTGCCGGTGCTGGATGCGGTCCATGCAAGGGCGGAGCGGCTGCAATGCACGCTGATCGGCGTGCCGGCCGCTCCGGAGATTCTCGAGGGCCGCGAAGACTGGCTGGAACTGGTCGAGGTTCCGCCGGAGGCGCGGGATTACGGGCAGCTCGTGCCCTGGCTGCTGCAACAGGCGCCCCGGTTCGACTTCGGTCTGGCCCCGCTGCTCGACACGCCGTTCAACGCCACGAGCACACCGCTGAAACTGCTGCATTATGCCGGAATGGGGCTGCCGGTCCTTGCCTCGGATGTGCCGGTTTATCGCGCGGCGGTGGTGGCGGATGATCCGCATGTGACGCTGGTCGAGAATACCGAAAAAGCCTGGGACCGTGCCCTGAGCAATGCGCTGAAGGCATCCCCCCGCAAGGATACGGTCGATGAGGCCTGCCGCCAGCGGCTGCGCGAGACGGGGATGCTGGCAGAAACCCTGCCTGCCTTTGACGCGATGCTGGTCGCGATGCGGGCGGACATTAACTAACTGAAGACGGATTGGAAATAAAAATCAGCTTTAATAGTCATGTAGCTGGTTTTAAGTGGAATGAATGTGTGACGCTATGAACGATACATCCATGGATAATATAAAATCCGCCAAGGATCTGGTGGGGGATATTGAGTATATTTCAGATACTGAATCGCCGGATTCCTACCAGAGCTTTCCTCCTGCATTTTGCAATCTTGAGGATGTTCCGCCGGGAAAATGGCGCTCACTGCTTGAGAAAACCTTGGGGCGGGATGTCGCTACCCTGCCAAAGGGCGAAATCTACCGCGCCAGGAATGCCAGTATGGTTGGAAATGGATTTCTTGTGACGGAATCCGGTATCCAGATTGCAGATACCCTCCCGAATGGCAAGCCCATTGAAATTACAGAGCCTGCGGTGCAGGTCGTGGAAGATTTCGCGGTTTTGTTACGTAAACATGGAGATTCCAATTTTGGACACTGGTTGGTGGAAATTTGCACACGAATTCCACATTTCAGGCGCGCTTTCCCACTGGAACAGTGGAAAGTCATCGTTCCGAGCCGCCCTTTGAGCATGCGGAACCTGCGTCAGACGACGCTGGAATGGATGGGGATAGACAAGGACCGGATCATTTGGGCAGAGAATGAACATACTTTGCTGAGCGATGTGGCCTTCATGACTGTGAATTCCATTCACAGCCATACGCATGACCCGCTGGGGGTGAGCGAATTCCGAAGGGAGGCCTTGTCTCATGTGGAGACAGGTGGACACAGGAGACTATATGTTTCGCGGGACAACAGCATGCGCCGCAGGCTGTTGAACGAGGCCGATGTTCTGTCGAAACTTGCAGAGTTTGGATTTGAGATTGTTTCCCCGGAAGCTTTTCCCATAGAGCAGCAAGCCCAAATTTTTTCATCGGCTCAAGTTGTCATTGGGGTTTCGGGTGCCGCAATGACGAACATTCTCTTCGCGCCGTCGAGCTGCAAGGTGCTTTCTTTTAATCCAGATTCTGCGCCGGAGTTTTTCTTTTGGGACTTGGCAAATATAGTTGGTCAGGAGTTTTCATTTATTTTTGGCCCTGCATCTGATCCACATCTTTTAAGCCATTCAGATTTCACAGTTGACATTAATGCTCTTGATCGATGGTTGAGAGAGAGGTGCATCAATCCGTGATGTCGCCCTTCGATCACACCTGGATCGAGGGAGCCGCTGGCAGCTAGGATACCTTGCGGCCTCTGCCAGATCCCCGACCGCAGCGCGTATGCCCTGACGAAACAGCACACCGCCTGAAATCATCGGTGCGGTGTGCCTTGCATCATGACTGTATCAATGTAAGCGGTTCCAGCGGACCACACTTATTCAGCTTGACGGACTGAAGCTCCACGGCAGGAGTTCGTCGAGACGGATTTGCGGATGACCGTCGGCGAGGGCTTCGAGGGTCGCCTTGAGATAGGCTAGGGGGCTCTCGAGGCCAAGGCTACTCGTGTTTTGTGAACCGCGCCGGGTTTGCGGGCGCGGATTGTTCCGCTTGCGGTGCTTACCCTCGGCGCATTTGCATGATACCGCTCTGGCGCGATTCCGGATGCCGATCTGACCCTGATGCGATGGGGCCTTGCGCGCGCAAAGCCCGAATCCCCCTGGCCAGAGCAGATGCGCGCGCGCCGGGGCATCGTGGGTCCTTGCACGGCCTTAACGCGGATAAAGGAAAACATCATGTGTGGTATCGTCGGTATCGTTGGCGCAAGCCCCGTCAACCAGTCGATCTATGATGCCTTGACGGTGTTGCAGCATCGCGGCCAGGACGCCGCCGGCATCGTCACCATCGACCCGATGAACCATTTCCGTCTGCGCAAGGCCAATGGGCTGGTGCGCGATGTGTTTGACACCCGGCATATGCAGCGCCTGCAGGGCAATATCGGCATCGGCCACACGCGCTACCCCACCGCGGGCAGCTCCAGCGCCTCCGAGGCGCAGCCCTTTTATGTCAATTCGCCCTTCGGCATCACCCTGGCGCATAACGGCAATCTGACCAATGTGCAGGCGCTGCGCAAAGGCCTGTTTGAGCGCGGACGCCGCCATGTGAACACCACCTCGGATTCGGAGGTGCTGCTGAATGTCTTTGCCAGCGAGCTGGACCGCGCCCCGCAATATCCGCTGACCCCCGATGATATCTTTGCGGCGGTCGAGGCCACCCATCGCACCATCAGCGGCGCCTATGCCTGTGTCGGCATGATCATCGACCATGGGCTGTTTGCCTTCCGCGACCCCCATGGCATCCGACCGCTGGTGATCGGCCAGCGCGTGCTGGAGGATGGCCGGGTGGAATATATGGTGGCGTCCGAAAGCGTGGCGCTGGATACGCTGGGCTTTGACTTCCTGCGCGATGTCGCCCCGGGCGAGGCGATCTATGCCACCACCGAGGGCGCGCTGTTCACCCGGCAATGCGCCGAGGCACCGCAGCTTTCGCCCTGTATCTTCGAATTCGTCTATTTTGCCCGCCCCGATTCCCGGCTGGACGGGGTTTCGGTCTACAGTGCCCGGATGCGCATGGGCCAGAAGCTGGGCAAGCGTATCGCCGAGGCCTGGCAGCATCTGGAGATCGACGCGGTCATCCCGATCCCGGAAACCTCCTGCGATGTGGCGCTGGAAATCGCGCAGATCATCGGCAAACCCTATCGTCAGGGTTTCGTGAAGAACCGCTATGTCGGCCGGACCTTCATCATGCCGGGCCAGACCGTGCGCAAGGCGTCCGTCCGGCGCAAGCTGAACGCGAACCGCATCGAATTTGCCGGCAAGAATGTGCTGCTGGTCGATGATTCCATCGTGCGCGGCACCACCTCGCAGCAGATCGTCGAGATGGCCCGCGATGCGGGTGCCAAGAAGGTCTATCTGGCCTCGGCCGCGCCCGAGGTCCGCTTTCCCAATGTCTATGGCATCGATATGCCAAGCGCCAATGAGCTGATCGCGCATGGTCGCGATGTGGAACAGATCCGCGTCGAGATCGGGGCCGATGCGTTGATCTTCCAGGACCTGGATGATCTGATCCAGGCGGTGCGCAGCGACAACCCGGCGATCACCCAATTCGACTGCTCGGTCTTTGACGGCATCTACAAGACCGATGGCGTCGATCAGGCCTATCTCGATTACATGGAAATGCTGCGCAAGGATGACGCCAAGGCGATCCGCCGCCAGAACGAGGCCGAAAACCTGGAACTGCACAACGAGGGCTGAGGGCCGGGGCCACCAGGGGCAGAGCAATCGCGGCAGGCACCTTGTTCGGTGCCACTCACGACCCGGCTATGGCAAGCGTCACAATCCGCGGCGAGGCTGACGTGGCGGGCTATGCCGCTTGGGGTGATACCTTTGAAGGCGTGTATTGACCCAGTGAAAACCTGCTCATGCTACAAGGGAGAACGTAGCGATGAGTGTGACCATGGACGACGGCATCACCCGCGAATTGTTGGGTTGGCATCTGTCACGATCGGGAAAGGCCACGACTGCAGCCAGTGCGCTGGAGCATGCCCTGATCAGCCGGTTCGGAACCCTCGGCCGCGTCAACAACGCGTTCCTGCTGAGGTCGGACAACGGCCCGGTCTTCACCAGCCGCAAGTTCACGGCACTGGCTCGCAGCTAAGGGCTGAAGCAGGAGTTCATCACCCCACACTGCCCACAGCAGAATGGCATGGTCGAGTGTGTGATCCGGACGCTGAAGGAGCAATGCATCCATCGCCAAGGCTTCGATAGAATCCAACACGCGACACGCGCTATCGGCGACTGGATCAGCTTCTACAACCACCGCCGCCCGCATCAGGCGCTGGACATGAAAACCCCCGCTGAGGCATTCGCATTAGCGGCTTAACCTGTGCAGATTCCGCTGGGTCGATACAGGATGAGCATCGGGGGGCAAAGCACAGCCTCTTGCGCCTTGGCCCGCAGATCTGTAGGTCGACAATGCGGGAAGTGTGGCCGAGTGGTTTAAGGCTCTGGTCTTGAAAACCAGCGTGGGGGAAACTCCACCGTGGGTTCGAATCCCACCGCTTCCGCCAAATCTAGCCATCAACTTATTGTTTTTGCCAGAATTTTTCCACAGGGCGGGATTTCAATCCCACATCTGCTCCCGCATCGATGGGCGGAACAGGGGCGATTTCGCGGGAATAACGCGGAACGCTCAGTTTTTCGGACATTCCCTCAGCACAACAGATATTTCGTCGATGATACCCTGCCCCCAACCCGGGCCGACAGTCGCCCTCCGAAAGAGCAACGCCTAACTTGTGACAAAAGTAAGCTACTCCGCGTTCCTTGGACAGTTTTCGGGGATATTTAAGCTACAGCCTGTGCCTGCCGGTCGGTTTCGATTCTGTTGAAGTAGACCACGGC
>NZ_WCHR01000040.1 GCF_008973825.1 Gemmobacter serpentinus | reverse complement strand
CGTCCGATAGCGGGTAGGCTTAGGTCGCGTCATCGCAGACCATTAACCCTATGGATTCCTCATGTGAATCCTGCTCGCGGGGGAATTCTGCAACAAAGCCCATTTGGATCTAAACTCTCACAGTCCATGAATATTGCCCTTTTGCGGCAAATCTTCTCTGGTGATGACATCATCGAATTGAGCGATGAGACCAATTACGTTTTTGGTCACACCGGCAATGACAGCATCATTGGTGGCGACCGCGCGGATACCTTGCTGGGCGAGGCGGGCGATGACACGCTGGTGGGTGCCCAGGGCAGCAACCAGTTAGAGGGCGGCGAAGGCAATGACCTCCTGATCGGCGATCTCGATCCCGGCTCCCTGTCTTTTGGTGGGACTGACAGCATGTATGGCGGGGCCGGGAATGACACGCTGCAAGGTGGTCAAGCCGATGACCAGCTTTTCGGAGGCATCGGCAATGACTTGCTGAGCGGGGGCGACGATGAAGATCGGCTCTACGGCAATGAAGGCAATGACACCCTCTATGGCGGCTGGGCAGAAGATTACGATAAGGACAGCCTCTATGGCGGCAGCGGCAATGACGTGCTGCATGGCGGGCAGACGGATCGTGCGAGCGACGACACGCTGAACGGTGGTGCTGGCGCGGATCGGCTTTATGGGGGGGCGTGGCACTGACCGGCTGAATGGCGGTCTGGGTGATGACCGGCTTTTTGGCGGCGCAGACAATGACGCCCTGACCGGCGGTGGCGGCAATGACGCGCTTGTCGGTGGTGCGGGGGCCGACAGATTGGCCGGAGATGCTGGCAATGACAAACTCATGGGCGATAGCGGCAATGACACCCTGCGCGGTGGCGACGGGCTGGACAGCCTCGTTGGGGGCAGCGGCAATGACAGCCTGCTCGGCGGCGCCGGCGATGACCGGCTATCGGGCGGGACCGGTGCGGACAGGTTGCTGGGGGCCGCCGGCAATGATCTGCTGCTCGGTGAGGCAGGCCATGACACGCTTCGCGGTGAGGCCGGAAATGACACGCTCAACGGTGGCAAGGGCATGGACCAGTTGATCGGCGGCGGTGGACGCGATCTCTTGATCGGCGGCGCTGACCGAGTGCAGGATGTCTTCGTGTTCAATTCGATCAAGGACAGCGGAACCAAGGCCAGCACGGCCGACACGGTGCAAAACTTCGTGCGCGGTATCGATGAGATCAACCTCTCCGCAATTGACGCCAATACCGGGATAAAAGGGAACAATGCCTTCGCCTTTTCCGGGACAAAGGCGGCGGCCCATTCTGTCTGGTATGGCAAGGCCGACAAGGGCGGCATCCTGCTGAAACTGGACGTGAATGGCGATGCCAAGGCCGACATGGTCATCTTGATTCAAGGGATCAAGGCCATCGGCGCGGATGATCTGCTGATCTGACCGGCGCATCCCCTGAAACGCAAAAGGTGCCCTTGGGGCACCTTTTCTTTTTGGATGCGGGGGGTTAGCCGCGCACCTCGATGCCTTCATGCCGACTGAGCGGCCTGCAAGTCTCAAACCACGACAGGGGCGTTCACCCTCGTCATATTTCGGACGGGAACAGTTTGCCTTCCGGGCCCTGCCCCATCAGATCGCACCATGCCCGCCATGCCCGCGGTGGCGCTCATTCCGCCGCGGTGGCCCCGACCTCGGCATTTGCGGTCTCGGCATTCGCAGCCTCGATGGCGGCGGCCTTTTCCTCGACCAGTTCGACGATATGGTCGATCATCTGGTCATTCGACATGCGATGGCTTTGCTTGCCGGCCATATAGACCATGCCATGGCCCGCGCCACCGCCGGTAAAGCCGATATCGGTCATCAGCGCCTCACCGGGACCGTTCACGACGCAGCCGATGATCGACAGGCTCATCGAGGTGGTGACATGGGCCAGGCGGTCTTCCAGCGCTGAGACGGTCTTGATGACGTCAAAGCCCTGGCGGGCACAGCTTGGGCAAGAGATGATGGTGACACCGCGATGGCGCAGCCCCAGCGATTTCAGGATCTCGTAACCAACCTTCACTTCTTCCACCGGATCGGCGGACAGGCTGACGCGGATCGTGTCACCGATCCCCATCCACAGCAGGTTGCCCAGACCGATGGCCGATTTCACCGTGCCCGAAACCAGCCCACCTGCCTCGGTGATACCCAGATGGATCGGCGCGTCGGTTGCATCCGCCAGCGCCTGATAGGCGGCGGCGGCCAGAAACACGTCCGACGCCTTCACCGAAATCTTGAACTCGTGAAAATCGTTGTCCTGCAGCAGCTTGATGTGATCCAGACCGGATTCCACCATCGCATCCGGGCAAGGCTCGCCATATTTTTCTAGCAGATGCCGCTCCAGCGACCCGGCATTCACACCGATACGGATCGAACAGCCATGGTCCTTGGCGGCCTTCACAACCTCGCGCACGCGGCTGGCATCGCCGATATTGCCGGGATTGATGCGCAGACAGGCGGCCCCCGCCTCAGCGGCCTCAATGGCGCGTTTGTAGTGGAAATGGATATCCGCCACGATCGGCACCGGGCTTTCGGCGACAATCGCCTTCAGCGCGGCGGTGCTTTCCACATCAGGGGTGGAGATGCGGACGATATCGGCCCCGGCGGCTGCCGCGCGCTGCACCTGATCCAGCGTTGCCGCAATGTCATGGGTGATCGTATTGGTCATGGTCTGCACCGAGATCGGCGCATCCCCCCCCACCAGCACCTTGCCGACACGGATCTGGCGCGATTTGCGCCGGTCGATATTGCGCCAGGGACGGATGGGGTTATGCGACATGGAACAGGCCTTTCCGCTTGTTACGCGATAGATAAAAGCGAAACGGCCCCGGGGCAATGCCGCCGGGGCCGTTTCGGATCACTTCGCGGCTATCACTGTTGCGGTTGATCCGGGCGGGTCACCACCTCGGCCACATTGACGATGCGGGCAAGGTCGGCATCGTCATCCAGATTGGCGACGGCATATTTGCCCTTCAGCGATTCCTCGGTCAGCTCGACATTCTTAACGACCTGCGGTCCGGGGGCGGCCGGGCCGAAGGCCTGACCGTTCACCAGGAAATAGACCGAACCCGAATTGCCCGAGCGCAGCGTGGCGGCCTGCTCCATCGCGGGCACCGTGTAACGTTCGCCCGCATCCAGGATCTTCTCGAACAGGACCGAGCCATCAGCGGAAGACACGCGCACCCAGGACGGGCGCACCGCCAGAACCTCGACCCCCGGCTTGGCCTCGGCCACAACCTGAATCTCGTCGCTGCCCGGCAGATCTGTCTCAGTGGCGGCCGCCATCACGGCAGTGCCTGCCACCGGCACCGCGCCCTGACCTGCATAGGTGCCGACCTGACGCGGATCGATGGAGGCAATCGGGCCGTCACGCGACACGAAAACCGGCACATCCAGCGCCTCGGGGCGCCGCAAACGATTCAGCAGTTCCGGGCTGCCCGGCTGCGGGGCCGGATCATTGGCGGCAAGTTGGCCCGCACCCGGCTCCACCCGGCCCACCGGGGCCAGCGGCTGCATGTTGGACAGGGGGTCGACCTCGGCCACCACCAAGGGGGCCTCATCGACCGGCGCAAGCTGCACGCGCTGCACTTCACGCAGCACCGACCAGCCGCCATAGCCAAGCGCGCCGGTCAGCGCGACCAACACCAGCAGCGACCCTACGGCACCCGGCTCAACCCGGCTCAGCCAGCTTTCGCTGCGCGGAACGAACAGCGCGTTCGGATTCGCCAGCGGTTCGCGGAAATCGCTGCCCGAGGATTGCGCACGCGCGGCCTTGACCACAGCCTGCGAGGCCGCAGCCGACATGCCATGCGCCACTTCAAACCCGGATTCCGCGCAGAAGCGCTTGAAGGCAAGTTCGGGGTCCATCCCAAGATAGCGCGCATAAGACCGCACATATCCTGCAACGAAACCCTGACTTTCGAAGGCTGACAGATCGCAATTCTCGATCGCCGCGATATAGGTCGCCTTGATCTTCAACTCGCGCTGGACATCCAGCAGCGATTTTCCCAGCGTGGCGCGCTCACCGCGCATCACATCCCCAAGACGCAGCTCGAAATCGTCGAACCCTTTCGGCTTCTCCACCTCGGCTGTCGAAGGTTTCGTCCTCCGCCAGATCATCCGCCCTGTCCTGTCCTGCCTAGTTCTTGGCGTTCACCGAGTCGCATCGAGGCGACTCGCTGCTGTCCTAATTGCTGTTAGCGTAGCACAGAGCAAGCCCGTTTTGCACCCGCAGCAGCATTCAGGCCGAGAGTTCGGCACGATTCAGCGCACAGTGCCCCCAAAGCGCGTCCATGGCTTTCACAACCGCCTCGATCTGCGCCAGATCATGCACCGGCGACGGCGTGAAACGCAGCCGTTCGGTGCCGCGCGGCACGGTCGGAAAGTTGATCGGCTGCACATAGATGCCGAACTGGTCCAGCAGGCGGTCGGACAAGATCTTGCAGTGCGTGGGATCACCGATCACCACCGGCACGATATGCGAGCCATGATCGATGATCGGCAGGCCCAAGCCGCGCAACCGCATTTTCAGAATCCGCGCGTGCAATTGCTGGCTGTCGCGCAGGGTCTGGCCTTCAGCGGTTTTCAGGAAGGCAATGGAGGCCGCGGCACCCGCTGCCACCACCGGCGGCAGGGAGGTGGTGAAGATGAAGCCCGGCGCATAAGAGCGGATCGCATCCACCATCTTTGCAGATGCAGCAATGTATCCGCCGAAGACACCAAAGGCCTTGCCGAGCGTCGCGTTGATGATATCGACACGCGCCATCTGGCCATCGCGCTCCGCCACACCGCCACCGCGCGGGCCATACATGCCAACCGCATGAACCTCATCCAGATAGGTCAGCGCGCCGACCTCTTCCGCCAGATCGCAGATCGCCTGGATCGGCCCGAAATCGCCATCCATCGAATAGATCGATTCGAACGCGATCAGTTTGGGGGCCGCCGGATCATCCGCCGCGATCAGGTCACGCAGATGCGCCACATCATTGTGACGGAAGACGCGCTTGGCCCCGCCATTGCGGCGGATGCCCTCGATCATCGAGGCGTGGTTCAGTTCGTCTGAATAGATGATGAGGCCGGGAAACAGCTTGGGCAATGTGCTCAGCGTCGCGTCATTGGCGACATAGGCGCTGGAAAACACCAGCGCCGCCTGCTTGCCATGCAGATCGGCGATCTCGGCCTCCAGCCGCTTGTGATAGACCGTGGTGCCCGAGATGTTGCGCGTGCCGCCGGACCCCGCCCCGGTCGTCTCCAGGGCCTCATGCATGGCGGCAAGCACCGCCGGGTGCTGGCCCATGCCCAGATAGTCATTGCCGCACCAGACAGTGATGTCGCGCGTGGTGCCATCGGGTTTGCGCCAGACCGCATGGGGGAAATGGCCACGCTGACGCTCGATATCGATGAAGGTGCGATAGCGGCCTTCGTCATGCAGACGCGCGATCGCGCTGTCGAGAGCGGTGTCGTAATCCATCTTCCATACTCCTGGCTGTCGGCCGCATCGACCGTGCTGGAATCGTTCTAAGCGATGCCGTAGCGAGCCACTTTGATATTGGTCAATTCCTATATCGCAAAGGGGGCAATTTGCCGCCCCCAAGGATGCCCGCGCCCGAATGCGGCCCCAGCCTTCTATATGTGCCTCGATTTCCCCCTTTCATCTGTTCCCAAATATCCTCGGGGGGCAGGCGCCAAAGGCACCGTTGCGGGGCCGACAGCCCCCCTCCTTGTCCCCCGACCCGCCGCGCCCTGCCACTGGACAGTGCCCGCCCGCCTGCTAGGCTCGGGCGCATAACGATGACCGGAGATCCCCCATGGCCGACGCCGCCGCTTCCCCGCAACCGCTCGACACCGTGCTTGCGCGCATCGACCAAGACCTGCCCGAAGCCCTGGACCGGCTCTTCGATCTGCTGCGCATCCCGTCGATTTCCACCGATCCGGCCTATAAGCCCGATTGCGCCCGTGCCGCTGACTGGCTGGTCGCGGACCTGCAATCGCTGGGATTTGAGGCCGCGGCCCATCCGACACCCGGCCATCCGATGGTGGTGGCGCAGGGTGGCGCGGGCGGGCCGCATCTGCTGTTCTACGGCCATTATGATGTGCAGCCGGTCGATCCGCTCGACCTTTGGGCGCGCGATCCCTTTGATCCGGCGCTGGAGGATGGCCCGAAGGGTCAGGTGATCCGGGCGCGCGGATCGTCGGATGACAAGGGCCAGTTGATGACCTTCCTTGAGGCCTTGCGGGCCTGGAAAGCGGTGCATGGCACCCTGCCCTGTCGCCTGACCATCTTGCTGGAGGGCGAGGAGGAATCCGGCTCGCCCTCACTCATTCCCTTCCTCAAGGCGCATCAGGCCGATCTGCAGGCCGATATCGCGCTGATCTGCGACACCGGGTTGTTCCAGGACACCTCGCCCGCCATCGTGACCATGCTGCGCGGCCTGCTGGGAGAGGAAGTGGTGATCCGCGCGGCCAACAAGGACCTGCATTCGGGCATGTTCGGCGGGCTGGCCCGCAACCCGATCCATGTGCTGACCCGCATCCTTGCCGGACTGCATGATGATGAGGGCCGGGTGCAGGTGCCCGGCTTCTATGACGGTGTGACCGAACTGCCTGACGCCATCCGCGCGCAATGGCAGAACCTTGCCTTCGATCACGCCAAATTCCTGGGCGATGTCGGCCTGTCGATCCCGGCGGGCGAATCTGATCGCACGCCGCTGGAAATGATCTGGTCGCGCCCCACCGCCGAGGTGAACGGCATCACCGGCGGCTATAGCGGTGACGGCTTCAAGACCGTGCTGCCCGGCGAGGCGCGCGCCAAGGTCAGCTTCCGACTTGTCGGCGCGCAAGACCCTGTCGCGCTGCGCAAGAGCTTCCGTGACTGGGTGCAGGCGCAATTGCCCGGCGATTGCAGCGTCAGCTTCCTGGAACACGGGGCTTCGCCCGCCGGCCATATGCAGATCACCCATCCGGCCTTTGAGGCCGCCCGCACCGCCCTGACAACTGAGTGGGGCGTCCCTGCGGCCTATGTCGGTTGTGGTGGCTCCATCCCGATCGCGGGCTATTTCAAGACCTATCTCGGCATGGATGCGATGCTGGTGGGATTCGGGCGTGACGATGACCAGATCCACAGCCCGAACGAGAAGTATGACCTTGAATGCTTCCACAAGGGCATCCGCAGCTGGGCAAGGCTGCTGGGGGAACTTGTGTGACCCTGACCATCCGCGATGCGGCCCCGCAGGATGCGGCGCAATGGCATGATCTCTGGGCGGGCTATCTGGGCTTTTACGGGGTCAGCCTGCCGCCCGAGGTCACCGCGCATACATGGGCAAGGCTGGTGAACCCGGCCTCGTCCCTGACCGGGCGCTTTGCCTTTGAGGGCGCGCAGATGCTGGGCTTTGCCCTGCATTTCCGTCACGAATCGACCTGGGTGATCGGCGAGGATTGCTATCTTGAAGATCTGTTCGTGGCCGATTCTGCCCGTGGCAAAGGTGTGGGGCGCGCCCTGATCGCCGATCTGCGTCACCTGGCCGAAACGCAGGGCTGCGCCCGGCTTTACTGGATGGCCGACGCGGAAAATGCCCGCGCCCGCGCGCTCTATGACAGCATCGCGCCCTGTGACGGCCATCTGCGCTATCGGTTGCAGTTGCGGGGCTGACAGGGATCGGCGGGGCCAAGGCTCCGTCGCGCGGGAATGGCCCGGCACGCTGACGTCGTCCCCCGAACTTGGCCAGAACTCGGCCAGAACTCGGATTGCGTCGCAGCCTTGAACCACCGGGAATCACGGCGGACCGCGTCATCCCGCGCGCCGCGGCCATTGCCGGCAAAGCGGCCCCCGCCCGCTATCGGCGCATTTGCCCCGCGCGCCGCAGATTCGCACCCAGACATGGCGCAGCGGCACAGCCAGCAGCGTCGCAGGCGGTTCATGCAAACCCCGGAAAAGGCAAAAGCCGGGCACAAGGCCCGGCTTTTCGCTTTGATGACTGGCGCGGTGGACGGGGCTCGAACCCGCGACCCCCGGCGTGACAGGCCGGTACTCTAACCGACTGAGCTACCACCGCGCGATCATCATCCGGGGCTGGCTTGGGCGGTGGCGCGGTGGACGGGGCTCGAACCCGCGACCCCCGGCGTGACAGGCCGGTACTCTAACCGACTGAGCTACCACCGCATTGCCGCCCGGGCCAGCGCCCGGATGTGGGGGCTGTTTACGAGGTGGTGCGGGCAGCGTCAAGCGGGGTTACGACGATTTTTTAAGATTCACGCAAATATCTGGAATGGCGTCATTTTTCGGGTGCCGGGATAAACTCGTCATGATCGTTGGGTGGCAGCGAGAACCGGCCATGCATCCAGTCGCCTGCACGCCATGCCTCTTTAGCGGCCTCGATGCGCTCCTTGCTGGAGGCCACGAAATTCCACCAGATATGGCGCGGCCCGTCCATCGTGGCACCGCCCAGCACGATCAGCCGCGCCCCGCGCGCGCCTGCTTTCACGCTGATGGAATCACCGGGGCGGAAGATCAGCATCTGCCCGACCTCGTATTCGGTGCCGGCCTGGAAAACCGACCCTTCCACCACATAGACGCCGCGATCTTCGTGATCATCGGGCAGCGGCAGGCTTGCACCGGCGGCCAGCGTCGCATCGGCATAAAGCGTCTCGGTCGCGACCGGCACCGGCGCACGTTCCCCCCAGCCATGGCCCAGGATCAGGCGCAGATGCTTGCCCTCGCCCTCCAGCTCCGGCAGGGCGGCGCGTTCGATATGGTCGAAAGCCGCCGGATCATCCTCACGGTCCTTCGGCAGCGCCATCCAGCTTTGCAACCCGAACAGGCCATGCGGCTTGTTGCGCAACTCACCATCGGTGCGCTCGGAATGGGTGATGCCGATGCCCGCAGTCATCAGGTTCACAGCCCCCGGCTCGATCCAGATATCGGTGCCAAGGCTGTCGCGGTGATGCAGCTTGCCCTTCAGCAGATAGGTCACGGTGGAAAGGCCGATATGCGGGTGCGGGCGCACATCGATGCCCTGCCCGGTCAGAAATTCAGCCGGTCCCATCTGATCAAAGAAGATGAAGGGCCCGACCATCTGCCGCGCCACCGAAGGCAGCGCGCGCCGCACCTCGAACCCACCAAGGTCACGGGTGCGCGCCACAATCACGCTTTCAATAGCATCCACCGCATCACCAATCGGGATTTGCGGGTCAAGGATCGGGTTCCAGCTCATCGGTGCCTCCTGTTCGCATAAGGACAGCAGATCGCGGCCCTGTTGCCACAGAAGATAGGGGCTTGCGCCGGTCCGGTCATCCGCCTTTCGCGCATGGCCCCTGTGCGGTCACGCAGGGTTGGCGGTTCGGCTGCCCCAGAGCGAGTGCCGGGCAAGCCGCACGCCCGTGGTGGCGCGGGCGGGGTCTGGATACCGGGCTTGACCCCGGCCCCCGCCTGCGCGACACCGCCCATATGAAGGCGATACTTTCCGACGATGGCCAGATGTTCACCCTGATCCGTGGGGCCTGGTCGAATACCTACCCCATCTCCGAGGCCGCGCATTGGCGTGCCTTTTATCGCAGGCAGCCCGTGGATTTCCCGAAATCCGGCAATGCCTATGTGGCCTCCATCACCGCGTTGGAAAGCCTGTGCCGCGATCTCGGGCTTGACGGTTAGGGCCTGCGGCCAAAGCCGGGGTCGCCTCAACCCCATCACGCAAATGCTTCATCCCCGGCAGGCTTTCGCGCAGAGCCTTCAGGGCCTGCCCCCCCCTCCGCTTGCACTGACCATTCAGGGTCCCATATCGCGCTGCAGCCCCTTGAATGGTGACTGAGTGTTTGGTGACAGGAGACCAGATGATGTCCACCCCACCCCGCAAGCCCGTAAAGCCCCGCGCGGCGGGCCGCGCCCCGGATGCGACCTCTGCGCCGGCCGCGGATCTGGCCACGATGGCGGCACAGCGCAAGGCGGATCTGCGTGAGCGCCTGATCGCCGCCGCCAGCGCCGAGATCGCCGAAAAAGGCCTGTCCAGCCTGAAAGCGCGCGAGGTGACCCGCCGCGCCGGCTGTGCGCTTGGCGCGCTTTACACCGTGTTTGAAGATCTTGATGCGCTGGTATTGCAGGTCAACTCCCGCACGCTTGCCCTGATGGGCCAGTCGCTGCGCGCGGCCCTGCCCACCGGCCAGACCAGCCCCGAGACAGTCACTCTGGCCCTGGCCCATGCCTATGTCGATTTCGCCCTGGTCCATCGCGCGCGTTGGTCGGCGCTGTTCGCCCTCCATCCCGAACGCCCGATGCCCGACTGGCACCGACAAGAGCATGAATATCTGATCGGCCGCATCATCGCCCCGCTGGCGCGCTTGCGTCCCGACCTGCCGCCCGAGCGGATGCTATTGCGTGTGCGCACCCTGTTTGGGGCGGTGCATGGGGTGGTGCAGCTGTCGCTGCAAGATCATCCGATCGGCCTGCCACATGCGCAGCTTCAGGAAGAAATCACCGCGCTCGTCACCGCAATGACGCTTGGCGCAAGGCAACTTGCACAGGGCTAGCACAATGACACTGAGCGGGAGCTGGTGGGCGGTGAGGGACTCGAAATTTCTCCGAATATTTACAAATCAATGACTTACGAGCCATTTTTGTAACATTGGAACGGACAAAAAAACGGACGCGACAGGCCAGATTATAGCACAGAAAGGGCGGGATTTACACCCCGCCCCTTGTATTGACCCAGTGAATTCCTGCTCATGCTACAAGGGAGAACGTAGCAATGAGTGTGGCCATGGACGATAGCATCAAACGCTGGACGGCGAAGCGCAAAACCGCGCTGGTGATCGAGATCATTCAGGGCAAGACCACGGTGGCGGAGGCCAGCCGGTCCTTCGACCTGTCGCCCTCCGAGATCGAGGGATGGGTCGATGATGGGAAGCGGGGGATGGATATCGAAGGGGACCGTGGCTGCAGTGCAGCCGCGTAAGCCCCGCAGATGTCGCTGCGGGCGAACCCGCTCGATATCCGGGAGCAATACGAGAAGCAGTTGAAGGACCTGCAGGAGGCCTATGGCGAGGCCATGCTGGAGTTGCGCGCGCGAAAAAAACCAGGCCCTGCTGGTATGAGCCATTGCGGTGCCATTGGTTCGAGCCCAATGGCGAATGGGACGACAAATGATCCAGAGCATCCAGCAGGGCCTTCTCGCGGAGGGCATCAAGGTTCCGCTGACCAGGCTCTGCGCCTGGTTTGGGGTGCCGCGCCGGACGGTCTATTACCGGGCAACTAAGGCGGTTCCGAAGGTCGATCCGCGGTTCTCTGAGCCGATCAAGGCCATGATCGAGCAGGAACCGTCCTTCGGCTACCGGACTGTGGCCTGGCTGCTCGGCTTCAACAAGAACACGGTTCAGCGGGTCTTTCAGCTCAAGGGCTGGCAGGTGCGCAAGCGTCCCATCGGCATGCGTCCCCGCATTGAGGCGATCCCTTCCGTGGCCAAAGCCCCGAACGAGCGCTGGTCGACCGACATGTGCCGGGTCTGGGCCGGGCGCGATGGCTGGGCCACGCTGGCCTTGGTCATCGACTGCTACACCCGCGAGCTATTGGGCTGGCATCTGTCACGCTCCGGCAAGGCCACGACCGCAGCCAGCGCGTTGGAGCATGCCCTGATCACCAGGTTCGGCACCTTGGGCCGGGTCACGCAGGAGTTCCTGCTGAGGTCGGACAACGGCGTTCGCCATCGGGCTCGAACCGATGGTGCCTCGATGGCTCACTCTTCACCAGCCGCAAGTTCACGGCACTGGTCCGCAGCTACGGGTTGAAGCAGGAGTTCATCACGCCTCACTGCCCACAGCAAAATGGCATGGTCGAGCGCGTGATCCGGACACTGAAGGAGCAATGCGTCCATCGACAACGCTTCGACAGCATCCAGCACGCAACCCGGGCAATCGGGGACTGGATCAGCTTCTACAACAACCGCCGCCCACATCAGGCGCTTGCCATGCGCACGCCTGCTCAGGCATTCAGATTAGCGGCTTAACCTGAGCAGATTCCGCTGGGTCAATAAAGCGGTCCCATTCATCAATGGCGAAGCCCTCGGCCTTCGGCGCATCCATCAGCGCGGCCAGCATGGCACCAGCCACCGCCTGCGCCACCGTGGAACCGTCTTCCACCGTCCAGAGGTGCAGAAGCACCCGCACCTCGGCCACGATTTGACCACCAGCAGCGTGCCCGAGGAATTTCACCTGTGACGGGGCCAAGACGATTGCAGGCGTGTTGCCGGGCCGGATGGAACCGGCGCGAATGTTCAGCGGGCCAACGTGCAAGGTGATAGCCGGATCAGCGACCAAGGTGTCGCCGATAAGGTCTTGCAGCGCGAAAGACGGATCAAGCATTGCCAGCCCCCGCTTTGCGAATGGCCTGCGCCACCGCCCGCCCGATCCGGCGCTTGGTCCGGTCTTCGGTCAGGCGCGCAGCAGGCAGAAGGAAGGGCTGCGCATCGGTGCCGGGGTGCTGCGTTCCGGCAAATTGCCCGCCGTTCTGGTGCGGGTCGGTGCCGAACTCCACCAGATGCCCATGCCGGGCCTGCGGATTCCCCACGGTCACCAGCGCTTGGTTCTCAGCCGCAACGCGCTTGCCACCCCCTTCGGCATAGGCGGGCGTTGTCGCACCCGGCGGGGTGACCACGATAGAGGCTTTCAGGTTGCCCTCATCCTCGGGCACCAGCGCGCGGGCCATGTCGGCCAGATCACCAGCCCCCTGCACCAGCGCCGGGCGAACATGCGCCACGATCTCGGCAGGAATAGCCGCAAGGCGCTTTGCCAGCTTGGCCGATTGCGTCATCAGATCATCGGCCATGATTACACCACCCAAACGTGGTGCGCTTGCAGAAGGTCATGGACACCGAACGGGACCGAGTAAGGATTACCGCCCACGGTCGCAGCCTCACGCATTTCATACCAATACGCGGCCAGCATCAGCACCGCTTGCTTGATTGCAGCCGGTGCAGGGTCAGGGATTGGGGTGCCGATAAAGCTGGCGCAATAGGCTTCGGCGGCGTCGATCTTCAGTGATAACAGGGTGTCGTCAGTATCAAGAGGTGGTTCGTCCAGCGATATCGGAAGGTTCAGATAGGCCTTCAACTCGGGAACAGTAATCGCAATAGGCATGAATGAAACTCGCTATCATCAAATATCGTGATTATATAAGGTATAATTCATCAAGAAAAGTTATATTCAGCCTGTCTTGTGCGGACCTCCCCCCGCCGGTCCCTCAGATCTCGGGAAAGTCTGAGGTCACCCCGCCCCGTAGGCTCCAGACTCATTAACCATCAAAGCCAGAAGAGGATGGTTGCGGCGAGAGCAATGGCTGAGAGGAAGACGATGGGACACCTGTCGTAGCGT
>NZ_WCHR01000039.1 GCF_008973825.1 Gemmobacter serpentinus | reverse complement strand
CCTCTCAGCCTCTCAGCCTCTCAGCCTCTCAGCCTCTCAGCCTCTCAGCCTCTCAGCCTCTCAGCCTCTCAGCCTCTCAGCCTCTCAGCCTCTCAGTCTCTCAGCCTCTCAGCCTCTCAGCCTCTCAGCCTCTCAGCCTCTTGGCCGCAAGGCGTGCCGGTTGCAGGTGTCCCAGGCACGGGGGCGGCTGGTCTGCCCGCTCAGGCGGTCAGTTGCGTGTCGTTGCGGCCCGAGATTTGCAGGGTCAGAATCTGCCCCTCCGGCTGGTCGCTGCTGAACGCCACCTCGGTGAACTGCTCGGTCCGGCCAAGGCGCGGGCCTTCCATCAGGACGCGATGGGTGGAACCGACCTGCGCAGAGAGATGGCGTGTCAGAGACGCCCCGCCTGCTGCCCGCAGGCGCGCGGCGCGGTCCTTGATCGCAGGGCCGCGCACCTGCGGCATCCGCGCGGCGGGGGTGCCCTTGCGCGGGCTGAACGGGAAGACATGCAGGAAGGTCAGGCCGCAATCTTCCACCAGTTTCAAGGAGTTGTCGAACATGGCCTCGGTCTCGGTCGGGAAGCCTGCGATGATATCGGCCCCGAATACCATGTCAGGGCGCAGCTTGCGCGCCTCCTCGCAGAAGCGGATCGCGTCATCGCGCAGATGGCGGCGCTTCATCCGTTTCAGGATCATGTCATCGCCAGCCTGCAAGGAGAGGTGCAGATGCGGCATCAGCCGCGGCTCGGTCGCGATGGCCTGCATCAGCATCTCGTCGGCCTCGATACTGTCGATGGAACTGATGCGCAGGCGCGGCAGATCCGGCACCAGTTTCAGGATCCGCATCACCAGATCGCCCAGGCGCGGTGTCGCGGGCAGATCGGCCCCCCAGGAGGTCAGATCGACCCCGGTCAGCACCACCTCGTTGAAGCCCTTGCCGACAAGGCGCTTGATCTGTTCGACCACCACGCCTGCGGGGACGGAGCGCGAATTGCCGCGCCCATAAGGGATGATGCAGAAGGTACAGCGGTGATCGCAGCCGTTTTGCACCTGCACATAGGCGCGGTGCCGCCCGAAACCGTCGATCAGATGGCCGGCGGTCTCGCGCACAGACATGATGTCGTCGACCTGCACCTTTTCCGTGGTGCCAATCAGATCGGGCACCCGCAGGGTATTCCAGGTCTCGGCCTGCATCTTTTCGGTATTGCCGACGACGCGGGTGACCTCGGGCATCGCGGCAAAGGTTTCCGGCTCGGTCTGCGCCGCGCAGCCTGTCACGATGACCGGGGCACCGGGGTTCTCGCGGGCCAGCCGCCGGATTTCCTGCTTGGCCTTGCGCACGGCCTCGGCGGTGACGGCGCAGGTATTGACCACGACCGCATTGCCCACCCCGGCGGCGGCGGCAAGCTCTTTCATCGCCTCGGTTTCATAGGCGTTGAGGCGGCAGCCAAGGGTGGAGAAGATCGGGCTGGTCACGGGGTCACGTCCTGCAGGGCGGCAAGGAAGGCCGGGGGCAACACCGCGTCATAGACATGGGCGACCGGCCCGGCAAGCCAGACCCCGTCATCGCGCCAGTCGACTTCAAGCAAGCCGCCATCCATATCCAGCCGAACATGGCGCCCGGTCAGGCCCCGCAGATGCGCGGCCACGGCGGTGGCGCAGGCACCGGAGCCGCAAGCCAGCGTCACGCCTGCGCCGCGTTCCCATACGCGCATCCGCAGATGATCCGGGGCGATCAGGCTGGCAAATTCGATATTGGCGCGCTGCGGGAACAGCGGGTCATGTTCAAAGCGCGGGCCCTGAACCGCCAGATCCACCGCCTCGGCATTCTCGACAAAGAACACGCAATGCGGGTTGCCCATGCCGACCGCCACCGGATCGCCCGGCAGCGGCAGATGGTCGGGGTCCACCGCGTGGGACAATGGCACCGCCTGCCAGTCGCGGATCGGATGGCCCATATTCACGCTGACCCGACCATCCTTCAGACGCCGCGCCTGCAATTCCCCGCGCTGCGTGACCAGCGTCAGCGAATCGCGATCCAGTTGACGCATCATGTAATCGCTGACACAGCGCGTGGCATTGCCGCAGGCACCTGTGCGGCTGCCATCGCTGTTCCAGAAATCCAGAGCGAAATCAGCGACATCAGAGGCACGGATCTCGGCCAACTGATCGAAGCCCACGCCGCGATGGCGGTCACCCAAGGCACGCGCCAAGGCAGGCGTCGTCACCGCCCCGCCTGTGCGCGAGTCGAGGATCACGAAATCGTTGCCTGCACCGTGCATCTTCATGAACGGCAGGCCTTGGGGAGATGGCTCTGTCATGCGCGCCTTCTAACCCGGATACAGGGAATTTTCCAGAGACCCACTTTTTTCAGTTTTTCGCTCTTGACCCCCCGGCGCGCTGCCCGTAGATACCCGCTCACAGACGGCGGGCCGGTAGCTCAGTTGGTAGAGCAGCTGACTTTTAATCAGCGGGTCACAGGTTCGAATCCTGTCCGGCTCACCACTGTAAAATCTCCAGAAATCAAGATCTTACAGTGGTGACGCTTCCGCGTCTGCAAAGCGTTTTGCCTTTGCGGTGGCAAGTCTGCGGATGCGAATGCGCGCCCCATTCGGCAATGCTTCCAGATCTTCGCAGCATGGTCGGTCATGGGATGCAACGGCTGTGCGGCGCGCTTGCTGTTGCTGGCGATTGCAGATTTGTGATGTTGAGACATGCGACGGGCGCGGTGCCTGCCGGACGTGGGGCGCTATGCTTTGCCGTGCTGCAATCGGATTGACCGTGATTCTGCGGGGCCCTGTGCCTGAAACGCTGGGCCCGAAACGTTGAGGCCAAGACGCCATTGCGCGAAACGCCAGGTCCTTAAACGTATCTGAGGTGACCCCGTCGCCGGAATCACCTCAGTTTGAACCGCCTGCAATGTGAAGGGGGCTCGCGTACAGCGGGCGCTTACAGCGGCGGACGGCCCTTCACGGCGCGCGAAATCATCGCGATCACGAACAGCACGATGAAGACGAAGAACAGGATCTTTGCGATCCCAGCAGCCGTCCCGGCGATGCCGCCAAAGCCGAGCACGGCAGCGACCAAAGCAATCACAAGAAATGTAACAGCCCAACCCAACATGATGACCTCCTGATCTGCAACAACGCCTGTCCGGCGCCTACTGCAGAACAAACGTTCCGGCGGGGGGGCGGTTCCGTCGCTGGGCGGTGGAATTTGCACGTTTCGCAGGGGGCGCGTGGAACAGGTCGGCGTGAACAATCGACGGCTTTCTCTGTGGTCTTTGTGAACGGGCGGCCCCCTTGATCGCAGTCGGCGATATCGGGCGTTGACGGGCGCGCGCGCTGATCTGGCCGCAAAGGATGACCGCACCGATCACGCGGGCGCAGGTCTGGGCGGATCGGGCAGGGGATGCACAGGGCCTTGGCCCATGACCGAATGCGCAGCCACACGCCTTCGCGGGCAGTCTCGGATTGCCACGCTCATCCGCGATCTTGCAGCGGTCGATGCGCGCACCGGCACCGTGATGCGTTGCAGCCAGCAGGTGATCCGGGGCCGTGAGGTGGGGGTGTTCTGATCTGGCCGGTCGCAGGCCCCGCGCAGGCAGCCGGGGCCGAATGCGCGCAGACGAGTGTCAGGTCAGCTTTGCAGACGCTCCTCTGCGTCGCGCAATGCGGTCGGCAAGAATGAGAAACTGAGCTGATAGCTGGTCTCGTCGACCTTCACCTCGGTCGTGGTCCCAAGCTGGGCCGCAAACGCCCGCACCAGCGCCTCACCAAGACCGGAACCTTCCGCGGGACCATCCAGCGCCGGGTCCACCTGATGCCGCCCGGCATGGGCGCTGTTGCGGATGGTGACGCGCGCGCGGTTGCCGTCCTGCATCTCCAGCCGCACGGACAAGTGCGGTCGCTTGCCGGGCGGGGCACCCGCATATTTCAGCGCATTGGTCAGCGCCTCGGTCACCAGAAGCGACAGCGGCACCGCCTGATCCGGGGTCAGCCGCAAATCGGCAAAGGCCGTATCGACCTCGAAGGGCTCACCGGGGCGTGCAGCCATGCGCAGAATCTGGTTGACGATATTGCCCAGCAACTCATCGGCGCTGATGTCGCTGCCGCCTGTCGTCTGATAAAGTTCGCGGTGGATGGTGGCGAGGCTCATCACCCGGTCCTGCAGGCTTTTCAGCAGGCCACGCGACTCTGGGCTGCGGGCTTTGCGGATCTGCATGTTTATGATTGATGCAATCAACTGCAGATTGTTCTTCACCCGGTGATGCACTTCGCGCAGCAGCACCTCTTTCTGGTGGATCGTGTCTTCCAGCTCTGCCTCGTCGCGGGTGACCGAACTCATCATGCCGTCAAAGGCATTGCCGAGTGCGCGCAATTCATTTGGCGCATCATGCAGGTCCGGGCCGATCACCCGGCGGCTGCCATCGGCAAACTGGGTGATCGCATTGCGCAGCTTGCGGATATGGCGCAGCACCTGATGTTCGGCGGCCAGTTGCGCCACCAGCAGACTGGCCAGCCACATCAGCGCGGGGAAGGCAAGGATGGGCATCTTCACATCAAAAAGCCGCGCATCGGTGCGCGTCAGCGGCCAACTGCCGATCAGGTGGATCCCCGAGGAATGGAGCGGCACGATCGCAAAGATCCGCGCCTCGCCCTTGCGGGACAATGCGGTAAAGCTGCGCGGGCGCGCATCCAGCAAGGCCCGCAGATCCGGGCTGTCGGGCAGGTGCATATCGGCGGTCTCGAAGCCCGCACTGGCGGTCAGCACATCGCCGTTGTCATTTACCGTCAGCAGACCGATTTCCGACGCCTGCGCGGTATCTGTGACCTGGAGGGCGGCACCGCCCAATTCCAGCGCGTGATGCGGGATCGAGATCGACAGCATTCCGCTGAAGCCGCCACTTGCTGTGCTGACGGGATGCGAGATGACGACAACGCTGGTGCGGGAGACGGCACCCGACTGGCTGACGCGGATCGATGGTTTGCCACTATCCATCACCGCCGCAAGGTCGGCCCGGTTGCTGAGGTCCAGTGGCCCATTCGGGCTGCATTCCATGCGCAGATTGCGCGGCACATAGCCTGCAAAACTGTAGATGGCATTTTCCGGCATCTGCAAGAACTGCTCCATCAGCGCGGCACAGGCCTGCGGATCGTCGATCACCGGCACAACAGCGGCGGCAAGCGCCGAAGCCGCGCCTTCGGCGCGCGTGAACTGATCGATCAGCGGCAGCGCCGATTGCATGGTGGCACCCAGAACCGCGGCCTCGGCACGGGCATCTGCCTCTTGCTGATATTGTTGCATCTGCACAAAACTGAGCAGGGCAAGTGGCATCAGCGCGACGCCAAAGGTTATCATCAGCCGGAAGGCAAGCTGCGACAGGGGGCTGCGCCGTCCCTCGCGCCGCTCAGGTTGTTTCGGGGCGGATTGGTGCACCGGAATATGATCCTGTCTATTGCAGATTTGAGCGGCCCGTATCTCATGCGGCCAGCCTTATGCGGCCAGTATTAGGCCGCCTGAGTGCCGGACCTGCCCATAACTGCCGCCATTTCTGCAGGCTGGGTGTCAAGCAGGCCTTCGCCATCTTCCAGTTGCAACAGTTGCGCCAGCCGCTGCCGCGCGCGATTTGTGCGGCTTTTCACCGTGCCGACCGCGACGCCGATCATCTCTGATACCTGCTCGCAAGAATAGCCATTGGCCCCCACAAGCGTCAGCACCTCGCGATGTTCGGGCGAAAGCTGGTCAAAGGCGCGGACGAAATCATTCATCGCCAGCCGGCCATCATGTTGCGGCTTGTCAAACAGGCCCTGCGCATGAATGCCATCGGGGTCCGAGACCTCACGGCGCAGCTTGCGGCGCACCGAATAGAAGGTGTTGCGCAGAATGGTGAACAACCAGGCGCGCAAATCGGTGCCGGGCTGAAAGCGGTCAAAGTTCGACCAGGCCTTGACCACGGTCTCTTGCACGAGGTCGTCGGCCTCGGTGGCATTACGGGTCAGGGACAGGGCGAAGGCACGCAGCGAGGGCAGGTGCTCCGGCAACTCGTCTCTTGGATCGCGAATCTCGGTTGCGGTCATGACCCAAGGCCCTTTCCGGCGTCAGATGCTCCGGTCTGATCTGTGGTTTCGGTCAGAGATGACGCCTCAGGCACGGCTGGACCAGCATCGCCAGCCTTTTCCTTCGCACGCAGCTGCGCCAGCAGATCCATGAAGCGGTCAGGCACGTCCTGCTGAAGCGTTTCCTCGAAAACGCGTTTTAGGTTCTCGTCGATCTGCTGGTGCAGGCTGGACTTTCTAGATGTTCTGGTCATGTCATTCATCACTCGTGGCGTTCGCGCGGCACAACTTCTATGGAACCGAACCGCTCATTCGGTGTTTGGTTCCCCGACAGTCGGAAAAAACTTGGGGAAAATATGATGCCCGCTGATCTTACGACCGCCATCGCAGAAAGCCTGCCCTATCTGCGGCGCTATGCCCGCGCCCTGACGGGCAGCCAGGCCAGTGGCGACCGTTTTGCAGCCGCCACGTTGGAGGCGCTGCTCGAGGATCTGGACGCCGTTCGGTCCGCCTCCTCTCCCAAGGTTGCGCTGTTTCGTGCCTTCCATCTGGTCTGGTCCAGCGCCGGTGCCCCGGTGGGCGAGGTGGATGGCGGGCTTGCTGCCCGGGCCGAGCGGCATATGGCGCGCCTGATCACGCCCAATTCGCGCGAGGCGCTGTTGCTGTCGGTCATCGAAGAGTTTCGCGATTCGGACATTGCCGAGATCCTTGGCACCGATACCGATGAGGCCGCGGAACTGGTCGCGATTGCGCTGCGCGAAATGGAGGATTCGGTCTCGGGCAAGGTGATGATCATCGAGGATGAGGCGATCATCGCGATGGATATCGAGGACATCGTGAGCGAGATCGGCCACCGGGTGACCGGCATCGCCCGCACCCGCGACGAGGCGGTGGCACTGGCGGCGCGTGAGCGCCCCGACATGATCCTGGCGGATATCCAGTTGGCCGACAATTCCTCGGGCATCGATGCGGTGAACGAGATCCTGTCGAAGACGACCGCGATGCCGGTGATCTTCATCACGGCTTTCCCGGAGCGCCTGCTGACCGGCGAACGGCCAGAGCCGGCCTTTTTGATCACGAAACCGTTCTCGGAGACGCAGCTGCGATCTGCGGTGTCGCAGGCGATGTTCTTCGCCTCCACGGAAACGCTGACAGCCTGACTTGACCGCGCATTGCCCCGCATTTGCAGGGTGACGCGATCCATAAGGCGCGATGACAAGCATGTCTTGAAATGCGGCGGGGCCGATACGCCCCGTCGCATTTTTTATCAGCTGATGGGCCCTGTTTTAGCCGATCACACAGAAAATAATTTGCAGTTGTCGGAACCGTATCCTGATCCGCCGAGTTGTCTGTGTGATGGAAGGCAATGAGCTTTCCTGTTTATGTTCAGGAGGTTGACCATGAAGACTCTGCGTATTCTCGCCCTCTCGGCCGCGCTTGTTGCACCGCTCTCGCCGATGGCATGGGCCGCGACCGATACCCCGGTGGAAAGCGTCAAGGTCGAGGCTGACATCACCGCGATCAAGAATGAGCGTGCCGCGACCTATTGGGGCGGCGTGGCCAAGGACATTGAGGCCGCAATTCTCGCCCGCGTGTCCGACCGGGTTGCCGAAAAAGGCTCGCGCATCACCGTCGACATCGATGAAATCTCGCTGGCGAACAGCTTTGAGGCGTCGATCGGGGCCGAGGACTCGGTACTCAAGGGCAATGTCATGATTTCGAGCGATGACAACTCGAAATATGACGCCTATGAGCTGTCGATTTCGATGAGCGCCGCAAGCAAGTTCCTGCCGGAAGGATCTGTGGCAATCGTCAGCATGACCGATGCGCCGGAGCATTACCGCGCGATGATTGATGCCTTCGCCAGCAATGTGGTTGAGCGCCTGAAGTAAGGCCGCATACCGAACGAAAGCATGGGCGCTTGAAGAGTTCCTCTGTCCAAATGTGGTGCCCATGTTTGCGCGGCGCGTCCCCTGCGGGGCGCGCCGTTGCCGTTTCGGCCAATCCTTTCATCCAGGTCTTTCCGTGCGCGGCCGCCCGCATCGCCCCCAGCGTCTTGGCCTGCAGCACCGTGCAGATGCGGGTATTCAAACAAGGCGCGGTCAAACAGGGCGGGGTAGACGAGGCGCGTGGTCCGGTCGCGGGGCTGGTGGTTCGATCCGGGCCGTCTGCGGCCCGCCATGCAGCGCCCTTTGCCTGCCCAGGCAAAAGCCGCTAGACAGCCGCAGAGAGACAGATGAAGGGGCCAGTGGTGAGCGATCTTGTGGTGAAGGCAGCCTATGCGACGGTCGCGGTCGAGGATGGCACGCTCTTTGTGGGCTTTGTCGACGCCCGCGACGAGGCCTATGCCCTGTTCCGGCAGGCCATGACGGGCGGCCCGATCTGGTTCGAGGTCAATGACGAAGATTTCGGGGCCGAGGATGCGATTGCTGCGGCGATGGTCGGGGCCGAAGGGCTGGTCATCACCCTGCGGCCCGAGAAAACCGGGCGCTTCGGCTTTGCGGGCCGGGTCGCGATCCGGCTGAAATCCTGCGACGGGCAGGAGGCTGCCTTGGCGAAGCTGACGGAAATGGGCCTGCCGGGGCTGTAACAGCCCGGGCCTTTATACCTGCATTCAAGGCGTCAAAGGCCAAGAAGCCTTGGCAGATCTTCCATGCGGGTGAATGTGTGCGCCCCTGCTTCGGTCAAGGCCGCTATGCTAGCGCCTGTCGGGGCATAGCCCATGCAGCGCATCCCGGCGGCCTGTGCTGCGCGCGCGCCGGTTGCGCTATCCTCGATCACCACACAGGTTGCGGGATCGGCATTCAGGGCCTGGGCCGCGTGCAGGTAAAGGTCTGGCGCGGGTTTCAGCATCCCCAGATCCAGGCCGGAAAAGATCCGCCCCTTTAGCCGCGTGGCAAGCGTCGGATGCTGGCCCAAAGTCACCTGCATCTTGCGCATCGTGCCGTTCGAGCCGATGGCATAGGGAATGGCAGCTGCATCCAGCGCGTCAAAGACCGACACGACACCGGGGATCAGCGCGGTGCCCTGCGCCAGCCTTGCATAAAGCGCCTCATAGAATTGCGCGGACCAGTCGGCGGGAATATTGGCACCCAGTTCAGCCGCTATACGGCCGCACCGCTCGATGGTGCCGCCCAGAAAGCGCTGTTCCATCTCGGCATGGCTCAGATGCAACCCGCGCGCAGCAAAATCTTCCGCCAGCAGATCGAAGGTTGCAGGTTCGCTGTCGACCACCACCCCGTCGCAATCGAACAGAACGGCGGCAGGTCTCAGAACGGGGGGCATTGCGATCTCCAGCCGGCGATTTTTGTTTGCAGGTTCTCGGGCGAAAGACCAGGCGGCAGATCGGCATCGGGAATGACCACGGTGTCAAGCCGCCCCAGATGCAGGACGGTCGCGTCCTTCAGCCGTGAGGTGCCGTGCCCGGCATCCCATGGCACCAGCCGCGCCTCCAGCACAAGGCCATCGGGGCGCAAGGTCATGGGCAGTCCCTGCTGCCAGCGCCAGTCGGCAGCTTGCAGGCGTTGGATGGCCGCGCCATTCATGCGGATTGCAATCTGCATACCGATCAGCGCGCCAAACAGGGCCGCGACGGAAATCACAAGCCCGACTGTAAGGGGAATTGCCCCGATCAGCGTCATCGCGCCACCAAACAGAAGCGCCCCCAGAAGCATCAACGCGAAGGCCAGCTGCTTGCGGCGTCCTTGTCCGGGGCTGTCGTCGATGGCCCGCAGGATCGTGGCTGTCGATTGGCCGGGTGTGGCGTGGCTTGTCAGGCGGATATCGTCGTTCATACTGTCCGCGCCAGCGTGATCACCGTGCCGCCATAGCTGCGCTGGTCGATCATCTCGATCCCGGCGGGCAGGGCGGGGGGCGTGCTTTCCTCCCAGACGATCAGCGCGCCGGGGGAAAGCCAGCCGCCCGCGATGCACGACGCCAGTGCCCTTTCGCCCAGCCCCTTGCCATAGGGCGGGTCCATGAAGACCAGACCAAAGCCCGCGCCGCGGTTCGGTCCCATGCTGGTGGCATCGCGCCGCCAGACATCGGTGGCCCCCATGGCCCGCATCAGCTCGATATTTCGGCGCAGCAGCGCGCGGGCGGCGGTGCCGTCATCGACAAAGGCCACATGCGCCGCCCCGCGCGACAGCGCCTCCAGCCCAAGGGCGCCTGTGCCCGCAAACAGATCCAGCACCCGGACACCGCTGACCGGGTCGCCCGCTTGCGCAACGCGACCATTGATCAGCAGGTTGAAGATTGCCTCGCGCACGCGGTCAGAGGTCGGGCGCAGATGGGCCTGCGCATCGCCCTCGCCGACATCGGCCAGCTTCAGGCCACGCGATGCGCCGCCGATGATCCTCATTTCAACAGCGCTTTCAGGTCAGGGGCCTCCATCACCGCCGCCGGGTCGGGCGAGCGGCCGGCCTCGATCAGCCGCTTGCCCACCATATAGGCGCGTGGATCGTTCATGGCGTCGACGGCCAGAAGCGTATCACCCTGATAATACCAGAATGACACCGCCTCGCCGCTGCCGCGGGTGATGATGCGGTCATAGCCGATATTGAGACCCGCGATCTGCAGCTTGCAATCAAACTGGTCCGACCAGAACCACGGCTTTGCCTCGTAATTCTTGGCCGCCCCCATCATGTTGTCGGCGACGATCTCGGCCTGATCGATGGCATTGCCGACCGATTCCAGCCGCAGCCGCCCGCCCTTGTGTGGAAAACTGGCGCAATCGCCCGCCGCCCAGAGATGCGGCACCGAGGTGCGGCCCTGCTCATCGGTGCGGATGCCGTTCTCGATCACGCAGCCCGCAGCCTCCGCCAGATCGGTGACCGGCAGGATGCCGACGCCCGCGATGACGAAATCACAAGGGATTTCCTCGCCCGAGGTCAGGCGCGCCGCCGTCACCGCGCCGCTGAGGCCATCCGTGCCGATCAGCTGATCCAGCCCGGTTTCCTCGATGATGCGGACGCCATGCGCACCATGCAGGGTGCGGAAATGGTTAGCGGTTTCCGGCGATGCCACCCGTTGCAGGATGCGCGGTGCCATCTCGATCACCGTGGCCTCCAGCCCCATCTTGGCGGCCACCGCTGCGGCCTCCAGCCCGATATAGCCACCGCCGATGATGACGACCCGCGCGCCCGGCTTGAAACGGTCGCGCATCGCGTCCACATCGGCCAGCGTCCGCACGGTGAAAACCCCATCCAGATCGCCCCCGGCACTGGCGGGCAGGCGGCGCGGCACCGACCCGGTGGTGAAGGCCAGCGCATCGTAATGCAGCACCGCATCGCCCAGGGTCAGGCTTTGGGCCTTGGTGTCGATGGCCGTCACCGGCTGTCCAAGGCGCAGGGTGATGTCTTTCTCGGCATAAAATTCCAGCGGTCGCAGATAGAGCCGGTCCAGCTCCATCTCGCCCAGCAGATAGGCCTTGGACAAAGGCGGGCGCTGATAGGGTGGCGCGGCCTCGTCGCCGATCAGGGTGATCTGCCCGTCAAACCCGTTGGCGCGCAGTCGCGCCACGAGGGCCGATCCTGCCTGACCTGCCCCCACCACTACGAAATGCGCCATGTGATCCGCCTCCCTTGTCTCCGCCGCCGCATTGGGCCGGATTTCTCTGGCCCGCCCGCCGCTTGGACCCTATATCTGCCGGTATCGGAAACGCAACGCGCGAGGGACGGACAATGACGATTTCTGAGGGGGCGAACCTGCCAGGTGCCACGCTGCTGCAAATGGGGGCCAATGGCCCGGAAGCGGTGGATCTTGGCGCGAAACTGCAGGGCCGCAAGGTTGTGATCTTTGGCCTGCCCGGCGCTTATACCGGCACTTGCACCACCGCCCATGTACCGAGCTTCATGCGCACCAAGGACAAGTTCGCGGCCAAGGGCGTGGACGAGATCATCTGCGTCTCGGTCAATGACCCCTTCGTGATGAAGGCCTGGGGCGAGTCGACGGGTGCCACCGCCGCCGGGATCACCTTCCTGGGCGATGCCGATGGCGCGTTCACCAAGGCCATCGGCCTTGACTTCAGCGTGCCGGCCGCCGGGCTGATCGACCGCTCCAAACGCTATGCGCTTTACGCCGAGGGCGGTGTGGTCAAGGTGCTTCAGGTCGAAGAAAATGCTGGCCAATGCACCGTCTCCGGCGGCGAGGCGCTGCTGGACGCGATCTGAGCGCGAGTGTCCCCCGGCGCTATGCGGGGCCGGGGGATCTTGAGGGCCGGGCTGCCCTTTGCGGGCCGCCAAAGCCTTCTGAATTTTCGGGCGAATTGGGATCCGGTCCGGTTCAGGTCTGACACCCACAAACCAGCGGATCATTCGGCCCCAGCACCTCGGCCCCCGCGGCCAGACGGTTCATGGCGCGGGCGAGTTTCAGATCCAGTTCTGACAGGCCCTTGCAGTCATGCGTGGTCAGGGTGATGTCGACCAGATTGTAGACATTGCGCCAATCCGGGTGGTGGTTCAGCTTCTCGGCCGTCAGGGCTGCGCGAGTCATGAAGCCCCAGGCCTCAGAGAAGGTACGGAATTTCAGAACCTTGCGCAGCGCATCCTGCCCCGCGACCGGGTGCCAGCCGCTGGTGATCAGGGCGGGCAGCGCCTCGGCGCGGGCGGCATCGGTCAGCAGGGCGGGGCGCGATCCGGTCATGCAATCACCTTCTGCGGTCAATCTGGGTCTGATGGGTTTCGGCCCCCGGCGCGGGTGCCCATGGCGATGGGGCAGCATCGCATGGCCGGGCCCGACTGTCACATGATTTGCCGGTCATGTATCTGGGGTAAGGGTCGCGGATTTGTGGAAATCGTGTTCTGCACATGGCTATTCGTCCAGCTGCCTTGGGCCGCGCCGGAACGGGCCATAGCTGGTCAGCACCTCGATCTCCTCATCCACGGCGGCGCGTTCGCGGGCCAGGAAATCCGCCACCGCGCGGGCAAATCCCGGATCGCGCAGCCAGTGCAGCGAATGGGTTTCGACCGGCAGATAGCCGCGCGCCAGCTTGTGTTCGCCCTGCGCGCCCGCCTCGACCCGACGCAACCCATGCGCGATTGCCCAGTCGATGGCGCGATGATAGCACAGTTCGAAATGCAGGCTGGGGTAATCCGCGATGCAGCCCCAATAGCGGCCATAAAGGCAATCTGTGCCGATGAAGTTCAGTGCACCGGCGACGGGGCGCCCCTCATCCAGCGCCAGAACCAGCAGGATATCATTGCGCATATTGTCGTGCAGCGCGTCAAAGAAGGCGCGGGTCAGATAGGGCTGACCCCATTTGCGCGCGCCCGTATCCTGATAAAAGGCCCAGAAGGCATCCCAATGTGCAGGCAGGATCGCGTCGCCGGTCAGCGAGACGATCTGAAGCCCATGGCCATTCGCAATCTCGCGCTCGCGCCGCAGGGCCTTGCGCTTGCGCGAGGCGAGGCTGGAGAGGAAATCGTCATAGCTGTGATAGCCGTCATTGAACCAGTGGAACTGCTGGCTGCTGCGCGGCAAAAGCCCAAGGGCGGCACCTGCCTCGGCCTCCTCGGCGGTGCAGAAGGTCAGGTGCAAAGATGACAGCTTGTTCTGCTCTGCCAGTGCCACGGCGGTTTCGATCAGCGCAGCGCGGCCGGTGTTTTCAAAGCCCGGCAGGGTCAGCAGCCGCGGGCCGGTGACGGGGGTGAAGGGCACCGCGATCTGCAGCTTGGGGTAGTAGTGGCCACCTGCGCGCTCATAGGCTTCGGCCCAGCCGTGATCGAAGATATATTCGCCCTGACTGTGCGATTTCGCAAAAAGCGGGGCTGCGGCGATCAGGCGGTCACCCTCATGGATCAGCAGCGGATGCGCCTCCCATCCCGTGCCGGGACCAATGGAGCCGGACGTCTCCAAGGCCCGCAGGAAGCGGTGGCTGGTGAAGGGATCGCCTCTGCGGGCCAGCGCATCCCAGGCGAGTTCGGGGATCGCGGCAAAACTGTCGGTGAAGCTGGCGGTCAAGCCGGTCATGGCGTGCCTGTAATCTGCGGCGGCTGCCGGGGGCTGTCTGCCCCCGGACCCCCGAGGATAATTTGGAAACAGATGAGAGGGTCAGGCCGGAAGCGGCGGCAGATAACCCTCAAAGGTGATATTTTCGGCGATCTGGCGGGCAGTTGCCTCGGCTTCGGCCGAGCGGATGGTCCAGCACAAAATATGCGCGCCCTGGGACTTGAGCGCGGCTACGCGCGGGCGGGACAGGTCGGCGGCCTCATGGCTGATGAAGCTGGCGCCGGTGCGGTCGAAATCGGGGATTTCGCGCAGACGGTCACACAGATCGGGGGCAAGCGGGGCATAGCCATCGTAATCATAGCCGCCGGTGGTGATCCCGCGCGGGGTCGCGGGGCAGAGTCTGGCCAGTTCGGCCACCGCATCGGGGTTAAAGGACATCAGCGCCACATCGCCAGCATAGCCGGTCAGAGCTTTGGCAATCGCGGCCTCCAGCGGGCCGATGCGGCCATCCGGGGTCAGGGTTTGGTCCTTCACCTCGATCAACAGCGGCACCGCGCCCGCGACGATCTCCAGAACTTCGGCCAGGGTCGGGATGCCATCCTCGGCATCCAGCAGGCGGATCGCGCCCAGATCGGCGGCTGTGCGATCCTTCACCCAGCCGGTTTCGGCGGTGAGGCGGTCAAGGCGTTCATCATGGAACACCATCGCCGCACCATCCGCCGAAAGCTGGATATCGATCTCGATCCCGTAGCCTGCCGCCACCGCGGCGCGAATGGCCGCACGGCTGTTTTCCGGTCGACCGGCCGCGCGGTCATGCAGGGCACGATGCGCAAGTGGCAGGCGCAGAAAGGCGGGCGGCAGGGCAGGGGATTGCATCAGGCGATCTCGAAGATCGCGTCGATTTCGACCGCAACGCCCAGCGGCAGCGACGGTGCCGAGACAGCGGCGCGGGCATGACGCCCGGCATCGCCCAGCACTTCGACCATAAGATCAGAGGCCCCGTTGATCACCTTGGGCTGGTCGGTGAAATCGGGGGTGGAGTTCACGAAACCCACCAGCTTGACCAGCCGCTTGATGCGCGACAGATCGCCGCCACAGGCCATCTTCACCTGTGCCAGCAGCGAGATCGCGCAGCCGCGTGCGGCTTCTGCTCCGCGCTCGACACTGAGATCGGCCCCCAGCTTGCCAATGATCAGGCCATTGGCATCCGAGCTGATCTGGCCCGAAATATGCACAAGGTTGCCGGTGATGACATAGCCCACATAATTGGCGACCGGCGGACGCGGCTCGGGCAGGGAAATGCCAAGATCGGCAAGACGGGCTTCGATGGACATGGGGGCCTCCTGTTGTTTGGGCGGGAGGCTAGCGGCAAGCGCGGGGGGCGGCAAGTGAAAGGCGCGTGACGCAAAAGGGGCGGCAGATGCCGCCCCTTTGTGCCTTGATTGGCCGGGATTACTGCTCGCGGAAGGCGCGATTGAAGTAATCCATGAAGGGTTTCACGAAATAGGCCATCGGCGAGCGGTCGCCGGTGCGGATAAAGGCCTCGACCGGCATCCCGGGCAGCAGGACCTGCCCGCCAAGCTTTGTCAGCTCGCCCGGATCGGGGACGATCTCGATCCGGTAGTATGAGGCCTGCGTGCGCTGGTCGACCAGGGCATCGGCAGAGACCACGGTGACATGTCCGACCAGTTCCGGCGTGGTGCGCGAGGAGAAGGCCGAGAAGTGCAGCTTGGCTTCCTGCCCCGGGAACACCTCGTCGACATGCAGGGGCGAGACCTGAGCCGCGATGACCAGCGGGCGATCCTGCGGGATCAGATACAGCACCGGATCGGCCGGGCGCAGCACCGCGCGCGGCGTGGTGACCTGCAGGCCCAGCACGACGCCCGAGACCGGCGCGCGGATTTCCAGCCGGTTGACCTGTTCGATCAAGGCGCGGCGGCGTTCCGCCAGTTCCAGTTCCTGACTGCCGATGTCACGCAGCTGGGTATTGGCCTCTTCGCGATGGGCGGCACCAAGGCGCAGCACCTCCAGATCGATCTCGGAGATGTTTTCCTCGGCCTGCGCGCGCGAGGCGGTCAATTCTCCGACCTGGCCTTCCAGGCGGGCGGCTTCGCGTTGCAGGGCCAAGACGCGGGTGGCCTGTGCCAACCCCTTGTCGAGCAGGCTTTGCTGGTCGACCAGTTCCTTGTTGATCAGCTCCAGCTGCACAACCAGCGCCTTGGACTGCGCATCGATCCCGACGATCCGCGACAGGATCTGCGCGCGGCGTTCGGCCATCTGTTCGGTCTGTTTCGCCAGCGTTTCCAGACGTGCGTCGAAAAGATGGACCTGACCTTCCATCTGCTCTGCCACTTCGGGGCGTTGCGCGCCAGTCTCGACCAGCTCTTGCGGGAAGGTGACAGTCTTGGCGTCGTCGCGTTCGGCGGTGAGGCGGGCGCGCCGCGCCATCAGCTCGAACAGCTGGCCTTCGACAATCGCAAGCTCGGACCGCCGCGCCGCACCATCCAGCGTCAGCAGCAGGTCGCCTGCCGCAACGGTCTGGCCTTCCTGCACATGAATCGCCTCGACCACGCCACCATCGGGGTGCTGCACGACCTGACGGTGGCTTTCGACCTCAATCTGGCCCGAGGCGACGACGGCACCGGCAATATTGGTCGCCACGCCCCAGACGCCAAAGCCCCCCACAAGAATGGCGGTGGTGAAAAGGCCAATGATGACATGGCGTTTGGCGGACCAGCCTGCTGCCTGACTGCGCATGGGGGCCTCGACCACGCCGCGCGGCGGTGCGGCGGGGGCAGTTTCGCGTCGGGTGGTCGGGGGGGGCGCAGGGGTCTGTTCGGCGCGGCCTTCGATGGTCGTGGCCGCGTCAGGGCTGCTTGCGGCGGGCGCAGGCGATGCGGTGGCATTGCCGCCTGCCGGGGCGGCTTTGCCCCCGGCTTCGGAATGGGTGTTGGGGTCGCTCATCTGGGGGATCTCCGTTGCGGGGCGTGGCGATGGGGACTGTGACCTTGGATCAGGTCACGCCACCCGGCCCCGCGCTGCGGCTGATTTCGCCATGATTTTTCACCATCTCGCGCAGCACCTGATCGCGCGGCCCGAAGGCGCGGCGGGTGCCTTCCTCGATCACCAGAAGCAATTCGCATTCCTGGATCGCGGCAGGGCGGTGCGCCATGATGAGGATGGCGCAGCCCGCCGCCTTCATCTGCTTGATCGCCTCGTTCAGCGCCAGAGACCCCTCGTTGTCGAGGTTGGAGTTCGGCTCGTCCAGCACGATGATGACCGGATCGCCGTAAAGCGCACGGGCCAGGCCGATGCGCTGGATCTGGCCACCCGACAGCCGCCCGCCAAGCGCCGAGACGCGGGTGTTATAGCCTTCGGGCAGGCGCAGGATCATGTCATGGGCGGCGGCCTTCTTGGCGGCCTCCACCACTTTCAGCCCATCGGGATTGGCCTGAAGACGGGCGATGTTCTCGGCAATCGTGCCCTCGAACAGCGTCACGCGCTGCGGCAGATAGCCGATATAGCTGCCCAGAACGTCCGGGTCATATTGGTCAAGGGCGGCCCCATCGAGGCGCACCTTGCCGCCTGCGGGTGGCCAGGAGCCGATGATGGCCCGCGCCAGCGTCGACTTGCCCGACCCCGACGGCCCGATCACGCCAAGCGCCTGTCCGGGTTGCAGGGTGAAGTTCATCATGCGCAGCGTGGCATAGCTTTCACCCGGCGGCACCATGGTCAGGTTCTGGATGTCCAGAATGGCACGCGGGCGCGGCAGCGCGGTGCGGCTGTCTTCTTCGGGGACGCGGCTGTAAAGTTCGGCCAGACGATACCATGCCTCCTGGGCGCGCTGCACCACGGCCCATTGCGTCACCGCCACCTCGATCGGTGCCAGCGCCCGGCCCATCAGGATGGAGCCCGCGATCATCGCGCCCGAGGACAACTCGCCTCGCAGCACCAGCCATGCGGCCAGGCCAAGGATCGCCGATTGCAGGAATTGCCGAAAGGTCTTGGTCAGCGTCGAATAGCTGCCGCCCACATCTGCGGCAGCGATGCTTTCCTTCAGCGCCGCCCCGCGGGCCTGTTGCCAGCGGCTGAAACCCGCTTCGCGCATCCCGAGGGCCTGCACGATCTCGGATTCGGCCTTCAGCGTGTCGGACATCCGTTCGGCGACCAGCGAGGCGCTGTTGGCGCGCTGCAGTGGGATCTTGGTGGAACGCTGGTTGAGCACGGTCACGATGATCAGGATCACCCCACCCGCAACCGACAGCCAACCCATCATCGGGTGGAAGATGAAGATGGCCCCGAAGAAGATCGGAACCCAGGGAATGTCAAAGACGGCCAGCAGCACCGGCGAAGCCCAAAGGCGCTGGATCGCCTCCAGATCGCGTTGCGCGGCATTGGCCGCGGGGTCAGATGGCGCAACCTGCGCGCGTTTCAGCGCGGCTTCAAAGGTGCGACGGTCAAGGCGCGCCTGAAAGGCGGCACCGACACGCGCCATGATGCGCCCGCGCACATGGTCCAGCACGCCCATCACCAGGAACAGGAACAGGATCAGCCCGGTCAGGGCAAACAGGGTCGGTTCCGACCGCGAGCCCAGCACGCGATCATAGACCTGCAGCATGTAAAGCGGCCCGGTCAGCATCAAGATGTTCACAAAGATGCTGAACAGGAAGACAGCAAGCAGCAGTCCGTTCGATTCGCGTCGGGCTGCCCGCAGTTCCGCCAGACCCGGCGTGATGTTCAGGCCGATCTCATTCCGGCTCATTCGTATGACTCCCAAGGATCCTAACGATGGCTTAGACAGCCCTTGGGCGTCATAACGCTTTCGTCACCGCAATGTCACGGTCTTCAATTGTCATGTCGTCCTGATACGCTTAAGGCTTGCCTTTCAGGGCGCGAGGCCTTGGTTAGCCCCTGATACGACAAGGTAGTAGGCGACAGGACGATGATGCGTGTATTGAATTCGGCATTGTTGCAAAATTATGGCAGGCTTGCGGGCGTTTCCCTGCTTTCGCTGGGCCTTGGTGCCTGCGCTGCCCCGCCGCCGCCTGCGGGCAGCTATGACCCGTATGAACCCACCAACCGCGTGATGCATGGCATCAACCGCGGGCTGGACCGCGCGCTGGTGCGGCCGTCCTCCAAGGTTTATGGCTCCATCGTGCCGCAGCCGGTGAAGACGGGTGTTGCGAATTTCGCGACCAACCTCGATCTGCCGGGCGATATGGTGAACGGCCTGTTGCAAGGCAATATCAACGGTTTCGGCAAGAACCTGTTCCGCTTTGCGATCAACACAACGCTGGGGGTGGGCGGGCTGTTCGATCCGGCGAAGTCCTTTGGTCTGAACCAAGAAAAGACCGATTTCGGCCAGACCATGCATGTCTGGGGCGTGGCGGAAGGCCCCTATGTCGAATTGCCGGGGCTTGGCCCCTCGACCGTGCGCGATGTGGTGGGCACGGCGGTTGATATCGCAGCCAACCCGGTCAGCCTCGCGCTGCCCTCGCCGGAAAGCTATTATGCGACCATTGCCAAGGTCGGTTCAAAACTTGGTGATCGCGACCGCTATTCCGATACGATCGACTCGATCCTATATGAAAGCGCCGACAGCTATGCGCAGGCACGGCTGCTCTATCTGCAGAACCGCCGGTTCGAGCTGGGGCAGACCGGGGCGGGTGGCGGTGCCGATGACTTCATTGACCCCTATGCGGAGTGATGGTGACATGACTTTGATGACCCGCCGCGCCTTTGGCGCAACCCTTGCCGCCGGTGCGGCTGCCGCGATGACCGCCCGCCCTGCGGCGGCGCTGGATCTGGCTTCGGCCAAGGCCCTGATCGACCGCGCCATTGGCGAGGTGAACAAGGTCATCAATTCCGGCAAGGCCGAAGGCGCGATGTATGCCGATTTCGAGCGCATCTTCGCGAAATATGCCGATGTCGGCGCGATTGCGCGTTCGGCGCTTGGCCCTGCTGCCCGCACCGCCTCGGCGGCGCAGATGAAGGCATTCACGGCGGCCTATCAGGGCTATATCAGCCGCAAATATGGCCGCCGCTTCCGCGAGTTCATCGGGGGCACCATCGAGGTCACCGACGCCAAGCCGCTGAAAAGCTATTTCGAGGTGATTTCGGTTGCGCATCTGAAGGGCGAGGCACCCTTTGATCTGCGCTGGCATGTGTCGAACAAATCGGGGCGCGATCTGTTCTTCAACATCATCATCGAAGGCGTGAACATGCTCGCCTCGGAGCGGGAAGAGATCGGGGCCATGCTCAAGCAGCAAAAGGGCGATATCGACGCCCTGATCGCGGCACTGAAAAAGGCCTGATCTGTCTGACCAGATCGAAAGGCGGCCCTCGGGCCGCCTTTTCTTATGACCAGATCACATCGCCCAGAAAGATATAGCCCGCACCATAGATCGTCTTGATGAGTGTCGGGTTCTTGGGATCTTCCCCCAGCTTGGTGCGCAGCCGCGAGATGCGCACATCCATCGCCCGGTCGAAACTTTCGCCCGCCACCCCGCCCAGGCTTTCCTGCATCTGCGCGCGGGAAATCAGGCGTTTGGGGCTTTCCAGGAAAAGGCGCAGCACCTCGCCCTCGGCATGGGAAAACGCGACCTCGGTCCCGTCATCGGCCAGCAGAAGATAACGGTCAAACTGCGCGGTCCAGCCGTTGAAGCGCGCGGTCTGGCTGGCGCGATCTGGTTCGGCGCGGCTTTTGCGCAGACGGGCCCGGACGCGGGCCACCACCTCGGCCGGATCGAAGGGTTTGATGATGTAATCATCGGCCCCCAGTTCCAGCCCGGTCACCCGATCCTGCACCTGCGCCCGGCCCGATATGATGATGATCGCGGCCCCGGATTCCAGCGCAAGCCGATGCACCACCGCCAGCCCGTCACGATCGGGCAGGCCAAGATCCACCAGACAGACATCGGGCGTCATCTTTTTCAGGGCCGCCTCGAACTCGGTGGCGCGGCCATGGGTGGTGGTGCGAAAGCCCGCCTCTTCCAGCGCATCTGCCAACATGCGGCGGATTTCGGGTTCGTCATCCAGAATGGCAACATGGGCGGTCATGCGGCGGCTCCTGTCGGGCCCGGGGCAGAAGCTGCGGCAGTCGCTGGAGCAGATTCCGGGGCAGACTCGGGGGCGGAAAGGGCGGCGATGGTGGCGGCAAGGGTTGCCGCATCGAAGGGCTTGCCCAGCACCGGCACGCTGGCCGCGGCGCGGCGCGGGTCACTGGCGGGCAGGGCGGTCATCAGCAACTGGCGCGCCGGATGCCCGGCAAGTGCCAGATCCCGCAACAGTTGCGCACCATCGCCCCCCGCCAGCTGAATATCCGATAGGATCAGCCCGATCCCCGGCACCTCGGCCAGTGCGCGGGCCTCGGGCGCAGATCCGGCCTCAATCACCGCATGGCCAAATCCACGCAGCATCTCGCGCACGGTTTCCCGGATATCGCTGTCATCCTCGACCAGCAGCACCAGCAGCGGTGGCTGCGCCTCGGCCACCGGGCGGAACGGCAGCCGCAGCGAGACCAGCGCGCCGCCATGGGCCGGGTTGATCAGGCGCAAAGAACCACCGCATAATGTGATCTGGTCATAGACCATCGACAGGCCAAGCCCCGATCCTTCGCCGCCCTTGGTGGTGAAGAACGGGTCCAGCGCGCGTTCCAGCGCCTCGGGCGTGAAGCCGGGGCCTTCATCCTCGACCCGGATTTCCAGCCATGTGTTGCGCAGATCGCGGGCGCAGATGCGGATCAGCCCGCCCGTCTCCCCCATCGCGTCACGGGCATTGAGGATCAGGTTCAGCAGCGCATCCTGCACCACGCCCGCATCCAGCATGAGGCGCGGCAGCGCGCCGCCAAGATGCACCTCCAGCCGGGTCTGTTCGGGCAAAGCCGGGCGCGCCATCAGCGCCAGATCGTCCAGCAGCGCCACCAGATCCGTCGGCCCCAGCTTCAGCGAGGGCCGTCCCGAGATGGAGGCCAGCCGGTCCAGCAACACGCCGCCGCGCCGGGCAGCAGCCAGCGTGCCACTGACCAGCGCGCGGGCATCATCGGCCAGCGGCAGCCGTTCCATCCGGCTTTGCATCCCCATGATGATGGTCAGCAGATTGGCGAAATCATGCGCGATGCCAGAGGTCAGCTGCACGGCCAGTTCCCGTTTGCGGGTCTGGGTCAGGGCGGCGCGGGCCTGCGCTTCGTCCGTCACATCGGCCGACAGGATATAGACCCCGTTCACCGGCCCCGCGCCGATCCGGTCGGGGGTAAAGGCCGCGCGGATGCGACGCCCCGACAGGTCATCGCTGAATTCCAGCACCGAGGCTTCGCCCGCCAGCGCCTTTTCCAGAAAGGGCAGGATGCGGGAAAAGGCGGTTTCGCCCAAAGCCTCGCGCCCGGTCAGGCCGATGATCTCTGACGGGCGTCCCGGCATCACGCTGCCAAGACGGCGGTTGGAATAGGTATAGCGCAGATCGCGCCCGACATGGGCGATATGGGCGGGCATCATCTCGGTCGTCAGGCGGATGCGCGCCTCCATCTCGGCCAGTTCGCGCCGGGCGGATTCAAGCCGTGTATTGGTCGCCGCCAGCTCGCGATTGGCCTGGGCCAGGCGTTCGGCCTTGGTCAACACTTCGTCCGACAATTCATCCGATCGGTCGCGCAACATGCGTTCCTGCAGCTTCACTTCGGTGATGTCGGTATAGACGGTGACCCAGCCGCCTTGCGGCAGCGGTGCCCCTTCGACCGAGATCCAGCGCCCGGCGGGGCGTTCGCGTTCCATGTAATGCGGCTGAAAGGCACGGGCGGCCTGCACGCGGGCCTGAACGGCGGCCTCGGGGTCTTCGACGGGGCCATATTCGCCGCGCTGCACCAGAAAGCGGATCGTGTCTTCGAAACTCGCGCCGGGGGTCACCAGTGTCTCGGGCAGCATGAACATTTCCTGAAAGCGGCGGTTGCAGACCGACAGGCGCAGGTCACGGTCATAGATTGACAGCGCCTGTTGGATCAGGTTGAGACCGGCCCGCATCAAGGCGGTCTGTTCATCATCGCTTGCCATTGCCATCCCCCTCTCATCTTGGCTAACACCCCGTCGCGCTACAAGGAAAGCGAGAAATCCCGCCTGTTACAATTCGCAAGGATTGCGAAAAAGTCGCGCAACCATTCGGGGCAAATCTGCAACCGTCGGCAAGGGGCGCGTCAGATTCGTCCCGGCCAAACGGCCCTTGAGGAGGGGTCCGATCCCCGGACGGGGCAGGGAGGAGACGGAATGGCGGCTGCGGGCGAGTTGACCTCGATCCCTGCGCTGCTGGCGCGCAACGTAAGGCTTTACGGGGCACGACCGGCATGGCGCGAAAAGGAATTCGGCATCTGGCAAAGCTGGACCTGGGAGCAGGGGGCGGCAGAGATCCGCGCCATTGCGCTGGGCCTTCTGGCGCTGGGATTGAACCGGGGCGACCACGTCGCGGTCATCGGGCGCAACCGCCCTGCGCTTTACTGGTCGATGATGGCGGCGCAGATGTGCGGCGCGGTGCCGGTGCCGCTTTATCAGGACGCGGTTGCCGAAGAGATGGCCTATGTGCTGGATCATTGCGGCGCCCGTTTCGTGATCTGCGGCGATCAGGAACAGGTCGACAAGGTGATCGAGGTGCAGGCGCAGGTCCATCACATCGATCAGGTGATCTATGTCGACAAGCGTGGGATGCGCAAATACGACCATTCCCGCATGAATGCGCTGGAGGATGTCGCGGCAGAGGGGCGGGCGGGCCATCACCGTTTTGACGCCGAACTGGATGCACGCATCGCGGAACTGAATGCCGACAGCACCTGTGTCATGCTTTACACGTCGGGCACGACAGGCAAGCCGAAAGGCGTGATCCTGTCGAACCGCAACATCATCGAAACCTCGCGCAACACCGCGGGCTTTGACGGGCTGCGCCCCGGCGATGATGTGCTGGCCTATCTGCCGATGGCATGGGTGGGGGATTTCATCTTCTCGGTGGGCCAAGCGACCTGGGCGGGGTTCTGTGTGAACTGCCCGGAATCGGCCACCACCATGATGACCGACCTGCGCGAGATCGGCCCGACCTATTTCTTTGCCCCACCCCGTGTCTTTGAAGGCCAGTTGACCCAGGTGATGATCCGCATGGAAGATGCGGGTCGCTTCAAGAAGCGCATCTTCGACCATTACATGCAGCTTGCGCGCCGGGTCGGTCCCGCCATTCTGGACGGCAAGGCGGTCTCTTTCGCGGATCGCCTGGCCTATTGGATCGGCGATAAACTGGTTTACGGACCGCTGAAGAACACGCTGGGCTTCAGCCGTATCCGCGTGGGCTATACGGCGGGCGAGGCCATCGGGCCGGAGATCTTTGATTTCTACCGCGCGCTCGGCATCAACCTGAAGCAGCTTTACGGTCAGACCGAGGCCTCGGTCTTCATCACCCAGCAGCCTGATGGCGAGGTGCGCTCTGACACCGTGGGCGTGCCCTCGCCAGGGGTGGAACTGCGCATCGCCGACAATGGCGAGGTGTTCTATCGCAGCCCCGGCACCTTCGTGGCCTATTACAAGAACCCCGAAAGCACCGCCTCCACCAAGGATGCCGAAGGTTGGGTGGCCACGGGGGATGCGGGCTTCTTTGAGGAAGGCACCGGGCACCTGCGTATCATCGACCGCGCCAAGGATGTCGGCAAGATGGCCGATGGCCATCTGTTCGCGCCGAAATATGTCGAGAACAAGCTGAAGTTCTATCCGAACATTCTGGAGGCCGTGGTCTTCGGCAATGGACGGGACCGCTGCACGGCCTTCATCAATATCGACCTGACGGCGGTCGGCAACTGGGCCGAACGCAACAACATCGCCTATTCCAGCTATCAGGAACTGGCCGGGCATCCCCGCGTCTACGAGACCATCAAGGCCCATGTCGAGGAGGTGAATGCCTCGGTCGCGCAGGATCCGATGCTGTCGGGCTGCCAGATCCACCGTTTCTGTATTCTGCACAAGGAACTGGATGCCGATGACGGCGAGATGACCCGCACCCGCAAGGTGCGCCGTAACATCATCGAACAGAAATATGCCGACCTGATCGCGGGCCTATATGACGGGGCCGAAAGCATCGCGACCGAGACGGAAGTGACCTATGAGGATGGCCGCAAGGGCGCGATCCGCGCCACCGTCCGCATGATGGATGCGGCCGTGCAGGCCCCGGCACAGCGGAGGGCCGCATGAGCAATTCAGGCGACGGCTATATGACGGCGGATGGTCGCAAGATCGGCGGCGTCATGATGGAGATGAAGAACATCACCCTGCGCTTTGGCGGCGTGAAAGCGATCACCGATATCAGCTTTGACATCCGCGAGGGCGAGATCCGCGCGATCATCGGGCCGAACGGCGCGGGCAAATCCTCGATGCTGAATGTGATTTCCGGCTTCTATGTCCCGCAAGAGGGCGAGGTCTGGTTCCATGGCAAGAAGCGCGCGCCGATGCGCCCCTATCAGGTGGCGCAGCAGGGCATTGCCCGCACCTTCCAGAACATTGCGCTGTTCGAGGGCATGACCGTGCTCGACAACATCATGACCGGGCGGTTGACCCTGATGAAATCGGGGCTTGCAGCGCAGGCGATGTGGTGGGGCCGCGCGCAGCGCGAGGAAACCGAACACCGCGAGAAGGTCGAGAAGATCATCGACTTTCTGGAGATCCAGCATATCCGCAAGACCCCGGTGGGGCGGCTGCCCTATGGGCTGAAAAAGCGGGTGGAGCTGGCGCGGGCGCTGGCGGCCGAGCCGAAACTTCTGCTGCTGGACGAGCCGATGGCGGGCATGAATGTCGAGGAGAAAGAGGACATGTGCCGCTTCATTCTGGATGTGAATGACGAGTTCGGCACCACCATTGCCCTGATCGAACACGATATGGGCGTGGTCATGGACCTGTCCGATCGGGTGGTGGTGATGGATTACGGCCGCAAGATCGGTGACGGCCCGCCCGATGAGGTGCGCAGCAACCCCGAAGTGATCCGGGCCTATCTGGGGGTGGGACATGCCTGATACTTTGCTTTATGCCATCGAGGTCTCGCTGAATGGGCTGATGGCCGGGATCATGTATGCGCTGGTGGCGCTTGGTTTCGTGCTGATCTTCAAGGCCTCGGGCATCTTCAACTATGCGCAAGGCGTGCTGGCGTTGTTTGCGGCGCTGACGCTGGTGGGGCTGCAAAACGGCCAGATCCCCTTTGCGCATCTGATCAATGCGGTCTTCGGCACCAGCCTGCACGGCTTTGGCTGGACGCTGCCCGCGGTGGTGGCCATCGCCCTGACCGCGCTGGTCATGGTGGGGCTGGCCTGGGCCATCGAGCGATTGGTGCTGAAACACCTGGTCAATCAGGAACCGATCATCCTGTTCATGGCGACCATCGGACTGGCCTATTTCCTGGAAGGTCTGGGCGATGTGATGTGGGGGGCGGATATCAAGAAGCTGGATGTCGGTCTGCCGCAGGGCATCAATGAGGCTATCGACAATGCTACCTTCAACTGGTTCGGTTACGGCTTCTTCATCGACAATCTGGATATCGTGGCGGCCTGTGTGGCGGCGGCGCTGGTGCTGAGCCTGACCCTGTTCAGCCAATATACCAAATATGGCCGCGCCCTGCGGGCGGTGGCGGACGACCATCAGGCGGCGCTGTCGGTTGGCATCTCGCTGCGCTTCATCTGGGTGCTGGTCTGGTCGATTGCGGGCTTTGTCGCGCTGGTCGCGGGCATCATGTGGGGCTCCAAATCCGGGGTGCAATTCTCGCTGTCCCTGATCGCGCTGAAGGCGTTGCCGGTCTTGATGCTGGGGGGCTTTACCTCGATCCCCGGCGCGATTGTCGGCGGGCTGATCATCGGCATGGGCGAAAAACTGTTCGAGTTCTTCGCGGGCCCGATGATCGGCGGGGCGACTGAAAACTGGTTCGCCTATGTGCTGGCGCTGCTGTTCCTCGTCTTCCGGCCGCAGGGCCTGTTTGGCGAGCGCATCATCGAGAGGGTCTAGCGATGCGCCTTTGGTCGATGAGGGTTTTGGGGCCCGTCCTCAAGCTCCGGAAATATCTGAGAAAAGAAGACAGGCAGGAAGGGGAGGGCGTGACGGATGCTGTATCGTGAGGCGGGTGATTTCAAGACCTCCTATGTGAAGGACAGCCAGACCTTCCCCATCAAGGCGGACCGGATGGCCTATTTCGCGCTGCTGGCGGTGGCCTTTCTGGTGGTGCCCTTCATCATCAATGATTACTGGGCCAATGCGGTGGCCGTGCCCTTCCTGATCTATGCGATTGCGGCAATCGGATTGAACATCCTGACCGGATATTGCGGGCAGGTCAGTCTTGGCACCGGCGGTTTCATGGCGGTGGGGGCCTATGCCTGCTACAAGCTGATGACCGGCTTTCCCGAAATGCCGATGCTGCTGAACGTGCTGCTGGCGGGCGGGATCACCGCAGGCGTCGGCGTGCTGTTCGGCCTGCCATCGCTGCGCATCAAGGGCTTCTACCTGGCGGTGGCGACGCTGGCCGCGCAGTTCTTTCTGGTCTGGCTGTTCAACAAGGTGCCGTGGTTTTACAACTATTCGGCTTCGGGCCAGATCACCGCGCCGGAACGCACGATGTTTGGCATTGCGGTGACCGGCGCCAACACGCCCGCCTGGGCCAAGTATCTGTTCTGCCTTGTGATCCTTGTGGCGCTGGCCTGGCTTGCGCGCAACCTGACGCGGGGCATGGTCGGGCGCAAATGGATGGCGATCCGCGACATGGACATCGCGGCCGAGATCATCGGGGTAAACCCGTTGACCACCAAACTGTCGGCCTTTGCCATTTCCAGCTTCTTCATCGGGGTGTCGGGCGCGCTGTTCTTTGCGGTCTATCTGGGGGCTGCCGAAGTGGGCGAGGCCTTTGGCATCAACAAGAGCTTCCTTGTGCTGTTCATGATCATCATCGGGGGCCTGGGGTCGATGTTTGGATCCTTCGCAGGGGCGGCCTTCCTCGTGCTGTTGCCGGTGCTGTTGAAGAACCTGCTGGTCGGCGGCCTTGGCTGGCCCACCGATCTGGCCGCCCATATCGAACTGATGATCGTGGGCGGTCTCATCATCACTTTCCTGATCCTGGAGCCGCATGGCCTGGCGCAATTGTGGCGGGTGGCGAAGGAGAAGCTGCGGCTCTGGCCCTTCCCGCATTAGGCGGGGCGGGCGGCGATCATCCCCGGCGCAGGGAGGCGCAGGGGCTCAATTCAAACGTGGGAGGAATAACATGAAAAAGACCTTCACCATGCTGGCGGCGGCGGCGATTGCCGCAGGCGGCGCGGCACTTTCGCCAACTGTCGCCGCGGCTGATCTGGTCGTGCCGAACCTGAGCTACCGCACCGGGCCATTTGCAGCCGGCGGTATCCCCTATGCGGATGGCTTTGCCGATTACTTCACCCTGCTGAACGAGCGTGACGGCGGCATCGGCGGCGAGAAGATCCAGGTCCCGGAATGCGAGACCGCCTATAACACCGAGAAAGGGGTGGAATGCTACGAATCGACCAAGGGGCAGGGCGCGCTGGTCTATAATCCGCTGTCGACCGGCATCACCTATCAGCTGATCCCCAAGGTCACCGCCGACAAGATCCCGCTTTATACCCCTGGTTATGGCCGCACCTCGGCGGCCAATGGCAAGGTGTTTGAATGGGTCTTCAACTATCCCGCCAATTATTGGGATGGGGCCTCGGTCGCGATCAAGCATCTGCTGGACCAGAACGGCGGCAGCCTTGAGGGCAAGAAGATTGCGCTGCTTTACCACAACTCTGCCTATGGCAAGGAGCCGATCCGCACCCTGCAGGAACTGGCGAAGAAACACGGCTTTGCCCTGACCGAGCTGCCGATCGACAGCCCCGGACAGGAACAGAAAAGCCAGTGGTTGCAGGTGCGCCGCGACAAGCCGGATTATGTGCTGTTCTGGGGCTGGGGGGTGATGAACTCGGTCGCCATTCAGGAGGCCGCGAATATCCGCTTCCCGATGGAAAACTTCATCGGCATCTGGTGGTCGGGGTCCGAGAATGACGTGAAACCGGCGGGTGCCGGGGCCAATGGCTACAAGGCGCTGACCTTCCATGGCGTGGGGCAGGATTACCCGGTTTACGGCGATCTGAAGAAATACGTCTATGACGCGGGCAAGGCGGCGGGTGCGGGCGATCAGACCGGATCGGCGGTCTATTCGCGCGGCATGTATGCGGCCATGGTCATCGCCGAGGCGATCCGCAAGGCACAGGAGCTGAGCGGGACGCCCGCGATCAATGCGAGCCAGCTTCGTGACGGGTTTGAGCAACTGTCGATCAGCGAAGAGCGCATGACCGAGCTGGGGTTGCCGCAGTTCGGACAGGCCTTTGCCGCCACCTGTGAAGACCATGGTGGGCCGGGGGCCGCGATGATCCAGCAGTGGGATGCGGGGGCCGGTAAATGGAACCTGATCACCGGCTTCATCGAGCCGGACAAGGATGTGCTGGATCCGCTGATCGCCGAAGATTCCGGTGCCTATGCCGCCGAGAACAAGATCACGGAACGCTGCAACTGATGCGACCGGAGGGGGGCTGGACCGCCCCCTGCATGACCCGCCGGAGGCCCCATGGGGCCTCTGGCATCCCGAACGCCCCTGATGCGAGGCCAGAGCCATGCTTGATGCGACCCAGACCGCCCCGAATGCCGCCGATCCGCGGCCTGGCGAGACCTTGCTGGAGGTCAACAATATCGAGGTGATCTACAATCACGTCATTCTTGTCCTGAAGGGGGTCAGCCTTGCGGTGCCCAAGGGCGGCATCACCGCATTGCTGGGGGGCAATGGCGCGGGCAAGACCACCACGCTGAAGGCCGTGTCGAACCTTTTGCATTCGGAGCGCGGCGAGGTCACCAAGGGCCAGATCCTCTATCGCGGGCAAAGCGTGCAGGCGCTGAACCCGGCCGAGCTGGTCAAGCGCGGCGTCATTCAGGTGATGGAGGGGCGGCATTGTTTTGAACACCTGACGGTGGAGGAAAACCTGCTGACCGGCGCCTATACCCGGCGCGACGGGACGGCAGCGATCAACGCCGATCTGGAGATGGTCTATACCTATTTCCCGCGCTTGAAAGAGCGGCGCAAAAGCCAGGCGGGCTATACCTCGGGCGGCGAGCAACAGATGGTTGCCATGGGCCGCGCGCTGATGTCGCGCCCGGAAATGATCCTGCTGGATGAGCCCTCGATGGGGCTGGCCCCACAGCTGGTGGAACAGATTTTCGAGATCGTGAAGGCGGTGAACGAGGGCGAGGGCGTGACCTTCCTTCTGGCCGAACAGAACACCAATGTCGCGCTGCGCTACGCCCATACCGGCTACATTCTGGAATCCGGTCGCGTGGTGATGGAGGGGGCCGCCGCCGATCTTCGCGAGAACCCGGATGTGAAGGAGTTTTATCTGGGCATGTCGGACAAGGGCCGCAAGTCCTTTCGCGATGTGCGCAGCTACCGCCGCCGCAAGCGGTGGCTGGCATGACGCAGACAAGAATATCGGGCGGCATTGCGACATGCGGCCCCGCCTGCCCAAAGGGGGACACCGGCAGGCACAGGACGGACAGGGCCCGGACGGGTATCGGAGGCAGGCATGGCGCGGGATCAGGCAATGGGGGCAGGGGGGCATTCCCTTGCATCGCATCAGGGGCAGGGGGCACCGATGTATTTTGACGCGCTGGAGACCCGATCAAGCGATCAGCGCGCCGCCGATCTGGCGCAGGCGCTGCCCGGGCTGATTGCCCATGCAAAGACCGCGCCTGCGATGGCCGCAAGCCTGCAGGGCGTCGATCCCCGGGCTATTACCAGCGTGGAATCCCTCGCGGCCTTGCCGGTGATCCGCAAGTCCGATCTGTCTGCGGCGCAGAAGGCGCATCCGCCCCTTGGTGGCTATCTGCCTGCCGGGGCGGCGTTTGAACACGTCTTTCAGTCCCCCGGCCCGATCTACGAAATCGGTCGCACCGGCACCGACTGGTGGCGTATGGGGCGGTTTTTGCACGCCTGCGGCGTCGGGCGTGGGGACATCGTGCAGAACTGCTTTGGCTATCACCTGACGCCCGCGGGCATGATCTTCGAATCCGGCGCGCGGGCCGTGGGGGCATCGGTGCTGCCCGCAGGCACCGGACAGACCGATCTGCAGGTGCGTGCCGCGGTCGATATCGGCACCACCGCCTATGCGGGCACGCCCGATTACCTGAAGATCATCCTCGACCGCGCCGACGAGATGGGCGTGCGCTTGGCGATCACCCGCGCGGCCGTGGGGGGCGGGGCACTGTTCCCCAGCCTGCGACAGGAATATGCGGATCGCGGCATCCTGACCCTGCAATGCTATGCCACCGCCGATCTGGGCAATATCGCCTATGAGAGCGCAGCGATGGAAGGCATGATTCTGGATGAGGGCGTGATCGTGGAGATCGTGCGCCCCGGCACCGGCGATCCGGTGCCGATGGGTGAGGTCGGCGAGGTGGTCGTGACCACGCTGAACCGCGACTATCCGCTGGTGCGCTTTGCCACCGGCGATCTGTCGGCGCTGATGCCGGGGCAATCGCCCTGCGGTCGGACCAATCTGCGCATCCGGGGCTGGCTGGGCCGGGCCGACCAGACGACCAAGATCAAGGGCATGTTCGTGCGCCCCGAACAGGTGGCGGAGTTTGTGGCGCGCCATGAAGAGGTTGCGCGCGCCCGCGTCATCGCCAGCCGTGAAGGCGAGATGGACGCGATGACCGTGCAGGTCGAAAGCCGCGCCACCAATCCCGCCCTCTATGAAGGATCGGTGCTGGAGGTGCTGAAACTGCGTGGCAAGATCGAGATTGTCGCCCCGGGCAGCCTGCCCAATGATGGCAAGGTGATCGAGGACCGGCGCAGCTACGGCTGACAGATGCCGCGGGGCGTTGGACTTGGGGGGAGGTCTGCGGGGCCAGGGAACCTGTCTTGGGCATGAGGCCCCGGGTTGCGGGATCGAAGACCGGCGCAGGTCTTGCATGGATGCACGGCCATGGGGATTTCTGCCGATTTTGTGAAAAAACATGGGCTTGCGTGCAATTCATGGGCGATGCGGTGCGAAGCTTTCCGTGCCGCTGCTTCATGTCTGCACGATCAGGACCTGCGCTATTCTGCGCCCGCCATGCCGCAGCGCCGCGACGATTTTTCTGGCAGGCTGCGGCATTCTGCCCCATCCTCACCCCATGCGTGAGGTTTTGGGAGGAACCGCATGAACAAATTGATCGCCTTGATTTGCGTCATCAGCTGGTCCGGTTTCTGGGCCTTCGGCTATCTCGCCCTGTCGGCGGGATCGGCGGAAACCGGGCAAATGGTCGTGGCCGTGGTTTTGGCCGCCACCGGATTTCTTACTGGCATGATTGCCTGGCTGAAACTGGCGCAGAGCCCGGATCTGCCGCTCAAGACGTGAACCTGAAGACCTGACCAGAGGGGGGGGCGGGCTTATCAGCCCTTCAATTCTTCGGTCAGCCGGATCGGGCCGGCGCTGCCCCGCAGTTTGGCCCGATAGATCACCAGCGATTCCGAGACCCGCATCACATAGGTCCGGGTCTCGGAAAGCGGGATCATCTCGACCCAATCCACCACATCGACACCTGCAGCGCGCGGATCGCCCATTTCGGTGATCCAGCGCCGCGGCCGCCCCGGCCCTGCATTGTAGCCCGAGGCCACAAGCGCGACCGATGGCCCGAACTCCTCCACCAGCTTGGCCAGATAGGCACTGCCCAATGTGGTGTTATAGGTGGGATCGGTGGTCAGGCGTGACAGCGCGAAATCCAGACCCAGCGATTTCGCCGTGCGTTCTGCGGTTTCCGGCATCAACTGCATCAATCCGCGCGCACCGACCCGGCTTTGCGCGGCAATGTCGAACTCGCTTTCGCGCCGGGCAATCGACAGCGCGAAGGCACGCGACACAGCCAGCCCCTGCGCCGGGATCAGGTCGGGCACCGGATAATAGGCTTCGGGCAGGATCAGCCCGCGTTCGGCCCCCTGTTTGGCCAGCAGCACCGCAAAATGCGGCTCGTTCAAACTCAGCGTCAGCGCGGCAAGGCTCGCCAGATCCTCGCGGCCCTGACTTTCCGCCAGATGCAGGAAAAACCGTTTCGCCTGCACCTTGTCGCCGGCCTTCAGCAGCAAAAGCGCGGCCTCCAGCACCGAAGAGCGGGCAAAGGGACGGCTGCGCCAATCTGCGGCCTGCAAGGGCGCGATCAAGGCCGGGTCAAGCTGCATTCCCAGCTTTTCGGCAGCAAGCTGACCATAATAGGCCGTTTGATAGCCTGCCGCCTGTCGATACATCACCTGTGCCTGCGGATCGCCCAAAGCCTCCAGCGCGCGGCCCTGCCAATAGAGCGCGCGCGAGGTGGAAATGGGCGTGGCAACCGCCGCGCCCAGATGCTTGAAATGGGTCAGCGCGGTTTGCGCATCGCCCAATTGCCGCAGCGCGATGAAGCCCGACAGAAATTCCAGATCGGCATAATCCGCGCCCTTGGTCAGCCCGTGGCGTGAGGCCACGCGATACGCTGTCTTCGCATCGCCATCGCGCAGCAATTGCCGCGACAGCTGCGCGCGCCGCCGCGCCCAGGCCTCGGGTTGACCCAGATTGTCGGTCTGATCCAGCATCAGGGCCGCCGCATCGCCCCAAAGATCGCGGAAGATCCGGTAATCCATCCGCGCATGGGCCAGCAGCGGATGCGCTGCCATATCGCGCGGCACGGCACCCACCAATGCATCCACACCATCCGCCCGGCTCATCAGGGCAAGGCGCGCGCGGGCCAGGGCTTGCATGTTTTCCGGCACCTGCGGCAGCAGACGGCGCGCCTCATCCGCCTTGCCATCCCACAGCATCCGGCTGAGGCGGTCTTGCGTGAGGGCGGACAGACCCGGGTAAAGCGCAAACAGCGAGGTCTGGGTCTCGACCGTCATCGGCAGTTCTACCCAGGCACGGCGCGCCTCGGCCTCGGCTTCTGCATCGCGGCCTTGGGCGCGCAATGCTTGGATCACCGCCAGCGACCCGGTGCCGGTCTGGGGCAGGGCGCTGCCGAACCAGCGCAACACACGGTCGGGGCTGGTGGATCGTGCCACCGCCACCTCGGCCTTTTCGCGCAGCAGCGCGAGGCCGGGCCAGTCGGGGCGGCGGGCCAGAAAGGTCTCATACTCCGTCAGCGTGCCCTCGCCCGCGCGCAGGCGCTGCCATTCGATGATATCGGCCCCCACGGCGGAACTTGCGCTGGCCAGGCGCTGTGCCTCGGGCCAGTTGCGCCGCCCGGCCTCGTTCAGCGCCAGCCGCAACGCAGATGCCGCCTCCGTCTGGGCGCTAGCAGGTGGGGCGGTGGGGGCGACAAGGCTCAGGGCAAGCAGGAGGGGGCGCAGCAATTTCATGTCGCGAAGGGTGCCGCAAGCACGGCGCGGGGGCAACTCACATCAGCGCCATTACCGGCTGTAACAGAGCAACTTGGCAAGGCGCGCCGCTGACGCTAAGGGGAAGCGGTCAATCGGGCGAAACTGCCCCAGCTAGCGGAGATGCGTGTCATGTTCAAAGGGTCCATGCCTGCCCTGGTCACGCCGTTCAAGAACGGCGAGCTGGATGTCGACACGCTCAAGAAACTTGTCGAATGGCAGATTGCCGAAGGCAGCCATGGTCTGGTGCCGGTGGGCACGACCGGCGAAAGCCCGACGCTGAGCCATGAGGAACATGGCCGCGTGATCGAGATCGTGGTGGAAACCGCCGCAGGCCGGGTGCCGGTGATTGCGGGGGCGGGCTCGAATGCCACCGCCGAAGGAATCGGCCTGATCCGCCATGCCGAAAAGGCCGGGGCCAATGCCGCGCTGATCGTGACGCCTTATTACAACAAGCCGACCCAGGCCGGGATGATCGCGCATTTCACCGCGCTGCATGATGCGGCCAATCTGCCGATCGTGATCTACAATATTCCTGGCCGTTCGGTGGTCGACATGTCGCCCGAGACCATGGGCGAACTTGCGAAACTGCCGCGCATCGTTGGCGTGAAGGACGCGACCGGCAAGATCGAACGCGTCAGCCAGCAGCGTGCGACCTGCGGTGCCGATTTCATCCAGCTTTCGGGTGAGGATGCGACGGCGCTTGGCTTCAACGCCCATGGCGGCGTGGGTTGCATTTCGGTCACTGCCAATGTGGCACCGCGCCTTTGCGCGGAGTTCCAGGAGGCGACGCTGCGCGGCGATTACGCCAAGGCGCTGGAATATCAGGACCGTCTGATGCCGCTGCATGAGGCCATCTTCCTGGAGCCGGGTCTGGTCGGTGCCAAATACGGCCTGTCTCTGCTGGGGCTGTGCAGCGAGGAGGTGCGCCTGCCGCTGGTCGGTCTGACCGATGGCACCAAGGCGCGCATCAAGGCGGCGATGCAACATGCGGGCCTGATCTGACATAGCCTTGCCTCTGCGCATGGCGAAGATCGGGGGCCTGTCACCGGGCCCCCTTTCACGTTTGAATGGCAGCCAATCGGCAGGGAATCCGGGCCATGAGTGACAATCTGCGCGGCTCTCTGTTCATGGTTCTGGCCATGCTGGGTTTTGCCATCGAGGATATGGCGCTGAAGCGCGTGGCCGGGGCGGGGATGCCGGTCGGCGAAATCCTGATCTTCTTTGGCGGCGGCGGGGCTTTGCTGTTCGCGGTGCTGACGCGGATGCAGGGCCAGCCGATCTGGCACCCGGCGGTGATCAGCCCGCGCATGTTGGTAAAAGCCGCCTTCGAGGTCATGGGGCGGCTGTTCTACACATTGGCCATCGCGCTGACCGCGCTGTCCAGCGCCAGCGCAATCCTGCAAGCGACGCCTCTGGTCGTGGTGGCGGGGGCTGCGCTGATCTTCGGGGAAAAGGTCGGCTGGCGGCGCTGGAGCGCGATCTTGCTCGGCCTTGCCGGGGTGCTGATCATCCTGCGCCCCGGGCTGGATGGTTTCACCCCTGCGTCGCTGCTGGCGGTGCTGGGTCTTCTGGGCTTTGCCGGCCGCGATCTGGCCACACGGGCGGCCCCCAGGGTGCTGTCGAACTTCCAGCTCGGGATTTACGGATTTCTTGCCATGGTGCCGACAGGGGCCGGGCTCTTGATCTGGCAGGGCGGGGCGGTCTGGCCCGATGCCGCAATGGCCGCACAGTTGACCGGCGCGGTGGTTGTGGGGGTTATGGCTTACTGGGCGCTGACGGTCGCAATGCGCAGCGGCGAGGTCAGCGTGGTCACCCCCTTCCGCTATACAAGGCTGGTCTTCGCGCTGATCCTGGGCGTTCTGGTCTTTGGTGAACGGCCCGATGCCGCCACGTTGATCGGATCGGCCATTGTCGTGGCGGCGGGGATCTATACCCTGCTGCGCTCGCGCCGCGCCGCATGATCGGGCGTAGGCCCGATCCGGGCCTTCCGCCGATCTGGACTTTCATCACCCGATTGCCTATCTCTGCCCGATCATGGCCCAGAAATCCGATCCCAATTCCAAGCTGATTGCCGAAAACCGCCGGGCGCGTTTCGATTACTTCATCGAAAGCGATCTTGAGGCGGGGGTGATGCTGCTTGGCTCCGAAGTGAAATCGCTGCGGCAGGGCGGGTCGAACCTGGGCGAAAGCTATGCCAGCGTCGAGGGGGGCGAGCTGTGGCTGATCAACAGCTATGTCGCCCCTTACCGCGAGGCCAAGACCTGGGGCCATGAGGAGCGGCGCAAGCGCAAGCTCCTGGTCTCCAAGCGCGAACTGTCGCGGCTGTGGAATGCCACCGCACGCGAAGGCATGACGCTGATCCCGATGCAGTGGTATTTCAACGAGCGCGGTATCGTGAAGATCAAGATCGGCGTGGCCAAGGGCAAGAAGCTGGCCGATAAGCGCGAGACCAGCGCCAATCGCGACTGGGACCGCCAGAAGCAGCGCCTGCTGAAACACGGCGCGCGCGAGTGATCCACAGGTCAGGGGCGCGCGCGCTTTTGATGCTATCGCACCGCGCCAAACGGGGCGCGGGCGTGACCTGAGGATACTTGAAAACTGATGCGTGCAGGTGGCATCCCTGCGCATTCACCTGTTCTCAAATATCCTCGGGGGGAAAGGCCGCAGGCCTTTGGGGGGCAGACAGCCCCCCGGCGCGCGATGACAGGGGCGATCGGGCATCAGGCCCGCACCCGGTCCCTTCCTGCCTTCCTCCCCGAAGGTCAGACCTTCGTCGCCCCCGCGCCGCAGGCTTGTCACTTTGCCTTGCCTGCCTTGCCCCTTGTGATAAAGCGGTTCCCGATCACAGGAGGAGCCGCCGATGACTTCCGCCCTCAAGGACGACCCGAAGACGCTTGTCTCGACCGATTGGCTTGCCGCCCATCTGCGCGATCCCGATCTGCGCATTCTGGATGCAAGCTGGTTCCTGCCCGGATCGGGGCGCGACGCCAAGGCCGAGTATCAGGCGGGGCATATCCCCGGCGCGCGCTTTTTCGACATTGATGACATCAGTGACCAGCGGTCAGAGCTGCCGCATATGGCGCCGCCGGTTGAAAAGTTCATATCGCGGATGCGGGCGATGGGTGTGGGCGACGGGCATCAGGTCGTGGTCTATGACGCCTCTGGCCTGTTTTCGGCGGCGCGGGTCTGGTGGACCTTCCGCCTGATGGGCAAGACCGACATTGCCGTGCTGGATGGCGGCCTGCCGAAATGGCGCGCCGAAGGTCGCGAGATCGAGGATATGGCCCCGACCTTGCGCGACCGCCACATCACCGTCAGCCGTCAGGCCGGGCTGGTGAAGGATGTGACGCAGGTGGCGCACGCCTCCAAGCTGGGGCTGGCGGAAATTATCGACGCGCGGCCCGGTCCGCGTTTCCGTGGCGAGGTGGCAGAGCCCCGTCCGGGTCTGCGTTCGGGGCATATTCCGGGGGCCAAGAATGTGCCCATCGCGGATGTGCTGCATTCTGATGGCACCATGAAGGATCCGGCGGCGCTGCGCGCGGTGTTCGAGGCGGCAGGGGTGGACCTTGGCAAACCCGCGATCACCTCCTGTGGCTCTGGCGTGACAGCGGCAATCCTGTCGCTGGCGCTGGAGCGGATCGGGCACCGGAACTGGGCGCTCTATGATGGCTCATGGGCCGAATGGGGCATGTATGAAGATCTGAAGGTCGCGAAAGGGTAAGGCGATGTTCGAGGCATTGAAGGCGCAACCGCAGGACAAGATCCTGCAGCTCATCCAGATGTTCAAGGATGATCCCCGGACCGACAAGGTCGATCTGGGCGTGGGCGTCTACAAGGATGCAACCGGCCTGACCCCGGTGATGCGCGCGGTGAAGGCGGCCGAGAAAAAGATCTGGGACACGCAGGACAGCAAGACCTATACGGCGCTGACCGGCGAGCCGGGCTATAACAGCGCGATGCGCCAGCTGATCCTGGATGGTGTGGTGGCGGGTGATCGCCTGTCCTCGATCGCGACACCGGGCGGCACGGGGGCTGTGCGCCTTGGTATCGATCTGGCCAAGATGGCCAATCCGGGGGCCACGGTCTGGGTGTCGAAGCCGACCTGGGGCAACCATATCTCGATCATCAAATTCGTGGGCCTGCCGGTCGCCGAATACCGCTATTTCCATGCTGCCTCGGGCGAGGTCGATTTTGCGGCGGTGCTGGAGGATCTGGCACAGGTCAAGGCAGGCGATGTGGTGCTGCTGCATGGCTGCTGCCACAATCCGACCGGCGCCAATCTGACGCCGGATCAATGGAAGCAAGTCATTGCATTGCTGCAGGCCAAATCGGCCTTCCCGATGGTCGATTTGGCCTATCAGGGCTTTGGCGATGGGTTGGATCAGGACGCCGAGGCCACGCGCCTCATCGCGACCTCGTTCCCGGAGGTGCTGATTGCGGCGTCTTGCTCCAAGAATTTCGGGGTGTATCGCGACCGTGCAGGCATCCTGATCTCGATCTCCAAGGATGCAGAACAGGCCAAGATCACCCAGGGCAACCTGAGCTATCTCAACCGTCAGACCTATTCCTTCCCGCCCGATCACGGCATCCGTGCCGTGATGACGGTGCTGGAAGATGCGGAGCTCGAGGCCGACTGGAAGACCGAGCTGGAAGAGACCCGCAATGGAATGCTGGCGCTGCGCGCCCAACTGGCGGATGCGTTGCGCAAGGAAACCAATTCCGATCGCTTTGACTTCGTCGGGCGGCACCGTGGCATGTTTTCGCTGCTGGGGCTGACCGAGGCGCAGGTGACGCGCCTGCGCGAAGAATTCGGCATCTATATGGTCAGCGATTCCCGCATCAACATCGCCGGGCTGAATGCCCGCACCGTGCCGGTTCTGGCGCGGTCGGTGGCGGCGGTTTTGTAAGATCCGATCCGAGACGGATAGGGGGCGGGGCAATGATCCCCGCCCTTTTGCATCTGGAGGGGGGGGAAATGGGGCATTTGCGCCGCGCGCTACCGCGGACGCGTCGGGTCTGCCAATGACCCTTCCGCAGTTCAGGCCACTTGATCGGGATGCTGGAGGCCACGGGCGGAAAAGGCAGGGCAGGGGGGCGGTCGACAGCCCGGCGACCGCGCCGTTAGGGCGGTGCCGTTAACTTTTAGGAGGCCTCGCATTTGCGCCCGTTCATTATGACGATCCCGATTTCGGGCCTCTTTGGTCTTTCTACCTTTCCGGCGCAGGCCTATGGTGGCGGTTGCCGCAAATCCTCGCTGCCGGGGGAATGCTGCCATATGGAACGCGCAACCGGCAGGGTGCATTGCCATTGACGCGGCCAGCTTGCCAAACTTGGCACTTCGCCCTATACGCCCCCGGTGACCTTGCTGTCACAGAATCAACAAGAAATGCCGTGTTGCCCTCATCCGTCGCTGGCGGGGGCTTTCCGGCCAAGGAGTAGCGACATGAAACTGAATGAACTTCGCGACAACGAAGGTGCAGCCCGCAAGCAGAAGCGCGTGGCGCGCGGTCCGGGCTCGGGCAAGGGTAAAACCGCTGGCCGTGGTATCAAGGGTCAGAAATCGCGTTCGGGCGTCGCCATTGGCGGCTATGAGGGCGGCCAGATGCCGCTCTATCGTCGTCTGCCGAAGCGCGGCTTCAACAAGCCGAACGCCAAGGAATACGCGGTTGTCAATCTCGGCCTGATCGAGAAATTCATCGCAGCCGGCAAGCTGGACGCCGCCGTCGAGATCACCGAGGACGCTCTGGTTGCGGCTGGCGTGACCAAAGGCAAGCATGACGGTATCCGCATTCTTGCCAAGGGCGAGATCACCTCGAAAGTCACTCTGACCGTGACCGGTGCCTCGAAATCGGCCATCGAAGCCGTCGAGAAGGCCGGTGGCAAGCTGAACGTGGCCGCGGTCGCTGCCGAATAATGTTGTGAGCGGTCGCAAGACCGCTTACATGAAGGCCAAGTTTTCCCGCGCCGCCGAACCGGAGAACGGATCGGCGGCGCTCTCATGAAAGAGCTGGGCATGGCATCTGCTGCAGAGCAAATGGCGGCGAACCTGAGCTGGGGCGCCCTTGGCAAGGCGACCGACCTTCGCCAACGCATTTTCTTCACCATCGGTCTGCTGATCGTCTACCGTCTGGGCACCTATATCCCGGTGCCGGGAATCGACGGTCTGGCGCTGCGGAACTTCATGTCGGATGTATCGGCCGGAATCGGCGGCATCCTGAACATGTTCACCGGCGGCGCGATCAGCCGGATGGGTATCTTTGCCCTCGGCATCATGCCCTATATCTCGGCCTCGATCATCGTGCAGCTTCTGTCGGCCATGTGGGCGCCGCTGGAACAGCTGAAGAAAGAGGGTGAACAGGGCAAGAAAAAGCTCAACCAATACACCCGCTACGGCACCGTGGCGCTGGCGCTGTTCCAGGCCTGGGGCATTGCCGCAAGTCTTGAGGCGGGCAATCTGGCGCATGAGCCGGGCCTGTTCTTCAAGGCAGGCGTTGTCATCACGCTGGTTGGCGGCACCATGTTCCTGATGTGGCTGGGGGAACAGATCACCGCACGCGGCATCGGTAACGGCATTTCGCTGATCATCTTTGTCGGCATCGTGGCCGAGATCCCCGCCGCCCTGGCACAGTTCTTCAGCCAGGGGCGTTCGGGCGCGATCTCGCCTGCGGTCATCATCGGGGTGATCGTGATGGTGGTCGTGGTGATTGCCTTCGTGGTGTTCATGGAACGCGCGCTGCGCAAGATCCATATCCAGTATCCCCGCCGTCAGGTCGGCATGAAGATCTATGATGGCGGTTCCAGCCATCTGCCGGTCAAGGTCAACCCGGCCGGCGTGATCCCGGCGATCTTCGCCTCGTCGCTGCTCTTGCTTCCGACGACCATCGCGGCCTTCTCGCACGCGCAATCGGGCCCGGTCATGTCGACGATCCTGGCCTATTTCGGCCCTGGTCAGCCGCTTTACCTGCTGTTCTTCACGGCGATGATCGTGTTCTTCGCTTATTTCTACACCCATAACGTCGCCTTCAAGGTCGACGAGGTGGCGGATAACCTGAAGAACCAGGGCGGTTTCGTGCCCGGCATCCGTCCCGGCAAGAAGACCGAGGATTATCTGGAATATGTCGTGAACCGTATCCTGGTGATCGGTGCCGCCTATCTGGCCTTCGTCTGCCTTCTGCCCGAGATCATCCGGCACCAGCTGGCGATCCCCTTCTACTTTGGCGGCACCTCGGTGCTGATCGTGGTCTCGGTGACGATGGACACGATCAACCAGATCCAGTCGCACCTTCTGGCCCATCAATATGAAGGGCTGATCGAAAAGTCGCAGCTGCGTGGCCGCAAGGGCCGTGGCAGCAAGGCACCCACTCGCCGCTAAGTCCGGCGCCGGCACCATCTCAGGGAGAGAGCTCGTCCATGACCAATATCATCCTTCTCGGACCCCCCGGCGCGGGCAAGGGCACGCAAGCCAAGCGTCTGGTCGATGAACGGAACATGGTCCAGCTTTCGACCGGCGACATGCTGCGCGAGGCCAAGTCCTCGGGCACCGAGATGGGCCGCCGCGTGGCCGAGGTGATGGACAAGGGCCAGCTTGTGACGGATGAGATCGTGATCGGTCTGATCGCCGAAAAGCTGGCTGGCCCCGCCGGGGGCGGCTTCATCTTCGACGGCTTTCCGCGCACCTTGGCGCAGGCCGATGCGCTCGGCGCGCTGCTGGAGCGGATGGGGCAGAGGCTGGATGCGGTGATCGAACTGGTGGTGGATGACGAGGCATTGGTGGCCCGTATTGTGCGCCGGGCCGAAGAAACCGCAGCCGCAGGCCAGCCAGTGCGCGCCGATGACAACCCGGAAGTCTTTGCCGGGCGTCTGCGCGAATATTACAAGAAGACCGCGCCGCTTCTGGGCTATTACTATGCCAAGGGTGATCTGAAACAGGTCGATGGCATGGCCGCCATGGACGATGTCGGGGCCGCAATCGCGAAAGTTCTTGACAGAACGTAAATCCTGCCCCTGCGGCCCTTGACGGGTCGTGGAAAACCCCCTAAGCCACGGCGTCCCGCAAGGGAATCGTCCGTGGCTTTCGTTTTTCCGTCAGGGGATTCGCGGCTTTGGGCGTATTCGAGCCGGGCGACCGTTAATGCACTCTCAAGGTCGCGCCGGTGTTGTGAAAAAAGGTTCTGGCATTACGGAACCGCAACAATGAAGGAACATACGTTTGGCTCGTATTGCTGGCGTTAACATCCCGACCGGGAAACGCGTCCCCATCTCTCTGCAATATATCCATGGCATCGGTGCCCATTTCGCAGAGCAAATCTGTGAATCGCTGAACATCGACCGCGCACGCCGCGTCAACCAGCTCACGGATGCCGAAGTTCTGGCGATCCGCGAATATATCGACGCGAACTTCACCGTCGAAGGCGACCTGCGTCGCGAAGTGTCGATGAACATCAAGCGTCTGATGGATCTCGGCTGCTACCGTGGCCTGCGTCACCGTCGCAACCTCCCGGTTCGCGGTCAGCGCACCCATACCAACGCTCGCACCCGCAAAGGCCCCGCAAAGGCCATTGCCGGCAAGAAGAAATAAGGGGCGCTGAGATATGGCACGCGATAAAACCCGCATGAAGCGCAAGGAACGCAAGAACATCGCCGCTGGCGTGGTTCATGTGAACTCCTCGTTCAACAACACCAAGATCCTGATCTCCGACGTTCAGGGCAACGCCATCTCCTGGTCGTCCTCGGGCACCATGGGCTTCAAGGGCTCGCGCAAGTCGACCCCCTACGCCGCTCAGATGGCTGCCGAAGACGCCGCCAAAAAGGCTCAGGAACATGGCATGAAGACCGTTGAGGTCGAAGTGCAGGGTCCGGGTTCGGGCCGTGAATCGGCGCTGCGCGCGCTGGCTGCGGTTGGTCTGACTATCACCTCGATCCGCGACGTGACGCCGCTGGCCCATAACGGCTGCCGTCCGCCCAAGCGTCGCCGCGTCTGACGCATATTTTTCGATGGGGCCGCGCTGTATCCGGCGCGGCCCTTTCACGCATTTCTGAACCTCGGGCGTTTTCTGCTTAGGGACATGGGTAGAGAACAAGTATGGAGGCGAAAGCATGATCCACAAGAATTGGGCAGAGCTGATCAAACCGACTCAGCTGGTCGTGAAGGCCGGGCCGGATGCTTCGCGCACCGCGACCGTCGTCGCGGAACCGCTGGAGCGTGGCTTCGGCCTGACGCTCGGCAACGCGCTGCGCCGCGTGCTGATGTCGTCGCTGCAAGGCGGGGCCATCACCTCGGTGCAGATCGACAACGTGCTGCACGAGTTCTCCTCTGTTGCGGGCGTCCGTGAGGATGTCACCGACATCGTGCTGAACCTCAAGGGCGTGTCGCTGAAGATGGAAGTCGAGGGGCCGAAGCGCCTGTCGATCTCGGCCAAAGGGCCGGGCGTCGTGACCGCCGGCGACATTTCGGAATCGAATGGCATCGAGATCTTGAACAAGGATCATGTGATCTGCCACCTTGATGACGGTGCCGATGTCTACATGGAACTGACGGTGAATACCGGCAAGGGCTATGTGGCCGCAGACAAGAACAAGCCGGAAGATGCCCCGATTGGCCTGATCGCCATCGACGCCATCTTCTCGCCGGTCAAGAAAGTGTCCTATGAAGTCACCCCGACCCGCGAAGGTCAGGTGCTGGACTATGACAAGCTGACCATGAAGATCGAAACCAACGGCGCGCTGACGCCCGAGGATGCCGTGGCCTATGCCGCGCGCATCCTGCAGGACCAGCTGGCCGTGTTCGTCAACTTCGACGAGCCGGAATCGGCCTCCAAGCAGGAACTGGACACCGGCCTCGAGTTCAACCCGCTTCTCCTGAAGAAAGTGGACGAGCTGGAACTTTCGGTCCGTTCGGCAAACTGCCTGAAGAACGACAACATCGTCTATATCGGCGATCTGATCCAGAAGACCGAAGCCGAGATGCTGCGCACCCCGAACTTCGGCCGCAAGTCGCTGAACGAGATCAAGGAAGTGCTGTCGGCCATGGGCCTGCACCTCGGCATGGATGTCGAGGACTGGCCGCCGGAGAACATCGAAGATCTGGCCAAGCGTTTCGAAGACCAGTTCTAAGAATGTCGGGGGGCCTTACCGCCCCCCGTGCAATGCCCGCGTTGGCGGGGAATGAAGGGAAGAGAACGATCCGGGGGATCGTTGTCGACCTGAATGGGCAATACCGCCCCAACGAAGTGGCCCCTACGCAGGGTCGCAAGACAAAGCAAAACACTTAGGAGATCATCATGCGTCACGCTCGCGGCTACCGTCGCCTGAACCGCACCCACGAACACCGCAAGGCCCTGTTTGCCAATATGGCAGGCAGCCTGATCGAGCACGAGCAGATCAAGACCACCCTTCCGAAAGCGAAGGAACTGCGTCCGATCGTCGAAAAGCTGATCACGCTGGCCAAGCGCGGTGACCTGCACACCCGTCGTCAGGCTTCGGCCCAACTGAACGACGAAAAGCATGTTGCACGTCTGTTCGAGATCCTCGGCCCGCGCTATGCGAACCGTCAGGGCGGCTATATCCGCATCCTGAAAGCCGGTTTCCGCTATGGCGACATGGCGCCGATGGCGATCATCGAATTCGTGGATCGTGATCCTTCCGCCAAAGGCGCCGCTGACCGCGCCCGTCTGGAAGCGGAGTTCGCCGAGGAATAATTCCTCCTGGCTGACCGATTGTCGAAAGGCCCGCCCTTGTGCGGGCCTTTTGCATTCTGCGAACATTCTGCACCCAAGATCCGGTGGTTTTGCCCGGCCGCGTTCGCCGCCATCCTGTAGTTTGGGGGCCGTTCGCCCCTTCATATCTGCGCCAGATCTCGCCCGGTCTGACACTGATCCGTTGCATCAAGCCCGATGCGATTCCATATCCTTGGGCGTGGTGGCCCGATGCGCCATGCCAGTCAGGATATCAGATGCTGCGCCCCTATCTGCTTGTGCTTCCCGTCCTTGCCGCGCTTGGCGCGCCGCTGATGGCGCAAACCGTGCCGCAATCGGTGACGGATCTGTCGATGAGCTTTGCCCCGGTGGTGCGCCAATCCGCGCCAGCCGTGGTGAATATCTACGCCACCGTGGTGGTGGAGCGGCGAGAGAACCCCTTTGCGGGTGATCCGTTCTTCGAGCAGTTCTTTCAGGGGATGGGCCGCAGCACGCCACGCGTCGAAAATGCGCTTGGCTCTGGTGTGATCGTGGCGGCGGATGGGATCGTGGTGTCGAACTACCACGTTGTCGGCAATGCGACCGAGATTCGGGTGGAGCTGTCGGATCGTCGTGAATACCGCGCCCATGTGCTGCTGGCGGATAAGGATTCCGACCTGGCGGTGTTGCAGCTGGAGGGGGCATCTGACCTTCCCGCCCTGCCATTGCGCAACTCCGACGAGCTTGAGGTGGGTGAGCTGGTTCTGGCCATCGGCAATCCGTTCGGCGTGGGGCAGACGGTGTCGTCGGGCATCATTTCCGGGCTGGGGCGCTCTACCCTCGCATTGGATTCGGGGCGCGGCTATTTCATCCAGACCGATGCGGCGATCAATCCGGGCAATTCGGGTGGCGCGCTGGTCGATGTGGCGGGCCGTCTGATCGGGATCAACACCGCGATCCTGACCCGCGGCGGCGGATCCAATGGCATCGGCTTCGCGATCCCGGCCAATCTGGTGCAGAACTTCGTCGATCAGGCGGTGGCGGGTGAGACGCGCTTCCAGCGGCCCTGGGCCGGGGTGCAGGGCCAGGCGATGGATGCCGCCATGGCCGAGGCCATGGGCCTGCCGCGCCCAGAAGGCGTGGTCCTGTCGGATTTCCATCCCGAAAGTCCGCTTCTGGCCGCCGGTCTTGTCGTGGGGGACGTGGTGCTTGCCATCGACGGCGAGCCCACCGATAGCCCGCAAGAGGTGATGTTCCGCCTGGCCTCCCTTGGCATCGGCAAAGAGGTGACCGTGCATTATCTCCATGAAGGAGATGAGCTGGACGCGACGGTGACCCTGATCGCCCCGCCCGATACGCCTGCGCGCGATGCCCGCACCCTGGGCGGCGACAGCGTGTTGCACGGGCTTTCTGTCTCGCGCATCAACCCGGCGGTCGCAGCCGAGATGGACCTGCCGGTCGCCGTCAATGATGGTGTCGTGGTCACCGGGGCGGAAGGGCTTGCCGCCCGCGTCGGCCTGCGCCCGGGCGATGTGCTGGTCACCATCAATGACAGCGCGGTCACGACCCCTGAGGATGCCGAGCTGCTCAGCGCGCCCAACCAGCGTCGCTGGACGGTGGAGGTGCTGCGCGAGGGCCGGCGTGTGATGTTGCGCTTCCGTCTCTGACCCTTCCCAGGGCGCGGGGCCGCGGTTAATCTGGAATGCATCATGGCCGATCTGTTCGACACCCCGCAAAGCCCGCCCCCGGATGCGCCCGGACCCCGACCGCTGGCAGATCGGCTGCGCCCGCGCAGCCTGTCGGATGTGATCGGACAGGAGCATGTGCTGGGCCCCGAGGGGCCTTTGGGCGCGATGCTGGCGGCGAGCAGCTTGTCTTCGCTGATCCTCTGGGGGCCGCCGGGGGTGGGCAAGACCACCATCGCGCGGCTTCTGGCCGATCAGACGCAACTGGCCTTCGTGCAGATCAGCGCGATCTTCACCGGCGTGCCGGACCTGCGCAAAGTGTTCGAGGCGGCGAAAATCCGGCGCGCCAATAGTCAGGGGACACTTCTGTTCGTTGACGAGATCCACCGCTTCAACAAGGCGCAGCAGGACGGCTTTCTGCCCTATATGGAGGATGGCACCATCCTTCTGGTCGGCGCCACCACCGAGAACCCGTCCTTCGAGCTGAACGCCGCTGTGCTGTCGCGCGCGCAGGTCATCGTGCTGGAACGCCTGAGCCTTGCCGATCTGGAGCGCCTCGCGCAGCGCGCCGAAAAAGAGCTGGGTCGGGCCTTGCCGCTAAAGGCCGAAGCCCGGGAAAGCCTGCTGGAAATGGCCGATGGCGATGGCCGGGCGCTGCTGAACCTGATCGAACAGGTCAGCGCCCATAAGGGCGATGCCTTGACCAAGGCGCAGCTGGGCCAGCGTCTGATGCGGCGCGCCAGCAAATATGACAAATCGGGCGAAGAACATTACAACCTGATCTCCGCCCTGCACAAATCAGTGCGCGGATCAGACCCGGATGCTGCCCTTTACTGGTTCGCCAGAATGCTGGAAGGCGGCGAAGACCCGCGCTTTCTGGCTCGCCGCCTGACCCGCATGGCGGTCGAGGATATCGGCCTTGCCGATCCGCAGGCGCAGGCGGTCTGCGTCGACAGCTGGCAGACCTATGAACGCCTGGGCAGCCCCGAGGGCGAGCTGGCATTGGCCAATGCTGTGGTCTATCTGGCCCTCGCGCCGAAATCGAATGGCGTCTACACCGCCTATAAGGCCGCGCGTGTGGCAGCCCGCGAAACCGGCAGCCTGCCGCCGCCGCTGCATATCCGCAACGCGCCGACCCGGCTGATGAAAGAGATCGGCTATGGTGCGGGCTATGCCTATGACCATGATGCCGAAGACGGCTTTTCGGGGCAGAATTACTTTCCTGATGGCATGAAACATCCGGTCTTCTACGCGCCGCCCGAGCGCGGTTTTGAGCGCGAATTGAAGAAGCGAGTGGAATATTTCGCCAATCTGCGCGCCAAGCGGCGCGGGGGAAATTGAGTATTTGGGCAAGCAGCAAAGCATGAGAGGGGGCCCATGCTTGGCCACCCGCGCTTGCCTCTGCCCTTTGCTGCTTGCCCAAATACTCAAAACGCCGCGCGCAGGGCCGCGCTGCCGTCAGACGTGCTGCGCCCCGTTCACCTCGATCTCGGCACCTGAGATGTAGCTGGCCTGATCCGAACACAGGAACCAGATCACATCGGCCACTTCCTTGGGCTGCCCCAGGCGCTGCAGCGGCAGCTTCTCCACGATCTTTTCGGTGCCGGGGCTCAGAATGGAGGTCGCGATTTCACCCGGCGCGATCGCATTGACCCGCACCCCCATCGGTCCGAAATCATGCGCCATCTCTCGCGTCAGCGCGGCCAATGCCGCCTTTGAGGTGGCATAAGCTGCCCCGGCAAAGGGATGCACCCTGCTGCCCGCGATGGAGGTCACATTGACCACCGTTCCGCGCGCGGCAGAAAGTTCATCCTGCAGGCCGCGCGCCAGCACGATGGAGGAAAAGAAATTGACGTGAAACACCTGGCCCCAGGTGCGCAGATCTGTCTGCAGGCTGTTCAGGCGCCCCCCATCGGGTGCTTTGGGGCTGATCCCCGCATTGTTCACCAGCGCATGAAGCTTGCCGCCGATCTTTTCCTTGATCATGGCGATGGCCGCGATGGTGGCATCGGGGCTGGCAAGGTCGATCTGGATATGGTTTTCCTCGCCGCCGGGCCAGGGGCAGCGTGGATCAAAGGCCTGACGCGAACAGGTCAGCACCCGCCAACCCTCGGCCCCGAAACGCTTGACGGTGGCGTGGCCGATCCCCCGGCTGGCCCCCGTCAACACCATCACCTTCTGCTCAGCCATTTCTGCCCCTCCGTTTGGCGCCAGCCTGTGCCAGCCGCTGGCGATTTGCAAGTTGGCAGCGCGCGCCAAAGGGGCTACCAAGTTCGCGCAAACCGAGGACCGTTCATGAAAAAGCAGGCCAGTATGCAGGACCCCGCTCAAACCGCCCGCACTCTTTCGGAGGCGTTGCCGCATCTTCAGCGCTATTCCGGTGCGGTGGTCGTGGTGAAATTCGGCGGCAACGCCATGGGCGATGACGCTGCCATGGCAGAATTCGCCCGCGACATCGTGTTGATGCGCCAGGTCGGCGTGAACCCGGTCGTGGTGCATGGCGGCGGGCCGATGATCAACGAGATGCTGTCCAAGCTGGGCATCAAATCCGAGTTCGTGCGCGGCAAGCGCGTGACCGACAAGGCCACCGTCGAGGTGGTGGAGATGATCCTTTCGGGTCTGGTGAACAAGCGGATCGTGCAGGCGATCAACGATCAGGGCGGGCGCGCGGTCGGCATTTCCGGCAAGGATGACGACCTGATGGTCTGCGAGGCCGATGATCCCGAACTGGGCTTTGTGGGCCGCCCGGTGGAGATGAACGTGCAGGTGCTGCGCGATCTTTACAATGCTGGGATCATTCCGGTCGTGGCCCCGGTTGCCACCGGCGTTGCGGATAACGAGACCTTCAACGTGAACGGCGACACTGCCGCAGGGGCGATTGCCGGGGCATTGCAGGCCGACCGATTGCTGCTGCTGACCGATGTTTCCGGGGTGAAGAATGCGGCGGGCGAGGTGATGACGCAGATCACGCCCGAGGAAATCCGCCAGATGACCGATGCTGGCGTGATCGCGGGGGGCATGATCCCCAAGACCGAAACCGCGCTGGCTGCCTTGGCCGAGGGCGTGCGGGCGGTCACCATTCTTGACGGGCGCTTGCCCAATGCGGTTCTGCTGGAACTGTTCACCGACCATGGCGCAGGGTCGCAGATCCGCTCCACCGAGCCGCGGGTGAAGCCGCGCATCCGGCGCTGAGGCGGGTTGACCGGGGCAGAGATCGCCGCCCGGCTTGCCGCGCATCGGCTGGAACTCCTGGGCGGGTTTCATGCCGAAGGCGATCCCGGCCTGCCGCACGGCACCCGCAGCCTGTTGCTGATCGGCCCGGCCGAGCCGGGTTTCTGGCCGCATGCCACCGGCAGCCCCGAATGGCAGGACGGCAGGCCCGATCCACTGGATCGCTGGTCGCGCCGGGTGATCGGGCGCATCGCCTGTGATTTGCGCGGCAAGGCGCTGTTTCCCTTTGGCGGACCGCCGCATCATCCTTTTGCCCAATGGGCGTTGCGCAGCGGGCGGGCAAGGGTCAGTCCGGTGCAGTTGACGGTCCATGCGGAGCAGGGCCTGTGGTTCTCATGCCGGGGTGCCTTGGCGCTGCAGCAGAGGGTGGATCTGCCTCCGCCGCAGCCGGTTCCATGCGAGGCCTGCCTGCAACCCTGCCGCAATGCCTGCCCGGTCGGGGCGCTGACAGGGCAGGGCTACGACCTGCCGCGCTGTCGCGCGCATCTGGCAAGCGGGGCGGGGGAGGCCCGTCCCGCACAGGCCCGTCCCGCACTGGCCAGTCCTACACAGGCCAGTGTTCCGCAAGGCTGTCTCGCGCAGGGCTGCGCTGTTCGGCGCGCTTGCCCCTTGTCGCAATCCTATGCCAGACTGGACGCACAATCGGCATATCATATGAGACAGTTTCAAAATGACCCTTCGGCTGATCCTGACCCGCCACGCCAAATCCAGCTGGGACGACCCGCTGATGAGCGACCATGATCGCCCGCTGAACGAGCGCGGCAAGGCGGCGGCGACCGATCTGGGCAATTGGCTGGTTTCGCGCGGTTACCTGCCGGAACAGGTGCTGTGCTCGGACGCGCAGCGCACCTGGGAAACCTGGAGCATGATTGCCGGGCAACTCCCGGCCAAGCCGGTGCTGGATCTGAAGCCCACCCTTTATCACGCCAGTGCCGATGTGATGCTGGCGGTCCTGCGTCATGCCTCGGCCGGTGTGGTCATGATGGTCGGACATAATCCGGGCATTGCGGAATTTGCGCAGCGGATCGTCGCGCGGGCACCGTTGAATGCGGAATTCCAACGCTTTCCGACAGGGGCCACATTGGTTTGCGAATTCGCAGTCGACAGCTGGGCAGAGGTGAATTGGGCAATGGGCAGTGCAGACGATTTCATTGTGCCGCGTGAGTTGATTGCCTGAGATACGCGGCTGAAGTGACTGTCATGACAATGAAAAAAGGCACCCCGCGGGGTGCCTTTTGATTTTGGAAAGGGGGGCGATTTTTCGTCGAAAAATCGCGACCCGGTGCCCGTTCAGTGCCCGAGGATCTGGCTCAGGAACAGTTTGGTGCGTTCCGATTGCGGATTGTTGAAGAATTCGCGCGGCGAGTTCTGTTCCACGATCTGGCCCTTGTCCATGAAGATCACCCGGTTTGCCACCGCCTGGGCAAAGCCCATCTCATGGGTCACGCAGAGCATGGTCATGCCTTCTTCCGCGAGCGAGATCATGGTGTCGAGCACCTCCTTGATCATCTCGGGATCCAGTGCCGAGGTCGGCTCGTCGAACAGCATGATGCGCGGGCGCATACAAAGCGAACGCGCGATGGCCACGCGCTGCTGTTGTCCGCCCGACAACTGCCCGGGATATTTATGGGCCTGATCGGGGATCTTCACCTTGGACAAGAAGTGCATCGCCGTTTCTTCGGCCTCGCGTTTCGGGATCTTGCGGACCCAGATCGGCGCCAGCGTGCAGTTTTCCAGAATCGTCAGATGCGGAAACAGGTTGAAGTGCTGGAACACCATCCCAACCTCGGAGCGCACCTTGTCGATGTTCTTCAGGTCGTTGGTCAGTTCCGTCCCGTCCACCACGATCTGGCCCGACTGGTGTTCTTCCAGCCGGTTGATGCAGCGGATCAGCGTCGATTTGCCCGAGCCGGAAGGGCCGCAGATCACGATCCGCTCGCCCTTATGAACCGTCATGTTGACATCGCGCAGGACATGAAACTGGCCATACCATTTGTTCATGTTGCTGATCTGGACGGCGACCTCGTCCGAGATGGTCATCTTGCTCAGGTCGATTGCTTGTTCAGCCATGGTTGCGGCTCCTTAACGGTGATCGGTCTTCAGCTTGCGTTCGAGCCACATGGAGTAGCGCGACATGCCGAAGCAGATGAGAAAGAAGATGGTGCCGGCGAAAATGTAGGGCTCCCAGTAGATGCCCTTCCAGTTGATGTCGGCGCGCACCACGGCGGTGATGCCCTTGAGCGGATCCATCAGCCCGACAAAGGCCACCAGCGTCGTGTCCTTGAACAGACCGATGAAACTGGAGACGATGCCGGGGATCGAGATCTTCAGGGCCTGCGGCATGATGATCAGCCGCTGGGCCTGCCAGTAATCCAGACCAAGCGCATCGGCGGCCTCGTATTGGCCACGCGGCAGCGCCGCAAGACCGCCCCGGATCACTTCGGCGATATAGGCCGCAGCGAACAGGGTCACCAGGATGATGACGCGCAGGATGATGTCAAAGTTCGATCCCGGTGGCAGGAAATATTGCAGCAGGAGCGATGCGGTGAACAGCAGCGTGATCAGCGGCACGCCGCGGATGAACTCGATGAACATCACCGACAGCGACTTGACCAGCAGCATGTCGGATTTCCGGCCAAGCGCCAGCAGGATCCCCATTGGCAGCGAGGCCGAAATGGCGGTGATCCCGATCACGATGGACAGAAGGAAGCCGCCAAACTGATCACTGTCCACATCGCGGATCGACAGCGGGATGATGCCGTTCAGCGCCGTGGACAATGGTGTCTGCACGAAAAGCCACCAGACCGCTGCGGCGAGCAGACCGAGACCGGCCGAGACCGGCACACCCAGCTTGGGCGCGGCAAACCGGAAGGCCAGCGCGAAAAGGCCAAAGCCCGCCAGCACCACGATCGGTGCCCAGAGCGTGCCGCCCCAGAGCAGCCAGTAGCAGATGAAGGGGTAAAGTGCGGTAAACCACATCATCTTGCGGGGCAGCGACTGATAGAGCACGGGGGCAATTGCCACCAGCATCAGCAGGAAAGCCAGTGTCGGGCGCCAATACAGGTCCATAGGATAGAACCCGAAGACATATTGGTGCCAACGTTCGCGCACCATGGCCCAGCAGGCCCCGGTCGCGTCCGGGCCCCAGGTCTGGGCGATGATGGCGCGGCATTCACTGAGCGAATTGGCGTTCCAGACCGAATGCATCAGCCAGGGGATGATATGCAGCGCAAGCCAGCCCACGGCCAAGATGCCAAGCAGCGTCAAAACCGTGTTCATCGGGCCGGAGAACAGGTTCTCGCGTGCCCAGGCGATGGGGCCTTGCTGATTGCCCGGCGGGTCGCGCGGTTCCAGCATATCCTTGCGGACGAAGGGGGTGAATTCGGTCATCTCAGCGCTCCTTCAGCTTCACGGCGCGGTTGAACAGGTTCATCAGCGCAGAGATGATCAGACTGATCGTGAGATAGATCCCCATCATCAGCAGCATACATTCCAGTTCCTTGCCGGTCTGGTTCAGCGTGATGCCGCCCAGTGTCCCGCGCAGGTCCATGTAGGACACGGCGATGGCGAGCGAGGTGTTCTTGGTAAGGTTGAGATATTGCGAGATCAGCGGCGGGATGATGACTCGCAAGGCTTGCGGCAGGATCACCAGGCTCATGGTGCGGCCGGGGCGCAGGCCAAGGGCCGCGGCGGCCTCGGACTGCCCGCGAGAGATGGCCATGATGCCAGCCCGCACGATTTCCGCGATGAAGGCCGCGGTATACAGCGCCAGCGCCAGCGTCAGGGCGGTGAAGCTGTGCAGCACACTGATGCCACCAACAAAGTTGAAGCCCTTCAGTTCCGGCACCACGAAATGCAGGCCAAGTGCCCAAAGCAAAATGGCCGAGGGGATGATCAGCACCGCAAGCGATTTCCACCATGTCACCGGACGGATGCCGGTTGCCTCTTGCGTGGCATTTGCCTGCTTGGTGATGCGGCTGTTCACAAAGATCGATCCCCCGAACACCACAAGCAGCGCCAGCAGGTTCAGCGAGACCTTGAAGATCCCCAGATCGATCACGCCCAGACCACCCTCATTGGGGTCGGCGTCACATTCTGCCTGCGGTTTGCCGATGCAGAATTTCGGCTCCGGGATCACGGTGCCGCGATTGGTGACCGCGATGATCCCGAACAGCATGGAGGCCTTGGGCTCTTCGCCGGCCTGTTCCATCTCGGGTGTCTGGCGGAAGTCGCGTGGCTGCGGTGTGGTTTCCGACAGGATTGTGGCGGCCAGCAGGATCCACAGCAGGACAGGCACGTTGCGGAAGATTTCCACATAGACCGTCATCAGACGCGAGACGATCCAGTTCTTCGACAGGCGCAGCACGCCGATCACCACCCCAAGAATGGTGGCGATGATGCAGCCGACAAAGGCCGCAAGCAGCGTATTCAGCAGGCCGATGAAGGCCGCCCGCATATGCGTGCTGTCATTGGTGTAATCGACCAGCCTCTGGTTGATGTCATAGCCCGCACGCATCCACAGGAAGCCGAAATCGAATGTCCGGCCCTTCGCGGCGAGGTTCTGGGCGGTGTTGTTCACCAGCCAAGAGAGAAACAGCAGGAACAGGATCAGCACCACCACCTGGATGGTGATCGATCTGTAACGCGTGTCGTAAATAAGCATTCCCAACCGAAAGCTATCTTTCGGCGCATCCTGGACAAAAGCCATGTTGAGCGTACCCCCTGATCCTGCCCGGCCCATTCTGTCGGGGCCTCAAATGGGTCAGGATTTCAGTCTTCTTTTATGGACAGGGGCGCAAATTTGCGCCCCTGTCGGTTCCCGTCGATCTTAGCGGAAGGGCGGGGCGTATTGCAGGCCACCCTGGGTCCAGAGCGCGTTCAGGCCGCGCGCCAGTTTGATCGGGGTGGCGGAGCCGATATTGGCCTCGAAGATTTCGCCATAGTTGCCATTGGCGGCAATGGCGCGCTTGGCCCATTCCTTGTCCAGACCCAGCATGGCACCCAGATCACCTTCGGTGCCCAGCAGGCGCTTGACTTCCGGGTTGGTGGTGGTCGAGGCGACCTCTTCGATATTGGCCTTGTTCACGCCATATTCTTCGGCTGCAACCAGCGCGAAGAAGGTCCAGCGCACCACATCGCCCCAGACGTTGTCGCCATGGCGCACCAGCGGGCCAAGCGGCTCTTTCGAGATGATCTCGGGCAGAATGATGTGATTGTCGGCATCCGGCATGGTGGCGCGCGAAGCGGCAAGACCCGAGGCATCGGTGGTATAGGCGTCGCAGGCACCGGCCAGATACTGGCGCTGACCTTCGGAATCGTCGGCCACGGTCACCGGCGTATAGGTCAGGTTATTGGCCTTGAAGAAGTCGGCCAGGTTCAGCTCGGTCGTGGTGCCGGTCTGGATGCAGACGGTCGCGCCATCCAGTTCCTTTGCGGAGGACACGCCCAGATCCTTCTTCACCATGAACCCCTGGCCGTCATAATAGTTGACGCCCACGAAATCGAACTTCAGGTCGACATCGCGCGAGAAGGTCCAGGTGGAGTTGCGGATCAGCACATCCACTTCGCCCGAGGCCAGCGCGGTGAAGCGGGTCTCGCCGGTGGTCGGTGCATATTTCACCTTGGAAGCATCGCCCAGAACGGCAGCAGCCACAGCCTTGCAAAGTGCGACGTCAAAGCCCTGATAGTTGCCATTGGCATCCGGCGCACCGAATCCGGTGAGGCCGACGTTGACGCCGCAGTTCAGAACGCCACGCGCCTTCACATCCTCCAGCGTGCCCGCGCCAGCGATGCCCGCAAAAAGGGCGGCAGCCGACAGCGTGCCAAGGAATACGGATTTTTTCATGCGTACCTCTTCCTGAGTATCCACCCGTTTTCGGGCGGTGATTTATGGATCCCCTTTGCGGGGACGGTTGTCCGATGGCGGATATGCAAACATATCCGCGTCTCAGTGTCGGCCAGTCTCCTGCAAAGCGCTTTGGATCGTCAAGCGAAACCCTTAGGTTAGCGCTAACAGTGCTGATTTGGGTGCAAACATACGGAACTTGCGCAATAAGCAGATGAACTGATTATCGCTTGGGCAAGATTGTTATCGACACAATGCGTGGAATCGGGCAGCCTCTTGCAGGCCTTGACGCTTGAGCGTTTCTTGCTCTGCGGCCTCTTCATCCGTGCCCCATTGCTCGATTTGCCAATGCTCATCGATTCGACTGAGGTCGAAAGCCTGATCGGCACTGAGCCGACCTTCGGCCACCGCCAGCCCCAGCACAAGCGAGCCCGAAATCGCGATCAGATCGTGCAGCCCGGCAAGCTGGAAAGGGGTCTGATCGAACAGCGCCTGCCGCAGCGCAGCCAAGCTGCCGGGGGGCTGCGCCACGAACATCACGCCCGATGTGGTGGCCAGCGGCGCATCATAGCGCGCCCGCGCCCATTCCAGCAACGGATCCCAGCCATCAGCCTGCCGCTGCACCAGCGGCGCGGGGCCCTCGGCGCGGTAGCACAGGAGGTCGGTGCCGCCATATTCGGCAAGCATTTCAGCGACTTCGCTGAAATGCACCTGAACCTTGTCGATGGCGGAATTGGCGGTGCGCGTGGCGGGCATGGTCTCGGGCAAGACCTTTTCCTCTTGCGCGTCCCATTCCGCCGCCACCAGCTGGGCCAGACCCTCGGTTGGCAGGATCAATGCGGTCTTGGCGGGGGTCTTGACCGCCCGCCCGTCCAGCAGAACGGCAAACCCCCCCTCGACGGCAGCAACGGTGGCTTCCTTCCAGAATCGTTTTGGTTTCCAGGCCGACATGTCAGTGCAGCTTCTCGAACGGATCTTCCGGCACGTCGCCCTCTTTCCAGTCCATCAGCTTCCAGGTGCGCTGCATATGCTCGGGCAGGGGGGCGGTGAAAGTCATTTCGGTTTTCAGGATCGGATGTTCCACCGTCAGGCGGCGGGCATGGAGATGCAGCTTGCGCGACAGATCGCCGCCTGACCCCGCGCCCCAGCCATCGCCAAGGTTTTCAGTGCCGGAGCCACCATATTTGCCATCGCCAAGGATCGGGTGGCCGAATTCGGCCATATGGGCGCGCAGCTGGTGGGTGCGGCCGGTGATCGGCTCCAGCGCCATCCAGCTGAGACGGGTGCCCAGGAACCACAGCGTAAAGTAGTCGGTATGGGCGCGCTTGGCCTCGGGGTGATCGCCCATCTTGGCGGGATGGATACAGATCATCTTTTCATGTTCGCCGCGGCCGCCACCCTTTTGCAGCCCGTATTTGATGCTGCCCTGACGCGGATGCGGCACACCGGCCACCACCGCCCAATAAATCTTGCGGGTGTTGCGATGGCGCAGGCTTTCCGAAAGCGCGCGCGCCACGCGATCGGTGCGCGCCAGCATCAACAGGCCGGAAGTGTCCTTGTCCAGCCGATGCACCAGCTTAGGCCGGTCCTTGTAGCCAAATTTCAGCGCCTCGGTGAGTCCATCGACATGGCGGTCGCCCTGACCAGAGCCACCTTGTGAGGGCAACCCCGGCGGCTTGTTCAGCACGATCATGTGCTCGTCTTTGAAGATGACGCAGTCCTGGATCATCTTGGCATCGGCGGCGCTGATGCCCGACGGCTTTACCCGGCTCGGGGCCTCGGCATCGGGCAGGGGGGGCACGCGGATCACCATGCCCGGCACCACGCGATCAGAGGCCTTGGCGCGCGCACCATCGACCCGGACCTGCCCGGTGCGGCACATCTTTTCGACATGGCCCTGGCTGATCTGCGGGAAACGCCGCTTGAACCAGCGGTCAAGGCGCTGTTCGCCCTCTTCAGTGGATACGGTCAACAGGTTGACGCCGCTCATGCGAGACTCCGGGTCAGTTGGGCGGCGAGGGCAAAGGCCGCCAGAGAAAGCAGGACAGAGGCCGCGACATAGGCAAGGGCGGCCAGATGCTGCCCCCGCTCTGCCAACAGCATCGTATCCATCGAAAAGGCCGAGAAGGTGGTGAAACCACCCAGGATCCCGGTCATCAGCAGCGGTGCCAGATGCTGGTGGCCACGATGGGCCAGCCAGACCATGACCACGCCCATCATGCCAGATCCCAGCACATTGATCACCAGCGTATGCCAGGGAAAGCCCATCCCGGCGATGCGCGGCACGGCAAGGTTCATGCCATAGCGCAAGACGGAGCCCGTGGCCCCGCCCATTGCGACCTGAACCCATGCCGGAATGCTCATTCCAGCCCCGCGATCAGCGCGCGCAGTGTCTCGATCCCGTCGCCCTTTTCGGACGAGGTCATGACGATCTCGGGATAGGCGGCGGGGTGTTTGGCGAGCGCGGCACGAACCTGATCCAGATTCTTCTCCCGTTCAGGGCGCGACAGCTTGTCCATCTTGGTCATCACCACCTGGAAGGTCACGGCGCTTCGGTCCAGCAGGGTCATGATCTCGTCATCGACCTTCATCACGCCATGGCGCGAATCGATCAGCACGAAAGCCCGGCGCAGGGTCTGACGGCCTTGCAGATAGGCCTTCAGCAGCGTCTGCCATTTCGCCACGGTGGCAACCGGCGCCTCGGCATAGCCATAGCCCGGAAGGTCAACCAGATAGCGGCTTTCGCCAAGCGCGAAATAGTTGATCTCTTGCGTCCGCCCCGGCGTGTTGGAGGCGCGAGCCAGGCTTTTGCGCGTGGTCAGCGCATTGATCAGGCTGGATTTCCCGACATTGGACCGGCCCGCAAAGCAGACCTCGATCCGGTCGGCCGGCGGCAGGCCAGACATGGCGACCACGCCCTTGACGAAATCGACCGGCCCCGCAAACAGCAGCCGCCCACGCTCGCGCGCGAAATCATCGGGCTCGGCGACGATGGGGAAGGGAAGGTTCATTGCAGCACAACCTCTTGTCCAAGGGCGATGCTGCCCCCTTCGATGACCTCGGCATAGACCCCGAAATCCTTGTGGCCGTAATGGCCTTGCAGACTGCCCAGCGTATCGCCATGCAGCACGCCCGTCTCGACATCCACCTTGGTGGCGTTGCAGCGGGTGATGCGTTCGCGCACCTCCAGCACCGCGTCGCCGATGCGCAGGCGTTTGCCCAGCAGATCCCATTCCGCCCAGGGGGCCCAGCCCTCGATCCAGAGATTGCCCCGGAAGCGATGGGGCGACAGATCAATCCCCATCCGGGTGGACAGTTCCGCCAGTGAGGCCATGTTCAGGATCGAGACCGAAGGCCAGTCGCTGTCGGTCATCGCGCGGCCGGCGCTGACGATGCGCGCAGGCATCGCCCGGCCCGGCGGGTTCAGCGGGGTGACCCAGTCCAGAAATCCCGGCAGATCCTCGGCCACGTCCGGGCGCAGGCGGAAACTGCCGCGTTCGGGGTGATGCAGGGTCACGGTGCGGCTGTCTTCCTCCAGCGCGCAGGTGATCGCCATCAGGGCAGGGGCCTTGGCCCCGCGCGCGAAGTTGACGCAAGGGCTCCAGCCATCGCGCAGCTTGGCCGCATCATGGGCCACCGCCCAGAAGCGGTCCCATGGCAGGCCCTCGCCCGCCAAAAGCCGAACGGACGCGAGGTCTTCGCGTCCGTGGCTCTTGATCGGGTGACGGCAGATCAGAGAGAGCCGTGCCGTCATTTCTTGCCTTTCGCCGGGGCCTTCGCGGCGGCGGCCTTGGCCTCGGCGGGTTTCTTCTTGAATCCCGCCTTTATGTTTCCGAACAGGTCCGGCTTGTGCCCATGGCTGCGCATGATCGTATATTGCTGCAGGAAGGTGATGGTGTTGTTGGTGATCCAGTAGAGCACCAGACCCGAGGCAAAGCTGCCCAGCATGAACATGAACACCCAGGGCATCCAGGCAAAGACCATGGCCTGTGCCGCATCGGTGGGTGCCGGGTTCAGCTTCTGTTGCAGCCACATCGACACGCCGAGCAGGATCGGCAGCGCCCCGATGAAGATCGTGGCCAGCAGCGATGGGTGATCCGGGCCCGCCCAGGGCAGCAGCCCGAACAGGTTGTAAAGCGAGGATGGATCGGGGGCCGACAGGTCTTTCAGCCAGCCGACAAACGGCGCGTGGCGCAGTTCCAGCGTGACGAAGATCACTTTGTAAAGGCTGAAGAAGATCGGAATCTGGATCAGGATCGGCAAACAGCCCGCCGCCGGATTGACCTTCTTGTCCTTGTAAAGCTGCATCATTTCCTTCTGCAGCTTGGCGCGGTCATCGCCCGCGCGTTCTTTCAGCGCCTCCATCTCGGGCTGCAGCTCTTTCATCCGCGCCATCGAGACATAGGATTTATAGGCCAGCGGCAGCACGATCAGTTTCAGCACGAAAGTCAGCGCGATGATCGCAAGGCCCATATTGCCGATCCAGCCATGCAGCGTGTGCAACACCCAGAAAATCGGTTTGGTGAAGAAGAAGAACCAGCCCCAGTCGATGGAATCGATGAAGCCGCCGATCTGCGCCCGTGCCGGATCGACCTTCTGGCCGAACACGCGCTCCAGCAGGCTGGGGTCATTCTGATAGTAGCGGATCGCTTCCCATTCCTTGGCGCCCGCAAACAATTGCGAGGTCACCTCAGTCGCGGCACCCGGTGCCACGGTGACCGCGGGAAGGCGGGTCTCGGTCTGATAGATGCCCGAACGCGCGTCATATTTCGCGACTGCGGTGAAGGGCTTGCCCTGTTCGGGCACCAGAACCGTCATCCAGTATTTGTCGGTAAAGCCCAGCCAGCCATCCTTGGTGGCCTCATGCACCTCGGCCTGTGCGCCCTCATGGGCGACGACCGGCATGTCGTCCAGAGCTTTGTATTTCACTTCCTGCAGGGTGCCGTCGATCCGACCCACCACGCCTTCATGCAGGACGTAGAAGTTTTGCAGATCGGCCGGTTTGCCATGGCGCGCCACGACGCCGTAAGGCTGCAGGGTGGCAGGTTCAGCGCTGTCATTGCGCACGCCATCGGTGATCGAGAACATGTAATCGTCATCGATCGCGATGGTGCGGGTGAAGGTCAGGCCCTTGCCATTCTGCCATTCCAGCTTGACTGGCTGGCCCGGCGACAGCGTGCTGCCTTCGGCAATGGTCCATTCGGTGCTGGCACCAGGGGCATCGGTTGCCGCCAGGTTGCCGCCCGCCGCCCATCCGTAAAGCGCGTAATAGGCATTGGGTTCGCCAACCGGCGACAGCAGGCGGACGATGTCCGACCCCGGATCAAGCGTGACCTTGTAATTCTTCAGGCTCAGATCGTCGATCCGGCCGCCCGACAGCGAAATCGAGCCTTGCAAGGTCGGCGTATCGATCTTCAGGCGCGGGGCTTGCGGCACGGCGGCGATGCCACCCTGATCGGCCGGGGCCACGGGGCTTGTCGCGGCACCTGCCGCCGGGGCCTGCGCCGTCTGGCCAGCCACCGGGGCATTGGGGTCCACCACCGGCTCCGGCGGGGGGAACATCCAGAACCAGCCCAGAATCACAAGGAAACTGAGCACGGTTGCAAGAATGAGGTTCTTGTTCTGATCTTCCATCCGCATCCCACCGTCGTTTGCAGCCTGCACCCCTGCGGGTCAGGCGTGGTTCAACAGAAGGGGGGCGCAAAGGTCAAGCTAATTCGCGTGGCGCTTGCAGGGCTGCAAGGTCCCAGTCGGGCAAATCGGCGGCGATTGACCACCGCGCACAGGCTTTGCCTTGACCTGCCGAGGCCCGGCAGCCGTCCAGGGCCGGTGTTGCGCCTGCGGCGCGGGGGGCAGGCGTTGGTCGGATCCTGACCTGCATGGCTGCGCTTGTGGCCTTGAGCGGGCCTGTGCTCAGATCATGGGGCAGGTCCAGATCGTGCCGCAGTCTGGCAGGGATCTTGTTGAACGGCTTGCAATAAGGACCCCGCTTCTGGGTTGATCGGCGTCCAAATGGGACCCCACCCACCACTGCGACATCGTCGAGACCGACAACGTCAGTTGGCGCATCCAAAACCCGAGCCTGAACACCCCCCGAAGCGAAGGCCCGTGACGGCTGCGCCAGCTGGAAAGCTACGCCGCCATGGGCCTGCTCATCCGCTCGCCAAAGGGGGCACTTAGGGACGCCGATCTGGGGGCCGTCTGGATGCCGATTGACAGGGATCTTGCCGGAAGCGGCTGATCGGGTGTCCGAACGAGGGAATTTGCCCTTGGGCGAACGCCGCGATGGGCGAAGGAATGTCTCGCCTGACCGGGGCCCAATACCTGCAATCTCGCTTGCGCGGGTGTTAACGGGAAGGTAGGTCTGGGTCTGGGTCTGGGTCTGGGTCTGGGTCTGGGTCTGGGTCTGGGTCTGGGTCTGGGTCTGGGTCTGGGTCTGGGTCTGGGTCTGGGTCTG
>NZ_WCHR01000038.1 GCF_008973825.1 Gemmobacter serpentinus | reverse complement strand
CGCCGAAGCTAGTAGCCCGATATGCAAGCATCCAATCGTCGAATAACGACCAAACCGCCCACATATCTCTTCAGATAAACATCAATGTCAAAGAGCGTGGAAACAAGCTTTCAGGCGCTGATCTCTCAGCCATTCCTTCGGCGCATTTCCGATTTTTGCCTTGGCATTCCGTGTCTTGCAACCCGTCCCGCTTTCGGCGTCCCGTCGCTTCCGCTTCGGTGAGGGGGCTTTTAGGCAGGGGGGCCGGAAGCCGCAAGGGCAAAAAAGCAGGGATGCGCGAAAAATTTGAGGGATCGGTGCGCATCCCCTTGTTTCATTGGCGAAACGCTTTGCTTCAGCCAGGCAGGATCCCGGGATCGTGGGTGACCCGGCCTGCGCTGACGGTCAGGGCGATTGCCGTTTTGCCGATTTCGGCCCCGGGAATCGCCTCCAGATCGCCATCGATCACCACGAGGTCGCCGCCCAGCCCCGGAATCAGCGCCCCGCAGATGTCTTCCATATGCGCAGCCCATGCCCCGCCCGCGGTATAGGCATGGAGCGATTCCATCAGATCCAGCCGTTCATCCGCCGCGCCTGCATAGGCGGCCCGTGTCAGCGCCCCCTGCAGGCCCCGCATCACCGAAACATCGGTGACCGGCCAATCGGAGGCATAGGCCACCGGCGCGCCGTGATCCTTCAGCGTCTTCCACAGATAGGCATCGCGACGGCGCGCGGGCGCAAAGCCCACGGTCATCGTGGGCTCCAGCGGGAAATCCATCACGCCGGGCGGGTGCGGCGGCTGAACCGAGGCCGTGATACCAAGCGCGCCAAGGCGAGCAAGGTCGGCGCGGTCGATCAGTTCGATATGTTCGATACGGTGGCGCGCATCGGCGCGACCATTGGCCCGCTGCGCCGCCTCATATCCGTCGATGGTCTGGCGCACCGCCCCGTCCCCGATGGCATGGACGGCAATCTGCAGACCGCGCCGGTCAATCTCGGTGCAGATCTCATTGAACCGCTCCGGCGTGAACAGCGGCGCGCCGGTGACGCCCGGCGCGCCGGGATAGTCGTTCAGCATGAACGCGGTGCGGCTGTCGATCACCCCGTCCATGAACATCTTCACAAAGCCGGTGCGCAGCATGTCCGTGTGAAATTCGGCCCGCATCGCCTCAGCCCGATCAAGCGCCGCCAGATCCATATGCGGCTTGAAATGGAAGGGCACCTTGACGCGTGCGGTCAATCTGCCCTCGGCCGCCATCTCGGCCAGCAGTACACAGGTGTAGCGGTTGCCATCCATGTTCACCATCGTGGTGATGCCATGCGTCGCACAATGGGCAAGGCCCGCCGCGATCTTGTCCTTGTCGGCGTCGCGCTGCGCCTGCGAGGGCCAGGGCGCGGGCTCCTCGCCCGTGGCGATCCCCAGTTGCAGATGGGCCTCGCCCCCAAGGGCCAGCACCGGGCCAAAGGCCTCGAACTCGCGCAGCTCGCCCGTGGCCGTGCCATCCTCGCCCATGACCACGACATGGCCATGCGGCATGTCGGCGCCGTGCAGCAGGCCTGCTGCCTCCAGCGCCATGGTATTGGCCCAGACCGTGTGGTGGTCTGGTGACATCATCGCAATCGGACGATCCGCGATCACCTGATCCAGATCATGGCGGCTGACCGGATGATCCAGGATGCCGTATTCCGCCCCCTGCGCCAGCAGGATCGCAGCCCCCGGGTTCGCATCCGCATAGGCCCGATAGGCCACCCGCAGATTGTCCAGCCCGTGCAGGCCACCCAGTTGCAACTGGGTCAGTTCCGCCCCGCCCAACACCAGATGCAGATGGCTTTCCACAAAGCCCGGCAGCACCGTGCGGCCGCCGGCATCAATCACCCGGGTGGCGGGCCCGGCTAGCGCCGCGATCCCCACCGCCGTCCCCACCGCCTGCACCCGGCCGGCCCGGATCGCCACTGCCTCGGCGCGCGGGCGCCCGGCATCCATGGTCAGCACCTTCGCATTGGTCACAATCAGATCGGCCTGCATCCCTGCTCCATTTTCTGTCTTCAAATATCCCGGGGAAGGACGCGCCAAAGGCGCGGCCAGGGGCAGCGCCCCCTTCATCCCGCCCCTTTAGGTCCCCATGCCTTCGGCCATCGCGCAAAGCATCTCGAACATGATCGAAACGCCAAGGAAGGCGGTGCCGCCCGACGGATCGAAGGGCGGCGAGACCTCGACCAGATCTGCCCCCGCGATCTTCACACCGCGCAGCCCCATCGCCACCTGCAAGGCCTGCCACGAGGTCGGCCCGCCCACCTCCGGCGTGCCGGTGCCCGGCGCATAGGCCGGATCGACAAAGTCGATGTCATAGCTGACATAGGTCTCGCCCGCGCCTGCGCGGTCGCGGGCTTCGGCCATCACATCCTCGGGGCCGCGCTGATGGAACTCCTCGATCGGGATCACCCTGATGCCGACAGCGCGGGCGAAATCGCGATCCTCGCTGTCATAAGCGCTGCCACGGATGCCGATCTGGGTCACCCGGTGCGGATCCAGCAGCCCCTCCTCCACCGCGCGGCGGAAGGGCGTGCCATGGGTATACATGGTGCCGCCGAAATAGCTGTGGAACAGGTCGGTATGGCTGTCGAAATGGATCATACCGAGGGGACGGTCCTTCGCCAGCGCCCGCAGGATCGGCAGGCTGCACAGATGGTCGCCCCCTGCTGTCAGCGGAATGATCCCCTTGCCGCGCAGTGTGGTATAGAACGCCTCCATTCGTGCCAGCGTATCCATCAGATCGGCGGGGTTCGGCCCCACATCGCCCAGATCGGCGCAGCGCACCATTTCAAACGGGCGGATGCCGGTCACGCCGTTCTGTGCCCGGATCATGGTCGAGGCATCGCGCAGCTGGCGCGGCCCGTGCCGGGGCCCCGGGCGATTGGTCGTGCCGCCATCCCAGGGCGCGCCAATCAGTCCGACCTGGACCTCGGCGATGCGCGGATGATCCAGCCCCAGATGCGGCAGCCGCATGAAGGTCGGCACGCCCGCAAAGCGCGGCAGATCGAAACCCGAGACCGGCGTGAAGAACGTGTCCATTCCCGACCCTTCCTTGCAGAATTTGATCACATTGCCAGTCAACCACCCCACCCGATGCCTGTCACGTCTGAAAGCGACATCCTGCCCATGCGCGGAGCACAAGCCGGTCACAGCGGCGTTTCCCGCACCTGCGGGGCTTGACCCCCGCCCGCCCCTGCGCCTCTATCGCGCAAAGCCTGAACAGGACCTCATCATGACCGATTCGCACCGCCCCTCCGCCGCCGCCGGCCGTTCGCTGATCGGCGCCGATGTCACCATCACCGGCGATATCGGTGCAGAAGGCACAGTGGAGGTGACCGGCACGGTCGAAGGCAAGATTGCCGCCCGTGCCGCAATTGTCGGGGCTGGTGGCCGGGTGACCGGCGCAATCTCGGCCGAAACCGTCGATATCCGCGGCCAGATGGACGGCAAGATCTCATGCGTGGTGCTGATCCTGCGCTCGGCTGCAGAGGTTCGCGCCGATGTGAATTATCAAAACCTCACCATTGAAAGCGGGGCCCAGATCGAAGGGCGGTTCACCCGCACCACCTCCGCCTGAAGACAAGCTGCAGTCAGGCCCTGGCCGCTTCGGGCTTTGCCGGGTCAGACTTCGCCGGATCGGGCTTTTCCCGTGGCGGGATGGAATAGGTCATGCTGGCACGCGCCACCGGCGCGGTGCCCCCTTCGGAATAGATCAGCACATCGCCGACGGCCAGCACCCGGCCCAGCTTCAACAGCCGGACATGGGCGATCAGATCGCGCCCCGCCTCGGGCTTGCGCATGAAATCCATGCTGCAATTGGTGGTCACCGCCAGCGCAACCGGCCCAAGCCGGTGCAGGATCGCGAGATAGATCCCCACATCGGCCAGCGCGAACATCGTCGGGCCAGAGACCGTGCCGCCGGGGCGCAGGTGGCGGTCCGCCACCCTCAGCCGGATCACGCATTCCTCACCCACCGCCTCGACGATGAAATCCTCGGCCACCTGCGGAAATTCGCGGGTCAGAAAGGCCTGCAACTCGGCTGCGTCCACGCTTTCCTCCATTTTCCTCTAAGGCTAGCCTTCCGCCAAAGCAGAGGAAACACAAGATGACCGATCTGATTCTGCCCGACTTGCTGTTGGCCGAACGTCATGGCGCAGTGACGCGGCTGGTGCTGAACACGCCGCAAAGCCTGAACGCGCTGTCGGATGCGATGCTGGCCGCGCTGCGTGACGCCTTCACCACACTGTCCACGGATCGCCAGACCCGCGTCATCATCCTGGCCGGGGCCGGCAAGGCTTTCTGTGCGGGCCATGACCTGAAAGAGATGCAGGCAGCGCGTGCGCGCGCCGACAAGGGTGCCGCCTATTTCCTGGATCTGTTCAACCGCTGCGGCGCGCTTATGCAAATGATCCCAGCCCTGCCCCAACCCGTGATCGCCGAGGTGCATGGCATCGCCACCGCCGCCGGGTGCCAGCTTGTCGCGACCTGCGATATGGCGGTTGCGGCTGATGGCACACGCTTCGGGGTGAACGGGGTGAATATCGGCCTGTTTTGCGCAACGCCGATGGTCGCGCTCAGCCGCAACATCCCGCGCAAGCAGGCGTTCGAGATGCTGACGACCGGCGCGTTCATCGATGCCGACCGCGCCCGCGAACTGGGTCTGGTGAACCGCGTCGTCCCGCAGGACGACCTTGCCACCGAGACGCTTGCACTGGCCCAGACAGTCGCGGTGAAACTCGGTGCCGCCGTCAAGATCGGCAAACGCGCATTCTATGACCAGATCGAGATGCCGCTGGCCGCAGCCTATGCCCATACCGCGACGGTCATGCAGGAAAACATGCTGTGGCGCGACACCGAAGAGGGCATCCAGGCCTTCCTTGAAAAGCGCAAGCCGGACTGGTCACAGCAAGACTGACCCGCCTCCCCACCCCTTTCATCTGTTCTTAAATATCCCGGGGGTGGCCGCGCCAAAGGCGCGGTCGGGGGCAGAGCCCCCCTCTACCCTGCCGCCCTCACCACCGCCGCCAAGGCGTCCGGCAAAGCGAACTCGTCCAGCATCCGCGCCCGCGCGGCCCCCGACATCTTGCGCGCAGTCTTAGCCACGATGTCCACCATGTCGTCATCGGGATGGCTGGCCGCGAAATCCGCGAAATAGTGGCGCACGAAGACGAAGCAGATCACATCTTCCAGCGCCTGCACATCGGCGTCGCGCTTCAGTCCTTCCTTGCGCAGCAGCGTGCCAACGCGGGCCTGCGCCTGCGCATCGTAGCCAGCCTCGGCCATCATGCCTGCGACCCGCTCGCCATGGCGGCGACCCTGTTCGCGACGCCAGGCGAAATAGCCGGCCTTGCCTTCCGGGTAATCCTTGCGCGGTAACAGCCAACGTTCGACATGCTGGCCGCGTGCCGCAATGCGCAGCACATCACCCGCCTGCGGGAACAGGCGGTCCAGTTCCGCACTCATCCGCTCTCCATAAAGCAGCGCGGCGGGGCGGCCTGCCTCCTGAGTGGGATCCGCCGCATTCGCCGCGTCAATGGCGCTCAAAGCTGCCGTCAGGTTGCCCATCTCTGCCTCCGTCGTTCCGGGACAGATTGCCAAACCCGGTGCCGAAAGAAAAGACGCCGCCCCAGTCGGCGCGGCGTCTTTGGGGCGGCGTCTCTGTCATTCCGCGACGATCAGCTTGGGCTTGCTGTCGCCTGGCGGGCTACGATCTTCCAGCCGCCCGATCCGGCGTTGAAGATCGCCCAGACCTTCCGTCACGGCCTCCGGGTTCAGGATCTCAGGCTCCACCTCTTTTGGTCCGACAAGGCCGCGTGTCAGCCGTGCGATCAGGCGCGACAGATCATCCATGATAAGGAAGAAGGCAGGCACCACCACCAGCGACAGAACGGTCGAGACGATGATTCCCCCGATCACCGAGGTTGCCATCGGCGCGCGGAAGGCCCCACCTTCGCCCACCCCAAGCGCCGAAGGCAGCATCCCTGCCGACATCGCGATCGAAGTCATGACGATCGGTTGCGCCCGCTTGTGCCCGGCCTCGATCACCGCCTGCATCCGGCCCATGCCGCGCGCCCGCATCTCGATGGCAAAATCCACCAGCAGAATGGCGTTCTTGGTCACGATCCCCATCAGCATCAGGATGCCGATCATCACCGGCATCGACAGCGCCGAATTGGTCAGGATCAGCGCCCCCGCCACCCCGCCAATCGCCAGCGGCAATGAGAACAGGATGGTGAAGGGCTGGATGAACGACCGGAACAGCAGGATCAGAACCGAAAGAACCAGCATCAGCCCCATCAGCATGGCATTCATGAAGCTCTGGTTCATCTCGGCCTGGATCTCTGCATCACCCGAGGCCGAAAGCCGCACCGAAGGCGGCAGATCCAACCCAGCCGCAACCTCATCCGCGCGCGCGGTCATCGTGTCCAGCGCCACGCCCAACGGACGGCTGGCACCAATGGTCACCATGCGCTCGCGGTTCAGACGTTCAATCAGCGACGGCCCCTGCGAGATCTGGATCGAGGCCACCGCATTCAGCGGCACGGTCCCGCCATTGCTGGTCGGAACTTTCAGCGCAGCGATGCGGGCAATGTCGTTGCGTGTCGCATCATTCAGCCGCACCCGCACCGGAATCTGCCGGCTGTCGATGGTCAACTTGGCCAGGGCCGCGTCGAAATCGCCCAGGGTCGCGACCCGCAGCACATCGGCAATCGCCGCCGTGGTGACGCCAAGACGCGCGGCCTCCTCCAGCTTTGGCTCGATATGCAACTCTGGCCGGGGCAGCGCGCCTTCGGAGGACACATTCGCCAGCAGCGGATCGCCCGCCAGCGCATGTTCCAGCATGGTCGCTGCCGCGTTCAGATCGTCGGCATTGTCCGACAGGATCGAGAAGGAATAATCCCGCTCGCCCCGGTCGTTCAATTTGCTGATGCGCGAATCCGGCACTTGCTGCAGAATCGCCATGATCTCGGCCTCGATCTCGTTCTGCGGACGTTCCCGGCCATTCGCGGGCAGATCGGGCACCAGTGCGGCAAGGCCCGGAATACCATTGCCGATCTTGACCAGCTTGTGCAGCAGCGAATGGTCCAGCTTTTCCAGCATGACCGCGATGGAGGCGCGGCGCAGATCCAGATCGCCGGTGGGCGAGCTGCCGCCCACGACGAGGATACGATCCACCCCTTCCACATCGCGGATGCGGGCGAACATGTCATCGGTCACCCGCTCGGTCTCGGCCAGCGTTGTGCCGGGCGGCAATTCCACGCTGATCGAGATGCGGCTGACATCCTCGGGGGGCAGGAAATCCCCCGGCACCTTCGCCATGTAATGGATCGAAACAGCAAGCGCGACAAAGGCGGCAACCAGCGTCAGGTAATAGGTGTTCACAAAGAACCGCGGTGCCCGCAGCAGGCGCAGCACGAAGGCTAATGCCAAACCAGCCAGCGCGACCGGAATGTTCACCAGCCAGCCGATGAAGCGCAGGCTTTCGCTCTGGATGCGCTGATACCAGGTCCAAAGGGGGCGCAGCCTCTGCCAATCCGGCAGCACGCGGCGAATGCCGATCAGCGCCAGCGGGTTCGGCACGCTCAACCGCCCCTCGGTGGTGTGATGCACCAGCCAGAGATAGCCGCGCATCGCCAGGCCATCCTTGTGACCATCCTCATCATGACCGACCGCATCCTTGTCGCGCATCAGATAGGCGGCCATCATCGGCGTGATCAGCCGCGCGACCAGCAATGAGAAGGCGACCGCAATCGCCACCGTCATGCCGAACTGCCGGAAATACTGTCCCGGAATGCCGGGCATGAAGCTGACCGGCACGAAGACCGCGATAATGGTCGAGGTGGTCGCGATGACCGCAAGACCGATCTCGTCCGCCGCATCGATCGAGGCGCGATAGGGCGATTTGCCCATGCGGATATGCCGCGCGATATTCTCGATCTCCACAATCGCGTCATCGACCAGAATCCCGGTCGCCAATGTGATGGCAAGGAAAGAGACAAGGTTGAGCGAGAAGCCCAGCAGATCCATCACATAGAAGGTCGGCACCGCCGAAAGCGGCAGCGCCATGGCCGAGATCAGCGTGGCGCGCCAGTTCTTCAGGAAGGCCAGCACCACCAGCACGGCCAGAAGCGCGCCTTCCAGCAGGGTATGCAGCGCACTTTCATAATTGCCATAGGTGTAGAACACCGTGTCATCGACAAGGCTGATGCCGACGCCCGGATTGCGCGCGCGCAGCTCGTCCAGCGCCGCGTTCACCGTCTCGGCCACCGACACCTCGGACGCGCCCTTGGCGCGGAACACGGCAAAGGTCACCACCGGCTTGCCGTCAAAGCGCACGAAGCTGCGCATTTCCTCATAGGTATCGGTCACCGACCCCAGATCGGCGAGGCGCACATGCCGCCCGTCGCCCACCGCGATCATGGTGTTCGACAGCGTGGCCACCGTCTGCGCATTGCCCAGCGTGCGGATCGACTGTTCGTTGACACCAAGCTCGGCCCGGCCAGAGCCGATATTGGCATTTGTCGCGCGCAGCTGCGCCGAAACCTGCTGCGCGGTCACGCCCCAAGAGCCCAGCTTCACAGGGTCCAGCTCGATGCGGACCTCGCGATCCGCGCCGCCGTAGCGGTCTACCCGACCCACGCCGGGGCGGCCCTGAAGCGCGCGCTTCACCGTGTCGTCGACGAACCATGACAGTTCCTCGATGGTCATATCGGGAGCGGAGACCGCGAAGGTCATGATCGCCTGCCCCTCGACATCGATGCGGCTGATGATCGGCTCTTCGATATCGGCGGGCAGGTCGGATCGCACCTTGTCGACCGCATCCTTCACATCCTGCACCGCCTTGTCGGTCGGCACATCCATGCGAAATTCGATCAGGGTCTGGCTGCTACCATCGGTGATGGTGGAGTTCACCTTTTTCACCCCGGCGATGCCCGCCACGGCATCCTCGACCTCTTTGGTAACCTGCGTCTCAAGCTCGGCCGGGGCGGCCCCCGATTGCACCACCGTCACCGCGACCAGCGGCACGTCGATATTGGGAAAGCGGGTGATCGGCAGAGCGTTGAAGCTCTGCCAGCCCAGAATCATCAGGATGAAAAAGGCCAGAAGCGGCCCGATCGGGTTGCGGATCGCCCATGCTGAAAAGTTCATCGCGCGATCCTCACTCGACTGCGGCCAGCACCGGATTGATCCGGTCACCGTTCCGCACGAAAGCCCCGGCCTTGGTCACCACCAGATCGCCCTCCGCGATGCCTTCGCTGACCTCGACCCATTCACCGTCACGGATGCCGGTCTGAACCGTCACCTCCTGCACGGTGCCGTCCGCCACGCGGCGGATAATCGCCCCCTGCGGGGTAGAGCCGATGGCCGAAACCGGCACCGCCAGCACAACGCGTTCCGCCACCAGAATCTCGGCATCGGCATACATGCCGGACCGCACGATACGGGCATTGTCGATGGCGATCCGCGCGATGCCAAGGCGCGAGGATGAATTCACCCCCGGCTCCACCAGCCGGACCGAACCGCGCAGCGCCTCGGGGCTGGCAGCGGTGCGGATGGCGACCGTCATGCCGGGTTGCAGCTTCACCAGATCGGATTCGGCGATCTCTGCCTTCACCTCAAGGGCCGCATCCTTCATCAGCACGAACATCGGCTGGCCCGCCGCACTGGCCACCGCACCGATCTGGGCGTTGCGCGACAGAACCTCGCCGGCGACCGGGGCCACAACCTTGGTGCGGGTCAGGTTCAGTTCAATATTGGCCAATTGCGCCTCGGCGCTTTCGACCTGCGCCATCGCCGATTCCAGTGTTTGCTGCGACGCGGTGGCGCGGGCGCTGCTTGCGGTGGCGGTGGCTTCGGCCTGATCCAGCGCCGCCTGCGCCGCATTGCCGGATTTGTTCAGCGCGCGGGTGCGATCTGCCACACGCGCCGCCTCATCGGCGGAGGCCTGCGCCTCCAGGACACCGGCCTCAGCCTGCGCCACCGCCGCCCGAGCCGCCGCCAGTGCTGCCTTCAACTGGCTGCGCTGCAGTCCCAGCGACGAAGGCGAAAGCGTCGCCAGAACCTGCCCGGCCTCGACGTAATCGCCCACCTCGGCTTCCAGCGTCTCGATAGGTTGGCCCTCGACCAAGGGCTGCACCAGCACCTCTTCGACGGCACCGACCAGCCCGCCCGCGATCACCCGGTCGCGCAGATGGCGCTTTGACACTTCGGAGACCGAGATGGCCGGAAGCCCAGCCGTCTCTGTCGGCGCCGGCGCGGCAGCCTCGGCCAATGCCATCCCAGGAAGCGCCGCCATAGCCGCCAAGGCGGCAAGTTTGAACACACGCATGTCTTTATCCCTTTGCCCGCGCCGCAGCCACTTCATCCAGAATGGCATCGACGATCCTTTGCACCAGCGCGCCCACGGCCGCGCCATCCGTTACGGGCTTCCCGCCCTTTTTCTGCATGGCAACCGCCTTCACCATCATGATGGCCACCCGCGCATGTGCGCCAAACCGTTCCCGGCAATCGGCTTCGCTCAGGCCGGTAATCAACGCGAAGGCATGGTTCAGATAGCAGACGATCTCGTCTTCCATGCCAAATACCACCGCCGCAATTTCCGGCTTGCGGGCCGCCGCCGCGTGAATTTCGCACCACAGCGCGCCGTCCTCACAGACCGCGACCTCTTCCGAGATACGCTCATGCAGGCCAAAGCGAAGCGCCTCGAACGGATCATCGGCGGCCAGGATCATCGCAAATTTTGCCTCGACCTCGGCCAGATCCAGCCGGATCAGGGCCTCCACCATCGCCGCCTTGGACGAGAAATAGCGGTAGAAATTGCCCACGCTCATGCCCGCCGCCCGGGCCAGATCCTGCATCGATGCGCCGTCAAAGCCCTTTTCGATAAAGGTCTTGCGGATGCTGTTCAGGATTTCTGCTTCGCGCGCTTCTTTCGGATCGGGGGGCGCGGCGGGCAGGGTGTCAGGTTGGGAATCGGACATGGCTTCGGTCTTGAGGGAATGAATGTTCATTCACTCAATTTCCGAAATTGATCCTGCAGTCAAGAAACTCCGCAAAGCAAAAGGCCGGAAATCGCGTCGCGATCCCCGGCCCTGCCCATTTTCCGATCAGAATAAGGTCAGGTCTGCGCCTCGCGCCGCTCAGCCCGGCCCCATGCCTCCTTCGACCAGGCCAGCAACAGCATCGCCGCGATACCGGCACCGATCAGCAGGCAGTCCAGCGCGAAGCTGGGTTCGGCCACATATTTGATGCCATTGGCCCCATAGCACAGTACAACCCCCAGCCCGAACACCGCCAGCCCGTTGCGCCCCAGCAGCGCAAAGGGCGCAAGCAGCCGGTGACCACAGGCGGCCTTGATCGCAGGGAACGCGCTCAGCACATAGGCCAGGGCAAGGGCGTGGCTGAGGCGCGGGAAGCCGAGGAAAGTCTTGTCAAAGGCGGTCAACAGCCAATGCACCGGCATCACCTGCCCCAGCAGGTAAAGCGAATGGCCAAAGGCATCCGAGACCGGCTTGAACAGCGAACAGGCCAGCGCAAAGGCCAGCCATGCAAAGGCCAGCGCCAGCAGCCATGTCTTCACCGGCACGAAGCGTTCGCCGCGACGATAGGCCAGCCCGGTCAGCAGGCCGATGGTGAACATCAGGTTCCAGCTGAACGGATTGAAGAACCAGCCGCCGCGCATCGGGAAATTCGGCATGTTGAAATAGATCACCGCCGCCGCCACCCAAAGCGCGACAGCGCCCAGCAGCGTCAGCTTTGGCCAGCGCAAGCCGCAGAACAGCGTCAGCGGTGAGACGAACAGCAACACCGAATAGAGCGGAAGAATATTGGCATAACCGATCTGATGGGTCAGCAGCGGGATCCCGATCAGGAATTGCAGCGGCATCTGCCATTGAAAGCGGATCGCATTCTTGGTCATGGCAACGAACTCACCGCCAAAATAGGCGGTGGCCGCCGTCAGGCCAAGCGCGATCACCGTGGTGACGATATGCACCTGATACAGTGTCCAGACCCGCCGCCAGATCCTGGCCACCCCGGTCCACCAGCGCGCGGGTGTCTCGAAGAACTTGCCGTAAGCCAAGCCCGCCGCGATCCCCGACATCAGCACGAAACCTTCGGCGGCATCGGAAAAGCCGAAATTGCGGGTGGTGAACATCTCGAACACGGTGCCGGGCGTGTGGTTGATGAAGATCATCACCAGCGCAAGCCCCCGAAACACATCAAGCCGCAGATCCCGCTCGCGGCGCGGGGCCTCAGATGGCGGCACGGGCGGGCTCCGCTGCGGTGGCTTCGGCGATGCTGGTCATCCTGTTCTCCCAATCCCCGAGGATCTCGCGCTGACGGCGCATCACCGGGGGTTCCTCAACTTCGGTCGGGGTCAGGAACAGGCCGCCACCGGCGCGCCGCGAGGACCAGCTGATGATCAGCGGGGCCAACATCATCGGCACCAGAACGGGCAGCATCCAGACCACAAGCCCGGGAGCGAGATACCATGTGACGGCCAGACTGACCAAGCCCGTTGTCACCACCCAATGACTGGCGGCCCATGCCTCGCTCACGGTCAGCCGCGCATCGCCCCGGTTGTTGGTCGGCCAGCCACCATCACGGCCAAACAGGACCTGAAACACGCTGCGTGTCTGATAGGCCAGAAGCACCGGCGCGGAGATCGATGAAAACACCAGCTCCGCCATCATCGAGGCAAAGCCGCGCAGCGCCCCGCCAAAGCCCGCAGCCCGCCCGCTCATGGCCGCATGAAGCGCCACCGCGAATTTCGGCAAGATCAACAGGCCGAACACACCGATGGCCAGACCGATCGCCTTGGATGTCTCGGCCTGCGGGAAGATCGGAAAGGGCCAATAAGGTTCGGGAAAGTAATCCGGTGGCGGAGCGAAGAACGGTGCCGCCACCGAAGCCAGCATGAAGCCGATCCAGAACAACGGCGAGATATAGGCCATGATGCCCTGAAAGAACACGAAGCGGCTCCAGGGTTTCAGGCCGGGGGCCAACAGCAGCCGCACATGTTGCAGGTTGCCCTGGCACCAGCGCCGATCTCGCTTGGCGTGATCGACCAGATTTTCCGGGCCTTCCTCGTAGCTGCCGCCCAGATCGTCATCCAGCCGCACGCGCCAGCCGGCCCGCGCCAGAAGCGCAGCCTCGACATAGTCATGGCTCATGACATGGCCGCCGAAGGGCGGCTTGCCGCGCAATTCCGGAAGGCCGCAACTTTCGGCGAAGGCGCGCACCCGCACCATGGCATTGTGGCCCCAGAACGGGCCGGTGCGGCCCTGCATCATCGCAAGGCCACGTGCAAAGACCGGCGAATGGAAGGCTGCAGAAAACTGCATGGCACGCCCAAAACGGGTTTCCGCGCGCGTCACCACCGGCAGGGTCTGCAGCAAGCCGATATCGGATTCGGCCTGCATCCGGCGGGCCATTTCCACAATGGTCGCCCCCTCCATCAGACTGTCGGCATCCAGGATCAGCGCAAGCTCGTAAGCCCCGCCCGATTGCATGATGAATTCTTCGACGTTCCCGGCCTTCTTGCCCTTGTTGTCGCTGCGACGGCGGTAAAAGATCCGCCCTTCAGCCCCGCGATCCGCGACCAGACGCAAGAACCATTCGCGTTCTTTCGCCGCAATCGTCTCGTTGCGGCTGTCGGACAGGATGGCGAAATGGAACAGATGGCCATAGCCCGTCGCCTGCAGGCTTTCGTCCATCGCCGCAATGCGCGAGAAGGTGGTCACCGGATCTTCGTTGTAAACCGGGACCAGCACCACGCAATGCGCGCTGAGCGGTTCGGCCAGTTGCACCGGCGGCGGCGCGGCATCGGTGGTAAGGCCCATCAGGCCCTGCACCGCGCCCCATGCCAGCCACCAGGTGGAAATCAGGATCAGCACCGCCCGCAGGATATCGATGAAATCGAGCCCGTCCGACCAGCCGAACTGCAGGAACAGCATGAAGGCACCAGCCCCCGCCATCAGGCTGAGAGCAATCGCCACCCCGCGCGGCAGGGCGGATCGGTCCCGCGCGGGCGTGCCGCGCGTCGCAGCACGCGTCACGGGGCTGGACATGGATTAAAGCCCCTGACGCGGATCCTGGCGCGGCACCGGCACCAGATGCAGCAGGGCCAGCAGGCTGCGATGCAGCGGGCGTGCCGATTCAAGCACCTGCTTGGGCATGACCAGCGGTGCGGCGACCGGAGTGCCGATCTCGCGCACCCGTTGCTCGATCTCGGCGGCGGAGAGGGAAGCGACGTTCGGCATCACGCGTTGATCCATTGATAGAGCCAGTTTTCAGAAAGCTTGCGACCGAAACCCGCGACATGCGCCGCCAGTTCCACGGTCGCGCCCGATTCAGTCTTCACATCCAGCACCAGACGCCAGACATCCGAGCCCCAGACGCGCGAGAAGCTCTGCGCGGTGATCTCGCCACCATGGACGATCACCACCGGCTCAATCGGCGAATCCGCGGGCAGAGGGTCAAGCGGGCCGCCGGTGAAATCGATGACGAACTTGCGGGTATTCCCGGCGCTTTCCACGCCCGAAACACCACCCACGCCCGATCGCGTCTCCAGCACATGCGCCAGATCGGCGCGATCCTCGATCGGCAGGCTGCCCCAACGCAGGCGATAGGCAAATTCGCGGGCGTCACCGGCCTTCACCGCACCCTCCGGCACCCAGAAGGCCACGATATTGTCGTTCACTTCGAGATCCGAGGGGATCTCGACCAGACGGACGATGCCCTTGCCCCAATCACCCACCGGCTCCACCTCAAGCGAGGGGCGGCGCTCGTAATGGGCTTCGCTGTCCTGATAATGCTCGAACGCGCGGTCGCGCTGATGCAGACCGAAGGCGCGCGGGCTTTGCTCCATCAGATGCGAGCCGGCCAGACGCGGCGGGTTGTTCAGCGGGCGCCACAGCACATCGCCATCGGTGCGGGTGATGCGCAGGCCGTCGCTGTCATGCACCTGCGGGCGGTAATCGTCGAACTGGTGACGGTTGCGCTCCGAGAACAGATACATGGAGGTCAGCGGCGCGATGCCAAGCTGTTTCACATCGGCGCGGAAGAACAGGCGCGCGGTGACATCCATCACCGTCTCTTCGCCCGGCACGATCACAAAGCGATAGGCCCCGGTAACCGAGGGCGATTCCAGCGCGGCATAGACCACGATCTCGCGCGCACCCGGCGCGGGCTTCTCGACCCAGAAGGACGAAAAGCGCGGAAACTCCTCAGCCACATCGGTGGCGGTGTTCAGCGCAAGACCACGCGCCGACAGGCCGTAACCCGACCCCTGCCCCAAGGCACGGAAATAGGAGGCACCAAGGAAAGCCACGACCTCGTCCATCACGTCGAGACGGTTCAGCGGATAATGCAGACGGAAGCCCGCAACGCCCGGCATCTTTTCGCCCGCCGGAACCTTCGCCGCCAGCTCGTTCAAAAACCGGAAATCGTCGGTGGTGAAGGTCATCTCGGTCGCAAGACCGTCCTTCACCTCATACATCTGCACCGGCTCGGCAAACAGCCAACCCATCGGGAAGGCGTGCAGCTGGAACTGGCTGACCGGCGCACCGGCCTCCGTGGTCTTGTCTGCCCGCCAGCGCGCGCGCTCCGGGTTGTAGCTGACCAGACGGTAATCATCATATTTCAGGCCAGCAAAGAATCCGGTGATCTTTTCCGGCGCGACATAGGCGCTTTTGGCTTTGTCCTGCATCGACAGCGTCAGCATATCGAAGCTGAATTGCTGCGGCGCGGCGGTAGCCGGCTGCGCCGGGGCCTGCTGCGCCAGCGCCCCGCGCCCGGCCAACCCGGAGACAGCAACGGCGGATGCGGAAACTGCCGAAAGAATCAGCGCACGGCGGGTCAGGTCAGGAACGGCATCAAGGCCGAAGGACATGGCGGAATTCCGATACTTACGAGGCACGGGACTCTGTGCCTTCTTCCGCGCTGCTATATCTGTGTGCGGGCGCGTTTTGCAAGGTCACCTCGCTGTGGCGTGACAGTCTGAGCGCGAATCTGCCCGCCTGTTGCAATGCAGCATAGCCCCCTCGGCGAAACCTTGCGCAAGCCCCTGTCGCGCGGGAATAATATTGCCGAAAGTCGCGGCGTGGCCGCACCGATTGCCTACCAATGCGGCGGTTTCTGATCGGCCAGAGGAATCGCCCCCAGCCCCTCGATCTCGGCTGCCTCACGCTCGGCCTCGCGCTGCAACAGCATGGCCACCCGGCGGGTCAGCACGTCGATCTCGCGGCCCTGCCCGGCCATCACATCCGACATGTCCTCCACCATGCGCGTCAGATGCGCGATCTGTTCTTCCAGCGCGATCACTCGGTCTGTCATATCCAGCTCCATTTGGCTGCGCTCCACTTGTCCCGAAATGTCCCATCCGCTAAGGCAAAGTCGATTGCAAGCGAGGCTGACCCCAATGTCGCAAGACAAATCCGCCAAGGACAAACCCGCCCGCCGCCCCAAGGCCGAACCGCCCAAGGGCTTCCGCGACTATTTCGGTGCCGAAGTCACCGAACGCAAGGCGATGCTGGATCAGATCGCCGGGGTTTACCATGCCTATGGTTTCGATCCGCTGGAAACCAGCGCGGTGGAGACGGTCGAGGCGCTTGGAAAGTTCCTTCCCGATGTGGATCGCCCCAATGAGGGCGTCTTTGGCTGGCAGGACGAGGATGAGCAATGGCTTGCCCTGCGTTATGACCTGACAGCGCCGCTGGCCCGCGTGGCCGCACAGTTCCGCAACGACCTGCCCTCGCCCTATCGCCGCTATGCGATGGGTCCGGTCTGGCGCAATGAAAAGCCGGGGCCCGGACGGTTCCGCCAGTTCTATCAATGCGATGCCGATACCGTGGGCAGCCCGACGGTTGCGGCGGATGCCGAGATCTGCGCCATGCTGTCGGACGCGCTGGAGGTCGTGGGCATTCCGCGCGGCGACTACATCGTGCGGATCAACAACCGCAAGGTTCTGAATGGCGTGATGGAGGTGGCGGGCGTTCTTGACCCCTCCGATCCGACCCGGTTCGAGGCCGAGCGTGGCATCGTGCTGCGCGCCATCGACAAGATCGACCGGCTGGGCGATGCGGGCGTGCGCGCTTTGCTGGGTGCGGGCCGCAAGGACGAATCCGGTGATTTCACCAAGGGCGCGGGTTTGGGTGACGCGCAGGCCGAGGTCGTGATGGCCTTCATGGCCGCCAGGCGCGACACAGGCGCGGCCACGGCGGCGCGGCTGCGCGATCTGGTCGGGGCCTCGAGCATCGGGCTGGAAGGCGTGACCGAGCTGGAAACCATGGCCGAACTGCTGGATGCGCAGGGCTATGGCCCGGATCGCATCATTCTGGACCCCGGCGTGGTCCGGGGCCTTGGCTATTACACCGGCCCGGTGTTCGAGGCCGAACTGACCTTTGAGATTCTGGATGAAAAGGGCCGCAAGCGGCAGTTCGGCTCGGTCTCGGGCGGCGGGCGCTATGACGATCTGGTCAAACGCTTCACCGGGCAAGCGGTGCCCGCAACCGGCGTCTCCATCGGCGTCGACCGGCTGCTGGCGGCACTCCGCGCCAAGGGCCGCACGGGCGGCGAGGCGCAGGGGCCGGTCGTGGTGACGGTGATGGATCGCGACCGCATGGGCGATTACATGGCGATGGTCGGCGAGCTGCGCCGCGCGGGCATCCGGGCGGAAGTTTACCTCGGCAATCCCAAGAACTTCGGCAACCAGTTGAAATACGCCGATAAACGCCAAAGCCCCATCGCGGTCATCCAGGGCGGCGACGAGGCGGCGAAAGGCGTGGTGATGCTGAAGGATCTGATCCTTGGCGCACAGATCGCGCAGAATGCCACGCTGGAAGAATGGAAAGACCGGCCCGCGCAGGTCGAGGTCGCGCGCGGGGATCTGGTCGCCGCCGTGACGCGGATGCTGGCGCAATGACCGTCACCCCGCAGGCCCGCGCCGAGGCCGAGGCGCTGTTTGCGGCGCTGCGCGACAGCGGTGCGGTGGCGGTGGAGGCTGATATCCTGCAACCGGCAGGGACGCTGCTGGATCTTTACGGCGAGGATATCCGCGCCCGTGCCTATATCACGCAAGATCCGCTGCGCGGTGAAATGGTGCTGCGCCCGGACTTCACTGTGCCCGTGGTGCAGGCCCATATGGCCGACGGCGCCGAGCCCGCGCGCTATACCTATATGGGCGAGGTGTTCCGCAAGCAGGATCACCTTGGCCCGCGCGCCAGCGAATATCTGCAGGTGGGCTATGAGGTCTTTGACCGCGATGCCCCCGAAGCCGATGCCGAGGTTTTCGCGCAGTTCGCGCGGCTGTTGGCAGATCTGTCGCTGCGACCGCTGACCGGCGATATCGGCATCCTTCTTGCCGCGATTGAAGGCCTGACCACCACGCCCCGGCGCAAGGCGGCGCTGCGCCGTCATGTCTGGCGGCCCCGGCGCTTTCGTGCGCTGCTGGATCGCTTTGCCGGGCGCGCGCCGATCCCGGCGGACCGGCTGGATCTGCTCGCGCGGCTGCGCGCGGGCGATCCCGAACGCCTGATGGCAGAGGCCGGGCCGCAGATCGGCCTGCGCTCTGCCGAAGATATCGCGGAACGCGCGCAGGCACTGCTGGAAGATGCCGAGGCCCCGGCGATCGCCGCGCCCGAGGCTGCACTGCTTTATGACCTGATCGGGCTTGCCGCGCCCTCGGATGCGGCCTTGCAGCATCTGCGCGGCATCCAGCCGCTGATGCCTGCGATCCTGCCCGCCGTCGACCGTTTCGAGACCCGGCTGGCCGCGCTGCGCCGCCGTGGCGTCGATACCGCCAGCCTGCCGTTTGAGGCCAGCCATGGCCGCTCCACGCTGGAATATTATGACGGCTTCGTCTTCTCGTTCCATGACGAGCAGTCGGGCGATCCACCCGTTGCATCGGGCGGGCGCTATGACGCGCTGACCGCGATTCTGGGGCAAGGCCGTTCCATCCCCGCCGTGGGCGGCATCATCCGTCCGGCGCTGGTCGCCGCGCTGAAAGGGGGCCGGGCATGAGCCTCAAGATCGGTGTTCCGTCCAAGGGGCGGCTGATGGAAAAGACCTTTGACTGGTTCGGGGCACGCGGCGTAACGATGCGCCAGACCGGGGCCGAGCGCGAATATTCCGGCGCGGTCGATGGCATTGATGGCGTTGAACTTGTGATGCTGTCGGCAGGCGAGATCCCGCGCGAGCTGGCCGCGGGCCGCATCCATCTCGGTGTCACCGGATCGGACCTGGTGCGCGACAAGCTGGCCGACTGGAACCAGCAGGTCGCTGAACTGGCGCCGCTCGGTTTTGGCCATGCCGACCTGATTTTGGCGGTTCCGGCCTGCTGGATCGATGTCGACAGCCTTGATGATTTGGATGCCGCAGCCGCAGCCTTCCGCGCACGGCACGGGTTCCGGCTGCGCATCGCGACCAAGTATCACCGGCTGGTCCGCGACTACCTGACCGAAAACGGCATTGCCGATTACCAGCTGGTCGACAGTCAGGGCGCGACAGAGGGCACAGTGAAGAACCTGACCGCCGAAGCGATTGCCGATATCACCTCCACCGGCGAGACGCTGCGGGCCAACCACCTGAAGATCCTGCAAAATGCGGTGATCCATCAAAGTCAGGCGACGCTGTTCCTCGCCCGCAGGGCCGATTGGCCGCCTGAGGCGCGGGCGGTGCTCTCCGCCCTGAGCGCCAAACTGGGTCTGGAGCTGCCCGCCGTCTGATCCGCGTCTGATCGCGGCGGGCCACCCGGTTTACAGATCAAACGTCGCGAAGACCGGCACATGATCCGAAGGCTGGTCCCAGCCGCGCACAGGCCGCAGGATGCGCGAGCCATGCGCCGCGTTGGAAATATCTGGCGTAGCCCAGACGTGATCCAGACGCCGCCCCTTGTCCGCGCCATCCCAATCGGCGGCGCGATAGCTCCACCAGCTGTAAAGCCGCCCCTCGGGAATATCCTGCCGGGTCACATCGACCCAGGCGCCCGCCTCTTGCGTCTGCGCCAGATGTTCCACCTCGATCGGGGTGTGGCTGACGATCTTCAGCAATTGCTTATGGCTCCAGACATCGTCCTCGCGCGGGGCGATGTTCAGATCGCCGACAAGGATTGATTTTTGCGGCTTTGCCTGATGCGCCCAATCCCGCATCTGCGTCAGGTAGTCCAACTTTTGGCCAAACTTCACGTTCTGCTCGCGGTCGGGGATATCGCCGCCTGCAGGCACATAGAAATTGTGGATGGTGACGCCATTTTCCAGCCGCCCCGCCACATGGCGGGCATGGCCGAGCTGTGCGAAATCTTCGCCGCCAACATCCTCGATCGGCATTTTCGAAAGGATCGCCACGCCGTTATAGCCCTTCTGGCCGCGCGCCACCATGTTGCGGTAGCCAAGCGCGTGAAATTGCTCCAGCGGGAACTTTTCGACCGGGGTCTTGATCTCTTGCAGGCACAGCACATCGGGTGCCTCTTCCTGCATCAAGCGGCTGACCAGCGCCTCGCGCAGACGGACGGAATTGATATTCCAGGTGGCGATGGTGAAACTCATGGGCGCTCTCCTTTACGGCCCCCATTTCTAGGGGGCCGGGGCCCATGCAGCAAGCCGAAGCTTGCGGTTACTGAATGGTATAGGTGCCGGTGGCGCAGATATCGGTATTGTCCTGCAACACATCGCCATCGGCAAAAACCATGCGCAGGTCATAGGCGCAGCCCTGTGCCCCCGCGATCACCACCTCGCCCGATCCACCCGCAGCCAGCCCGTTGCCGGCAAGGATGTTCTCCTCCCAATTGTCGTTGCCGACGGGGGAGGCATAGAACTCGGTCAGTTCTGTGGCGGTCAGGTTGGACAGGGTAAAGCTGAGGTCATCGGCAAAGGCTGGCGCGGCAAGGCCGCTGGCGGTGGCGATGGCAAGGATCATGCGCAGGGTCATCGGGCCTTCCTCCCGGCGCGACATGCGCCGTTACCTGATGATGTAGGCGCAGGTGCTGTCAAATCAACCGGATTCCCATTTTCGCGATGGGGGGAGTTTACCGCGATCTGCATCACATCGGGCCGCATGACCAGGGCCAGGCACAAAAGAAATGGCCGGGCAAAGCCCGGCCAGTCGCCCTCAGGGAGATGAGCCCGACTGTTGCGGGAACTCACCTTAAGGTTGTAGCACGGAAAAATCCCTTTGGATAGGCACCGTGGAACGATCCAGAAAAAAAGGCCGGGCAAAAGCCCGGCCAGTCCAACAGGGAGGAACCACATCATAACCCCGATGTGGACAGGGGAACCTTTCGCGCCATTGCAGCCTTGGCTGCGCTGGCCTACAAACCGGATATAGGTAGCGGCCCTGTCAACAATAAGGCCCCAAAACCTTAATATCCGTTGAATCTTTCAAGGTTGCAGTTCGGTCACACCACCAGACGATACCCGCCGCTTTCGGTGACCAACAGCCGTGCATTTGACGGATCGGGTTCGATCTTCTGGCGCAGGCGATAGATATGGGTTTCCAGCGTATGGGTGGTGACCCCGGCATTATAACCCCAGACCTCATGCAAAAGCACATCCCGCGCCACAACCCCTTGTTGCGCACGATAGAGATACTTCAGAATATTGGTCTCTTTCTCGGTCAGGCGGACCTTGCGTTCCTTCTCGTCCACCAACAGCTTCTGCGACGGCTTGAACGTATAGGGCCCAAGCTGGAAAACCGCGTCTTCCGATTGCTCATGCTGGCGCAGCTGGGCACGTATACGCGCCAGCAAGACCGGAAACTTGAACGGCTTGGTCACATAATCATTCGCGCCCGCATCAAGGCCCAGAATGGTGTCGGCATCCGAATCGTGGCCGGTCAGCATCAGCACCGGGCATTTCACCCCGGCCTTGCGCATCCGGCGGCACAGCTCGCGCCCGTCGGTATCCGGCAGGCCAACGTCCAGGATGACGATATCGTAGCCGCCAGCCTTGGCCTTCTCCATGCCCTCAAGCCCGGTCGAGGCTTCGAACACATCGAAATCCTCGGTCATCACCAACTGTTCACTCAGCGCCTCGCGCAGATCGTCGTCGTCATCGACCAACAGGATTTTCCGAAGCTGCGGCATGGTGTTCTCCTTGGCTGCTTGGATCACAGATGCGGGAGGCACTGCGATCCGACAAGGTTTGCTGCAGGAATTTCACGCGCTCGTGTCGCCATGCGGGGATATGTTTCAATTCCCGCTGCGGATCGTTACATGAATCGGGGAAGAAGGAGAGCGCCAATGCCGCTGAGCCCCAGCATCATCGAACGTCTGAACCGGGCCCGTGGCGACCTGCGCATGGGTGTGCCGGTCGTGCTGACCTCGGGCGGCGACGCGGCACTGGCCGTGGCGGTCGAGGCGCTGACCGCTAATCGCCTGACCGAGCTGCGGCAGTTGGGCCAGCCGGAACTGGCCCTGACCGCCTGGCGCGCCAGCACCCTGCGCGCCCGGGTCTATGATGGTGATACCGCCCGGCTTGCCGTCCCGGATGAGCTGGGCGTGGACTGGCTGCGCGCCATGGCCGATCCGGCCGATGATCTGCGCGTGCCGATGAAGGGGCCGTTCCATTGTCTGCGCGGCGGCGATCCTGCGCTGGCGCGCGCTGCGATCAAGCTGGTGAAATCGGCGCATCTGCTGCCCGCAGCACTCCTGCTGCCGCTGACCGACGCGGCTGAGACAGCCGCCCTAATGAACCTGACCCTGATCGATCTGGCCGAGGCCGAGCCGGAGCTGGAACGCGCCTCGATCATGCATGAGGTTGTGGCGGCCCGGTTGCCGATGATCGCTTCGGATGCCGGTCGTGTGCATATCTTTCGCCCCGAGGATGGCGGTGAGGAGCATTACGCCATCGAGATCGGCCAACCGCCGCGCGACCGCCCGGTTCTGGCCCGCCTGCATTCCGCCTGTTTCACCGGCGATGTTCTGGGCAGCCTGAAATGCGATTGCGGTCCGCAATTGCGGTCCGCGCTGGCCCAAATGGGGCAGGAAGGCGCGGGCGTCCTGCTTTACCTCAATCAAGAGGGGCGCGGGATCGGCCTTGCCAACAAGATGCGCGCCTATTCGCTACAGGATCAGGGCTTTGACACCGTTGAGGCCAATCACCGCCTCGGTTTTGAGGATGACGAGCGCGATTTCCGCATTGGTGCCGCCCTGCTGCGGCGGCTTGGCTTTGGCGCGGTGCGGCTGCTGACCAACAACCCGCGCAAGATCGTGATGATGGAAGGTCAGGGCCTGAAGGTGACAGAGCGGGTGCCGCTGAAAGTGGGCGAGACGCCACAGAACCGGGCCTATCTGGCGACCAAGGCCGCCAAGTCAGGCCATTTGTTGTAACGGGCAGCCCGCGCCAAGCCAGGGTCGCCAGCCTTCGCTTGCCACCTGCCTCAGCTTGTTACACGGGCACCGAAGATCGCGCTGCCGACCCGCACATGCGTCGCCCCGTGGGCAATGGCGGTTTCGAAATCGCCGCTCATCCCCATCGACAGCCCGCGCAGGCCGTTGCGTTCGGCAATCTGTGCCAGATGCCGGAAATGCGGCGCGCTGTCCTCGCCATCGGGCGGGATGCACATCAGGCCCGCGATGGGCAGGTCCATCAACCGGCAGGCCGCGATGAAATCATCCGCCTGATCCGGCAGGACGCCCGCCTTTTGCGGTTCTTCGCCGGTATTGACCTGCACGAACAGCTCCGGGCTGATGCCGTGTTGCTGCACGAGGCGCGCCAGCTTCTCAGCCAGCGAGGGCCGGTCCAGCGTGTGGATGGCGTTGAACAGCTCCAGCGCGGTCTTGGCCTTGTTGGTTTGCAGCGGCCCGATCATATGCACCGAGACATCCGGGTGGCGCTGGCGCAGCCCCGGCCATTTGCCGGAAGATTCCTGCACATAGTTTTCCCCAAAGATCCGGTGGCCATTGTCCAGCAGCGCCTCGATCCGCGCCAAGGGCTGCAGTTTTGACACGGCGATCAGCGTGACCGACCCTTCAGGACGGCCCGCCTCTTTGGTGGCAACGGCGATGCGTGCGGAAATCTCTGCCAGTGACATACGGCCCTCCTGCGTCTTCCGCAGCAATAGAAGGCCTATCCCAAAAAGAAAAGAGCGGGCAAAGCCCGCTCTTTCCCAAGTCCAGATCCGTTAGGATCAGAACTTCATGGTGATGCCGAGGTCGGCAACGGTGTCGGCGTTGTAGTCGGAGTCAACGATACCGACTTTCAGAGCAGCGCCGCCGCCCAGGTCATAGGACACGCCCAGACCGAAGGTGTCAGCATCGCCAGCCAGACCGAGGTCGTCACGACGTGCGAAAGCGGTCAGCGTGGTTGCGTCCATGCCGTAGTCAACCGACAGACCATAGGACTTTTCGATCACGGTGTTGTCGAAGTCCGAGTAGTAGGCTTTGACAGTGGCCGCGCCGAAGGTGCCCGAACCGCCGATGATGATTTGCTCGGCTTGGTCGTTGCCCGGGGTGCCCGACAGGTATGCCAGAGCGAGCGAGTAGGTGTCAGCGGTGTAAGCCACTGCGACCGAGTACGAAGCGTCCGGATCAACGGTCGCAGCGTTGTCGTCTGCACCGTCGGTCAGGCCGAGGTACACGCCGAAAGCGCCGGTCGAGTAGGAGTACAGAGCGCCGGTGCCGTCGAAGTCGCTGCCGTCATCGCCATTGATGTACGGGATGTCGGAATAGTCGCCCAGACCGGTGTAGCCCACGCCCGACAGGTCGCCGAGAGCAGCTTCACCAGCGGAAACCACGTCACCCATTTCCAGTTTGCCGAAGCCACCCGAAACCCAGATGGTGCCAGCGCTCATGTTGGTTTTGCCAGCAGCGCCGGCAGCGTTGTCAGCGCGGAACGAAGCGCCGAACGACAGGCCGTTGTCCGACTCAGCCGACAGATCGAACTGAACGCGAGCGCGAGCGTGGAACTGCACGTCCTCGCCGTCGTACACAACACCGAGGCGGCCGTTGCCCGACAGAGCGACTTCAGCAGCAGCGAAGCCAGTGGTTGCAGCCAGGATGCTGGTCGCAAGAAGAATCTTTTTCATCGTGTTCCCTCGTTGTCTCAAGGTGCGGCCCAACTCAGGGGAATCCGAATTGGGTATGGAGCCTATTTCAAGCGACGGCGGTCCGATTGCAATCACTCTGGTGGCCCGGCCCGGTCAAGGCATGGCCGATGATGCAGCAATGTCACACCCCGCCCGATGGTGCCGGCGATCGCTCCGCTCATGCACCGGGTTCCGCTGTGCGAGCATTCGCGGCAGGCCCCACACAGGCGATGCACGCGCGCGTAATGCGTGGATATTCAGCGGATCACCACCACTGCCGGGCCCGGATCAGGCAAAAGCCCTTGTTCGCGACGGCAGGGACGGTATAGAGAGCAGAGCAATGGCCTCGGGGGTAGGAATGAAAGTGCAAGGCATCATGCGCGCCGCGACGGTCGGCCTCATTACCCTCGCACTGACAGCATGTGGTGGCGGCTCTTTCTTCAAGCGCACCGGAATGCCCAGCGATCAGGATCTGCAAAGCCGTGAAATCGCCCGCAGCCAGCAGGCCGCGATCAAGGCGCATGAAGACCGGCTTGACCCGGATAGCGGCGGCTCGACCCTTTGGGATCTGTTCACCAACACCAAAGACCCCGACACGGCGGTCGAGGTGAACAAGTATCTCTGGCAGGCCTCGCTCGATGTGCTGAATTTCCTGCCGATCGAGACGGTTGATCCTTTCACCGGCGTGATCGTGACCGGCTATGGTGCCCCGCCCGGCGGCGGCCGCGCCTATCGCGCCACGATCTATGTCAGCGACCCCGCCCTTGATGCGCGCTCGCTGCGCGTGTCGCTGCAAGGCCGTGGCGGTGCCGCCGTCTCGCCCGAGACTCAGCGCGCGGTGGAGGATGCGATCCTGACCCGCGCCCGCGAGATCCGCATCCGCGACAGCAAGCTCTGACACAAGGCCTGCTCCCGGCTTCTGCCCTGGCGCAATCCAATGGGTGCAATCCACTGGCCTTTCGCGGCGCGGCGGTGTAATTCCGCGCGGCAATCCTGTGGAATGAGGCAAGCATGTCGCGCTATGAACCCGGCCAGATCGAGGCCAAATGGCAAGAGGCCTGGGACAAGGCCGGGGTCTTCACCGCCACCCGCGACGCTGCCCGCCCCAAATACTATGTGCTGGAGATGTTCCCCTATCCGTCGGGGCGCATCCATATGGGCCATGTCCGCAACTACACCATGGGCGATGTTGTGGCGCGCTACAAATCCTCCTGCGGATTTTCGGTGCTGCATCCGATGGGCTGGGACGCCTTCGGGATGCCCGCCGAGAATGCGGCGATGGAACGCGGCGGCCACCCCAAGGACTGGACATACGGCAATATCGCCGACATGCGCGGCCAGATGAAACCGCTGGGCCTGTCGATTGACTGGAGCCGCGAATTTGCCACCTGCGATCCGGAATATTACGGCCAGCAACAGGCGATGTTCCTTGATATGATGGACAAGGGCCTGATCTACCGCAAGGCGGCGGTGGTGAACTGGGATCCGGTCGATATGACCGTGCTGGCCAATGAGCAGGTCGAGAATGGCCGCGGCTGGCGCTCCGGCGCATTGGTGGAGCGGCGCGAGCTGACCCAGTGGTTCTTCAAGATCTCCGACTATGCCGAGGATCTGCTGGAGGCGCTGGACGGGCTGAAGGACTGGCCCGAGAAGGTGCGGCTGATGCAGGCCAACTGGATCGGCAAGTCGCGCGGGCTGCAATTCGCGTTTGAAACCATCGGCGCGCCCGACGGCTTCGAGAAACTGGAATGCTACACTACCCGTCCCGACACACTGATGGGCGCGGCCTTTGCGGGCATCAGCCCCGATCACCCTATTGCGAAGGCACTGGAAAGCGATCCGAAGGTCGCGGCCTTCCTGGCGCAATGCCGTCTGGGCGGCACCACCGCCGAGGCGCTGGAAACCGCCGAAAAGATCGGGTTTGACACCGGCATCCGGGTGAAACACCCGCTGAACCCGGATTGGGAGCTGCCGGTCTGGATCGCCAACTTCATCCTGATGGATTACGGCACCGGCGCCATCTTCGGCTGCCCGGCCCATGACCAGCGCGATTTCGAATTCGCCACCAAATACGGGTTGCCGATCAACCCGGTCTTCGTGGCCGAGGGCGCGGCAGAGGCCCCGCTGACCGAGGCCTTCATCCCGATGAAGTCGGAGCGCGTGCAATATGTCCGCGCCCTTGACGGCAACCGCGTCATGACCGGCGACGAAGGCGTAGCCCAGGCGATTGCGCTGGCCGAGGCCCGCGGCTTTGGTCAGGGCGTCACCAAGTTCCGCCTGCGCGACTGGGGCATTTCGCGCCAGCGTTACTGGGGCTGCCCGATCCCGGTGGTGCATTGCGCCACCTGCGGCGTGGTGCCCGAGAAGAAAGAGAACCTGCCGGTCGAGCTGCCCTATGATGTCAGCTTTGACAAGCCCGGCAACCCGCTGGACCGTCACCCGACCTGGCGCGATGTGGCCTGCCCGAAATGCGGGGCGGCTGCCAAGCGCGAGACGGATACGATGGATACCTTCGTCGATTCGTCCTGGTATTACGCGCGCTTCACCGCGCCGCGCGCCACCACGCCCACCGTGGCCGAGGACGCCGCTTACTGGATGAATGTCGACCAGTATATCGGCGGCATCGAACACGCGATCCTGCATCTGCTCTATTCCCGCTTTTTCGCCCGCGCGATGAACGAGACAGGGCATCTGCCGGAGAAAGCGCGCGAGCCCTTCAACGCGCTGTTCACCCAAGGCATGGTGACGCATGAGATCTACCTGACCCGCGATGCCAATGGCCGCGCGGTCTATCACCTGCCGGAAGACATCATCCGTTCCGAGGCAGGCGCCACCCTGAAAGACGGCACCGTGGTCGAGGTCATCCCATCGGCCAAGATGTCGAAATCGAAGAAGAATGTTGTCGACCCGATGAATATCATCGCCGATTTCGGCGCTGACACCGCGCGCTGGTTCGTGATGTCGGACAGCCCGCCGGAACGCGATGTGGAATGGACCTCGTCCGGGGCGGAGGCCACGGCAAAGCATCTGGGCCGGGTCTGGCGTCTGGCCGATGAGATCAGCCGCGACACGACCGCCCCCACCGATGAGGATCAGGCGCTAGCCCGTGCCGCAGCCCGCGCCATTGTCGATGTGACCTACGGGATCGAGAACTTCGCGTTCAACAAGTCGGTCGCGGCGCTTTACGGCTTTACCAATACCTTGGCCAAGGCAAAGGCCGGGGCCGAGGCGCGCAAATCCGCGATGCGCATCATGGCGCAACTGATGTCGCCGATGGTGCCGCATCTGGCCGAAGAGGTCTGGGCGATGCTGGGCGGCGAGGGGCTGGTGGCCCGCGCGCCCTGGCCCAAGGCCGATCCCGCGCTGCTGGTCGAGGACAGCGTGACCCTGCCGATCCAGATTAACGGCAAGCGTCGGGCGGAAATCAGCGTGCCGAAGGACATGCCCGCATCCGAGGTTGAAAAGATCGCGCTGGCGAATGAGGATGTCATCAAGTTCCTCGCCGGTCAGCCGGTGAAGAAATTCATCGTCGTGCCGGGGCGCATCATCAATGTCGTGGTATAAACGCCGTAACTTCATGGCCTTGACGGGTGCAGCCCTTGCCGGTTGCACCTTCACCCCCGCCTATGCGCCGGGCGGCCCTGCCGCCACTTTGCAGGGCGCGGTGCGTGTCGACAGCCCCGACACGAAGAACGGCTTTGATCTGGTTGAGCGGCTGGAGGAACGGCTGGGCCGCCCTGATGCGCCGCGCTACAACCTGTCCTACCGGATCGAGACTGACCGCATCGGCGTGGGTGTCACGCCGGAAAACGCGATCACCCGCTATCACCTGCGCGGCCGCGTGATCTGGCAATTGACCGATCTGGCAGGCACCAAGGTGACCGAAGGCGTGGCCGACAGCTTTACCGCCTGGTCCGCCACCGGATCGACGGTCGCCGGCCTTTCGGCCGAGGAAGACGCGGCTTATCGCCTGATGCGCATTCTGGCCGATCAGATGGTGACCCGGCTGCTCGCCTCGGTCGGCACCCAAGGATGAAGCTGAGCGGGGCGGCGGCGGTTGCCTATTTCGGCAAGCCGGATCCGCAATCGACCGGGTTGCTGATCTATGGTCAGGATGCGATGCGCGTGGCGCTGCGGCGGCAAGAGGTCATCCTTGCCCTGATCGGCCCCGAGGGCGAGGGCGAGATGCGCCTGACCCGGATGCAGGGGGCCGATCTGCGCAAGGACCCGGCGCTTCTGATGGATGCGATGAAGTCGCAAGGCTTCTTCCCTGGCCCGCGCGTGGCCTTTGTGGAGGATGCGACCGACACGCTGACCGCCGCCGTGACCGAGGCGCTGAAGGATTGGCGGCCCGGCGATGCGCAGATCGTTGTCACCTCCACCAGCCTGACCACCAAGTCCTCCTTGGTGAAGATCTTTGACGCACATCCCACAGCGCGATCCGTCGGGATCTATGACGACCCGCCCTCGCGCGAGGAGATCGAGGCCACCTTGCGCAAATCCGGCCTGACCGAAATCGGGCGCGAGGCGATGAATGACCTGCTGACGCTGGCGAAAGAGCTGGACCCCGGCGATTTCCGCCAGACGGTCGAGAAGATCGCGCTGTATAAATGGGGCGATACCACGCCGCTGAGCGCGGCGGATGTCGCCGCCATGGCCCCCGCCACCACCGAGGCCGAGATCGACGATGTGCTGGACGCCGTGGCCGAGGGCCGGGGTGCTGCGGTCGGACAGCTGATGCGGCGGCTGGAGGGTCAGGGCGTGGCCCCGGTCACGCTTTGCATCTTTGCGATGCGGCATTTCCGGCTGCTGCACGCGTTGGCAGTCGATCCGCGCGGCCCGGCCTCCTACCGTGTGCGCGGCCCGCGCAAGGACCGCATCATCCGGCAGGCGCAGGAATGGGGTCTGCGGCGGCTGGAGGACGCGGTGAGCCTGATCGTGGAAACCGACCTGACCTTGCGATCCGCCTCGCGCGCGCCCGCCATGGCCGTGATGGAACGGGCGCTGATCCGGCTTGCGATGATGAAGCGGTAAAGGCTTTGGGGGCGCTGCCCCCGGCCTGTCTGCGACAGGCCTCCCCCGGAGTATTTGGGCAATCAGCAAAGTCAGGCTGGCAGCGAATTTATAGCGGCCGGGTTGGGGCTGCGAAGTCTGGCGCAGTTGTTGCGGGGCAGCCGCGACACTGGCCCTTGGAAAACAGGACGGCCGGGCTTTGGGGGCCCGGCCGTTATGGTATCCAGGAAGGTGCGCAATCAGAATTGCAGCGGGCGGTCGCCGTTTTCATCCTTGATGCGCGAGGGCAGACCCATCTCGTTCAAGAGGTTGATGAAGGGCTTGGGGTCAAGCTCTTCGACATTGACCATGGTGCCGATATCCCAGGTGCCATCGGCGATCAGCAGCGCGGCCACCACCGGCGGCACGCCTGCGGTATAGCTGATGCCCTGACTGCCGACCTCATTATAGGCTTCCTTGTGATCGGCCACGTTATAGATCAGGATCTCTTTCTCGACCCCGTCCTTCAGCCCGCGCACCACATCGCCGATGCAGGTCTTGCCGGTGTAATTCGGCGCGAGGCTGGCCGGATCGGGCAGCACGGCCTTCACCACTTTCAGCGGCACGACCTCATGCCCCTCGGCGGTTTTCACCGGCTTCTCGGACAGAAGGCCAAGGTTCTTCAGCACGGTGAAGACATTGATGTAATGGTCGCCAAAGCCCATCCAGAACCGCACATCGGCGTCCTTGTAGCGGGCGGACAGGCTGTGCACCTCGTCATGGCCGGTCAGATAGGCCTTCTGATCACCGACCACCGGCAGGTTCCATACGCGGCCCACCTCGAACATGCTGTTCGACTGCCAGGCCCCCTGCTGCCAGGAATAGACCGTGCCGGTGAATTCGCGGAAGTTGATCTCGGGGTCGAAATTGGTCGCGAACCATTTTCCATGGCTGCCTGCGTTGATGTCGACGATGTCGATCGAGGTGATCTGATCCAACATGCCTTCGGCCACCCGCGCCCAGGCATTCACCACGCCGGGATCAAAGCCGATACCGAGGATCGCGGTGACGCCCGCCGCCTTGCAGCGGTCGCGCCGTTGCCATTCGTAATTGCCATACCAAGGCGGGGTTTCGCAGATCTTCTTCGGATCCTCATGGATCGCGGTGTCCATATAGGCGGCGCCCGTCTCGATACAGGCCTCCAGCACTGTCATGTTCACGAAGGCGGAGCCCACATTGATCACGATCTGGCTGCCGGTCGCGCGGATCAGGGCCGCGACTTCGGCGCTGTCCATCGCGTTCACGGCATGGGCCTCGAACACGCCAGGCACTTTCATCGCGCCCTTTTCATGGACGCTGGCGATGATCGCCTCACATTTGGCCCTGGTGCGGCTGGCGATATGCAGATCGCCCAGACGGTCATTGGCCTGCGCGCATTTATGGGCCACGACCTGTGCCACGCCACCGGCGCCAATGATCAATACGTTCCGTTTCACTTCGAACCGTCTCCTTTAAGGACAGAGGGAAGGGGGGTCAGCCGAGGCTGCTCTCGTAATCGGCATAGCCGAATTCGCGCTTCAGGCTCAGCGAGCCATCCAGTTCACGCACCACGATGGAGGGCATTTTCACGCCGTTGAACCAGTTCTTCTTCACCATCGTATAGCCCGCCGCATCCGCGATGCTGAGCCGGTCACCGACCATCAGCGGGCGGTCGAAATGGAACTCGCCGAAAATATCGCCCGCAAGGCAGGATTTGCCGCAGATCATCCAAGGCTGATCGCCCGAAGTCTCCATCCGCGCCGATTGGCGATAGATCAGGAGATCGAGCATATGCGCCTCGACCGAACTGTCGACGATGGCCAGATCCTTGCCATTGTGCAGCGTATCGATCACCGTGACCTCAAGCGAGGCGGATTGGGTGATCGCGGCCTCGCCAGGTTCCAGATAGACCTGTACCTCGAACCGATCCGCAAAGACGCGCAGCCGTTCGGCCAGGCGGTCCACCGGATAGCCTTCGCCGGTGAAATGGATGCCGCCCCCGAGGCTCACCCATTTCAGACGCTTCAGCAGGGGACCGAATTCTTCCTCGATCCGCGACAATTGACGGTCGAACAGGTCGAAATCGCCATTCTCGCAATTGTAATGGATCATGAAGCCGGAGATGCGATCCATCACCGTTTCAATCTTGCTCTGGTCCCATTCGCCCAGGCGCGAGAAGGGGCGCGCCGGATCGGCCAGATCGAAGCCCGAGGTGCTGAACCGCGGGTTCAGCCGCAGCCCGCGGGCGATCCCGGCGGAATGGTTGTCGAACCGCTCCAGCTGGCCGATGGAATTGAAGATGATCTTGTCGGCATAACCGACCGCCTCGGCGATCTCGTGATCCGACCAGGCGACCGAATAGGCATGGGTTTCCTTGCCGAACTTCTCGCGGCCCAAGCGCAGCTCATAAAGGCTCGACGAGGTCGTGCCATCCATATGCTCGCGCATCTGGTCGAAAACACCCCAGGTCGCAAAGCATTTCAGCGCCAGCAGCGCCTTGGCGCCGGAGCCGTGACGCAGCCGGTCGATGATCTCGAGGTTGCGCGAAAGCTTCGCCCGGTCGATCAGATAGTAAGGTGTCTGGAGCATCAGGAATCCCTCCCCAGGGCCAAAAGGGACAAGAGCGGCCTCACATATGCCCTATGACCTTTCTGTGCAAGGGATGTGACAGGTCCGGCCCCCCGGCTATGGCGCGGCCTCAGCCCCGTGCGGTTGCCGCATCATAGGCGGCAACCAGTGCCCGCGCCTTCTGCGCGACGATCTCGGCGCTGTCGCCCGGCTTGAACAGGGCGGTGCCAATGCCAAAGCCATCGGCACCTGCGCGCAGCCATTCGCCAAGGTTCTCGGTCCCCGCGCCGCCCACCGCATAGATCGGGCAGGTTTTCGGCAGTACCGCGCGCAGGGCGGCAATGCCCGCAGGCCCCATGATGCTGGCCGGGAAGATCTTCAGCCCGTCGGCACCTGCCCGCAAGGCCGCAAAGCATTCGGTCGCGGTGAACACACCGGGATAGGACAGCATCCCCGCCGCCTTGGTGGCGCGGATCACATCGGGGTTGCAATCGGGCGAGACGACCAGCCCCGCCCCCATTGCGGCAAGCCGTGTGACATCCGTCACATCCAGCACAGTGCCCGCCCCGATCACCGCGCGGGGGCCGATGGCCGCAATCATCGCCGCGATGCTCTCATAGGGATCGGGCGAGTTCAGCGGCACCTCGATCCGGTCGATCCCCGCCGCGACCAGCACCTCGGCCACGGCCACGGCCTCTTGCGGCAGGATGCCCCGCAGAATGGCGATGATCGGTCTGGGGCTCATGGCTGCATCTCCTGCAACAAGGCGCGGGCATGGATCAGCCCGGCAAGGGTCGTCGCTTCATTGTCCATCTTGGCCGCCTGAATGCCGTGCAGGGCCAGGGCTTGCGCGTAAAGATCGGCCAGCCGCCCTTCGCCGATCAGCGTGACGGGCTGATCCACCCAGATCGCGGCGGTCGCGGCCAGTTCCAGCCCGATCACCAGGCCCGACAGCCGCGCCCGTGCCGCATCGGGGCTTTCCTGACCCAGCAGCCCGCGCGCACGGATGCCGAACAGGGCGGTGGCAAAGCCGGCAGGTGCGGCCTGCATCGCAAGCACGCCATCGGCAAAGGCCGCATCATCCCAGCCCTGCCCCAGCCCGTGGCGCAGCACCGATCCCTGCGACAGCAGCGCAAACAGTTCCCCCGTCAGGGTCGTGGTAAAGCCGGTGACCACACCATTGGACACCTGCGCCCATTTCATATGGGTGCCGGGCAGGCCGATCGTGCCACTGAAGCCGGGATCGAGCGCAAGGCATCCGCCGATCTGCGTCTCTTCGCCGCGCATCACATCTGCCGGGTCAGATTGCGACAGGCCGGGAATGATCTGCACCGCAAGACCCGGATAATTGGCCTGCACCGTATGGAAGGGCGCGCCCAGCGGGTTGCAGGGCACCGCGCGATAGCCCGCCTCGGACCAGCCCTGTTTCGCCCCCACCATGCCGCAGGCCAGAACCGGGATCGGTGCCCCAGTTACCCAATCCGCGATCAATTCCAGCAAGGCAGGCTCAAACCCGTCGCGGCCCAGCGTGCCCATCCCGGCAGCCGAGCGCCGCGCCTCCTGCGCATCCGCCCCGCGCATCCGCCAGACCCGCAAGGATGAGGTGCCCCAATCCACCGCGATCCAGTCATCTGCAACTGCTTCAGAACGGGCCATCATCACGCCTCGGCTCGGGACATCGATCAGAACTCGAAGGCAGCGGTGCTGATCTGGCGCCCGATTGTAAAGGCGTCAGAGGTCAGGACCATCGGCCGCAGATCGGTGTCAGACGCCCCCGCCCGAACCAGCCCCGCCATATGGGCGTAAAGGGCCGGATACTCGCCCATGATCGACAGATCACCGCCCTCGGGCTTGCCATCAATCTCAAGCAAGTTGCCGCCCATGCGCAGGGCAAGCTGGCCCTGATCGGTGTCGAACTCCATATCCCAGGTCTGCGGCCCTTCCTGACGGAAGTCGAAATCGGCGCTGATGCCTTGCGCGAAACGCAGTCGCGCCGCGATGGGGGCCGCGCGATTGACGGGCACCTCCAGATCGGCGCCGGTCAGATGCAGGGCCATCGGCATGATCTCGGTCAGGATCGACAGCGCATTGATGCCGGGATCAAACACGCCCATGCCACCGGCCTCAAAGATCCAGTCCTGACCCGGATGCCATTTGCGCACGTCTTCCCGCCAGGTGATGCGCCCGGCGCGGATCTGCCGGCCGGCAAGCCAGGCCTTGGCCGCCGCCACCGCCTTGGCCGAGCGCGAATGCCAGCTGGTATACAGGCTGACACCCTGTGCCTGCGCCAGATCGATCAGCCCATGCACCTCGGAAAGCGTCGCCCCCGGTGGCTTTTCCAGCATGACGTGACGCCCGGCCAAAAGGGCGGCGCGCGCCACGTCAAAGCGCGGCACCGGCGGCAAGGCCAGCGAGACCACGCCGATATCGGGGCGCGCGGCCAACATATCCTCGATCCGGGTGTAGCTTTCCACGCCATCCACCGTGCCCGCGCGCGATACGGTCGCGGCCAGATCCCAATCCGGGCTGGCGGCAAGGGCGGGCACATGCTGGTCGCGGGCGATCTTGCCGATACCGACGAGAGCGATTTTCATGGGTGCAGCAGACATCAATGCGAATCCTTTCCGACATCTCTGCCGCGTTGTCCCTTGAGGAAGTCGAGATCGGCACCGGTATCGGCGCCGGTGACATGGGCGTGGTGCAG
>NZ_WCHR01000037.1 GCF_008973825.1 Gemmobacter serpentinus | reverse complement strand
TCTGGGTCTGGGTCTGGGTCTGGGTCTGGGTCTGGGTCTGGGTCTGGGTCTGGGTCTGGGTCTGGGTCTGGGTCTGGGTCTGGGTCTGGGTCTGGGGAGGGAAACAGCGGCATTGGTCCTGATGACCACGCCGGTCGGCGCGTCTGTCAGGCCAGGCGCGGGCCGCGTTTTTGCCCGGTCGGGCGTTGTGTGCTGCGGTGATGCAGCATCCACTCCGTTGCCTGATCAAAGCCCATCGGGCGACCAATGCCGAAGCCCTGCACATGGCCACATCCCATGCGGGCGATCTGCGCCAGTTCGGAAGCTGTCTCCACCCCTTCTGCCAACGTATCCAGCCCCAGCTTTTCCGCCATGGACAGGATGGCGGCCACAATCTTCTGCTGTTCGGGATCGGTGTCGATGCGGGTGACGAAGCTGCGATCAATCTTCAGTCGCCGCACCTCGAACCGGCGGATATTGGTGATCGAGGCATGGCCCGTGCCAAAATCGTCCAGGTCAATGCCGAAATGCAGCCGCGACAGCGCCGCGATATTGCGCACGACCACATCATCATCGGGCGAGGCCACGACATTTTCCAGCACCTCCACCGCCAGCCGATCGGGCGTCAGGTCAAAGCGTTCCAGCTCCCATTGCAGCTTTTCGACCAGGCGTGGATTGCGCAGATCCGAAAGCGAGAAGTTGACCCCGATCATCGGAACCGGCAGCCCGGCCTTGTCCCATCGGGCAAGCGCGGTCAGGGCCTGAAACAGCATGACCTCGGCCAGCCGTTCCGACAGGCCCGCATCCTCCAGGGCGGGCAGAAACTCCATCGGGGGCACGGTGCCGCGTTCCGGATGCTGCCAGCGGGCCAGCACCTCGAACCCCGAAATCGTGCCGGTATCGGTGCGCAATTGCGGTTGGAAATGCGCGACGATCTGGCCGGTATCCAGCGCGGTTTCAAGCAATGCCCGCATGGCATCGCGATCGGCACGGGTCGCGGGCATATCGGGGGAAAAGGCACGGATCGCGCCTGGCCCATGACGCTGCGCCTCATCCGCGGCGATCTGCGCGGCATCCAGCATGGCGGCACCGGATCTGTCTGCGGATGAGCGGTCGGGCAGATGGTTTGGCAGGCAGAAGCCGATCGAACAGCTGATATAGATCCGGGCGACATCCAGATGGATCGGTGGGGCCAATGCCGCCTGCAAACGTGCTGAAAGCTGGATCATGGTTTCCAGCGTCAACCGCCGCTGCGGTGCCAGCACCACGGCGAAACCGCCGCCTTCCAACCGGGCCACGATATCGCCCATGCGCAGGGCCGAACACAGCCGTTCGGCGCTGCGGGCGATGATCTCGGCCTGTGCGGCGCGGCCATGACGCTCGCGCAGGACCTCGGCACCGTCGAATTGCAGCACGAGGCAGCCGCTTTGCAGCCCCGAAAGCGGGGCCTGTTTCAGAAACCCATCCAGCGAGGCCACCAGTTGCGGGCGCAGCGCGATGCCTTCCAGCGGGTCAGTCATCTGGGGCGGCGGTGGCTCAAGGCGCAGCGCACCGATCAGCGTCAGCGCCAGCGGAGCGAACAGCGCAACGGCCAGCATGGCCGTGTCACCCGCCAGCCAGTAGCAGGCCAGCATGATGACCGGCACCAGCGCCAGCACCTCTTTCCGGCGCAACAGCCATAACAGGCGCGTCCAGATCGTCGCCTCGTCCATCGCCGGGTCTTCGGACATGTCCTGCCTCCTGCCAAGCGCGGGAGGACATCCCCGCGTGACCGCAGGCTAGGCGTGGCTTCGGCAATCAAAGGTTAAAGCGGTGCGCCGAAATGCAGAGGATTTTCGGAAACTGCACCGCTTTCCGGTGCCGCCCCGCGCATCAGCCCGGCAAAATCGAATAGCGACGGATCCAGAAGATGCGAGGGACGCGCGTTCATCAGCGCCCGGAACATCACCTGCCGCCGACCCGGATTGCGGGCCTCCCAGCCATCCAGCAATTGCTTGACCTGCTGGCGTTGCAGGCCTTCCTGGCTGCCGCAAAGATCGCAGGGGATGATCGGATAGTTCAGCGCGCGGGCGAATTTCTCGCAATCCACCTCGGCAGAAAAGGCCAGCGGGCGATAGACGAACAGATCCCCATCCTCGTTCAACAGCTTCGGCGGCATGGTGGCCAGCCGCCCGCCGTGAAACAGGTTCATGAAAAAGGTTTCCAGAATGTCATCGCGGTGATGGCCCAGCACCACGGCAGAACAGCCTTCCTCGCGCGCGATCCGGTATAGGTTGCCGCGTCGAAGCCGCGAGCAGAGCGAACACATGGTCTTGCCCGCGCCGATCTTGTCCATCACGATGGAATAGGTATCCTGATATTCGATCCGGTGCGGCACGCCCATCCGCGCCAGAAACTCCGGCAGGACGGTGGCGGGAAAATTCGGTTGCCCCTGATCCAGATTGCACGCCAGCAGATCGACCGGCAGCAACCCGCGCCATTTCAGCTCGTGCAAAACCGCCAGCAGCGTGTAGCTGTCCTTGCCGCCCGACAGGCAGACCAGCCAGCGCGCGCCGCGTTCGATCATCCCGTAATGCTCGATGGCCTCGCGGGTCTCGCGCACCAGCCGCTTGCGCAGCTTCTTGAACTCGGTCGAGGAGGGCGCGCCGTGAAACAGCGGATGGATATCGCCAAGCGGTTCGGCCAGATCATCCATGCCTTCACTCCCAGGTGCGGAAGAATTTGTCAGCGGGCGACAGGGTGAAGATCTCGCAGCCCGTCGCGGTCACCCCGATGGAATGCTCATACTGCGCCGACAGCGATTTGTCGCGCGTCACCGCTGTCCAGTCATCGGCCAGAACCTTGGTTTCGGGACGGCCAAGGTTCACCATCGGCTCGATGGTGAAGAACATGCCTTCCTCCAGCACCGGACCGGAGCCCGCGCGCCCGTAATGCAGCACATTCGGCGGCGCATGGAACACCCGACCCAGCCCATGGCCGCAGAAATCGCGCACGACCGACATGCGCTGCGCCTCGACATAGGCCTGAATGGCGTGGCCGATATCGCCGAAGGTATTGCCGGGCTTCACGGCCGCAATGCCCCGCATCAGGCCCTCATGCGTGACCTCGATCAGACGTTCGGCCTTGCGGCCTGGCGTGCCCGCCACATACATGCGCGAGCTGTCGCCGAACCAGCCATCAACGATCACCGTGACGTCGATATTCAGGATGTCGCCATCCGCCAGCACCTTGCTACCCGGAATGCCGTGGCAGACCACATGGTTCACGCTGATGCAGGAGGCGTGCTGATACCCCTTGTAGCCGATGGTGGCCGAGGTGACGCCATGGCGCTTCACCTCATCGGTGATGAAGGCGTCAATTTCGGCGGTGGTGGCCCCTGGCTTCACCAAGGATGCCACGGCATCCAGGATCTGTGCCGTCACCTGACCGGCGGCACGCATACCTGCAAAATCGGCATCCTCATAGATGCGGATACCATCCTTGGTGACGCGGCCACGCAGATCGTTCACAGGGTGCCCTTTCCTTGGTTTGGGCGTGTAGATAAAGGGTGATCCGGCAAAAGGCCAGAGGCCGGGCGCGGCCTGTCGGGGCGGGGCTTTCGGCGGCCCGGCTCACTGGCCAGTCATTTGCCACTGTCCGCGCCGCGCGCTAGGCTGGCCGTGATGAAGGAGGCACATCCCATGTCCAACCCCACCGCCGCCATGCTGGTGATCGGCGACGAGATCCTGTCGGGCCGCACCCGTGACAGCAATACCCATCATCTGGCGGGCGCATTGAACGCGCGCGGCATCCGTCTGATGGAGGCGCGCGTGGTCGCGGATGAGCCGGAGGCGATCATTCAGGCAGTGAATGCGCTGCGGGCAGAGTGGGATCATGTCTTTACCAGCGGCGGCATTGGCCCGACCCATGACGACATCACGGCGGAGGCCATTGCGGCAGCCTTTGGCGTGGCCATCACACATCGCGCTGATGCGATGGCGCTGTTGCAGGCCCATTACGACCGCGCCGGGGTGGAGTTCAACGCAGCCCGCCAGCGCATGGCGCGTATCCCCGATGGCGCGGTGCTGATCGACAATCCGGTCTCTGTGGCGCCGGGCTTCAGCCTTGGCAATGTCCATGTCATGGCGGGCGTTCCCAATATCTTCGAGGCGATGGTGGCCGGTGTCCTGCAAGGCATCGCCGGCGGCGCGCCGCTTTTGTCGCAATCGCTGCGGGTGAACCGCGGCGAGGGCGAGGTGGCCGGGCCTTTCGCGGACCTTGCGGCCGATTTCCCGGACCTGTCGATGGGGTCCTATCCCTTCACCCAGAATGGCGCGTTCGGCACCAATCTGGTGATCCGGGGCACCGATCCCGCCCGATTGTCGGCGGCCATGCTGCGTTTGCAGGCGTTGTTCGGATGATGACGCCCGCCGAACTGGCCGAGGCAATGGAGGCCACATGGCCGCCCGCGCGCAGCCTGACCGTCGGGCCGTGGCGGCTGCGCGATGGGGCGGGCGGCGGGCAGCGGGTCAGTGCGGCCAGCGCCGAAGGGCCGTGGGTGCCTGAGGACATCGAACTGGCCGAGGCGCGCATGGACGCGATGGGGCAGGGGCGGCTCTGGGTGCTGCGCGAAGGTGACGCGGCGCTGGATGCGGCATTGGCCGCGCGCGGCTACCGGCGGCATGACCCGGTCGTGGCCTATGCGGCAGCCCTTTCCGATCTGCAGGGCGAGGTCAGCCCGATGGCCGCCTTTACGCATTGGCCACCGCTTGCCATCACCCTGGACCTTTGGGCCGAGGGCGGCATTGGCCCCGCCCGCGTCGAGGTTATGGCGCGGGTTCTGGGGCCGAAATCCGCCATTCTGGGCCGCAGCAATGACACGCCTGCCGGCGCGGCCTTTGTGGCGGTGCATGGCGATATCGCGATGCTGCACGCGCTGGAGGTGCGACCTGATCTGCGTCGGCAGGGAACCGCCGTCAACATCTTGCGGGCTGCGGCATGTTGGGCGCAAGATCAGGGGGCATCGCGGCTTGCCCTTGTGGTGACCGAACAGAACGCCCCGGCGCGGGCCTTGTATACGCGGCTCGGCATGGTAGCGGTCACGCATTACCATTACCGGATCCCCTGATGCGCCTGCTATTGCCCTTGCTGTTCACCCTTTCCGCGCCCGCCGCCCTGCAGGCGCAGGCGCTGGATTTCGGCGCGCCTGCGGTGCAGACCGCGACGCAAAGCGAACAGGGCGCGTCCTTGCGGATCGCGACCGGGCGCTGGCAGGCCGGATCTGTGCCGGGCGAGGAACGCGCGGGGCTGGTGGACCAGACCGCCTGGCGCATCGACACCGACCAGAGCACGCTGGATCTGGCGCAGCGGTTGCGGGCGCAATTGCTGGCCGAGGGCTGGCGCGAGGTTTTTGCCTGCGACACCGATGAATGTGGCGGCTTTGATTTCCGCTATGCGCTGCCCTTGATCATGGAACCCGACATGCATGTCGATCTGGGCGATTTTCGCTATATCGCGCTGCGCAAGGGCGATGCCATGCTCAGCCTGACGATCAGCCGGGCGCGGATGGCGGCCTTTGTGCAGCTGACGCGGGTCAGCGGGGCGCTGATGGCGGATGCGCCGGCGATGGCGGTGCCTGACACCACCGCATCGCAGGTCGACAGGGCCCAGCCCGCGGCACCTCCGCTTGCGCCGCAGCCGGTCGGGCAATTGGGGGCAAGGCTGGAAAATGCGGGAAGTGTCGTGCTGGACGGGGTGAATTTCGCATCCGGCAAGGCCGAGCTTCAGGGCGCAACACCTGTCGTGCTGACACAATTGGCCGATTACCTCAAGGCGCGCCCTGACGCCCGCATCGCGCTGGTTGGCCATACCGATGCCTCGGGTGGGCTTGCGGGCAATATCGCGCTTTCCAAGGCGCGGGCACAGGCGGTGCGCAAGGCGCTGATTGCGCAGGGCATATCGGCCGACCGGATCGAGGCCGAGGGCGTGGGCTATCTTGCCCCGCGCGTCAGCAACCTGAGCCCCGAGGGGCGCACGCAAAACAGAAGGGTCGAGGTCATGTTGACCTCGACCCAGATCGGGGCTGCCCCCTGATCGTCTGGCTTTAAGAGCGCGGTTCCCCGTGGTGGATCACCAGTTTTCGGGGCCTTTTTCAAGGAAGCGCCGCGCAAGGAAGTCGATGAAGGCACGCACTTTCGGCTGGGTGAAGCGGCCCGGCGGATAGACCGCATAGATCCCCAGCATCTCGATCGGCAGGCCCGGGATCGCCTCTTCGATCTGACCCTTGGCCAGCGCATCGGCGTAAAGGAACGAGGGCAGATAGGCGATGCCAAGGCCCGCAATCGCGGCATTGAGCAGCGATTGCCCGTCATTCACCGTCAGCCAGCCGTTGGAGCGGACCTGACGCTTTTCCCCCGAGGGCGCAGTCACTTTCCACACATTGCCATTGGCCTGGTTGGAATAGTGCAAAAGTTTGTGTTCGTTCAGGTCATCGATCTTCATCGGTCGACCGAATTTCTGGAAATAGCTGGGCGAGCCGATCATGCGCTTTGACGTCTCGGTCAGCTTGCGGGCGCGCAGGCTGCTGTCTTCCAGCTCGCCGACGCGGATCGCCATGTCGAACCCTTCGGAGATCAGTTCGACATAGCGGTTGTTCAGCACCATGTTCACGGTGATATCGGGATATTCCAGCAGGAAATCGCCAAGGATCGGCGAGAGCAGGTTCACCCCGAAATCGGTGGCGACAGAGATGCGCAGGAGGCCCGACGGTGCCGATTGCATCGAGGTCACCAGCGCATCCGCCTCGCCCGCATCATTGAGCACGCGGCGGGCGCGGTCGTAATAGGCCAGTCCGATCTCGGTCGGGCTGACCCGCCTTGTGGTGCGGTTCAGCAGCCGGGCCCCAAGCCGGGCCTCCAGCGCCGAGACGTGTTTGGATACGGCAGATTTTGAAATGCCCATTTTCTTGGCTGCATCGGTAAAACCGCCCTGATCCACCACGGTGGCAAAAGCTTCCATTTCGGTCAGTCGGTCCATTGTCTTCCCCATGCGGCCTATGCGCTGTCCCGGCCCTTATTGATCTTCAATTCAGGCGAGATAGCGGCGAGGGCGGGACGGTTTGGGGGAAATGCAGCGGATCGTTCATGGCATGGAAACGGCGATTGTGGCGGGGCGGGCCGTTCTGCCCCGCCCTTGCCCTGATCTGGTCCGATCAGGCCAGTTTCAACACGATCTTGCCGATATGGGCGTTGCTTTCCATGCGGGCATGGGCTGCGGCGGCCTCGATCAAGGGAAATTCGCTGTCGATCACCGGGCGCAACGTGCCGCGCTCGACCATCGGCCAGACATGTTTGGCAAGGTGGCGGGCATAGCGCGCTTTGGCCAGATCGCTTTGCGGGCGCAGGGTCGATCCGGTAAGGGTCAGGCGGCGCATCATCACCTCGGCAAAGTTCAGCTCTGCTTTGCTGCCTTGCAGGAAGGCAATCTGCACCAGCCGCCCCTCATCGGCCAGCGCCTTGACGTTGCGCTGGATGTAATCGCCGCCGACCATATCAAGGATGACATGGGCACCGCCCTCGGCCTTCATCACCTTCACGAAATCCTCGTCATGGTAATTCACCGCCTTTTCAGCCCCGAGCGCCTCGCAGGCTGCGCATTTCTCGGGGCTGCCGGCGGTGGCAAAGACCCGGGCCCCGATGGCGCGCGCCATCTGGATCGCGGTGGTGCCGATGCCCGATGCCCCGCCATGGACCAGAAAGCGTTCGCCCGCGCGCAAGCCACCCCGGATCATCACATTGGACCAGACGGTGAAACAGGTCTCGGGCAGGCAGGCCGCGTCGCGCAGGGCGATGCCTTCGGGCACCGGCAAAGCGTGATCTTCCGGGGTGATGGCATATTCGGCATAGCCGCCGCCGGGCAGCAGCGCGGTCACCCGGTCGCCGGGCTGCCATTTGGTGACGCCGGGGCCGACGGCCGCGACCCAGCCCGCAGCCTCCAGCCCCGGCAGGGGGGAGGCCGTGGGGGGCGGCGCATAAAGGCCTGCGCGTTGCAGCGCATCGGGGCGGTTCACCCCCGCATAGGCCACGCGGATCAGGATCTCGCCATGATTGGGCACCGGCACCGTGACCTCCACGGGTTTCAGCACCTCGGGGCCACCGGGTTCCGAAATCGCGATGGCCTGCATGGTATGGGGCGGGGGAAGCGTCATGTCGGGTCTTTCAGGCTGCCGGGCAGATGGTCCGGGTGGCAGGCCTTGCGCGATTGCGGCGCGCGCAGCCCGGAAAACAGTTTCAGGGGCGAAAGCAGGGTCTTGCCCAGGGGGCTGGCCTTGAATTTTTCAAAGTCCATGACATTGCCGATGCGGCGATCCAGGAAATCGCGGGTGTCGCGCTGACCTTCGCTCGAGTCGCCCAGCCAATAAAGCACGGTTGCCGAATAGACCGCCGACAGCGTGCTGCGCTTTGTATACCAGTTCAGATCGTCGGAGGTGTCGCCAAGTGCGGTCCAGATCGCATCCGCCGTGCCCCAGATCGCCTTTGCCCCCTCGGCCGCGTTTTGCGGCATGGCGAAGAAGGTGGTGCCCCGACGGACCAGCTCCTTGTCCTCGACCAGGTCAAGGCGCGCCATCACCGCGAATGCGATACGGTCACGAAAGCGCATCTGCGCCAGATCAGCGGCCTGAAGGGTGGCGACCATCGCGGCATCGCCGCGCCGGTGATAGGCCAGCGCCAGATCCAGCGCCCCGCGCGGGAAGATCGCGCTGGCCAGACCTGGTGCCACGCCCGAATCGGCCATTGCGGCGCGCAGGGTGGCATCCGACCAGCCATCGAAGGGCACATGGGCCAAGGCTGCCTCCAAAATCGCGGCGCGGGCCGCGGAATAGGGGGCGGAATACGGGGTTTCTGCGTCCATCGGGCATCCTTTCCCGTCAGATGGTAGACAACTCGGCCGGGCTTTGCTATGGGGCGCGGGCCTGCACATCAGTGCAACTCTAGCTTAGGAAGGTGGTGACAACCACATGCAGGTCAGCGTTCGTGATAACAACGTCGAACAGGCTCTCCGCGCCCTGAAGAAAAAACTTCAGCGTGAAGGCGTGTTCCGTGAAATGAAGCTCAAGCAACATTTCGAAAAGCCTTCCGTCAAGAAGGCCCGTGAACAAGCCGAAGCCGTCCGTCGTGCGCGTAAACTCGCACGGAAGAAGGCTCAGCGCGAAGGCGCTCTCTAAGACGCGTCAGAACACTGGGCGGGGCAACCCGCCAGTTTCGAGGAACCCCCGTCCTGTGGCCGGGGGTTTTTCATTTTCGGAAGGAAGGGGCGGAGGCGGACCCGACCGGCGCAGATGGGCCGCTTGAGGTCAGACCCAGGGCGGTGGATCGCCGCCGATGGGGCGGCGGAGGCCAGGCCGAGGAAGGCTGGGCCCAAACCGGGGGGCCGGTGCAGACCAAACCACCTCTGGCTGTGCCAGCGCAGAACAGGCCAGCGCAGACCGTGTATGTTCAGACTGGGCCGGTTCAGGTTGGGCCGGTTCAGATTGGGTCAGTGCAGACAGACGGTAAGTCTAGAAAGGCCCTACCCCTTGCGTGCGGCATCAATCGCGGCCACGTCGATCTTGTGCATCGTCATCATCGCGGTGAAGACGCGCTGCGCCTCGGCCCCGCCGGCCGCCATGCCTTCGGTCAGGGTGCGCGGCGTGATCTGCCAGGACAGGCCCCATTTGTCGCGGCACCACCCGCAGGCGCTTTCCTTGCCGCCATTGCCGACAATCGCGTTCCAGTAACGGTCGGTTTCGGCCTGATCATCGGTCGCGATCTGGAAGGAGAATGCCTCGCTTTGCGGAAAGATCGGCCCGCCATTCAAACCAAGGCAGGGGATACCCGCCACGGTGAATTGCACGGTCAGCACCTGACCGGCGCGGCCACCCGGAAAATCGGTGGGCGCGTGCTGCACGGCGCCAACATGGCTGTCAGGGAAAGTCGCGGCGTAGAACCGCGCGGCCTCTTCTGCGCCGCTGTCGAACCAAAGGCAGATGGTGTTCTTGGGCGTGGTCATGGTGTTCCTCCTGCTCGGGGCCCGATGATAATCGAACGGCCTCAGCTTGGCCCGGTTCCACCGACCGGATGTCAGACCTGAAGCGCCGTCGTCTTCACCACGGTGCGCAACGAGAACGAGCTTTGCATCTGCGCGACGCCGGGCAGGCGGCTGAGATACTGGCGATGGATGCGGGCGAAATCTTCGGTATCCTCGGCCACGATCTTCAGCAGATAGTCGGCGCTGCCCGCCATCAGATGGCATTCCAGAATGTCTGGCACCCGTGCCACCTCGCGTTCAAAGGCATCCAGCAATTCATCGGCCTGGCCGGACAGGGTAATTTCCACAAACACAGTCGTCGGGCGGCCAAGGCGGCGCGGATCCAGCAGCGCGACATAGCCCGCAATATATCCTTCTTCCTCCAGCCGCTGCACCCGGCGGTGGCAGGCCGAGGCCGAAAGGTTCACCTGTTCCGACAGTTCCGCATTGGTGATGCGGCCGTTCTTCTGCAAGACGGTCAGGATGCGGCGGTCTGTTGCGTCAAGTTCCATGGATCGCGGTGATTTCTGCGGTGAAAGGGGCCTGATACGCGCAAGTCTACGCGCGCGTCCGGCTCCGGCGCCACAGAAATCGAAAAACCGCCGATGATTCTGCCGCATCCTGATCCTGATCGCGCGGAAGAAAACAGCGTGGCACAACGGGAGGTAGCTATGAAAATCGGTTGTCCGAAAGAAATCAAACCGCAGGAATTTCGCGTCGGCATGACCCCCGACGCGGTGAAAGAGGCCACAGGTCATGGCCATCAGGTGTTCATCGAAACCCGCGCCGGCCTTGGTGCGGGTTTTTCTGATGAAGATTACCGCGCGGCGGGCGCGACCATTCTTGATACCGCAGAAGAGGTCTTCGCCATCGCCGATATGATCGTGAAGGTGAAAGAGCCGCAGGCGGTGGAGCGCAAGCGCCTGCGCGCGGGGCAGCTTCTGTTTACCTATCTGCATCTGGCCCCCGACCCGGACCAGACCCGCGATCTGTTGGAGAGCGGCGTGACGGCGATCGCCTATGAGACGGTGACGGATGCGCGCGGCGGCTTGCCGCTGCTGGCGCCGATGTCCGAGGTTGCAGGCCGTCTTGCGCCACAGGTTGGGTCATGGGCGCTGCAAAAGGCCAATGGCGGGCGTGGCGTGCTGCTGGGCGGCATTCCGGGTGTGCGGCCTGCCAATGTCATCATCATCGGCGGTGGCGTGGTCGGCACGGCTGCGGCGCGGGTGGCGGTTGGGATGGGGGCGAATGTCACCGTGCTGGACCGTTCGGTACCGCGCCTGTCCTATCTGGACGATATCTTCATGGGGCGGCTGACCACGCAATATGCCAGCGCGGGTGCGGTGGCCGAGCTGATCACCAGCGCTGATATGGTGATTGGCGCGGTTCTCGTGCCAGGGGCTGCGGCCCCCCGTCTGGTCAGCCGGGCGCAGCTTTCCACCATGCAGCCAGGGTCGGTTCTGGTGGATGTCGCCATCGATCAGGGGGGGTGTTTCGAGACCAGCCGCGCCACCACCCATCAGGACCCGATCTATGAGGTGGATGGCATCCTGCATTACTGTGTGGCGAACATGCCCGGCGCTGTGGCCCGCACCTCGACGCAAGGATTGGGCAATGCGACCATGCCCTTCATGCTGGCCCTGGCCAATAAAGGCTGGAAACGCGCCTGCGCCGAGGATCGCAACCTGCTGAACGGGCTGAATACCCATGCGGGCAAGCTGACCTATGCGGCGGTGGGCGAGGCCTTGGGCCTGCCTTCGATCACGGCCTCTGCCGCGCTGGAGATCTGAGCGGAGAACGCCGCGTGCCCCCGCAACGGCCGGGGGCACCTGATATCGTGGCACCCGAAGGCATCGGCCCCCAATAATCTGGGTGCTACAGGAACTCAGCGCGATTTGGTCAGGATGTAATTCTCGGCCAAGGCACCATCGATCACGCGGCCCTGCTGGTCCAGATGCCAGATCCGCCCCTCGCCCACCTTGAAGCGGCGCAGGTCGGAACCTTTGCCCAGCGTGATGACAGAGCCCGCCGCATCCCAGGTGAAGCGTCCTTTGGTGACAAAGGCTGTCCCGCCCTTGCCCTCATAGGTTTCGCTCAGGGTGAAATGCCCATCCTCGGTCAGATCCAGCACGCTGCGGATGCCCGCGCAATCGGCGCAGGGCAACAGCCCCTCATAGCGGCCCGCCCAATCCAGGGCGTTCTGGCTGGTATCGCCGGTCGGGTCCGGCAGGCGAACACCGTCAGGTTGGCAGGCGGCCAGAACAAGCGCAAAGGGCAACAGGACAAGGGCGCGCATGGCAGATCCTTTCGGTGGGAATGAAAGCGGCGGGGGCTTGGCCACCCCCGCCGCCTGGGTCACGGGATATGAGGGGCTGGCCTTGCGTTTCGCGCCGCAGGCCTTGCCTCAGCGTTTCAGGGCGTCGCGGATCTCCAGCAGCACGTCCAGTTCGGACGGACCGGCCGGTGCGGCGGCGGCTTCGGCCGCCTCTTTCCGCGCGGTCGCGTCCTTCAGCTTGTTCACGGCCTTGACCAGCAGGAACACCACCCAGGCGATGATCATGAAGTTGATCACGGCGGTGATGAAGGATCCATAGGCAAAGACCGGAGCCCCTGCTTCGCGCGCAGCGGCGAGCGAGGTGTATTCGGTCGAGCCGAGATTGATGAACAGGTTGGAGAAGTCGATGCCGCCGGTGATGACCCCGATGATCGGATTGATCAGGTCGGCCACCAACGAGTTGACGATTGCGGTAAAGGCGGCACCGATGATGATACCGACCGCCAGATCGACGACATTGCCCTTGGCAATAAACGCCTTGAATTCGTTAATCATTTTATGGGAACCCTTCCATTGCCCCAGTTTCCGGTCCCTGTGGGGGCTGCGTGGGAGCCAGAGCGGTGCCGCAGTCCTTCTCGCACAGGGTCTGGGTGTTATCGCACATATTGTGCGCTTTCGGCATGGGGAAAACGCGGCTAGCCTTCACCCCAAACATTCCCCGGAGGCTCTGATGTCTGATCTGTCGCAATTCCCGATCACCCGCCGCTGGCCCGCGACGCGGCCCGATGTGATCCAGCTCTATTCGCTGCCCACGCCAAATGGCGTGAAAGTCTCTGTCGCGCTGGAGGAAATGGGCCTCGATTACGAGCCGCACCTGGTGGATTTCGGCAAGAACGACCAGATGACGCCGGAATTCCTCAGTCTGAACCCGAACAACAAGATCCCGGCGATCCTTGACCCGAACGGGCCGGGCGGCAGGCCGCTTGCGCTGTTTGAAAGCGGTGCAATCCTGATCTATCTGGCCGAGAAATCCGGCAAACTTCTGCCCGAGGCGCAGCGCTACGAGGTGCTGCAATGGGTGATGTTCCAGATGGGCGGGCTGGGCCCGATGTTCGGCCAGCTTGGGTTCTTTCATCACTTTGCTGGCAAGGATATCGATGATCCGCGTCCGAAAGAACGGTTTCGTGCCGAGGCTGCGCGCCTGCTGAAAGTTCTGGATGGCGCGCTGGCGGGACGTGACTGGATCGCGGGCGATTATTCCATTGCCGATATCGCCATTGGCCCCTGGCTCAATACGCTGAACGGGTTCTACAAGGCCTCCGAGATTGCGGGCTGGGCCGATCTGAAGAATGTCCCCGCCTATCTGGAGCGGTTCCTTGCCCGCCCGGCGGTGCAAAAGGGCCTGAAGATCCCGGCGCGCGATTGAGCGCCCCGCAAGGCCCGCGTTGAAATAGAAAAGGGGCGCGGCATGGACCGCGCCCCTTTTTCGTGCTGATCGGGCAGGTTTTCAGCCGACGCGATCCAGCCATTCGCCGTAACCTTCAGCCTCCATCTGTGCCTTGGGGATGAAGCGCAGGCTGGCAGAATTGATGCAGTAGCGCAGCCCGCCAAGCGCGCGCGGCCCGTCTGGGAAGACGTGGCCCAGATGGCTGTCGCCATGCTGCGAACGCACCTCGGTTCGGATCATGCCATGGGTGCTGTCATGCAGTTCCACCACATGGGCGTCGTCGATCGGGCGGGCGAATGCAGGCCAGCCACAGCCGCTGTCGAACTTGTCGCTGGAGGCAAACAGCGGCTCACCCGAGACGATATCGACATAGATTCCGGGTTCAAAATGATGGTCATAGGCACCGGTAAACGGGCGCTCGGTGCCGTTTTGCTGCGTGACGCGATATTCTTCGGGGGTCAGCCGGGCCAGCGCCTCGGCGGTCTTGGCATAGGTCATGACGGGTCTCCTGTCCTGCTGCAAGATAGGTGGGGTGTGGGCGCAAAAAATCCAGAGCGGTCGCGGTTTCGTCGAAAACGCGAAAGACGGATTTTCGACGATAATCCGCCTGCCCGGCAGCCGTGCCCCTCAGTCTTGTCCCACTGGTTTCAACCCATCGTTTCGAGGCAATGGCGTCGGAAGGCACGTTTGAGCATGTCCAGCTCGGCCCGTAGCAGGTCGATTTCGGCGCGCAGATCGTCCTCCATCGCGACGCCAGTGATGATGGTGAAATGCGTCAGCTTTTCTCCCGTCGCGGCATCGCGGAACAGGAAGGTCTGCACGCCCTCGCTCAAGACGGTGGCAGGGATCGGCAGGCGCACGGCATATGTGCCGCTTTGGCCTGCAACATCGGTCACGCTCAGCCCCGGCATCTTCTGTTCCAGATGCAGGACCTCAAGCTGGGGCTTGCTGCCATCGGTGGACAGAATGCCCTCCCAGACCCCGGCCCGGACCCGCGTCTTCGTCAGTTTGATCTCGGCCATGGGTCCCTCTTAAACATCGGCGCGCGGGCGGCGCGACAGGGTCACGTCGCGCAGGATGATCTGGTTCATCTCCGGCCCCTCGAAGATCAGGTCGATCCAGAGCCGCTCCACCCGCTTTTCGTTCATCTTGGTATAGGCGAGGTCAAATTCGACCATCACCTCTTCGGCATTCAGCGGCAGTTCCCGCACGATCTGTTCTACATTCGGGCCATGCTTGATGTTGAGCCGGGCAAAGATCTCCAGCGGCTTTTCCATCTCCACGATGGCATCCAGCCGCACCAGATGGCGCAGCTTCAGCCCCTGCACCGATTCGGGCGGCAGGTCGATCACCAGCGACAGGAAGGATCCGTCAAAACGGAACACATCCATCCGCAGTCCGAAAGGCGCCAGATCGGCTTCGCGCGTGTTGCGGATCTGGCGCACGGTCAGTTCCGAACGACGGCAGTCATGAAAGACCGTGCTGCCATCAATGATCTGTTGTTTGGACGGTACCGAGGAAAAGCCCGGCACTGGGATCTCACCCTTCCAAAGCGGCGGCCGCCAGATCCAGTCGGTGCCGATCGGGCGGCGCAGCGCATTGGATCCGATCACCGGCAAGGCCAGGCGGTATTCGGCAATATGGATCACCTTGTCGAGCTGCCTGCGCGCCTCGCGCGCCCGCGCCCGCATGTCGCGCAGCCGATCCAGGCCCAGGCTGTCGGCCATGCCTGACCAGCGTTCCCACCGCTTGAGCGAACGCGCATGTAGGATGCGGTCCAGAAAGGAGTCAATTCTTGTCGCCATCAGTCCGCCGTCGATCCTGCGTCTTGCAGGCCCCCGTCTGCATCTTCGCTCTTACATTGTTCACTAAACAAGAACGATTCGTTTATCTAGCCTGTCAATTGCCTCAAACGCTTGACAATAATTGCATAAGCGCCGCGCTGGGTGCGCGGGAATGCGCGCTTTGTCTGGGCGATCAGCGGTTGGCGCTTGCAAGGCTGTCGGCAAAGCGGCCGATCAGGCTGCGACCTGCCGCGGCAGGCAGCGGAGCCTCGCGCGGCCCGGCAACCGTCAGCGTGACCAGCCGCCCGCGCAGCGGCATCACCGCGCGCCAGCCCTCGGTCTGCGCGCCGCCGCCCGCGCCCTGATCGCGGAGCTGCAGGAACAGCACATCGCCTTTGCTTTCGATCCGGTCGATGCGGATATCGCCCGGCCGTCCCCGGTCGCTGAGTGCGGCACGCCCGCGCTCGGATCGGAACCAGTTGGCCAGGGTCGCACTGTCCCCGGCGATCCCCGTCCCGCTGCCGCTGGCACCGATGGTTGCGGTCAGCAGGGCAGGGGCAGCCGTGGTTTCCCCCGCGCAGCGGCCAAGGATCACTAGCGCGCTGTCGCCACGCTCCAGCCGCGAGCCGGGCTCGATGCAATAGCCCTTGGGGGCGGCAATCGTCACGGCTCCGGCCAGAACCGGCTGGCGTGACAGCGAGACACCGCCGCCCTGGCTGACGCAACCCGGCAAAAGACTGACCGGCAAAAGCCCGGCAAGCACAACACAAGCCACTGAAATCCGCATGAGACCCCGTTCCTTTGATCCCTTTGGCATAGGCCGATGTGCGACCAGCGGCAAGATGGCTGCCTTGCGCCAGCAGCACCCCCGACGGACCGGGCGGGCATCCGCTTGGCGGAATGATTGCATTCCGGCCCCCTTCGCCTTATGTCCAGTCGCAATAGCGCAAAAGGGCCAGCCTGCATGAACTGGATCTCCAACTACGTCCGTCCGAAGATCAACTCGCTGTTTTCGCGGCGCGAGGTGCCGGAAAACCTTTGGACGAAATGTCCCGAATGCGGGACCATGCTATTCCATCGGGAACTGGCGGACAATCTGAACGTCTGCACCCATTGCGATCACCATATGGCGATCACCCCGCGCGACCGTTTCATCGCGCTGTTTGATGGCGGCGTCTTCGTCGAGGTGAAGGTGCCGGAGCCGATCGCCGATCCGCTGCACTTCCGCGATCAGAAGAAATACCCTGACCGCATCAAGGCCGCGCAGAAGGCAACCGGCGAACGCGACGCGATGCTGGTGGCCGAGGGCGAGGTGCTGCGCACCCCCGTCGTCGCCGTGGCGCAGGATTTCGCCTTCATGGCAGGCTCCATGGGCATGTATGTCGGCAATGCGATCATCGCGGCGGCGGAACGGGCCGTGGCGCTGAAACGGCCCCTGGTTCTGTTTTCAGCCGCGGGCGGTGCGCGGATGCAGGAAGGCATCCTGTCGCTGATGCAGATGCCGCGCTCCACCGTGGCGGTGCAGATGCTGAAAGAGGCGGGGCTGCCCTATATCGTCGTGCTGACCCACCCGACCACCGGCGGGGTCACCGCATCTTATGCGATGCTGGGCGATGTGCAGATCGCGGAACCCAATGCGCTGATCTGTTTCGCAGGCCCGCGGGTGATCGAACAGACGATCCGTGAAAAACTGCCCGAGGGCTTCCAGCGCGCGGAATATCTGCTGGATCACGGGATGCTGGACCGGGTGACGCATCGCAAGAACCTCAAGGACGAGATCGTGACGATCATCCGCATGCTGACGCGGCAAACCCCTGCGGTGCATGGTGATCTGCCGGTGCCCGCACCGTCGAACGCATCGTCGAACGCACCGGCACCCGCGCCGAAGGCCCCCGCCGCCAAGGCCTGATCGGCCTCAGGCGCGCACGCATTCCCATCGGCCCGCCATATAAGGCGGGCCGTCTTCACATCCGCGAGGCTGCGATGACCGATACAACCCGTTCCGACGCGCTGTTGCAGCGGATGATGGAATTTCATCCCAAGATCATCGATCTGACATTGGACCGGGTGGCGCGGATGTTGGCCGCACTGGATCATCCCGAACGCCGCCTGCCGCCGGTGATCCATATCGCGGGGACCAATGGCAAGGGCTCGACCCAGGCGATGATCCGCGCCGGGCTGGAGGCACAGGGCAAACGCGTTCACGCCTATACCTCGCCGCATCTGGCATGGTTTCATGAACGCATCCGTCTGGCGGGCGCGTTGATTTCCGAAGACGCGCTGTCTGCGCTGCTGGACGAATGCATCGCCGCCAACGGGCAGGAGCCGATCACGTTCTTCGAGATCACCACCTGTGCGGCCTTCCTTGCCTTCGCGCGGGTGCCTGCGGATTATACCTTGCTGGAGGTGGGCCTTGGCGGACGGCTGGATGCGACCAATGTGGTGGACCAGCCCGCGCTGACCATCATCACCCCGGTTTCCATCGATCATCAGCAATATCTGGGCGAGACCTTGCCGGAAATCGCGGGCGAAAAGGCCGGGATCATCAAGCGCGGTGTGCCCTGCGTGGTCGGACCGCAGGCGGATGAGGGGCTGGCGGTGATCGAGGCGCGCGCCGAACGCCTTGGCGCGCCGTTGCTGGCTTATGGCCAGCACTGGCATGTCAGCACGGAACGCGGCCGTCTGATCTATCAGGATGAACGCGGGCTGCTGGATCTGCCGATGCCCAATCTTCCGGGGCCACATCAGATACAGAATGCCGGGGCGGCGCTGGCCGCGCTGCGCCATCTGGGCGCGGATGAAGCGGCCTGCGAGGCTGCCGTCAGCCATGCCGAATGGCCTGCCCGGATGCAGCGTCTGAAGCGCGGCCCGCTGGTCGACAGCGCGCCGAGGGTAGAGCTGTGGCTGGATGGCGGACACAACCCTGCGGGTGGTGCTGCAATCGCGGCGACCTTGGCTCAGATGCCCGTGCGCCCGACCTATGCGATTTGCGGAATGCTGAATACCAAGGATATCACGGGCTATCTGCGCCCGCTGGCCCCGCATCTGACGCGGTTGCTTGCCGTCTCGATCCCCGGTGAGGCGAATACCCTGCCGGCCGAGGTGACCGCAGAGGCTGCGCGCGGCGCAGGCATCGCGGCAGATATCGCGCCGTCAGTGGCCGAGGGAATTCAGATGATCGCGCGCGAAAATCCCGCCGCGCGGGTGCTGATCTGTGGATCGCTCTATCTTGCGGGCGGGGTCCTGCGCGAGAACGGCTGAGCCCCGCGGGCAGCCCTGCGCTGCAGGTTACTCGGCCAGCAATTCCTGCACGCGCGGACCGATCTGCGCGACGATCCGCTTCACCCCTTCGGCATTGGGGTGGATATGGTCGGCCTGCATCAGCGCCTGCACCGCCGCCGGATCCGCGGCACCGAGACCGGCAAGGAAGCTCGGCTCCAGCAGCACGCCATGTTTTGCGGCAAGGTCGGGGAAGATCGCGTCGAACTGCTTCTTCCAGTCCGGGCCGAAATTCGCGGGGCCGGGCAGGCCAATCAGCAGCACCTTCAGGCCGCGTTCACCGGCCTTGCTCAGAATCTGGTCCAGATTGGCGCGTGTCATCGCGGGGTCCAGGCCGCGCAGCATGTCATTGCCACCCAGCGTGACGATCAGCGCGTCAGTTTCAGGTGTCAGCGACCAGTCGAGGCGCGACAGCCCCCCGGCCGAGGTATCGCCTGAAACGCCTGCATTCACCACCTTGGCCGGGGTGCCTTGCGCATCCAGCCAGGCCTGCAATTGCGGCACGAACCCTTCGCCTTCAGCCAGTCCATAGCCTGCGGTCAGGCTGTCGCCCAGCGCCACCACCTCCGGCGCCTCCGCCCAAACTGGCGTCACCGCGACTGAAATCGGGAACATCAGCGTTATGAAGGCTTTGCCGAGGGCATGACGCGCCCCATATGCAGGGGAAAGCGCAAGACGAAGGGTATAGGGCATGGGCGAACCGATTCTGGCATTGGAAGCTGCGGAACTGACATTGGCGGGAAATGCCGGGCCGGTCGAGATTTTGAAGGGTATCTCACTCAGCGTTGATCGCGGCGAGACAGTGGGGCTGATCGGGCCCTCCGGGTCTGGCAAATCCTCGGCCCTCATGCTGATGGGCGGGCTGGAGCGTGCGACAGGCGGGCGCGTCACCGCGCTGGGCCATGATCTGGGCACGATGAACGAGGATGCGCTGGCGCGGTTTCGTCGCGCGCATATGGGCGTGGTGTTCCAGAGCTTTCACCTGATCCCGACCATGACCGCGCTGGAAAATGTCGCGGTGCCGCTGGAACTGGCAGGCGCAGACGATGCCTTCGCCCGCGCGGAGGCCGAACTGATCGCGGTGGGGCTTGGCCACCGGCAGGACCATTACCCGGCCCAGATGTCGGGGGGAGAGCAGCAGCGCGTGGCGCTGGCCCGGGCAGCAGCCCCCCGACCCGCGATCCTTTTGGCGGATGAACCCACCGGCAATCTGGATGGCAGCAATGGGGCTGCGATCATGGATATGCTGTTCGGGCTGCGGGACCGCCATGGCGCGACACTGGTTCTGGTGACCCATGCGCCGGAACTTGCCCAGCGCTGCGACCGCGTGGTGCGGCTGGTCGATGGAAGGGTGGCACAGGCACGGGTGGCGGCATGAGCTGGCAGCTGGCGGCGCGCCTTGCGCGTCGGGAATTGCGCGGTGGCCTGCATGGCTTCCGCATCTTTCTGGCCTGTATCGCGCTGGGCGTGGCGGCAATCGCCGCGGTGGGGCAGGTGCGATCCGCCATCGAAACCGGCCTGGAGGCGCAGGGCGCGGTCCTTCTGGGCGGCGATGCGCAGATGGATTTCACCTATCGCTTTGCCGAACCCGATGAGCGCGCCTTTATGGACCGCGTGGCCATGCGGGTGTCCGAAGTGGTCGATTTCCGGTCGATGGTGGTGGCGGGCGAGGAACGCGCGCTGACGCAGGTCACCGCGATTGATGACCTTTACCCGCTTTACGGCACGGTCGACCTGGATCCGCCGCAAGCCCTGTCCGATGCGCTTGCGCCCAAGGGTGGCGTGCCGGGCATCGTGCTGGACAAGGTGCTGATGGACCGGCTGGGCATTGTGCCGGGGGGCCGTGTGCATCTGGGGACGCAGGCGTTCCATATCGGCGCGGCCCTGATCCGCCAGCCCGACAGCAGCACCGGCGGCTTTGGTCTTGGGCCGCCCACGCTGGTGATGACGCGCGATCTTGCAAATTCCGGCCTGCTGGTGCCGGGCGCGCTTTATGAGACCGAATACCGGCTGCAATTGCCGCCCGGCACCGATCTGGCGGCGCTGGAGGCAGAGGCCCGTGCGCAGTTTGAAAGCCATGGCATGGGTTGGCGCGACAGCCGCCGTGCGGCGCCGGGGGTAGAGCGGTTCATTGACCGGATGGCGGCTTTCCTTGTCATCGTGGGGCTGGCCGGCTTGGCCGTGGGCGGGGTCGGCGTGTCTTCTGCCGTGCGGGCATGGCTGGAACGCAAGGTGCCGGTTATCGCGACGCTGAAGGTGCTGGGCGCGGAAAGCCGGCTGATCTTTCGCGTCTATCTGATTCAGGTCGGCATTCTGGCGGGGCTGGGGGTGGCCATCGGTCTGGGGCTTGGCGCATTGGCCCCCGTGCTGGCCGGGCCGCTGATCGCATCGGCGCTGCCCTTCCCGGTGGAGTTTGCCATCTATGCCCGCCCGCTATTGGAGGCCGCGTTTTACGGGCTGCTGACCGCGCTTTTGTTCACCCTCTGGCCACTGGCGCAGGTGGAGCGGCTGCGGGCCGCAGCCCTCTATCGCGGGGCGGAGAACCGGGGCCTGCCGCGCCCCTTGCGGTTGGCCACCATCGCTGCGCTTGCGCTGCTGCTGGTCGGCGGCGCGGTCTGGCTTTCGGGTGAATGGCGGCTGGCGCTTGGCACGGCGGGTGGCGTGATCGGGGCATTGCTGGTGCTGATGCTGGCGGCCCTTGGTTTGCGTCGTCTTGCGGGCGCGGCGGCGCGAAGGATGCGCGGGCATGTGTCCTTGCGGGCGGCGCTTGGTGCCATCGCGGCGGAACGCGGCGAGGCGGTCTCGGTCGTGCTGTCGCTGGGGCTTGGCCTGTCGGTTCTGGCCTCGGTCGGGCAGATTGACGCCAATCTGCGCGCGGCCATCGACCGTGACCTGCCGACGCGGGCACCGGCCTATTTCTTTGTCGACATCCAGCCCGACCAGATCGAGCCTTTCCTGGCCCGTGTGAAGGGGGATCCGGCGATCAGCCGGGTTGAAAGCGCGCCAATGCTGCGCGGGGTGCTGGCGCGGATCAATGACCGACCGGCGCGCGATGTCGCAGGTGATCACTGGGTGACGCGCGGCGACCGCGGCCTGACCTATGCCGATGCAATCCCTGAGGGCACCAAGGTGACCGCAGGCGCATGGTGGCCCGAGGGCTATGCGGGGGAACCGCAGGTCAGTTTCTCGGCCAAGGAGGCGGACGAGCTGGGGTTGAAGCTGGGTGATACGCTGACGGTGAATGTGCTGGGCCGCGACATCACCGCCACGATCACCTCGCTGCGCGAGGTTGATTTTGCCACCGGCGGCATGGGGTTTGTCATGGTGATGAATGCAGCCGCCCTGCAAGGCGCGCCGCATAGCCATATCGCCACGATCTATGCCCCGCCCGAGGACGAGGCGCGCATCCTGCGCGATCTGGCGGGATCCTGGCCCAATATCACCGCGATCCGGGTGCGCGAAGCGATTGATCGGGTGACCGAGGCGCTGGACGCCATTGCCACCGCGACCGCCTGGGCGGCGGCGGCGGTGCTGGCCACCGGCTTTGTCGTGCTGATCGGGGCGGCGGCCGCGGGCGAGGGTGCGCGCGTCCGCGAGGCCGCGATCCTCAAGGTGTTGGGGGCCACGCGCGGGCGCATCCTTGCCAGCTTTGCCCTGCGGGCCGGGCTGATGGGGGCTGCGGCCGGGCTGGTCGCCATTCTCGCCGGCACGATTGCCGGTTGGGCGGTGATGACCTTCGTGATGGAGGTCGGCTACCGCTTCGAGCCTGTCTCGGCATTGGCCATCGTGGCCGGCGGGGTGATTGCCACCCTGCTGGCAGGTCTGGCCTTTGCCTGGCGTCCGCTTGCGGCGCGCCCGGCCTCGGTGCTGCGGAGTTCCGAATAGGCTGTCGTGCAAAGGATGGTGCGGGCGTGAAATGGAATGAATATTCCAAAATTTGCGCCTGCACCGCGCTTTGCCGTGCATTTCCAACGGACTGCGGGCAATATCCGGCAGGATGAGGCGGGAAGAAACCCGATCTCTCGCCCTGAAAGTGGAATTTTTCAGTTGCTTTGCAGCAGAAATAGAATATCAATTCCATTACGCGGGGCCCACCGCGACCGGGAATCGGACTGACCCAGCGGCGCATCGCGCTGTTGGGCCGGGCTTGTCCCATCGTGACCGGGCCGGGGGTGCATTGCCCCGCCGTGAATGCTACCGCCCCGAGGGAGGGGGCGGTCCGGCAGGGAGAAACGGGTGTGCCGGACACTCGCTCGTGGAGGATAATATGAAGAAATTCCTGATTGCAGGCATTGCCACGCTGATGGGGACCTCGGCCATGGCCGAGAATATCGGCGTTTCGATGGCCCTGTTTGACGACAACTTCCTGACCGTGCTGCGCAATGGCATGATCGATCAGGGCAAGGCCATCGGTGTCGACCTTCAGGTGGAAGATGCCCAGAACGATGTGGCCAAGCAGTTGGACCAGATCAACAATTTCATCGCAAGCGGCGTCAGCGCCATCGTGGTGAACCCGGTCGACACCTCGGCCACGCAGGCCATGTCGGATGCGGCCAATGCCGCTGGCGTGCCGCTGGTCTATGTGAACCGCGAGCCGGTGAACGTCGACACCCTGCCCGAGAAGCAAGCCTTCGTCGCCTCGAACGAGGTCGACTCGGGCACGCTGCAAACCCTTGAGGTCTGCCGTCTGTTCAAGGAAGCCGGCAAGACCGAGGCCAATGTCTATGTCATCATGGGCGAGCTGTCGAACCAGGCTGCGGTCGTGCGCACCAAGGACATCCATGACGTGATCGGCGGGCCGGATTGCGGCGTGAAGATCAATATCCTCGACGAGCAGACCTCGAACTGGCAGCGCGATCAGGCCCAGAACCTGATGACCAACTGGCTGTCCTCGGGGGCGGCCTTCGATGGTGTGATCGCCAACAATGACGAAAGCGCGATTGGCGCCATTCAGGCGATCAAGGCTGCCGGCATCGACATGGGGTCGGTGGTGATCGCCGGGATCGACGCGACGCAAGACGCGCTGGCTGCGATGCAGGCGGGCGATCTGGATGTGACCGTGTTCCAGGATGCGGCAGGCCAGGGCGCAGGCGCGCTGGATGCGGCGATCAAGCTGTCGAAAGGCGAAGCCGTCGAGAAGAAGGTCTATGTGCCCTTCAAGCTGGTGACGCCCGCCAATATCGGCGACTACCTCGCCAAGAACTGAGCCCTTCGGGCCCACAGGGCGGCGAAGTCACGCCGCCCTGACCATCCACTGCCTCAACCTTTAGGTGCCTGAATGCTCAGGCCGTGGGGCGGGCCGATTTTCCACATGACATCAGCGGGGGGAGGGGGCGCATGTCCACCACGACGCATGGGCTTGGCGGTCTGAAATACGACCCGAGCAGAAGGGCGCGCGCGCCTGAATGGAACGTGTTTTTCGCGCTGATCGGTATTGTCCTGATCTTTGAACTCGTCGGCCGGATCTTCATGGGCGACAGCTTCCTGTTCAACACGCGCGACAATGTCGATGCCATCTTCAATCATCAGCGGTTGCAGATCATCATCCTTCAGGTCTCGATCACCGGGATCATCGCACTGGGTGTGACACAGGTCATCATCTCGGGCGGGATCGACCTGTCCTCCGGCTCCATCGTGGGCGCGACAGCCATGGTCGCCATGAGTTTCGCGCAGGTCGCCATGGTGAATGGCAACCCCAATCCCAAGGCGATCTTCGCCGCGCAGGGCTGGTTGGATCTGCCGGTGATCGTGCCGGTGATGGTGGGCCTGGGCTGCGGGTTGCTGGCGGGCTTCGTCAATGGCGCGCTGGTGGCCTATACCAAGATCCCGCCCTTCATCGCGACGCTTGGCATGATGGTGACGGCGCGCGGCATCGCCAAATGGTGGTCCAAGGGCAACCCGATCTCCTTCCCGACCGACAGCTATGCCGCCATCGGCAAAGGCATGATGCCGGTGGTGATCTTTGTCGGCCTTGCGGTGCTGTTCCACCTGATCCTGACCTATACCCGCTATGGCAAACATTGCTACGGCATCGGCTCCAACGAGCAGGCGATGCGGATGTCGGGGATCAATGTCGAGAAGTCCAAGGTGCTGATCTATGTGATCGCGGGTCTTCTGTCGGCGCTGGCGGCCATTGTGTTGTCTTCCAAGAACCTGACGGCGCAGGCGGGCATGGGCGTCATGTATGAACTGGACGCGATCGCCATGGCCGTGATCGGTGGCGTCAGCCTGCAGGGCGGTCGTGGATCGATCATCGGCACGGTGCTGGGCGCGCTGATCTTCGGCGTCATCATCTCGGGTTTCACCTTCCTGAAACTGGATGCCTATTATCAGGAAATGGTGAAAGGCGTGATCATCGTCGGTGCCGTGGTGCTGGATCAATGGCGGCAACGTGGCCGCGGGCGAGGGTAAGATCATGAGCGATATCATTCTTGAGACGCGCGGCCTGACCAAACGCTATGGCGGGGTCCATGCCCTGGAAGACGCAAACTTTGTTCTGCGCAAAGGTGAACATGTCGCGGTGGTGGGGGATAATGGCGCGGGCAAATCGACCTTCGTGCGCCAGATCACCGCGGTGGAACAGCGCAGCGCCGGGCAGGTCTTCTTTGACGGGCAGGATGTGAACTTCACCGGGCCGCTTGAAGCGCGTGAGGCCGGGATCGAGACGGTGTTCCAGACCCTTGCGCTGGCCGATGATCTGGATGTGCCTTCGAACCTCTTCCTCGGGCGCGAGCTTTACAAGCTGCGGCTTGGCCCGTTCTCTATCCTGGACCGCAAGGCGATGCGTGAACGCACACTGGAGGCGCTGAAGACCACCGCGGTGAAGATCCCCAATGTCGACAACCCGATCCGCAACATGTCGGGCGGGCAGCGGCAATGCGTTTCGATCGCCCGGACGGCGGCCTTCGCGTCCAAGCTGGTGATCATGGACGAGCCGACGGCGGCGCTTGGCGTGCAGGAAACCGCGCAGGTCGAGAACATCATTCGCGGCTTGAAAGAGCGCAACATCCCGATGATCCTGGTCAGCCACAATCTGCGGCAGGTCTTTGATCTGGTGGACCGGATCGTGGTGTTCCGGCGCGGGCGCATCGTCGCCTCGCTGAACAAGGACGAGACGGATGGCAACGATATCGTCAGCTATATCACCGGGGTCAAAGGGGTTGAGACGGCAGATGCCTGATCACTGCGACACCAGTGCCGTGTTGATCGGCGGCACGCAGGGCCTTGGCCTTGCGATTGCGGAGCGGCTGATTGCCGATGGCTGCCGCAAGTTGGTGGTCACGGGGCGCGATGCGTCCCGTGGCGAGACGGCGGCCGCAGGCTTGCGCGCCCTTGGGGCCGAGGTGCATTTCGTGGCGGGCGATATGGCGGTGGTGGCGGATGCCATTACGGCGGTCGATGCCGGGGCCCGGCATTTCGGCCGGGTGACCGCGCTGCTGAATGCTGCGGCGGCGACCGACCGGGGCTCGATCCTCGACACCACGCCGGAACGCTTTGACCATATCTTTGCGGTCAATGCGCGCGGTGCCTTCTTTGCGCTGCAGCGTTTTGCGCAGCTGGCGATCCAGAACGACCATCCGGCGCAGGCGGTGAATATTCTGTCGATGGTGATCCATTGCGGGCAGAGTTTCCTGGCACCCTATTCGGCGTCGAAGGCGGCGCTGGCCAATATCACCAAGAACGCGGCCCATACCCTGCGGCGGCAGCGCATCCGGGTGAATGGCATCAATTGCGGCTGGATGGACACCCCCGGCGAGGATCTGATCCAGCGCAAATACCATGGCGGCGGCGATGACTGGCTGGCAAAAGCCGAAGCCAAGCAGCCGATGGGCATGTTGGTGAAGCCGCCCCATGTGGCGGAACTCGCCAGTTTCATGCTGTCGGAGGCGTCCGGCGTGATGACAGGTGCGCTTGTCGATTTCGATCAGACAGTTTCCGGGGCTTACCCCGAATGACAGACGGTTTCCGGTGCATATCCGGAATGAACTTCAAGAGGATGAAATGACAGTCAAATTCGGGCTTCTGGGCGCAGGCCGCATCGGCAAGGTCCATGCGAAAGCGGTGACCGGCGATCCGCAGGCGCAGCTTGTCGCCGTGGCCGATGCCTTCCCGGCGGCGGCACAGGCGATTGCCGATCAATATGGCTGCGACGTGCGCACGATCGAGGCCATCGAGACGGCGAAAGACATCGATGCGGTGGTGATCTGCACCCCCACAGATACTCATGCTGATCTGATCGAACGCTTCGTGAAGGCCGGCAAGGCAGTGTTCTGCGAAAAGCCTATCGACCTCAGCCTGGCGCGGGTAAAGCAATGCCTTGAGGTGGTGCGCGCCCATAAGGGCACGCTGATGGTTGGCTTCAACCGCCGGTTTGACCCGCATTTCCGCGCGGTGCGCGACCAGATCGATGCCGGTGCCATCGGCAAGGTCGAGATGGTGGTGATCACCTCGCGCGATCCAGGTGCCCCGCCGGTGGAATATATCGGGCGTTCGGGCGGCATCTTCCGCGACATGACGATCCATGATTTCGACATGGCGCGGTTCCTGCTGGGCGAAGAAGTGACCGAAGTGGCCGCGACCGCCGCCGTGCTGGTCGATCCGGCCATCGGTGAGGCCGGCGATTTCGACTCGGTTCAGGTCATGCTGAAAACGGCAAGTGGCCGTCAGGCGGTGATCTCCAACTCGCGCCGGGCGACCTATGGCTATGACCAGCGCATCGAGGTGCATGGATCGGAAGGCCTCGTATCGGCCGAGAACCAGCGCCCGGTCTCGATCGAGGTGGCCAATGCCAAGGGCTATACCCGCCCGCCGCTGCATGACTTCTTCATGACCCGCTATACCGAGGCCTATGCGGCCGAAATCGCGAGCTTCATCGCGGCACTTGCAGGGAAAGGCTCGGCATCGCCGTCGGGCGAGGACGGCCTGATCGCACTGGCTTTGGCAGATGCAGCCGTCAAAGCCGTGGCTGAAAAGCGCACCGTATTGGTGAGCGAGGTGCTCTGACCCCCTCTTCTCCTCGTGGGGGGCAGCAGCAGGGCCGCGCGGGTGACCGACGCGGCCCTGTTTGCATTTATGGTGTCAGTTGGTCAGCAGACGGTAGCTTGCCGCATCCGTGCCCGGATTGGACAGGGTCACCGAGAGGAAGCCGCTTTCGGGCAGGCTGATCCGGCAAAGTTGCGCGGATTTGCACAAAATGCCGGTCTCGGTCGCGACCTCAAGCTGCACCGCGCCATCCGACAGGGCCGCAATCTCCACCATCGCGCCGCCATCGGCGGGCAGACGGTACAGGTGGCTTTGGCCGGGGGCGAGGGCCGCATCAAGGCTGCGCAGGCTGGATTTTGGCAGCACCTCGGCGGTCACCTCCGTGCTGGCCAGCAGGATCCCCAAGGTCTCGTCCGCCTCGACCGCGCGGCGCGCGGCTTCCAGCATCTCGGGCGCGCCGGGCATTGCCACGACTTCTGCCTTGCCCTTGCCGCTGACCTCGGGCTTCAGATCCAGCATTTGCAGCGTGATCGCGCCGGACAGCCGGGCGGCAGCGATCTGGCTCAACCCGTCGCGCGCGTCCACGCCCGCGGCAAACAGCCGATCCGCCAGCAGATACCGCTCCACCGCACCGGGTGCTTCGGCATGGGCGGTGGTCGCGGCAAAGGCCGGCAGGGTGGCAAGCATCAAGGCGGAAAGACGCATCATTCATCCGGGGCAGGGGCTATCTCTATGCCAGACTGGCAGCGCGCTGCACGAAAGGAAAGACCGAAGCGGCACCGGATCGGGCGGCGTTGCCCTGTCGGTGCGCCGTCATGTGAAAGCCGCAGAAAACTGGCGATTCCCGCTTGACCTCCTCCGCACGCCAACCTAGATAGCGCCCAGTGGCTGGGTAGCTCAGTTGGTTAGAGCACACGACTCATAATCGTGGGGTCGGGAGTTCAAATCTCCCCCCCGCCACCAAAAATCCCCGAGATCGTCAATGCTTTGTATTGTGTGGCATGTGCTGCGGTGATGCTGGATGTCGTGGTCTGTGCAGGCATTCATCCCGCCCCCTGTCGCGATGACCGATTCCGCTCCGCAGCGAGCGGGTGGCGCTTGCGGGCATTTTGCGTGCCTTTCAACCGCGCCTGGGAATGATCCCCGCTGGCAGCAGAGATCGTCAGATCGAAGCAGGGGATGTTAGCCCTGACCGATGTTGCGCAGACTACAGGATGCAGCCCGACGCGGGCCCCATACCCGTCTGGATCAGCGCAAAAACACGCAGCGCGATTTGACATCAGCACATATGATTACACCGCTGTCGTGCTGCCAATTTTCATTTATGGGAGAGAAATGGTGCTGCAAGAGAGGATTGAACTCTCGACCTCTCCCTTACCAAGGGAGTGCTCTACCACTGAGCTACTGCAGCACTTTTGCCTTTCGGCGGGGCCTTTCGACCATCGCTTCGGCGGTTCATCGCCGGGCGTGGCGGGGAGATAGACGTATTCGCAAACGGGCGCAAGCATAATCTGGACGCTTTTTTGTCGCTGCGCTAACAGGGGGGCATGAACGCGCATGACGATCCCCCGAAACCTGATGATCTGCCCGCCGCATCGGCCAACGAAGCCGGCGCGAAACCTCAAGCCCTGAAGGGCAGGGAGCAGAAAACCGGCGGGGCACCCTCGCGCGAAGATCGGCTGAAGGCTGCGCTGAAGGCCAATATGGGCCGGCGCAAGGCGCAGGCGCGCGCAAGGGCCGCGTCTGACGATAACAACGAGAAAGAGTGAGGCGGGAATGGATTCGATTCTGGTGCGGGGCGGTGGCGAGCTGAACGGGGTGATTCCGATCGCCGGGGCCAAGAACGCCTGTCTGACGTTGATGCCCGCGACATTGCTGACCGAAGAGCCGCTGACGCTGACCAATGCGCCGCGCCTGTCGGATATCCGCACCATGACCCAGTTGTTGCAATCGCTGGGGGCCGAGGTCTCGGCGCTGCAGGGCGGCAAGGTGCTGGCGATGTCCTCGCATGACATCCACAACCACACCGCCGATTACGATATCGTGCGCAAGATGCGCGCCTCGATCCTTGTGTTGGGGCCGATGCTGGCGCGCGATGGTCATGCCGTGGTCTCGCTGCCCGGTGGCTGCGCCATTGGCGCGCGTCCGGTCGACCTGCATCTGAAAGCACTGGAGGCGATGGGGGCCGATCTCGACCTGCGTGACGGATATGTCCATGCAAAAGCCCCCGGCGGGCGGCTGAAGGGCGCGGTGGTGGAGTTTCCGATCGTTTCGGTCGGGGCCACGGAAAACGCGCTGCTGGCGGCGACGCTTGCCAAAGGCACCACGGTGCTGAAGAACGCCGCGCGCGAGCCTGAGATTGTCGATCTAGCGCAATGTCTGCGCCGCATGGGCGCGCAGATCGAGGGCGAGGGCACATCGACCATCACCATTCAGGGCGTGGACCGGCTGGGCGGTGGTACCCATCCGGTGGTGACGGACCGGATCGAGCTGGGCACCTATATGCTGGCCCCCGCAATTTGCGGCGGCGAGGTCGAATGTCTGGGCGGGCGGCTGGATCTGGTTGGTGCCTTTGCCGAAAAGCTGGATGAGGCGGGGGTCTCGGTCACCGAGACCGAACGCGGCCTGAAGGTTGCGCGCAAGAATGGCCGGGTGAAGGCGGTGAATGTGACGACCGAACCTTTCCCGGGCTTCCCCACCGATCTGCAAGCGCAGATGATGGCGCTTCTGTGCACTGCCGATGGCACCTCGGTTCTGGAAGAAAAGATCTTTGAAAATCGCTTCATGCACGCCCCGGAACTGATCCGCATGGGGGCCAAGGTTGATGTTCATGGCGGCCATGCCACGGTGACCGGCGTTGAAAAGCTGCGCGGCGCGCCGGTGATGGCGACCGATCTGCGCGCTTCGGTCTCGCTGATCCTTGCGGGCCTTGCCGCCGAAGGCGAAACGGTGGTGAGCCGGGTCTACCATCTGGATCGCGGCTATGAGCATGTCGAAGACAAGCTGGGTGCCTGTGGTGCCAAGATCGAAAGGATCAAGGGTTGATGGCCGATGCACGGTTCGAGGACGGGGCCGAGGCACCGCTTTGGCTTGGGGTGGCGGATGCCGAGGATCTGAAGATCCTTGCCACGCTGGCGCAGGATGGGGTGTTTCCGACCACCGACATGACCTATGCGCGGGCACGGCGTGAATTTGCGGTGCTGCTGAACCGTTTCCGCTGGGAAGACCGCGAGGCGGCAGAGCGCGCGGGCCGGGGCGTGGAGCGTGTGCGCGCCATGCTCCTGGTGCGCGACGTGCTGGCGGTGCGCAGCACCGGCATCGACCGCGCAGATCGTGACACCATCCTGTCGCTGCTTGATATCACCTTTGAGCCCGGTGCCGATGGCACCGGGCGGGTGATCTTGACCCTGGCGGGGGATGGGGCCATCGCGCTGGATGTCGAATCCCTTGATATCGACCTGCGCGATGTGACGCGCCCCTATCTGGCACCCTCGCGCCGCGCCCCCGATCACGGCTGAGCGCAGATCGCCCCCTTTGCCCCTTTTCTGTCCTCATACATCCCGGGGCGGACCGAAACGGATGGGGGCAGCGCCCCCATGCGCGCCATCTGCCGCGCTTGAGGCGCCAGCCTATCTTGGCTATGTGAGCCGAAGCACTTTGCCGGAAGGACGCGCCGATGCCGCATTTCCTCAACACCTGTGATGCCGGGTTCGAGACCGCCTTCACCGCCCTTCTGGGCATGAAGCGCGAGGACAGCCCCGATGTGGATGCGGCGGTGGCGGCGATCATCGCCGATGTCCGGGCGCGCGGCGATGCGGCGGTGATCGAACTGACCGCGAAATTCGACAAGCTGGATCTGACGCCCGCAACGCTGGCTTTCAGCCCCGAGGAGATTGCGACCGAGATCGCCAAGGTGACGGCCGAGGATCGCGCGGCGCTGGAACTCGCCGCCGACCGGATCCGGGCCTATCACAGCCGCCAGATGCCCGAGGATGCCCGTTGGGAAGACGCCCATGGCGCAAGCCTTGGTTGGCGCTGGACCCCGGTTTCGGCTGCCGGGCTTTATGTGCCGGGGGGGCTTGCCTCATATCCGTCATCGGTCCTGATGAACGCGATCCCGGCCAAGGTGGCGGGGGTGGAGCAACTGGTGATCGCCTGCCCGACACCGGGGGGCGTGGTCAATCCTCTGGTCCTGCTGGCCGCGCAACTGGCAGGCGTTGACAAGGTTTACCGCATCGGCGGCGCGCAGGCCGTGGCGGCTTTGGCTTACGGCACCCAGACGATCCAGCCGGTCGACAAGATCACCGGCCCCGGCAATGCCTTTGTGGCCGCCGCCAAGCGCCGCGTCTTCGGCAAGGTCGGCATCGACATGATCGCAGGCCCGTCCGAGATTCTGGTGATTGCCGATGGCGACAATGATCCCGACTGGATCGCGCTTGATCTGCTGAGCCAGGCGGAGCATGACGAATCCGCCCAAGCGATTCTGGTGACGCCGGATGCGGCCTTTGCCCGCGCGGTGACCGAGGCCGTCGAAAAACGGCTGGAAACGCTGGAGCGCCGCGCGATCGCGGGCGCCAGCTGGCGCGATTTCGGAGCGGTGATCGTGACCCGCGATCTGGCCGAGGCGGCGGCATTGTCGAATCGCGTGGCACCCGAACATCTGGAACTCTGCGTGGCCGATCCCGAGGCCCTGAGCACGCAGATCACCCATGCCGGCGCGATCTTCCTTGGGGCCTGGACGCCCGAAGCCATCGGCGATTACGTCGGTGGCCCGAACCACGTCCTGCCCACCGCACGGTCGGCGCGCTTCTCCTCCGGTCTGTCGGTGATGGATTTCGTGAAACGCACCACGCTGGCCCGCATGACACCTGCGGCCATTGCCGCCATCGGCCCGGCGGCTGAGCGTCTGGCGCAATCGGAAAGCCTTGAGGCGCACGGTCTTTCGGTGCGCGCAAGGCTGGAGCGGCTGAACCGCAGCTAAGGCTTGATCCGGCAGACCGGCTCGGGCATCACTTTCGGACGTCTAGATCGGAACCGCCTCCATGACCAATCGCATCTGCCATATCGAGATTGACGAGCGGGGGCTGACCCGCCCGACTGCCCAGATCGAGCAGGAGCGCCGCGTCGCGATCTTTGATCTGCTGGAGGAAAACAATTTCGGCCTGCCGGTCCGGGACGGGCGCGAGGTGCCGCCCGGCCCCTACCGCCTGGGGCTTGCGATCCGTGAGGGGCGGCTGGTCTTCTCCATCGCGGTGGAAGACAGCAGCCCGGTCGGCGAATTCCACCTGAGCCTCGGCCCGTTCCGGCAGGTGGTGAAGGATTATTTTCAGATCTGCGAAAGCTATTTCGAGGCGGTGAAACGCTTGCCGCCCAGCCAGATCGAGGCGATCGACATGGCGCGGCGCGGCATCCACAATGAGGGCGCAAGGGTCTTGCAAGAGCGGCTGGAGGGCAAGGCGGATGTCGATACCGCCACCGCCCGTCGCCTGTTCACCCTGATCTGCGTCCTGCATTGGGGGTGATCTTGGCCGAATTTCCCTCATCCATCCTGTTCTGCTGCGACCATAATGCTGTCCGGTCGCCCATGGCAGAAGGGCTGATGAAGAAGCTTTACGGTCAACGCGCCTATGTGCAATCCGCCGGGGTGCATAACGATATGGAGATCGATGGCTTTTCGGTCTCGGTCTGCAAGGAGCTGGGGATCGAGTTGGATCGCCACCGCTCGCGGTCGTTTGAGGAAATGCAGGAATGGGGCGATGATCTGGGCCAATTCGACCTGATTATCGCGCTGTCGCCCGCCAGCCAGCGTCAGGCGCTGGAACTGACGAGGTTCTTCCATATGGATGTCGAATACTGGCCGATTCTCGACCCCACGGGCCTTGGCGAGACACGAGAGGCCAAACTTTCAGCCTATAGACAGGCGCGCGACATGATCCGCGAGCGGATGATCGCGCGTTTCGGTGCCCCGACCGAGCCGGGCGCGCAGGCCTGAACCCGGCTTAAATCGGGAACCCGCTCAGGCAGGTTCAGGCACGCCTTTCGCGGCCTGGATCCGGGGCAGGGCAGTCTCGATCCAATGGGTCAGTGCGGCGATATGGGCCCCTGCCTCTTGCCCCAACTTGGTCAGGCTATATTCCACATGCGGCGGCACCACCTCATGCGCGATGCGCAAGACAAATCCATCCGTTTCAAGCTGTTGCAGGGTCTGCGCCAGCATCCTTTCGCTGACCCCGCCAATGCAGCGGCGCAGTTCGGAAAACCGATGCGTGCCGCCTAACAATACCAGCATCACCAGCGTGCCCCAGCGACTGGTCAGATGCGACAGCACCTGCCGCGAGGGACATTCGGCAGCCAGCACATTGGCGGGCAGTTGTGACAGCAGGCTCTGTGCGTGATCGGGCATGGTCATGTGCATCTCTACGGTATACTTACAAAAATGTAGGCACTTCCTTATCGTAAGTAAAGGGTGCAGGTTCTGCCCATCGCATTCCTGTCGATGCATGACAGACCAAAGGAGCACACCATGACCATCGCCGTTACCGGAGCCACCGGCCAATTGGGCCGCCTTGCCATTGCCGCTTTGCAAGCCCGCGGCGCGGCACCGATTGCCTTGGCGCGCGACCCATCCAAACTTGCAGGCGTTACCGCCCGTGCCTTCGATTACAATGCGCCGGACCTTACCGCCCTTGCGGGGGTTGAGGTGCTGGTGCTGATTTCCTCGAATGATCTTGACGGTGACCGGGCCGGCCAGCATCTCAGGGTGATTGAGGCGGCGAAAGCTGCCGGGGTCCAGCGGGTCGTCTATACGTCCTTGCTTCATGCCGATGCCTCGACCATGACGCTGGTGCAGGCCCATAAGCCGACGGAAGCGGCCCTTGCTGCCTCTGGCCTGGCTGTCACGATCCTGCGCAATGGCTGGTATACCGAGAATTACACGGCGGCCCTGGGGGCGGCGCTTGAGCATGGCGCGATCCTGGGTTCGGCCGGGCAGGGGCAGCTGTCTACCGCCGCGCGTGCCGACTATGCCGAGGCGATTGCGGTGACGGCGCTGGATGCGGCCCATGCTGGAAAGACCTATGAACTGGCGGGGGATACCTCTTACACCCTGACCGATCTTGCGGCGGAACTGTCCCGCCAATCGGGCCGCACCGTGACCTATGTCAACTTGCCGGAAGCTGAATATGCCGCGGCCCTGCTGGGCTTTGGCCTGCCGCCGACCCTGGCTCATGCCCTGGCCGACAGCGACCGCCATGCAGCGGCGGGCGCGCTGTTCGATGACAGCCAAAGCCTGTCGCGTCTGATCGGCCGCCCGACCACGCCAATGGCCGAAACCGTGCGCGCGGCGCTGGCATAAGGTCGCAAACGCGCCGCTTTTTGTCCTGCAAGGGCATTGGCGGCGCGCCCCTTTCCCGTAGGATGGCTGCATTCCCATCCGCCGGAGAGACCCATGACCCGCGCCACGCTCGAGACCTATTACAAAGCCTTCAACGCCGGCGATGCCAGTGGAATGCTGGCCTGCCTGACCGATGATGTCGAACATCGGGTGAATGAGGGCGGCATCCGGCGCGGCAAGGAGCTGTTCACCGAATTCTGCTCGCATATGGGAGTCAGCTACCGCGAAACCCTGAAGGATATGGTCATTTTCGTGAACGAGGATGCGACGCGGGGGGCGGCCGAATTTGTCGTTCATGGCGAGTATCTGCAAACCGATCCAGGCCTGCCCGAAGCAAAGGGACAAAAATATGTCCTGCCCGCTGGGGCATTCTTCGATCTGAAAGATGGCAAGATCGCCCGCGTGACCACCTTCTACAACTTGCAGGACTGGATCGCGCAGGTCTCTGCATGATTGAAACAAGGGTCCTGACCGGCGCGGCGCTGGATGCCGCGCTGGATGATGTGGCGGAGCTGCGCATCGCGGTCTTTCGCGACTGGCCCTATCTCTATGACGGCACGCTGGATTACGAGCGGGACTATCTGCAAACCTATCGCGACAGTCCCGGTGCAATTCTGGTCGGTGCCTTTGACGGCACGCGGCTGGTTGGCGCGGCCACCGGCACCCCGATGGAGGATCATGCGGAGGAATTCGCCGCCTCCTTTGCCGGGGTCGATGTTCCGCTGGACTGCATCTTCTACTGCGCCGAATCGGTCTTGCTGCCAGAGTTTCGCGGCCAAGGTATCGGCCACCGCTTCTTTGATGCGCGCGAGGCACATGCCCGGGATCTGGGCCGCAGCCATGCCGCCTTCTGCAGTGTGATGCGGCCTGACAGCCATCCGCGTCATCCGCAGCACTATCGCAGCAATGATGCCTTCTGGACCAAGCGCGGCTATCGCCCGCTGCCCGGGGTCATGGCCGAGTTTTCATGGCGTGACATTGGTGATGCGGCGGAGACGAAAAAGCCGCTGCAATTCTGGATGCGCGCGCTTTAGCCGGGCTGCGATCTGGTCAGCGCACGCTTTATTGCCGCAGCGCCCGCCGGGCTGCGGCACGGCCTGCATGAAGGCCGGTGGCCCAGCTTGCGGTCAGCAGATAGCCGCCTGTCGGCGCCTCCCAATCCAGCATTTCGCCTGCGGCAAAGATGCCGGGCAAGGCGCGCAGTTCCAGATCATCGGTCAGGCTGTCCCGCGCGATGCCGCCCGCGGAAGAAATCGCCTCGTCCAGCGGGCGGGGGCCTTGATGGGGCACGGGCAGATGCTTCAGCAGCGGCACCAGATCACCGGGCAGGGGGCGCGCCAGTTCCTGCACCAAGGCGACGGCGGCAGGGTCAAGGCCCAGCTTGCGCAGACGGTTGGTGGCAGATTCGCCCGGTTTCAGCTTTGCGATGCGGTCGCGCAGCGCGCCTTCCGACAGATCCGGAAACAGATCCAGCGCCAGGGCCGAACCCAGCCGCAGATCGCGGCTGATTGTGTAGATCCCACCGCCCTCCAGCCCGCGTTCGGAAATCACGAACTCGCCGCGCACGCGCCGGGTGCCCGCAATCAGGCAGGCCCCTTTTACCGGCTGGCCGAACTGGCGCTGCATATGCGGCGACCAGTTCATACAGAAACCCATGTTTGCCGGGGCGAAATCGGTGGTCTCGACGCCCTTTTCCCGCAGCCAGGGCAGCCAGGCCGCATCGGAGCCCAGCCGCGACCAGCTTGCGCCGCCAAGTGCCAGCACGGTCACATCGGGTTGCAGGGCTTGCAGGCCTTCGGGCGTATCGAAGCGCAGCGCCGCGCCGTCAAACCCGGTCCAGCGCCAGCGAAGGTTCAACGCCACCCCCTTGCCCGCCAGCCGCGCCAGCCAAGCTCGCAGCAGAGGAGAGCCCTTCATCGCGACCGGAAACACCCGGTTTGAGGATCCGGTGAATACTGGCTGGCCAAGCGATTCGCAAAAGGCCTGAACCTCTGCCGGGCCAAAGCCCGCCAGAATCGGCTCCAGCCAGTCTGTATCGAAATGGCGGATGAAATCGGCGGGGGCCTCGGCCTTCGTCACATTCAGCCCGGACTTTCCGGCCATCAGCAGTTTGCGCGCGGGTGAGGGTTTGGCCTCGGCCACCGTCACCGCAAGCCCCGCATCGGCCATGGCCTCGGCCGCCATCAGCCCGGCGGGCCCGGCCCCGATGACCAGCGCCGCCCGCGTCACGCGGGCGTGCCTTGCTTCATATGGACCACATGCTGCGGGAAGGGCATCTCGATCCCGCCCTGTTTCAGCGCGGTCCAGATGGCCAGCAACACCGGATGGCCAAAGTTGTTCTTGCCGTCATCGATGCCGTTCACCCAGTATTTCACCCCGAAAATCAGCCCCTTGTCGCCAAAGCCGCGCAGCTCGCATTCGGCCTCGTGGTCTGGATCGGTCAGGATGAAGGACAGCTTTGCCAGTTCGGCTTCGATGAGACCCGGCACGATATGCGGATCGGTGTCATAGCTGACGGTAAATTCCTGCTCATAGCGATTGGCGCTGCCCTGATCGGAATAGTTCACCACACGGGTGGTGATGAAATGCTCATTCGGGACAACGATCCATTTGCCGTCAAAGGTTTCGAGCACGCAGGCGCGCGCCGTCATCCTGACGATGGTGCCCTTTTCGCCGCCATCCAGTTCGACATAGTCGCCGACCGTGGTCTGCCCCTCCAGCAGCAGGATGATGCCGGAGACAAAGTTGGCCGCGATCTGTTGCAGGCCAAGGCCGACGCCGACACCAAGCGCGCCACCAAGGACCGCGACGGCGGTCAGGTCGATCCCCATGATCGACATCAGCAGGAGGAAGGCCGCGCCAAAGATCCCGACCTCCGCCGCCTTCATCGCCAGTTCGCGGGTGGCCGGGCGCAGCTCATCCTGTTTCTTGATGTAATCGGCGCTTTGCCGGTTCGACCAACTGCCCAGCCAGAACAGCACCGCCGCCGCGATCCCGCCCCGGATCAGCGCCATGACCGAGAAGCGGATATTGCCAAGCGAAACGCTGGTGGCCTCCAGATGGGCATTGATGTCGTCCAGCAGGCCAAGCGCATAAAGCAGCATGGCCGGGATCAGGATGAACCGGCCAAGGAAACGCAAAAAGCGATCCGTCAGCACCTCTTGCACAAGGATGCGGGCGGCAAGGAACAGGAAGACCCGCTTGCCAAAGGCGATCACCGCACCAGAGCCGAACAGGCTGCGGGTGATTTCCTCGCCAAAGGCGGTCAGGCCAAAGGCCAGCAGCGGCAGCAAAAGCGGCAACAGGCCGCGCGCCCAGATCCGGGCTGAGGCGAGGGGGCCGCCCTTGCCCTCGGACGGCGACAGCATCTGATGCAGGATCGGACGCAGCCGCGCGGTCAGCATCCGCGCCAGAAGGAAGGCCACGACCAGCAGCGCGAACTGCGACCATGCGGCGGGCGAGACCAGCCAGCCCTTCGCGGTGTCCAGTGTCGGGCCGACCCAGTCATTCAGGATCGTGACAAGATTGGTATCGTTGGCCATCTGTCCCTCGTGCTTTTGCCCCGAGGGGTGCCAGAGCGGGGCCTGCGGTGCAAGGGTTTCGCGCGCGGTGGCCGACGCTTGCGGCACCTGCTGGGGCGTTCACGCCGCCGGGCTGGCGCCGAAAGCCACGGACAGGGCCTTAAAGCATCCGAATCGTGTCTTTCTCGACCGCCAGCACATAGCCGCGCCGCGCGATGGTTTTCACCAGCAGCTCTGACACAAGTTGATTGCCAAGCGCATCGCGCAAACGCTTCACCCGCGTCGCCCCCGCCGCCTCGTCGCAATCGGGCTCGGGGCGGCCGGATATCACCGCCTCGATCTGCGCGCCGGTCATTACGTCATCATCCATCCGCGCCTCGGCCAGAACCGACAGGGTTTCAATCGCGGCTTCGGTCAGCTTGAATTCCAGATCATTGATATAGACCGCCCGCGCCTCGCGCGAGATCATCAGCGACGACACCGTGATGCCAGAGCGTTGAATGGCCGAGATGCGGCGGTTCAGGGTGATGATGGTCAAAAGGAACACCAGACAGGCGACCAGCAGGGCCGCCGAAAACACCAGCAGCACAAAGATAACCATGCGATAGCTGGCCAGCACCTCCTGAAAGGTGGTGCCAGATTGCGCGATGATCTCCAGCAGGCGGATCTCGGTAAAGGTCTTCAGCGTGTCATTCGAGACGAACAGCTGTTCGACCCGCGCATTGAAGGCATTGGCATCCGGCAGCGCCAGAAACAGGAAGACTGCCGCTGCGGCAAGGATCAGCACCACCGCCGCGACCCCGAAGGTCACGGTGCGGTTCCCCGCGCGCAGGCTGTCAGAAACGGAGGAAGTATTCCCCGGCACTGGATTGCCTTTCATTAAGCCCCTCGGGGCCGAAAACCGAGATGACATTCAGAAGCTGCCAGCCCTGCGATGACAGGCGGCGCGACAGTTCGGCCTTGGCGGCCTTCTTGTCACAGCCCGAGACCTGCGCGACCCCATAATGCAGGCGCAGCGGATTGTCCTGCTTGGCCTTGTAATCGGCGTAGCAATTCGCCTGCGCCATCTGGGCGACCAGGCTCAGGGCAGCGGCGGCAAGGATGGTGCGGAGGCGCATGGGCGTGGTCCTGCGGGGGATGATGTCTGCCATGATGGGCGCAGGCCTCGGGTAATTCAATATCATCCGAAGGTTGGATGCCCTGTTATCGCATATCAGCCTGCGGTTATTGCGTGGCGACTGGGTCGCTCCACAGGTTTGCTGCAGGCCCTGGCAGCAAGCCGGGCCGTCAAGCAGACGGGAGCAACCGGAATGCAAGGCAGGGCAAGACAGGATGATGGTGGGCGGGCGCGCTGGCGTCTGGCGGTGGTGACGGCAAGCGGTTTTCTGGTGCTGGCGGGTTTGGCCATATCTTCGGTGCCCGCGCCGTCACAGGCAAAGGTCTGTCTGATGCAGATCACGGGCCCGCTGGCGGGCAGTTGCGCCCGCCCCTGACAGATTGAGGTTCCACAGATTGAGGTTCCCCGGGGGCAGGTGTCCCTCCTCCTCAGACCTCGGGGATTGCGTGCCGGGCGGTGGTGATGGCCCGCCCGGCCGCAGCAGTCACCCGCCCCTCCCGGTTGGGCGGCGCTTTCCCTCGGATCCCGCCCGCTTTGGTGTGGCGTTTCATTCCGACACCGCTGGCACCCGTCTGGGTGGGGCTTTTCATTCTGGCCTTGCCCCGGCAGTCTGGCGGGCATGATACGCAAAGCCGCCAGCCCCCGCCCGCCCCGTCCGATTGCCGATTTTGCCCTGGAAGAAGAGGGGCGCGCCGCAGGCCTCTGGCCGGTGGCCGGGGTGGATGAGGTCGGGCGCGGCCCGCTTTGCGGCCCGGTCACGGCGGCTGCCGTGATTCTCGACCCCGCTTGCATCCCGCCCGGCATCGGTGACAGCAAGACCCTGTCATGGGCAAAGCGCGAGGCGCTGTTCACCGAGATCATGGCCTGCGCAGAGGTCTGTGTCGCCCATGCCTCGGTCGAGGAGATTGACCGGCTGAACATCCTGAATGCCAGCCATCTTGCAATGGAACGTGCGCTCGCGGGTCTGGGGCGGGTGCCTGGCCTTGCGCTGGTCGATGGCAACCGCCTGCCCAAAGCCTTGCCCTGTCCGGGGCGGGCGGTGGTGAAGGGCGATGCCAAAAGCCTGTCCATCGCCGCAGCCTCCATCGTGGCGAAAGTGACACGGGATCGCCTCATGGTGGATTTGGCGCAACAGCATCCGGGCTATGGCTGGGATCGCAATGCCGGTTACCCCACCAAAGACCATCTCGAGGCGCTTCTAAATCTTGGGGTGACCCCTCACCATAGGCGTTCGTTCAAGCCCATCCACAATATCTTGTATCAAGATGTTTCCGTAACCTCTTGATTCAAAAAAGAATTTGACTGCGAATCGTCTCTGACTCATCTTGGGTGACAATAAATCGGCACAAAGAGGCCGAGAGCAGAGGCAGCAATGACGACACGGAAATCCCCTGCGGAGGCCCCCGGCCTTCCGCTGAACCAGATCCTTGCCGGTGACTGTATCGAGTTGATGAATGGCCTGCCCGCAGGCTCGGTGGATCTGATTTTTGCCGACCCGCCCTATAACCTGCAGTTGAAGGGCGAGTTGCATCGCCCCGACAACAGCAAGGTTGATGCGGTCGATGATCACTGGGACCAGTTCTCCAGTTTCGAGGCCTATGATCGCTTCACGCGGGAATGGCTGCGCGCGGCGCGGCGGTTGCTGAAGCCCAATGGGGCGATCTGGGTGATCGGCTCTTACCACAACATCTTCCGCGTTGGGGCGGCCATGCAGGATGCCGGCTACTGGATGTTGAATGATGTGGTCTGGCGCAAATCGAACCCGATGCCGAATTTCAAAGGCAAGCGGCTGACCAATGCGCATGAGACGCTGATCTGGGCCAGCCGGGACGAGGGCGCGAAATACACCTTCAATTACGAGGCCATGAAGGCACTGAATGAAGGCGTGCAGATGCGCAGCGACTGGGTGCTGCCGATCTGCACCGGGCATGAGCGGCTGAAGGATGAAAACGGCGACAAGGCCCATCCGACGCAAAAGCCCGAAAGCCTGCTGCACCGGATCCTGATCGCCACCACCAACGCCAATGACGTGGTGCTGGACCCGTTCTTCGGCACTGGCACCACTGGGGCTGTCGCCAAGATGCTGGGGCGCAATTTCATCGGTATCGAGCGCGAGGAAAGCTATCGCAAGGTTGCGGAAGAGCGTCTGGCGCGGATCCGCAAGTTCGACGCGACCGGGCTTGAGGTCACCGGCTCCAAACGTGCCGAGCCGCGTGTGCCCTTCGGGCAGGTGGTGGAGCGTGGCATGTTGCGCCCGGGCGAGGAGCTGTTCTCCAGCGGCAGCAAGTTCAGCGCCAAGGTGCGCGCGGATGGCACGCTGATCGGTAATGATGAAAAGGGCACCGACCTCAAGGGGTCGATCCATCAGGTCGGGGCTGCCTATGAAGGCGCGCCCTCCTGCAATGGCTGGACCTATTGGCACTTCAAGCGGGATGGCAAGATGATCCCGATTGACGCGCTGCGCCAGCAGATCCGCGCCGAGATGGAGGCTGACGAGCGTCAGCGCCACTGATCCCGAAATACGGCATTCTTACGCCTGTGCCCCGGTCCGCCGGGGGCACACCTCCCCGCCATGCTTGCATGGCGGGGCTTTTTGCATCGGGAACTTCCGGCTTTCCGCAGGGCGCAAGGGCTTTGCGCCGCGCCTCGGATTTTCGACGAAAATCCGTTGTTTCTTGATCTTACGGGCGGATCTTGAGGTGTTTGGTCAGCGCCGCGGCCATTCGGTGACATCCGGGTAATACTGCCGCCGCCAGGCCCGCACGCGCGGGTTCATCCGCCGCCGCCACAGCGGCGGGATCATCGCCAGCACCCCCATTGCCGGATATCCCATCGGCAGCATCGGGGCCTCATCCTCGGAATAGGTCTGCAAAAGCGGGAAGCGCCGGTCCGGTTTGTAATGGTGATCCGAATGGCGTTGCAGGTTGATCAGCAACCAGTTCGAGGCCGTATGCGGCGCGTTCCAGCTGTGATGAGGCCGAACGGGCTCGTATTTGCCATCGGGCAATTGGCGGCGGGTCAGCCCGTAATGTTCGATATAATTGGTCAGTTCCAGCTGCCAGATGGCGAAAAAGGCTTGCATCAGAAACAGGCCGATCCCCATCCAGCCCCCGATTGCGAAGGCCAGCACCAATGCCAGAAGTTGCAGCCCGGCATAGCGCCAGAACGGGTTGGAACGGTGCCAGACCGGCCGCCCGACCTTGCCAAGTTTCTCGGCCTCTGCCCGCCAGGCGGAGGCCGGGCATTCGAACAAGACCCGGGCAAAAAAGCGGTGGAAGCCCTCGTTATAGCGGGCGCTGACGGCGTCACGGGGGGTGCCGACATAGCGGTGGTGCACCAACAGGTGCTCGGTGCGGAAATGACTGTAAAGGACAGATGCGAGTAGTAAATCGCCCAGCCAGCGTTCAAAATTGTTGCGCTGGTGCAAAAGCTCATGCGCGTAGACAATGCCGATCGTGCCGGATGCGACGCCGATCCCGAACATCAGCGCGGTGATCTCAAGCCAGTTCAGATGGGCGCTGCGGGTGATCCACCAGATGCTGCCATAGACGATCATCGCCTGCATCGGGAACCAGATCAGCGTGATCAGACGATACCAGAACAGGTCTTCGTCATCGGTCTGCGGATCGGGATTTTCCGCGTTCTGGCCCAGCAGCAGGTCCAGCAATGTAACCAGCATCCATGCATAGGCGGGCATCAGGATCACGGTCCAGCCGCCCTGCGTTACCCCGACTACCGCAAGCGGGATCAGTCCAAGTGACAGCCAGAAGGGCAGGGCTTTGCGGATATCGTCCATGGCTCTCCTATGCGCCTCCTGCGCGGGCAATCCATTTACAGGCCGTGGCTCGCATCTGGCGTTGAGCGTGGCCCTCTTGACCCGGAAATGCGGCTCAGGGCGCTGCGGCACGGAATGAGTCTAGAGCCTTCGGCGCTGTCACTCAACTGCGCGCAATGACGCGGTTTTCGCGGCGGCGTCCCAGGCCTTGCGCATGACGGTGGGCAGGGTGTCAGCCGCAAAACGGCTGCGGGGCACGAACTGCCCGCGCGTCGGATTGCCCGCGCTTGTCGCCAGCCAGACCCGCAAGGTCAGGTGGAAATGCGTGAAGGTGTGGCGCACCAGCCCGGCCTGTTGCCAGTCGGCGGTCAGCGGCGGCGGCAGGTCGCTGCCATCCCAGCCGCTGGTCGGAAAGCCCGCCATGCCGCCCAGCAAGCCTTTGGCCGGGCGTTCCTCCAGCAGCACCGCGCCATCTGTCGGGCGCAGCGTGATCCAGATATCGCCTTCGCGCTGCGGCTTCTCGGGCTTGGTTGCCTTGCGCGGGAAGGTTGCGGCATCGCCCGCCGCATGGCCCGCGCAATGCGGGGACCATGGGCACAGCGCGCAGACAGGGTTGCGCGGAGTGCAGATGGTGGCGCCCAGATCCATGATCGCCTGCGCGTAATCGCCGGGGCGGGCGGCGGGCGTCAGGCGCGCGGCCTCCAGCGCGATCAGGGGCTTGGCGGTGGGCAGCGGCGTCTCGATCCGGCGCAGCCGGGTGATGACGCGATCGACATTGCCATCGATCACGGTCGCCGGGCGGTCAAAGGCGATGGAGGCCACCGCCGCCGCCGTATAGGGGCCGACGCCGGGCAGCGCACGCAGGCCCGCCTCGGTGTCGGGAAAGCGTCCGGCGTGATCGGTGGCCACGGCGCGGGCGCATTTCAGCAGGTTGCGGGCGCGCGCGTAATAACCAAGTCCCGCCCATTCGGCCATCACATCGGCGTCCTCTGCCGCAGCAAGATCGCCAACCTTGGGCCAGCGCGCGGTGAACCGTTCAAAATAGCTGCGCACCGCCGCGACTGTGGTTTGTTGCAGCATGACCTCTGACAGCCAGACCCGGTAGGGATCGGGCTGAACCCCGGCCGCCCGCGCATCGGGTGGCACCCGCCACGGCATGGTCCGGTGATGGCGGTCATACCATGACAGCAGCAACGCGGGCAGATCGGCTTGGTCAGACAAGGGCAGGTTCTTTCGGGCAGGCTCAAAACGGGCTGGCGCGGGACGGGTCAGAACACCACGCCCATGCGCAGGATGAAACAGCCGAAGGCGCGGTTTTCCGTGCTGCGCACGCAAGCAAAGGCGCGCGGCGCATGGGCGTAGAATGCCTGCCGCTCGATGGAGCGCAGAGCCGCACCTTCGGGTAGGGCCGGTGCCAGCACCTCGAACGCCGCGCGATGCACCGGATCGGGCTGATCGCCCGCGCCATCCCGCTGCATCCACAGCGCGCCATATTCTGTGAATCCGTCCAGCGGCATCAGGCTGGTGATCAGGCCCAAGGCCTCCACCACATTCAGCCCGGGCAGATCGACCACGCGGCCGGGGCGGGTCGGCACCGCGAAGGCGGGATAGTTGCTGTCCACCACCAGCAACTCATCGCCATGGCCCATCCGCATCAGCACATCCATCAGATCCGGCGTGACCCTGGGATCGATTCCCTTCAGCATGTTCCATCCCTCTACACAGCCAGCCCCGCAGCGGTTGAGACCGGCGGCAAATCGCGTTATCCACCGCCATCTTGCAGGAGGACGCCATGGACGCAACCACGGTTGAGGCGCTGTTCACGCGCAGCACGGGCGAATATCTCTGCGCCCGCTGGGGGCGGCCCATCGTGCCGGTGGTCTTTGGGGTCGATGACGCGACACTTGGCGTCATCAAGGGTGCGATCGAGGCGGTGGTGGCCCTTGCAGGCCACAAGATGGCCGAAACCGATCCGGAACTTGGTGCCAATCTGATGGTCTTTTTCTTCCGCTATTGGGCGGAACTGCCGGTTGTGCCCAAGCTGGACCGGCTGATCCCGGATCTGGCACCGCTTTGTGCGCGCCTGGCAGAACAGGATGCCAATCAATACCGCGCCTTCCGCTTTGACGCCGAGGGCGCGATCAAGGCGGCCTTTGTCTTCATCCGCATGGATGCGGCGCTGTCTGATATGCCCGCCGAGACGCTGGCGCTGGCGCAGGCGGCACAGATCATCCTGCTGTGGTCTGATCGGGCCTTCACGGATACCTCGCCACTGGCGAGAGCAGGCGAGACGGTGATCCTGCGCCCCGATATCGGCGCGGTGATCGCGGGGGCTTACGCGCCCAATATGCCGGTGGTGGCGCGTGATCCCAGCCATGCCCTGCGGCTGGCTGCGCGGATATCCTGATATGGGGGCCATTCACAGCCATCCCGTCCGGGTCTACTATGAAGACACCGATGCAGGCGGCATCGTCTATCATGCCAATTACCTGAAATTCACCGAACGCGCCCGGTCGGAATGGGTGCGCGAACTGGGCATCGATCAGGTCGCGTTGCGCGCCACGCGCGGCATTATCATCGTGGTGCGCCGGATCGAGGCCGATTACCTGCGACCCGCGCTTTATGACGATCTGCTGCGCGTGACATCCGAACTGAAGCTGATCGGCGGATCTCGCCTTGAGATGGAGCAACTGGTGCTGCGCGGGGAGGAACTGCTGTTTCGCGCACAGGTGACGCTGGTCTGCATCGGCCCGAATGGCCGGGCGCTGCGTCTGCCGGACGAGCTTCGTGCCGTGATGCTTCCCGGTTGAGCCCGCCCTGGGCCGCGCTGTTGCGCAATTGTGGCGCTTGCATGGGCGGATTGCGGCCTTCTGACGAGGATGTGTTGGCAATCCCCCTCAAATCGCGATAGAATCGCTGCTAATAGCGGGTCGCTACGAACCCGGTGCAACGAGCAGGCGTATTGAACATGGAAACCGTCACGGCGGCGCAGGAACTCGATTTTTCCCTGCTGGCCCTTTTCGCGCGCGCGACCATCACCGTCAAACTGGTGATGATCGGGCTTCTGGTGATGTCGTTCTATTCCTGGGCGATCATCATTCGCAAGCATATCATGTATCGCATGGCCCGGGCCGAGGCCGCGGTCTTTGATCAGGCCTTCTGGTCGGGCGAGCCGCTGGACGAGCTGTTTGAAAAGATCGGACCGGCCCCCGAAGGCCAAAGCGAAAAGATCTTTGCCGCAGGCATGATCGAATGGCGCCGCAGCCACCGCGCCGATGGCGGACTGATTGCGGGCGCGCAATCGCGCATTGATCGCGCGATGGATGTGGCGATTGCCCGCGAAAGCGAGCAGCTGAATTCGGGCCTGTCTTTCCTTGCGACCGTCGGCTCCACCGCGCCCTTCATTGGATTGTTCGGCACCGTCTACGGCATCATGCACGCCTTTACCGAGATCGCGGCGACCAAGAACACCGACCTTGCCACCGTGGCCCCCGGCATCGCCGAGGCGCTGATGGCGACCGGCATCGGCCTTGTCGCCGCTATTCCGGCGGTGGTGTTCTACAACAAGCTCAATGCCGACAGCGAGCGTATCCTGGGCGGCTATGAGGCCTTTGCCGACGAGTTTGCCACCATCCTGTCGCGCCAGCTGGACGCCTGATCCATGGGCGCAGGGGTCGCAAAGAAATCGGGTGGCGGCGGACGTCGCGGGCGGCGTCGCGGCAATTCCTCGGCCATGGCCGACATCAACATCACGCCTTTCGTGGACGTGATGCTGGTGCTGTTGATCATCTTCATGGTTGCGGCCCCCATGCTGACCGTGGGCGTGCCGCTGAAGCTGCCGGAAACGGCGGCGGCCAGCCTGCCGACCGAGCAGGAAGAGCCGCTGACGATTTCGGTCTCTGCCGATGGCGGGCTGTTCATCATGTCGTCCGAGGTGGCCGAGAACGAGCTGATCCCGAAACTGGTGGCCGTGGCCGCCGAGCGCACCTCGAAAAAGGTGTTCATCCGCGCTGATGGCAGCGTCCCCTATGAGCGGGTGGCGCAGATCATGGGCGCGCTGAATGCCAATGGCTTCCGCGAGATCGGTTTGGTGACCGATGCCAATGGCCCGACCTTGGGCGGCGCACAGGGCGGGGCTGCGGCCCAGCCCAATGACGGCTGAGGCATCGCGATGATTTCGCTGCGGGATATGGACAAAAGCCTTGTCGCCTCCGGCACGGGACATGCCGCGCTGATCCTGTTCATTCTGTTCGGGGATATTGTTTTCGCGCCGACCCGGCAGGAGGTTTTGCCGCCGCCGGGCATGGATGTGGACGTGATCTCGTCTGATGCCTTCGGCACGGCAGGCGATCCCGACTCGCTCAGCGGGTCCGAACCGGCCCCTGCCGAGGAAAGCCCGGCCAGCAGCGCGCCTGACAGTTCTCCCGCGCCGCCAAGCCGGCCGGAACCCGTTGCCCAGCCGGAGCCCACGCCGCAACCCGAAGCACAGCCGCAACCGGAACAGGTGGTGCAGCCCGAGCCGCAGCCGCAGCCAGAACCGACCCCCGAACCCGAGCCGCAGCCGATTCCGGTGGCACCGACCCCGCAGCCCACCACGCTGGCACCGCGCGAATCGCGGATCCCGCAGCGGCGGCCCACGCCGCGCGTGGCCGATACCCCTTCCGAGCCGCCGCCCGAAACCGTGGCAGAGGCCGAAGAGGCCCGCCCTGAGGTCACCGATACGCCCACCGAACAGGTGACCGAGGAGCCGGTGCAGGAAGCCGCCGCCCCGGAAGAGGCGCAGGCTCAGCCCGAGCCTGAGCAGGTCGAGGCCGATCAGACTGCTGCGCCGAAATCCTCGCGCAAGCCGCAGCGCCGCCCGACGCCGCCTGCGCGCCCTGCGCCCACGCAAACCGCCAATTCCTCCAACGCGGATACCAGCGCCACCGATGCGGCGCTGGCCGAGGCGATGGCAGGGACAGGTGCCGCCGACACGCCCGCCGAGACCCCGGCGACGCGTCCTGCGCAATCCGCCAATGCGGGCACCGGCAGCGGCAATGCCCCCCGTCGTGGCCTAACCGCCGATGGCCCGCCGATGAGCGCGGGCGAGATCGACGGGATGCGCGTGGCCGTTGAACGCTGCTGGAACGTCTCGGCGCTGTCGACCGAGGCGCAGCGCGCTGTCATCTCGGTCTATGTCACCATCGGGCAGGACAAAAAGCCGGTGGCAAGCTCGATCCAGCTGGCACGATCTGACGCGGGCGATGCCGCAACCCGTCAGGCCTTCGAGGCCGCACGCCGCGCCATCCTGCGCTGCGGCGCGCCGGGCTTCCCGCTGCCGGATGCGAAATACGAGACCTGGAAAGAGCTCGAACTGATCTTCGACAAGGGAAGGGTGGGCTTGTGATCCGCGCCGCATCCCTTGCCCTGATCGCCGGGTTTGTCGCCGTGCCGCTGCGGGCCGAGGTGTCCCCAACGGCACAGACTGCACAGGCGATTGCGCTATGCTGGAATACCGGCGGACTGTCGCAAGCCGCGCAGGCGCGTGCGGTCACCGTGGGCTTCCAGGTTGATTATGAAAACCGACCGTTGCCAGAAAGTGTGATGCTGATCGGGCTGTCCGATCCGGTCGCGGACGAGGCCTTTGCTGCCGCGCGCCGCGCCATCCTGCGATGCAGTGCCGAAGGCTTGCCGCTGAGTCACGATTTCGGGAGTGGTCCGATAGAGATCGTCTTCGATCCCGGCACCGGGCCGCAATAGCGGGTCGCGGGGCAAAGAACAGCCGGGATCGAACCCGGCCGGAACCGGGAAGGCCCTGCGCGGCTTGTCCCCAGTCAAAACCGGGGGAGGCCGCTTGCGGCTTTCCCCTTGTCAAAAAGAGTGATGCGGCCGAAGAGGCAGTCAGCCGCAGGAACAGGAACGAGGGTCAGATGCGCCGTCTCCGCCATATCTTCTCCGCCGCGATGGTCGCGGCAACGGTCGGCCTGCCGCTGACCGTCACCCCGGCCGAGGCCCGGCTGTCGATCACGCTGGGCAGCCCGGTGATCGAGCCGATGCCCTTTGCGCTTCCGTCCTTTGCCGATGAGGGCGGAGCCGGTGGCCTAGCCGCCGATATCGCCTCGGTCATCACCTCGGACCTGCAAGGCACGGGCATGTTCGAGCGCATCCCTGAAAGCGCCTATATCCAGCGCCTGCCGTCTTTCGATGCGGCGGTGTCCTATCCCGATTGGCAGGCGATCAACGCACAGGCGCTGATCACCGGCGCGGTGCAGGCGGGTGGTGGTCAGGTGGCGGTGAAGTTCTGCCTGCATGACGTCTTTGCCAATGGCACTATGGGCGAATGTATGCAATTCGCCGGCGATCAGGCCAGCTGGCGCCGTGTGGCCCACAAAGTGGCCGATGCCGTCTATAGCCGCATCACCGGCGAGTCGGGCTATTTCGACAGCCGCGTGGTCTTCGTGGCCGAAAGCGGCCCGAAGAACCAGCGCCAGAAGCGTCTGGCGGTGATGGATTATGATGGTGCAAATGTCAGCTACCTGACCGACAGCTCCTCCATCGTGCTGGCACCGCGCTTCTCGCCGACCGGCGACCGGATCCTGTTCACCTCCTATTCCACCGGCTTTCCGCAGATCTATCTGATGGATGTGGCCAGCCTGAAGATCCGTGGCCTGGGCGAAACCCCCGGCACCATGACCTTTGCACCGCGCTTTTCGCCCGATGGCAGCCGCGTGGTATTCAGCCTGGAACGCGGCGGCAATTCTGACATCTATGTGCTGGATATCGGTTCGGGCAATCTGACCCAGTTGACCGATGCGCCCTCGATCGAGACTGCGCCCTCATTCAGCCCCGATGGCAGCCAGATCGTGTTCGAATCCGACCGCTCCGGCGGGCAGCAGCTTTATGTCATGTCCGCATCGGGCGGCGAGCCGCGCCGGATTTCCGGCGGGGCCGGGCGCTACGGCACCCCGGTCTGGAGCCCGCGCGGTGACTACATCGCCTTCACCAAGCAAAATCAGGGCCGCTTCCATATCGGTGTGATGCTGTCGGATGGCACGGAAGAAAAGCTGCTGACCTCGTCCTATCTGGATGAAGGCCCGACTTGGGCCCCGAATGGCCGGGTGATCATGTTCACCCGCCAGCCCCCGGGCGAGGGCAACCCGGAACTGTGGACGGTGGACACCACCGGCCGCGTGCTGCGTCCGGTGAAAAACGGCACGGCCTCGTCCGACCCGGCTTGGTCGCCGCTGCTGCCCTGACCCCGATGTGATGCGCCGCCGATTCCCCCGGCGGCGCAAAGCTGTTACAGATAGCAAGATGGCCTGTCGCACCGACACATGGTTTCCGGCTGGCACAAGCTTTCCGACCGGCGCAAGATCCGGCGCGAGTGGACAAAGAAGGACAAGAACATGGCGTATTTGACGAAAGCCCTGCTGATTACGGTGACCGCGCTTGGTCTTGCGGCCTGTAAGAACCCCGACCGTTATGGCGCAGGCGGCGCGGGCGGTGCCGGTGGTTATGGCGCGGGCGGCGTGAATGGCGCGGGCCTTGGCGGTGCCAATGATCCGACCTCCATCGCCTATTTCCAGCAGACGCTGGGCGACCGTGTGCTGTTTGCCGTTGACCAATCCACCGTTTCGGCCGAGGCGCAGCAGATCCTGCAGCGTCAGGCGCAATGGCTGCAGCAAAATTCGGATTACGCCATCATCATCGAAGGCCATGCCGATGAGCAGGGCACCCGCGAATATAACCTCGCCCTTGGCGCGCGTCGGGCAAGCTCGGTTCAGAACTATCTGATCGCGCAAGGCATTTCGCCCAACCGTATGCGCACCGTGTCTTATGGCAAGGAACGCCCGATCGAGGTTTGCGCGCAGGAAGCCTGCTTTGCCAAGAACCGTCGCGCGGTGACCGTGCTGTCGATGGGCTCGGGGGCCTGATCCGATGCGGGGCAGCGTCATTGCGCTGGTGCTTTGTCTCGTGCCCGGGGGCCTGTTCGCGCAGGACCGGGCGCAGACGATTGCCGATATCAAGGCCGAGCTTGCCGCGCTGAACGGGCAGTTCAACAGCCTCAAGCAAGAGCTGGTCAGCTCTGGCGCGATCAACAGCGGGGCGGCGGGCGGCAATGCGTTGCAACGCCTTGACGCCATCGAGGCCGCGCTGATGCGGCTGACCGCGCAGACCGAACAGGTCGAGCTGCGGGTGAATCGCGTGGTGACCGACGGCACCAACCGTGTCGGCGATCTTGAATTTCGTGTGACCGAGCTGGAGGGCGGCGATGTCGGCGCCCTGCCGCCGACGCAGCCTCTGGGTGGCACCGCCGCGCCGAGCGTTGCCCCGACCGCCAATCCCGCCCCCACCTCCGGGGGAGCCGAGCTTGCCATCGGCGAACAGGAGAGCTTTGACCGGGCCAAGGGGGTGCTCGGTCAAGGTGACTTTCGTGCCGCCGCGCAAGAGTTTGATACCTTTGCCAAGGCCTATCCGGGCAGCCCCTTGATGCAAGAAGCGCTGATCCTGAAGGGGGATGCGCTGAAGCAATCGGGGGACGGTGCCAATGCGGCGCGGGCCTATCTGGATGCGTTTTCGGGCCAGCCCGAAGGCGCGAAAGCGGGCGAGGCGCTGGTGCGGCTGGGTCAATCGCTGGCCGGCCTTGGCCAGATCCCCGAGGCCTGTGTGACCTTGCAAGAGGTCGGCATCCGCTTCCCCGGATCTGCCGCTGCGGGCGAGGCATCGGGTGCGCTTGCAGGGCTGGCCTGCCAGTGACCGATCCTTGGCCGGGCGATGCGGCCCTGCTGCTGGCCTTGCGTCAGGCAATTTCAAAGGCGCAGCCCGCAAGGTCTGCGCCTTTCGACATCGGCGTGGCCGTATCAGGTGGCGGCGATTCGATGGCGCTGCTGCATTTGCTGCATCGCGCGGGGTATCGCTGCCATGCGGTCACGGTGGATCATGGCTTGCGTCCCGAGGCTGCGGCAGAGGCTGCGCAGGTCGCTGCGGTCTGCGCCGGGCTTGGCATCCGGCATGACACGCTGCATTGGCAGGGGCAGGATGTGTCCGGCAATCTGATGGACCAGGCCCGCCGCGCCCGGCTGTCGTTGATGGCGGAATGGGCCCGGGCGCGGGGCCTCAGCGATATCGCGCTTGGCCATACCGTTGACGACAATGCCGAAAGTTTTCTGATGAACCTTGCCCGCGCGGCGGGGCTGGAGGGGCTGTCGGGAATGCGCGCCGATTGGGTTGCGCAGGGCATCCATTGGCATCGCCCTTTGCTCGGGCAGGGGCGCGAGGCGTTGCGCGACTATCTGCGCGGGCAGGGGATCGGTTGGATCGAGGATCCCTCCAATGAAAATGACCGCTTTACCCGGGTGAAAGCGCGCCGCGCCATGAAGGCGCTGCGCCCGCTTGGCATTACGGTCGCGCGTCTGGGGGACACGATCCAGAACCTTGCCGCCGCGCAAGCGGCGCTTCAGGCCGCAACCGCGCAGGCGGCGGCAATCTGCGGCGAACAGGCAGGTGCGCTGCAAATCCCGCTGGAGGCCTGCCGGGCCTGGCCCGAGGAGATTCGCCGCCGCCTGCTGATTGCCGCGATTCGATGGATGTCCGGCGCGGAGTATCCGCCGCGTGCGGCACAGATGCGGCACCTGATGCAGGCGCTGGATCAGGGGCGCGCCGCGACCCTCGGCGGGGTGCGCTTTCGCATCCGCGAGGGCGCGATCATCCTTACGCGTGAGCCGCGCGCGGTCATGCCCGCTCTGCCGCTTGGTCAGATCTGGGATCACCGCTGGCAGATCGACGGTCCGATGGGGCCGGGCCTGTCCGTCGCGGCATTGGGGGCATCAGGCCTTGCACAATGCCCGGATTGGCGCGCCCATGGATCGCGCGAGGCGCTGCTGACCAGCCCGGCAATCTGGCGCGAGGGACGGCTGATTGCCGCCCCAGTTGCCCGCAAAGAGGCGGATTGGCACGTCCGACTGCAACCTTCCTTCGGAATGTTCATCTTGGCGCATTGAACCCCCGCTCCATATGTCTATTTTAGACAGAACGCCGCGCGCATCCTGCGCGTGCGCGATCCTGCTTCCTGTGTCCGGCATTTTCGGGCGCACGGCACGTCACCAAGGAGTTCCCTCGTGGGTAACGCACGCAATATCGCTTTCTGGGTGGTGCTGTTTCTGTTGATCCTGACGCTGTTCCAGATGTTCAACGGCAACTCCACCACCACGGCTTCGCGCAACCTGTCCTATTCCGATTTCATCGCGCGCGTCGATCAGGGGCAGGTGCAAAGCGTGACGCTCGATGGCGAGCGGGTGATCGTGCGCGGCAAGGATGGCAATACCTATGGCACCATCAAACCAGATGGCGAGGAAATCACCGACCGTCTGATCGCCAAGGGCGTCGAGGTCCGGGCCGAGCCGCAACAGCAATCGGGCTTCATGAGCCTGATCTCGCTCTGGCTGCCCTTCATCGTGCTGATCGGCATCTGGATCTTCTTCATGAACCGGATGCAGGGCGGCGGCAAAGGCGGCGCGATGGGCTTTGGCAAATCGCGCGCCAAACTGCTGACGGAAAAGCATGGCCGCGTGACCTTTGACGATGTCGCCGGCATCGACGAGGCCAAGGAAGAGCTGGAAGAGATCGTGGAATTCCTGCGCAATCCGCAGAAATTCTCGCGTCTTGGCGGCAAGATCCCGAAAGGCGCGCTGCTGGTGGGCCCGCCCGGCACCGGCAAGACGCTGCTGGCCCGCGCCATTGCGGGTGAAGCAGGCGTGCCGTTCTTCACCATCTCGGGCTCTGATTTTGTCGAGATGTTCGTGGGCGTCGGTGCAAGCCGCGTGCGTGACATGTTCGAGCAGGCCAAGAAGAACGCGCCTTGCATCGTCTTCATCGACGAGATCGACGCGGTGGGCCGCGCGCGTGGCGTCGGCATCGGCGGCGGCAACGACGAGCGCGAACAGACCCTGAACCAGTTGCTGGTGGAGATGGACGGGTTCGAGGCCAATGAGGGCGTCATTATCGTGGCGGCCACCAACCGCAAGGATGTGCTGGACCCGGCGCTGCTGCGTCCCGGCCGCTTTGACCGTCAGATCCATGTGCCGAACCCTGATATCAAGGGCCGTGAAAAGATCCTGACCGTTCATGCCCGCAAGATCGTGCTGGGGCCGGATGTCGATCTGCGCACCATCGCGCGCGGCACCCCGGGTTTCTCGGGTGCCGACCTCATGAACCTCTGCAACGAGGCGGCGCTGATGGCCGCGCGTGTGGGCCGCCGCTTTGTCACCATGGATGATTTCGAGAATGCGAAGGACAAGGTGATGATGGGGGCGCAGCGCCGCTCCATGATCTTGACGCAGGACCAGAAGGAAAAGACCGCCTATCACGAGGCCGGCCACGCCATTGTCGGCATGGCGATGCCGAAATGCGATCCGGTCTACAAGGCCACGATCATCCCGCGCGGCGGTGCGCTTGGCATGGTTGTCAGCCTGCCGGAAATGGACCGCCTGCAATTCCACAAGGATGAGGGCAAGCAGAAGATCGCGATGACCATGGCAGGCAAGGCCGCCGAGATCATCAAATATGGCGAAGAGGGGGTCTCCTCCGGTCCGGTCGGCGATATCCAGCAGGCCTCCAGCCTGGCGCGTGCCATGGTGATGCGTTGGGGCATGTCGGACAAGGTTGGCAATATCGACTATGCCGAGGCCCATGAAGGCTATCAGGGCAATACCGCCGGCTTCTCTGTCAGCGCCCATACCAAGGAGCTGATCGAGGCCGAGGTGAAGGGCCTGATCGACGAGGGCTATGAGACCGCCTACCGCATCCTGACCGAACAGTCGGATCAGTTCGAGCGTCTGGCCAAGGGCCTTCTGGAATACGAGACCCTGACCGGCGACGAGATCCGCAAGGTCATCGCGGGTGAATCGCTCAATGGTGATGACGAGGGGGGCAGCACGCCCAGCGATGGTGGTTCCGTCATTGCGATCCCGAAGACCAAGCCGCGCGCGGCCAAGCCCGAAGGCGGGCTGGAGCCGGAGCCGATGGCCTGAGGCCGTCATGAACCGCAAGGTCAGCACGGACTGGAACCCCGAGGCTTATGCCCGGTTTCGCGGGGCGCGGTTGCGCCCCGCCCTTGATCTTCTGGCACAGGTCGGGGCGCTGCCCGCGGGCGATGTGGTGGATCTGGGTTGTGGCGATGGTGCCGTTGCGGCGGCTTTGCGCGCAGCCTTTCCCGACAGGCGGCTGATCGGCATCGATGCCTCGCCCGCCATGCTGGCAAAGGCACAGGGCTATGACGCACTGATCCAGGCTGACATTGCGGAATGGCAACCTGAGATACCGCCGGCCCTGATCTATTCCAATGCCGCGCTGCAATGGTTGCCCGATCATGACAGGCTGCTGCCGCACCTGGCGCGGATGGTGGCACCTGGTGGCGTGCTGGCGATCCAGATGCCCCGGCAATCCCTTGCACCCTCGCATCGGTTTCTGCGCGATATTGCGGCGGCCATGTATCCCGACCGTTTTGACTATTCCGCCTATGTCGCGCCGGTCGGGTCCCCCGCGGCCTATTGGCCGATCCTTGCGCCCTTGGGGGACCTGGATGTCTGGCAGACCAAATACCTGCAACGGCTGGAGCCCAGCCCGGATGCGCATCCGGTGCGCCGTTTCACCGAAGGTTCCGCCATGCGCGAGGTGCTGGACAAACTGACCCCGTCAGAGATGGCGGCTTTTGTCGCGGCCTATGATACTGCGTTGATGGCGGCCTATCCGTTATTGCCCGATGGAGCGGCGCTGTTCCCGTTCCGGCGGCTGTTCATGGTGCTGCGCGTCACAGGATGAAGTCACGCTCCTGCATATGCAGGCGGATATTGGTCAGCACGATCATGAAATCGGCGATGCGGTCGCCATTGACATCCAGCAGGATCCTTGTGTCGCCGCTGGGATGGAAGCCATAGCGCAATTGCCCGCGTGTGCCGTCAAAGGCCGCGCGGCCAATGAAGTCGATCTCGCCCAGGCCGGGGCGGCTGCCATTGGCATCCAGTGCCGAAAGGTCTATCTTGTCGCCCTCCCTGCGGCTGAAATCGCGGATGCGGTCGGCCCCGAAGCCGGAAACAGGGCTGCTCTCTGCAATATCCTTGAAAATGAAGCGGTCTGCCCCGCTGCCACCCGTCAGCGAATCGCTGCCACGCCCGCCGGTCAGCCGGTCCTTGCCGGCACCCCCGAACAGTGCATCCGTGCTGTCGCCGCCAAACAGGCTGTCATTGCCCCTGTCGCCATAGATCAGATCAGCCCCCTGATCGCCCAGCAGGCGGTCATCCCCTGTGCCGCCCCGCAACAGATCCGCCCCTGATCCACCATAGACCGTGTCATGGCCCGGCCCGGCATGGACGGCATCATGGCCACCCCGCGCCAGGATCAGATCGCCGCTGCCCGCCCCGCCGGTCATGGGGTCGCCGCGCAGCACCTCTGCCAGATCACCGCCCCGGATGGTATCGGCACCACGGCTGCCGATGATCTGCTCCAGGCTGCCGACAAGGCGCAGCTGGCTGGTGCCTGCGCTGCCCGCTGACAGTTCCACCAGGGTTTCCCGCAGCTTCAGCGTCGGGTCATAGCGGGTCTCGATGATGGCCGCGCTGTAGACTGCGCCGGAAAACACCAGCCGTTCCTGCGTGGCCCCGTGCAGTGTCACGCTGACGCTGCTGCCGACCACCGGCACAAGCCTGTCTGCGGTCAGGATACGGATCGCCATGGCGGGCCCCCTCCTCGGACATCAATTGTCTGAGCGTGTATCGTAGGCCGGGTTTGCAATGGATCAAGTATCGGAATGGTTGTGCAGCCCCTCTGCCTGCCGATATTTTGGCAGCCCATGTCGCATATGGCCCAATCCGCGCTTGCCTCCAGCCTATCCTCAGCGGCAAGACGGTCGAAAGACCGGGAGGATGACATGGCTTTCAGGACCGATATCGAGATCGCCCGCGCGGCGCAGAAGCTGCCGATCCAGCAGATCGGCATGAAACTTGGTATTCCGGCCGAGGATCTCGTGCCCTACGGCCATGACAAGGCCAAGGTCGGGCAGGCTTTCATCAAGGGGCTGGAGGGCCGCCCTGATGGCAAGCTGATCCTCGTGACCGCGATCAACCCCACGCCTGCGGGCGAGGGCAAGACCACGACAACGGTGGGGCTTGGTGACGGGCTGAACCGCATCGGCAAGCGCGCGGCGATCTGCATCCGCGAGGCAAGCCTTGGGCCGAATTTCGGCATGAAGGGTGGGGCTGCTGGTGGCGGCATGGCACAGATCGTGCCGATGGAGGAAATGAACCTTCACTTCACCGGCGACTTCCACGCCATCACCTCGGCGCATAACCTGCTGTCGGCGATGATCGACAACCATATCTACTGGGGCAACGATCTGGATATCGACGCGCGCCGCGTGGTCTGGCGCCGGGTCATGGATATGAATGATCGCGCGCTGCGCGATACCGTGGTCAGCCTTTGCGGCGTGTCCAATGGCTATCCGCGCCAGACCGGCTTCGACATCACCGTGGCCTCCGAGGTCATGGCGATCCTGTGCCTGTCGCGCGATCTGGATGACCTGCAAAGACGGTTGGGCGACATCGTCATCGGCTATCGCCGCGACAAGGCGCCGATCCATTGCCGCGATCTGAAGGCTGATGGCGCGATGACCGTGCTCTTGAAGGATGCGATGCAGCCCAATCTGGTGCAGACTCTGGAGAACAATCCCGCCTTCGTGCATGGCGGGCCGTTCGCCAATATCGCCCATGGCTGCAATTCGGTGATTGCGACAACCACGGCCTTGAAGCTGGCTGATTATGTGGTGACCGAGGCAGGCTTTGGCGCCGATCTGGGGGCAGAAAAGTTCTTTGATATCAAGTGCCGCAAGGCGGGTCTCAAACCCGCCGCCGCCGTGATCGTGGCGACGGTGCGGGCGATGAAGATGAATGGCGGTGTCGCCAAGGCCGATCTGGGGGTTGAGAATGTCGCGGTGGTGCAGGCAGGCTGCCCCAATCTGGGCCGTCATATCGAGAATGTAAAAAGCTTTGGCCTGCCGGTGGTGGTGGCGATCAACCACTTCCATTCCGACACGGAGGCCGAGGTGCAGGCGGTGAAGGATTACGCAGCGGGCCTTGGGGTGGAGGCGATCCTGTGTCGTCACTGGGCGGAAGGGTCGGCGGGGATCACCGATCTGGCGCAGAAGGTGGTTGCGCTGGCCGAATCCGGTCAGGCCGATTTCGCTCCGCTCTACCCCGATGCGATGCCGCTGTTCGACAAGATCGAAACCGTGGCCAAGCGCATCTATCACGCGGGCGAGGTGACTGCCGACAAGGCGATCCGCGATCAATTGGCGGCGTGGGAGGAGGCGGGCTATGGCGATCTGCCGGTCTGCATGGCCAAGACCCAATACAGTTTCTCGACCGATCCGAGCTTGCGCGGCGCGCCGTCTGGCCATGTCGTGCCGGTGCGCGAAGTGCGGCTTTCGGCCGGGGCGGGTTTCATCGTGGCAATCTGCGGCGAGATCATGACCATGCCCGGCCTGCCGCGCGTGCCAAGCGCCGAAACCATTCGCCTCAATGCAGCAGGCCAGATTGAAGGGTTGTTCTGACGAATGCTGACGGACCCCTCTCTTGCGCTTGGCCCGGCGAGGGGCTACCTCGCGGGCAAGCCGGATAGTGTGGATTTGGAGGTCGTGATGAAGGCGCCGCAAGATTGCCGGAACATGGCGGAACTGCGTGTCCAGATTGATGCGCTCGATCGGGAATTGGTCACGATGCTGGCGCGGCGCGTGACCTATATCGACCGCGCGGTCGAGCTGAAACCGGCCGAAGGTCTGCCCGCCCGCATCGATGAACGGGTGGAGGCGGTCGTCGCCAAAGTGCGCGCGACCGCGGGCGAGATCGGCTTTGACGCCGATCTGGCGGAGACGATCTGGCGGCGGATGATCGAATGGTCAATCGCCCGCGAAGAAGAGATTTTGGGCCCCAAGGCCTGAGGAAACCGGGATAGAGCCCGCAAAGACCCTGAACCCTTACGGCCTTTGACGGCCTGATCCTGCATGGCCTGACGATGGCCCCAGAACGGAGTGACCCATGACCGCAACGGTAATTGACGGTAAGGCTTTCGCGGCGCGGGTCCGGGCCGAGGTGGCGGCGCATGTGGCGCGGCTGCGCGAGGAAAGCGGCGTGCAGCCCGGCCTTGCCGTGGTTCTGGTGGGCGAGGATCCGGCAAGCCAAGTCTATGTCGCCTCCAAGGGCAAGCAAACGGTCGAGGTCGGCATGGCCTCGTTCGAGCACAGGCTGGATGCCAGCACCTCCGAGGCGGATCTGCTGGCGCTGATCGCGCGGCTGAATGCTGACCCATCCGTGCATGGCATTTTGGTGCAACTGCCGCTGCCTGCGCATCTGAATGCGGAACTGGTCATCAACAGCATCGATCCCGCCAAGGATGTGGACGGGTTCCACATCTCCAATGTCGGGCTGTTGGGCACCGGGCAGAAGGCCATGGTGCCCTGCACCCCGCTGGGCTGCCTGATGATGCTGCGTGACCATCACGGCAGCCTTGCGGGGATGAATGCGGTCGTCGTCGGGCGCTCCAACATCGTTGGCAAGCCGATGGCGCAGCTGCTGCTGGGCGAAAGCTGCACTGTGACCATCGCGCATAGCCGCACCCGCGATCTGGCCGAGATCTGCCGCCGCGCCGATATTCTGGTGGCCGCTGTGGGCCGCCCCGAGATGGTCAAGGGTGACTGGGTGAAGCCCGGCGCCACGGTGATCGATGTCGGCATCAACCGGGTGGAGCGGGACGGCAAGACCCGCCTTGTCGGTGATGTCGATTATGCAAGCGCCGCAAGCGTCGCCGGGGCGATCACCCCTGTCCCGGGCGGGGTGGGGCCGATGACCATCGCCTGCCTGCTGGCCAATACCGTCACCGCCTGCTGCCGCAGCCTTGGCCTGGCCGAACCCCAGGGCCTGACAGCCTGATCGGAGCCTGGATCCCGCCCCGTCGCGGGGGGAAAACCACGCCTGCCGCAATGCTGGCCCCCGCGGCAGGGCGCGGCCGTCCCTGACGGCCCGCGCGCCCCGGAAAATCTGCATTGCCTGATCCGGCCTTCCCGCATATCACAGGGGAAGATGTAATGGTTCTTCGGGCGTATGGCAGAATTTTTGGCGGTATTGAGAGCCGATCTCCGCAATCCGGTTCCCTATCTGTCCTGGGTGACGCTGAGCGTTGCGACCTCGATCGCTGGACCTTTCGGCAGCTACGTCATGCTGTCCTTTTCCGAGCGTTTGCTGTTCTGGACCATCTTTGTCGGTATTGGCATGGTGGTGGGCGTCACGGTGCGGGCCGTGGTGCATTCGGTGTTCGGGCTGACCGATTTCCGTCGTGGCGCGGTGCTGATTGCGGCGATTTGTGGCGTGACGATGTCCTGGCCCATGCACGCCTTTGGGGTGTCGATGTTCCCGGTGGGGCACCCGGTCTTTGTGGCATCGCTGCTGGATGTCGCGCTGTTCATCTTTGCCATTTCGCTCACGATCGGGGCATTTCGTCACTCGCTGGAGCCGGCACCGCAAGCCGCCCTGCCTGTGCCGCAGCAGCCTGAGGTGGTGGTGGCCATTCCCGCCGACTGCCCCGGCTGGCCTCGCATCGTCACGCGGCTGGACCCGGAGGTGCAGGGCCGGCTGGTGGCGCTGATGGTGCGGGATCACTATGTTGATGTGGTGACCACGGCCGGGCGCGGCAGCGTGTTGATCCGGCTGGCCGATGCCATTGCCGAAGCCGCGGGAGAGCCGGGTGACCAGATCCACCGATCGCATTGGGTGGCCTGGTGGGCGGTGAAGGGGATCGAGCGCGAGGCGGGCAAAACCTGGGTCCGGCTGTGCCCGGAATTGCGCCTGCCGGTCAGCAAGACCCATCTCGGCAAGCTGGAAGATCGCGATCCCGACCGGATGGCGGCGGAATAGCCGCCGCGAAAGCCTTCATCCGACCGAGATGCGCGAAGCGGTCGCCAATCCTGGTCGCGGTGTTCGCCCGAACCTCCGCATTCTTTCCTGATCTTTGACTTGCTGCTCGGGGGCCTAAGACCTTCTGGCGGCACGTCCAATCCTCCGGCTGAGAGGTGTCGACCATCTGGCGCACGCGGCCCTCTTGCTTTGCTGATTGTCCAAATACTCCGGGGGTCCGGGGGCTGGCCCCCGGGCGGCAAGTGGCAGGCGCGGCTGCCTGGCCCGGGGGGGGGGGCCCC
>NZ_WCHR01000036.1 GCF_008973825.1 Gemmobacter serpentinus | reverse complement strand
CAAAATGCCCGGATACGGAGACAGTCATTGCCTGTCAAAGGGCCGTTGCACTCTTGAGGGCTAGCGGCTTGGAGCAAGGAGGGTGGGAAGTGTATTTGGTAGTAGGAGTAGCGGTATACCCAGCTAACATCGGCTGCGGCTCTTGTCTAGGGTCGGCAGTCCAGCAGGCATCACCTCTTGCCAAATATCCGCGCCCACAGGCCCGCGTTGGGGCGATGATCGACAAGGAGAGCTGTTGCTTGTTGCCGCCAGCGGTCTCGATCCTCTCTCAGGTCAGCTATGACCGTTTCCTTGTCGGACAGGCGTTCATGCGCCGCTTCAAGACGTGCCTGTAACTCCCTGATAGTCCCATCAATATCGGCTTTTTCAGGGGTGTTCGTGGGGGTTTCCTTGTGTTCACTGGAAACGGTTGGCGGGTAAACTCGATGTAGTTCTGATGGATCAATGTGAAACGTGCCTGTTTCATCTTTGCGCGCGGAAACGCGGCCATTTTTTATGGCTTTAGATATCGTCGCCTTGGATTTTCCGGTCGCTTTCGCGGCCTCACCTAGGGTGTATACCATAGTGTTTCCTAGTGTTCTCAGTCCTGTAATGGTGAACCGTTTACCTGTTTCCGTCCAGTGTTGCTGACGATGCTCAGCCCCGTAGGTTCTCTTGCTTCTTACAGTAGGCCACGAATGCAGCACCTGCATTCTTCGGCGGGTTCCCTTTGGCTGCGGCGTCGTGCGCAAAGGCCAGCCAGTTGGATCGCATGACGTAGTAATCCCAGCCGAGTGAGCGGGCATGGGTGCGGGCCTGTTCTTCTGCCCATTCCGGGATTGTGATGGTCGGGGAAATCGCCACCTGGACGGCCCGAGGGCGCACTGTCACCAGGTCGGCCTCGTCGATCTCGAAGCGATAGAAGGGAGTCACGTCGGCTTTGATGATCTCGCGCAGGTTATGGCGGAAGCGCTTGATCGGGGCGTTGCTGCCCGTCTTGTTCTGAAGGTTGGTCAGGCTGATTTGCCATTTGGGGGAGCTGCCGCAATGCTTGCGGGCGATCTCATACAGCCGCCGTTCCAGCGGGCGGCGAAGGCGGAAGTAGTCGTGCGAGATCGTGACCACCTGGTCCGTCTCGATTGCCCTCATCAGCCAACGCGACAGCTTCACCTCGCAGTAGTCCAGGCGGAACCGTTCGTCGTCGGTCCGAACGAACCCGCCTTCGTCGATTAGTGAAAAGATGCGGGTTTCGATCTTGCCGCCGGACTTGATGTTGGTGACGAACTGCGCCCCTTGAAGGCGCGCAAAGGCGTCTTCAAGGCGCTTGTAGTGGTTGCCGCCGATCGGGCGGTTGGTCGCAACGGACAGCTCCCGCGCCGAGAAGCGCACGGTATCCCCAATGGGTTCGCCCCGGTTCTTGCGGGCCATCAGCTGGCTGATGGTGAAGATCAGAATGTCCTTGTCGAAGATCGTGGGTAGGCCCAGTCCCGATGGCCTGATTTTCAGGACGTTGTCGCCGCTGCGATATTCGAGGTGGCGCATGTCCGGCTTCGTCGCCAGCGAGAACAGCGGGTGTTCCATCGATGCCATGTCGTCTTTCGGCACCGCATCCGCGATGTCGAGGACAAAGAAATCAAGGTTTGGGTGGCGATCCGGCAGCAGACTCATACGAAGACTTTGACCTTTCGGGAACTCTGATGTTTGACCTATCAGGAACCTCTGGTCATGTGAAGCGGGTTTGACCCTTTCGGAACCAAAGTTTGACCCTTTCGGAACCAAAGTTTGACCCTTTCGGAACCGAAAGCCGGGTTTTCCTGATTGGTTTTAATGTGTTGCGGGGGGCGTAACTTACTCCGTAGGTAACACTAATAACACTAGGGCTTTTCGCCCGTATCAGGTCCGACAGCCCACCGCCTGCTCTGGTGGCAAGCGATGGATTTGCCATGAAGGAGGTAGGGGTGGCGGAGAGGTCATCCCCCAGACTGAGACGGGCGGTCGATCCAGATGGCGCAGAAGGAGCTGCCGTCGTCCTGCTCAACGACTTGGCCGCCTGCTGTGGAGCAGTAGACCCGGGGGTATTGGCCGAACTCGCGCGCATCGCCCCGGCCCATGATCAGAAACGCCGCCAGAAGCCCCAGAACGGCCCCGCCAGCGCCGACCGATGCCAACCACACCCAGAACCCGCCGAAGTAACGCCAAGCCTCTCTGCGTGCCTCTCCTGCGGCTTTGGCATAGTCTCGGGCGGCGGATCTGGTTTCCGCATGGCTTTTCTCAATGGCCCTGCTTGCGGCATCGGTGGCGGCGAGGATGGTTTCCATCGCCAGCTTTTCCATCCGCAGGTCCATTCGCTCGGAAATAGCCTCATAGAGGGCTTGCCCGGTCTGGGCCATCGAAGCCACGCCCTGGACAAGTTGCTTGTTCAGGGCTTCGGCCTCGGTCTTGTTGAGGCTGGTTCGTTGGAGGTGCGCAATCTGCTGCCCCATGCGGGCCAGCTCGTCGGCCAGAATCTCAAAGGAGTCTTTGGGGCGACTGTCTTCGGCATCGCTCATGCTTCACCTGCCCCAGCGATCTTTGCCTTGGCATCGAGGTCAGCCAGAAGCCCCGCCAGTTCCTTCTGATCGACTTCCCTGGTCGCGTTCTTGCGAAGGGTCGAGGCCAGCCACTTGGCAATCTTGGGGTCTTTCAAGGCTTCGGTTGTGACGATGGCCCCGACAATGATCTTGCGGCGGGTTTCCTGTGCCTTTGCCCTTGTTTTGAGGCGGGCCAGTTTTGCCTGAGCCTCTGCTACCTGTTGTTCAATCGTCCGCACCATTTCGCCGCTCTGTTGCTCGTTCCGGTTGTGCTTTTGTCCGGAATGGGGGAAGGTTGCAAGACACGAAGTGCCCACTTATACAAACGTTTCACGTTTGTGTGGGCAAGGGGCGCTGCACTCCCCTTTGAACCCCGGCTAAGGCACCGCGCAAAAATGGCGATCTACCACCTTCGGGCCACGATGATTTCGCGATCCGCTGGCCGCAGCGCCACGGCGGCGGCGGCCTATCGCAGCGCGTCCCACATCGAGGACCACCGCACCGGGCTTTCGTTCGATTATCGCGCCCGTAGCGGCGTCGATCACGTTGAAATCCTCGCCCCTGCCCATGCGCCGGAATGGGCGCAGGACCGGGCGGCGCTGTGGAACGCGGTCGAGGCGGCCGAGACCCGGAAGAATTCGCAGGTGGCCCGCGAAATCCGGGTGGCCTTGCCCGCCGAGCTGGACCACGGGCAGCGCGTCGAGCTGGTGCGCGACTTCTGCCAGCGCCAGTTCGTGGACCGGGGCATGGTGGCTGACATCGCCCTTCATGCGCCAGGGCGCGAAGGCGATGATCGCAACCACCACGCCCATATCCTGCTGACCACCCGCGAGATCGCCGCCGAGGGCTTCACCACCAAGAACCGCGACTGGAACGCCGTCGAGGTTCTGGAGGGGTGGCGCGAGGCATGGGCGCAGGATGCCAACCTTGCCCTGGAGCTGGCCGGCCACGGCGAGCGGATCGACCACCGCACACTTGAGGCGCAGCGCATCGAGGCGCTGGGGCTGGCCCACGTCGCCCAGGAGCAGGGCAACGAGGCCGAAGCGCTGGAACATACCGTCCGGGCCGTCGCGCTGGACCGCCCGCCCCTGCCCCAGTTGTCGGCGGGCGCGTGGCAGCTGAAGGAGCGCGGGCAGGAGGTTGCCGCTGTCCGCGTCTGGCATGAGGTCAAGGCCCATGCCGCCGAGGTGGCGCGTGTTGCCCAGGAGTTGGCCGGGCATGTTCGGGCCTGGCTTGAGCGGGCGGGGGATCATGTCCTGGACAGGTTACAGCCGCCCGAAGCCGGGCTTGCCTATGAGGGCAGCGGGCATGACCGCGACCGCCCGCAGGATCTTGCCGCCCGTATGCGCGAGGCTTGGGCATTGCGCGATGCGCGATCAGATATCGGGGATCAGCGTTCAGAGATCAGCGAAAAGACATCAGACAAACCCGCCGACCCGCAGAGCCTGGCTGACCGTCTGCGCGCCGGTTCGAAGGCGCTGGACCACGACGAAATCGCTGCCCGCCTTGCGGCGATCCGGCAGGGCCGGGAAGTGGAAGAGCAGGACATAGCTCAGAGGCTTGAGCGGCTGCATGCCAAAGAGCTGGAGCAGGAACACGAAGCGGAGGTTCGGCGCGAACGAGGGCCGGGGCACGAGCTTTAGGTCTTGGTGCCGTTCGCCCGCGCCGCAGCGTCGATCATTCGAGAATCGTCGCCAGCTTGGCCAGAACCTCATCCATGATCGCAACAGGGATGCTTTCGACTTTGCGGCCTTTTCGGGCGCGAATGTCGAGTGCGCGTGGCTGATCACAGCGCACTACGCCCACAATACTGGTGCCAGCCCCCATCAACGAGACGGCGAAGCCCGCTGTTCGGGCGAAGTTGCCGCCCTGGGTGATAGGCAGGACCACTGGTACGCCTGTCAGCCGGTTGAATGGCCCCGGCGAGACGATCAGCACAGGGCGCGTGCCTTGCTGCTCGTTGCCCTGTGTCGGGTCCAACGGCACGATGTAGATATCTCCGCGCTCCATCAAATCAGCTCGTCGCCCGTAGGCGTGTCATCGAGCCAGGTGCGGTCATCGTCAGTTAGATCGGCCGCGCCATCGCACTGCGCCAGCAACTCGTCGAGCGTGTAGCGCGGGCGGGGCTGCGGATCGACCACCAGGCGCCCGTTATCGACGGCCAGCCCGACCTTGGCTCCAGCTCCGATATGCAGAAGGTCCAGCAGAGCAGGCGGAACGGCCATCATGACCGAACCGCCAACTTTGCGAAGATTTGTTGTATGCATGATATGCCACCTTTGGGTTATATTTTTGTATAACACAAGGCGAGCGGCGTACCAAGAGGGAAGCGGGGACGCTGATCCTACGATCCGAGGATCCTTTCTGGGTCCAGCCAGTCGCTGATCGGTTTTGCAACCAGCCTAGCGTTCCGGTACGCGTAGGTCAGAGGAAATATCGTGTATCCCTGATAACTTAGCTTTGATTCGTTCCCGACCCTTTCGCTTTGAACCACCAAGGCTGCATCGATCTTGGTATCGTCCAGCAGTGCCAAAGGAAGAAGAAAGCTCATCCTGTTGTGTCGTGGGTAGTACTGAGGGACAACAGAGCGGTAGTTCCAGCTAACCCTTTTCCTGGCCAATAAAATGGCGTCGGAAAGCCTGTTTCGGAACCTGCGGAACATGGCGTCATCTTTATCAAGGCGGTCAGCAATCGCCTCAAGATACCCTGCAGGCGATTTTCTGTATTCTTCTTCGGAAAACCCGCCAGCATAGTCATCCAAAAAGGCGTGCGGGTACCGGTCCCTCTTGATGCCATCGAGCACGATATGGTTGACGTCCTCAACGAAAGACGCATCCGCATCGAAGTACAGGTCATCGATGTTTGTAAAGTAGCTGGCTGCCTTCGGGAGAGGCTTGAACGTTTGATGCAGGAGCTTGCCTTCTGGCCCCTGCCCGCTGACACAGAATGACCGCCACTTCCAAGGCTGTGGCTGGGATGGCCTGTCGTTGCGTTCAAAGAACGCGTAGATTGGCTCATAGAAACGGTCAACCAACCCCGTGTTGAATACGGCAAACTGTTCATTGGAAACGATTTTAGCTTCGTTCGGCGGCAGTTTGTCGGTCTCATGGCGCAGCCGTGTGAACGTGAACCTGATGTAACTCCTGAGAATGCCGAACTCGTCAAATTCCTCGTTTGAGCTCTCGCGGTAGCGCCAGTCTTCTTTCAGCGCGAGAGCCGCCAGATCACTGATCGCCTTGCTGGTTGTGTCCCTACTGAAGAGCGGTATGAAGGCCCATTCGAACAGATCCTTCGTGTCGGGGTCTACCACTGCAGACTGAGGCGGCGTCTTTGCAGCCTGGACCAGGGCAGCATTGATGGCGATTGGGCCGCCTTTTTTCTGGTCAATTCCCAGGTCATACTCGTAAACCGCCCCTTTTTCAGGGACGGTTCCGTCTTTGATGCCTGTGTGGTGGAGGAACAAGTCCCCATCCTCGGTCAGAAGGAAGCCAAATCCCCCAGACTTTGTTGCCCGATCAAAGGGTTGGAAAAACTTCACTTCTGCCGAAAGGCGTGTTTCAGCGGCCTTACTTGAACCAGCTGAATTTTCTGTCGTCTCGACGGGCCTGAGCTTCGGTTCGGGGTTGGTACTTGCGTTCGTTTGAGGCGGCGCTGCCCTTACCGTAACCTTTTCCGTAGGTGCCTTTTGATCCTGACTTTTCGTATTTGCTTCCGCTGCTTTTGCCGGAGCTTCCGCTGCTTTTACCGAAGATACCGAAGATACCCATTCGACGAGCCTTCCCAACATATGTTTTCCCTCGTGCATCCCGACCCTGACAAAATGCCCGGATACGGAGACAGTCATTGCCTGTCAAAGGGCCGTTGCACTCTTGAGGGCTAGCGGCTTGGAGCAAGGAGGGTGGGAAGTGTATT
>NZ_WCHR01000035.1 GCF_008973825.1 Gemmobacter serpentinus | reverse complement strand
ACATGATGTGGTGTGAGCAGGAACGCATTTCCAAAGGCAGCGGCCCATTCACGGTGGAAGAGATGGGCCAGTGGTGGCGCGATTACTCCCCGATAATTGCCGTCGAGAATGCCCATGTGCCCCATGTCGAGGGTGTCGGCATTCTTCGCATGGTCTGCCGGGCCAGCACCGAAAACACCGCCCAATGGTTCCGTGATCGGCTCAAGGAACAGGACGAGGCACTTTTTTTCCTCGACGGCGTTCGCAAGGCAGCATTCCCGGAAAGCGTTGTGATACAATCAGATAGCGGCATTCTAAGCAATTCAGGCGCAGCTATATCAAAGTAGTTCAACGCTAGATCAACGATAGATCAACTCCAGATCAAACTTGAAATGAGAAGGCATCGGCGGCGCAGCCCGCGCACGCGCGAGAGGAAGGAAGGAAAAGATGACCTTGGCCGAGGTTCTTCCCATGCTTCGCAATGGTGCGACCGTGGATGACGTGTTCAAGATTGCTGAGAATAAGGCAGCGCCAGCGGAAGCCGAGCGCCAGACCTCGAACGTGGTGAGCTTTGCCGAGGCCAAGGCAAGGAAGGCGCTCAAGCGGTAAGCCAAGCGCAAGGTGTGGCCGTTCGGCCATGCTGAGAAAAAACCATGTAGCAAGGTGTATTTGTAGCTAGACGTATCATGTGCTACACTTAGCGCATGAACGTGTCCGATCTTCTCATTGCCGCCAAGCTCCATGCCCGCATCGACTTCAACGACGATGACGATGGCCTGCTGCTGATCCTTGCCGCTGCTGCGGGTGACGTGGCCCATGCGGCGGAATACACGCTGCCCCCGGCTGCTGCCGATCTGCCCGATGACCTGCGGCTGGCAATCATCGACCAGGCGGCAATGCTCTATGATGCCCGCGCACAGGACACCGAGCGGCCCGTGGGTCTGTCGATGGCTGCGGCCCGCATCGTGGCCCGGTATCGTGGGGTGCGGCTATGCCTGCCACCGCCAGCGACCGAGTGACCCGCCCGAGGGGGCGACCCCGCCATGATGGCCTGATGCCCGGTTCTGCCGAGGCGCGGGCGGCTGATGCCCTGCGGAATGGTCCCAATGCCCCGGAACCTTTGGGACACAGGACCGGCGGGGGGAATGTTCCTTTCTCTCTCCTGAAAAAAATCCGGGGAAAAAACCCTGCCGACCGGGCGCTTGCCTTTCTGGGCCTGCTGCATGTTCCCGAGGGGCGCACCGCCGGGAAGCGGCTCAAACTGGCCGAGTTCCAGCGCAAGTTCGTTCGCGGCTCTCTGGCCTCGGGCGTGATGGTCGGCGTTTTGTCGATCGGTCGCGGCAACGCCAAGACGGCGCTCTCGGCGGGCCTTGCCCTGGGCGAGCTGGTCGGGGCGCTGGATCAGAAGCCCCAGCCCAAGCGGGAAATCCTGTTCGCAGCCCGGAACCGCGATCAGGCAAAGACCGCATTCGGGTTCCTTGTCGGGTATATTCAGGGCTTGCCCGAGGAAGATCAGGCGCAATTCACGATCCGGCGCGGCTCCAAGCTCGAGGTTGAAACCGATCTGAACGGCGGCGGGCTGGCCCGTGTCATCGCGGCAGATGGCAAGTCCATTCTCGGCGGTGCCCCGACCTTGGCAATCCTTGACGAGCGGGCGGCATGGGTGGCGGAAAAGGGCGATGCTCTGGAAAACGCGATCCTGTCGGGCCTCGGCAAGCGCGATGGCCGGGCGCTGATTATCTCGACCTCTGCCCCGGATGACGCGAACACGTTCTCCCGCTGGCTGGATGAACCGCCGCCGGGAACCTTCGTGCAGGAACACCGGCCCGCCTTTGGCCTGCCTGCCGACGATCTGGAAAGCCTGCTGCAAGCCAATCCCGGCGCGACCGAGGGCATCGGCTCGACCCCTGACTGGCTGGTGGCGCAGGCGCGGCGGGCGATTGCACGGGGCGGCTCTGCCCTGTCCAGCTTCCGCAACCTGAACCGCAACGAGCGGGTTTCGACCGAGGACCGTTCGGTGCTGGTCACGGTTGACGAATGGCTGGCGGCAGAGGTGGCCCCGGATCTTCTGCCCGAGCGGGCCGGGCCTTGCGTCCTGGGCGTGGACCTCGGCGGCTCCCGGTCCATGTCGGCAGCGGCGTTCTACTGGCCCGACACGGGGCGGCTCGAGGCTCTTGGCACCTTCCCTTGCGCACCCTCTCTGGCCGACCGTGGCGCGGCTGACGGCGTGTCTGACCGCTATGTGCAGATGGAAAGCCGGGGCGAGCTGCTGACGATGGGCGAGGCGACCGTGCCGCCCGGCCCTTGGCTGGCCGCTGTGGTGAAGCATCTGGACGGCATCGTGCCCGATTGCATCGTGGGCGACCGCTTCCGCCATGCCGAGTTCACCGAGGCCATGCAGGCGGCAGGACTGGCGCGGGTGCCGTTCATCTGGCGCGGCTTCGGCTGGAAAGACGGCTCCGAGGACATCGAGCGTTTCCGCCGGGCGCTGTTCGACGGGGAAGTGGTCTGCAACCCGTCCATGCTTCTGCGCTCTGCCTTCTCCGATGCAATCACGCTGGTTGACCCGGCAGGCAACCACAAGCTGGCGAAAGCCCGCTCCCTCGGGCGGATCGACGCGGCGGCGGCATCGGTGCTGGCGGTGGCGCAGGGTGCCCGGATGAAAGCGGCCCCGGCCCGGAAAGCGAGGGCGCTATGGCTGTGAACCTTGACCGTCTGGTGCAGTTCCAGCGGCGCGTGGGCGTCAACGGCCCTTATGGCTATGAATATTCCTGGCATGACCACGGCGCACCGATCCGGGCGGCGCGGCATGACGTTTCAGACGGCGAGAGGGCGGTGGCCGGGTGGATCGAATCCACACTGGTTTCACGCTTCACTGTCCGTTCTTCGGCCTTCACCCGCGACCTGACCCCGATTGACCAGCTCACGCATGACGGCCTGACCTGGGACATTCAGGGCATCAAAGAGGCATGGCTTGGCCGGTTCCGGTTCCTCGAGATTACGGCGAGGGCGCGGACCGATGGCTAAGGACCGGCGCGAATATGCGCGGCACTCCAAGCGCGTGACCTCGACCGCCCGCTGGCAGGTGCTGCGGCAAGCGATCCTCGAGCGGGACGGCTGGAAATGCCGCTGCTGCGGTTCGCTGCGCAGGCTGGAAATCGACCATGTGAAGCCGGTTCGGACGCACCCCGAGCTGTCGTTCACCCCGGCCAATCTGCAAGCCCTCTGCGGCCCCTGCCACACGAAAAAGACCCGCCTCGAGTGCGGGCACAAAGAGAAATCACCCGAGCGCAAGGCTTGGGCCGATGCCGTTGCCGATCTGGCTGCGGACCCTGCAACCCCGGCAATGGAGTAAATCATGCTGGAATCCATCAAGATCACCCGCCGCCAATCCGAGATCCGCCAGAAGCTGGCCGGGCTGGCGGGCAAAGAGAAGCCGACCGACGACGAGGCGCAGGAAATGGACGCGCTGGACAAAGAATATCAGACCAATGAGAAGCGGTTCCGCGCCGCTCTGATCGGGGAAGACACCGAGCGCCGCGAAGCCGGTGCCGAGCTGGAAACCCGCTCTGACCGCCAGTTCGCTGACCTTGTGGCCGGGTTCGAGCTGCGCCAGGCGGTGCTGCATCTGGACGAGGGCAAGGCGCTCTCGGGCAAGACTGCCGAGGTTGTGCAAGAGCTGCGCAATTCCGGCGGCTATCGCGGCATCCCGGTTCCCCTGCTGGCGCTCGAGCAACGGGCGGGCGAAACCGTTGCAGCCGGCACCCCGGACCCGGTGCAGACCCGGCCCATCATCGACCGCCTGTTCCCCGCCTCGGTCGCGGCGCAGATGGGGGCGCAGATGATCCAGATCGGCAGTGGTGCTGTGGAATGGCCGGTGACCACCTCGGCAGTGACGGCAGGCTGGGCGGATGGTGAAACCGGGAATGTCGCCGGGCCGACGCCTTACGCCACCACCGACCGCGCGTTGAAGCCCGAGCATAATTTGGGTATCCATATGCGCGTCACCCGCAAGACCCTGCTGCAATCGGGCGATGCGCTGGAAGCCGCGATCCGCCGCGACATGGCAAGCGCCATGTCGGCAGAGCTGGACAAGGCGATCTTCCGGGGCACGGGTGCCAACGGCCAACCCCTCGGCGTGATCCCCGGCGCTGCAAGCTATGGCATCACCTCCACCGCCGTGGATGCGGGCGCGACCTGGGCAATCTTCCGCGCGGCTATCGTGCGCTTCATGGCAGCCAATGCCGCGACTGGCCCGGGCGGTATCAAGGTTCTTGTGCGGCCCGAGGTCTGGGCTGCGATGGATCAGCTGCAAGCGGCGGACGGCGCGCCCATGTGGGAATGGGATCGCCTGATCAGGGCTGTTGGTGCGGGCAATGTCCATATGTCCAGCTCTGCCCTTGCCGCCCCGTCCGGCACCCCGCCCGCAACCCAAGCCTTGCTGGCTACCAACGCGGGCGGCGTGGCCCCGATCTTCGTCGGCCTCTGGGGCGCAGTCGATCTGATCCGCGATCCGTACAGCGATGCGCAATCGGGCGGGCTGCGGCTCACGGCGCTGACCACCGCCGATGTGACCGTGGCGCGCGGGGCGCAACTCCAGATCCTGACCGGGGTGCGGTAATGCTCTGGGGCGCGTCTCTCGGCGGGCTGGAATTGCGCAGCGAGGGCGGGGCAACCCGCCTTCGGGCGGCGTTCCCCTATGGCGCAGAAACCGAGCTTGCACCGGGGCGGCGGGAAGTCATCGCCGCCCGCGCCTTCGCGGATCGGATCGAGGCGGGCGAGGATATCCACCTGCTGGCCGGGCATGATTACGAAAAGCCTCTCGCCTCACGGGCGGCGGGCACCCTCAAAATTGAGGACACCCCCGAGGGCGTCTTGCTCGAGGCGCGGATTACCTCGGGCACGTCATGGGCGCGGGACTTCCTTGCGGCCCATGCTGGCGGGTTGGTCCGTGGGTTGTCGCCCGGGTTCCACGTCCAGCCCGGCGGCGAGAAGATCGAAAGCCGGGGCGCGGGCCTGCTGCGCACCATCACGCGGGCGGCGGTGTTCGAGTTCTCGGCGGTGACGGTCCCGGCCTATCCCTTGGCGCAGATCGAGGCGCGGGCATGGGAAACGCATCAGGACCGGCAACCCGTGCGGGGTGCGGTTCACCCCTTCAATCGGTGGAGGGCATGACATGGGCCTGATGGACATTTTCCGGCGCAAGCCTGTCGAAACCCGATCCAGCGGAACCGGCTACACGGCGCAGATCATCGCGGCCCGCTCTGCCTTCCTGACCGGATCGGCGGGCCTTGGCGAGCTGACGGCGGCTGTCCAGTCTTGCGTGACCCTCTGGGAAGGCGGGCTTGCCCTGGCTGACGTGAAGGGCACCGATCTGTTGACCCGGCGCAGCCTTGCCATGACGGCCCGTTCTCTGGCCCTGCGGGGCGAGGCGCTGTTCCTGATCCGCGATCAGCTTATCCCGGCTGTCGATTGGGACGTGACAACCCGTGACGGGGTGCCCCGGTCATACCGGCTGCAAATCCCCGAGGCGGGCGGCGGGCGCTCTGAAATCGCGCTGGCGGGCGAGGTGCTGCATTTCAGGATCGGCACCGATGCCGTGACCCCGTGGGCCGGAACCGCTCCCCTGCGCCGGGCGACCCTTTCGGCGCAGCTCATGGCCGAGATTGAAACCGCGCTGCGGGACGTGTTCCGTGACGCCCCTCTGGGTTCGCAGATCGTGCCCATGCCGGAAGGCAGCGCCGATGACATGGAGGCCCTGCGGCAAGGGTTCCGGGGGAAGCGCGGCGCGGCTCTGGTTGTGGAAGGGGTGGCACAGGCCACGGCGGCGGGCCTCAACCCGTCTCTGGGCAAATCCCCCGATCAGCTATCCCCGGATCTGTCGCGGACGCTGGCGGGCGAGCTGCTGCGCGATGCCAAGGGGGCGATCTTCCTTGCCTTCGGGGTGCTGCCCGGCCTGCAAAGCCAAGCCGCGACCGGCCCCCTTGTGCGCGAGGCGCAGCGGCATCTGGCGCAACTGATCCTGCAACCCATTGCCGGGCTGCTGGCCGAGGAAGCCACCGAGAAGCTGGGCGGCAAGATCACCCTGGACGTGGTGCGCCCCATGCAGGCGTTTGACCACGGCGGCAAGGCGCGGGCGCTGGCGACGATGCTGCAAGCACTGGCGCAGGCCAAGGAAGCCGGGATCGAGGGCGCGACCCTTCAAGACGCGCTGACCTTCATTGATTGGCAGGACGAATGACCGAACCGACAATCCACGTTCACATGGCCGACGAGTTCCGGGTTTTCGTGGTGAAGGGGCAACCCGAATGGGCCGTCCTGCAAATCACCTCACAGGAAACCGGCGAGCTGTTCCGCTTCGGGCTGCATGTCGATCACCTCGAGGGGCTGGCCGACCGGCTGCGGCAGGACGCCAAGCTGCTCAAGGCATAGGGCGAAGGGGGCGGGAAATGCGATGTGTATTCGTCGCCCCCTGCATCTGGCGGGAAATGCCGTTTGTTAACTTCGCCGATCAGCCGATGAAGAATCCGATTGGCCCGTCACTTTCTGGCGGCTCAAGTTCATTCTCGATCACCAGATCAATCGCTTTAATCCCGGCGAGGACATTGGCGATCTTGCCGAGGCGTTCGTCCTGATAGGCACCGCTCAAGCGGTGGGTTTCGATGGCAAGCCGTTCGGTAAGCAGCTTGCGGGTTTCCATGAGTTCGTCGTGGGTTGCCATGCGGGTTGTCCTCTGGGGTGCTGGCCTGTCTGGCCGATGCCCGGATGATACCTTTTCGGGTGCCCGTGTGACAACCTCGGCGCGACTCGGGTTGCTTGCGGGTTCCATTACATAAAACCCGTTCTCGGAATCTGACCCGCAAAACGTGAAAACACCCCGCACAGCAACCCGTTACGGGGTGTTCTTCATTCGGCGCAACCCAATCGGCACCCCGTGACGGGGTGCCAATGGCTTCAATCTCGGAAATCAGAACTTCGCCCCCGGCCCGAAACCGGGCAATCAGCGCCTCGGCACGGGGGAACCCGACCTCATGGGGAACCGTCTTTTCAATGAACGAGGCGCGGACATAGGCCATAAAGATCACCTGAACCTCGGGTTCACAGGCACGATAGGCGGCAAGCAGGGCCATATCGCTTTCGGTGCACTCCTTCATGCCGGTTCCCTCATCAGCATGGCGCGGGCGGTGTAGCGGATCAGGATTGCAACATCGCCAAGATAGATGAAATCGAGGCTGGCCCCGTGGGTGGCGCAAAAGCGGATCACGGCATGAGCTGGCGCACCGTCACGGGATAGCAGGTTCGGGCGCAATCCATCCGGCACGGCAACGCCCAAGGTTTCAGCGACGAATTGCAGGCGACCCATGCGGGTTGCGGGAATGGCGGTCATGCCCGGCCCCCGTCCATCACGTCCAGCGCCTCGGCAAGAGCGGCGCGGGCTTCCCGGCGGTTCGGTTCCGGCAGGTTCTCGGCTTCGGTGGCATCGAGCGCCAGCAAGATCATGTCGCGGATCACATGCAGGCTGGCGGCGGGCAAGCCGGTATCGTTCGCGGAAATCGCGTTCATGGTCGGGGTTCTCCCTTTGGTCTAGTTGTGCAAATCACCCTCTGCGGTATAAGGTTGCACTAATGGGATAGGCTTATGCAAGCCTAAAAGTGTAAGGTTATACTGATGACGCCGGAACAGAGTAAGGCGGGCAGGGCGCTGGTTGGCATGTCCCAACAGGACTTGGCCGATGCTGCCGAGGTGGCGAAAGCGACGATTGCCAATTTCGAGGTGGGCAAGCGCACCCCCTACAAACGGACGCTGGACACCCTGCAAAAGGCGCTGGAAGCCCGAGGGGTGCGCTTCACCCCGGATGGGGTGAGCAAATGACCGCCTGGGCACAGATCAACATTCGAGCGCCAGAGGAGGCCCGCGAGGTGCTTCTAAGGGTGGGCACCCTCATTCGGAATGATCCTGCCTTCATTCATAGCCTGCAACGTTTCCTTGACGGGCAGGGGGATGACGGCTTGGCCGAACGGCTGGCAAAGATCGAGGCCCGGCTTGCGGCAGTGGAGGCGCGATAGATGGCAACCCGACCGGCAGACCGCCGCCCGACCCTGACCCTCAAAGGTGACGAGTTCACCCCCGAGTTTCGCAGCCTCTTGAACAAGGCGGCAAAGAAGGCTGGCAAGACACAAGCGGCCTTCGCTGCCGAGGTTCTGGCGGCTGCATCCCGGCGGGTTCTCTCTGGCAACCCAGAGGACACCCCGGACGGCAACCCGAGCGCACCGCCCCCGGCTGTCTTGGCGCAGATCGAGGACACGCAAAAGCGCCTCGAGGCGACCGACGCAAAGCTGGACAAGGCGACCGCGACCATTGAGGCGCTGGCGGACCAGGTGAAGGCGCTGACCGATCATCAGCGTAAAAGCCTTTGGTCGCGGATCTTCGGCTGACTTATCCACACTCCCTGCCTGACCCACGGGAAAGGGTGCAGCAAGTGGAACGGTCATTCCTTCAACGGCAATGTGCCGCAAGCCGCATTCCGGTCAATCCTGCGCCTGCGCCGTGGAACGCCGCTTGGCTTGCCCGGCCTGCGGCTGGTTGGACTGTAGATCATAAGAGAGGGCGAAATTAGAAGCGCCTTAAATCAATGCCTTATGAGGCGGGCACCGGCACCGCCGTTCCGGTAGACCGGCACCGTGGTTCCGGTCTCGATTCGTTCGACCGGCACCGCCGTTCCGGTTCACCGGCACCGCCGTTCACAAAAATGGAACGGAAGGGGTGAAAAATGGTTGCGGCTTGCCTGTCCTGTCGGCAATATGGTTCCTGATTTTGGAAATAGGCGCATAAAATTGGAAATCCTGCCAGACACGAAACCGCATGGCTCATGGGTCCAGACCGAACGCGCCGCGCATGAAGCGTGGATGAACCTCATTGCCAAGTCGCCGGTGGGTGCGCAGATCATGCACGCGCTGACTGCCCGCCTCGGGGAACATAACGCGGTGGTCATTTCGCAGGTGGCGCTGGCCCGTATCATCGGCAGATCGGAAAGGGCCGTTCGCACCGCGATTGGCATCCTGAAGGAAGATAGCTGGATCGAGGTTCGGCAGCTTGGGCACTCCGCGACCGTCAACGCCTATGTGGTCAATGACCGCGTGGCATGGACCGGCAAGCGTGATGGCATCCGGCACAGCCTTTTCAGCGCCACCGTGATCGTCTCCGACGAGGAACAGCCCGACCGCGATAGCCTCGGGCATCAAGCCGCCTTGCGCCGCCTGCCTGCCCTCTATCCCGGTGAACAGCAGCTCCCTTCCGGGGATGGCTTGCCGCCGCCTTCATCGCCTGCGCTTCCGGGGTTTGAACCTGACCTCCCGGCGACCCAGATTGTGCAGGGTGATGGGCAGGGGGACGCATGACCGAGGACAAGAAGGGCAAGGGCTTTTTCGCGCTGGACGTGGATCAGTTCTTCAAGATCCAAGACAAGGGCCTCGGGATCGAGGAAGCCGCAACCTATCTGGCGCTCATGAAGGGCACCGATCAGACAAACACGATCAGCCGCGGCGGCGTCAATTCGGTGATGGAATACACCGGGCTTGCCCGTTCCGAGGCCAGGCGGGCGATTGATAATCTGGCCCGCGTGGAGCTGGTCGAAAAGCTGGACGTTGAGCGCGCCAGGGCAAAGACCGTGCCCCGGTTCAAGCTGCCCCCGCATGAAGGGCGAACACCCCTGACGGCGCTTGAGGCTGCCGTGGTGGCCGAGATCGAGGCCGGAAGACAGCCGACCACGACCAAGGACAAGAACACCGCATTTCGGGCGCAGCAAAAGGGCTGGATCGAGAAGCTATCGACCGGATGGGCAGCGGTGCCGGTTTCGCAGCGGATTGCCTATGTGCCCAATATGTTCGTGGACACGCAGGGGCAAACCTCGCCCCTCGGGCGGCTGGTCCAGATCGGGGAAATTGGGCCGGTTATGCTGGCAGCCGAGCTTTATCACCGGCAAGACCTGATGAATGAGAGGGGCATCCCCTCAAGCCTGATCCGGGCTTACTATCGCAGCGGATCGAGCATCATGGCCGGATCGACCCCGAGCGGCTTTCGGCTTCACTATCTGGCGCCGGGAAGGCTTTACACCGAGAAGGGCGAGGAAAAGAGCTTCGACAAGGCATATCAGCCCGAGAAGTTCCGCCACGAGAAGGATTCCTTCTGGTCGGACCTCAAGGCGCTGGACGCGGCCCATATCACCGAATGGGCTGTCTATAGCGCCAACGGGCAGCCGAGCGGGGAATATGCCTTCAACCGCCCGCAACGCCCTCTCGGGGTGCTTCGCGGTGGCAAGCAGGTTCGGAACACGCCCGAGGCGGCAGCGGCTCTTGTGTCCTACATGATGTGGTGTGAGCAGGAACGCATTTCCAAAGGCAGCGGCCCATTCACGGTGGAAGAGATGGGCCAGTGGTGGCGCGATTACTCCCCGATAA
>NZ_WCHR01000034.1 GCF_008973825.1 Gemmobacter serpentinus | reverse complement strand
CCCGAGCCCGAGCCCGAGCCCGAGCCCGAGCCCGAGCCCGAGCCCGAGCCCGAGCCCGAGCCCGAGCCCGAGCCCGAGCCCGAGCCCGAGCCCGAGACCGAGACCGAGACCGAGACCGAGACCGAGACCGAGACCGGATCCGGGCCGTTCGAGCGCGCGATAATATTCCGTCGCTGTGACCGCGGTGCCCGTTGCAAGGCAGCCTTCGCCCCCCTACCTTTTCAGCTATGAGCGATGATCCCTCTGCCTCCGATCTGACCGATACGGCGACCGATCCCGGTGCGCCGTTGCCTGCTGTGGCGGGCGGACCCTTCCCCGAATACGAGATTGCGCAATTGGCCAAGCGCGCCCGCAAGGCCAATGGTCCGCTGATGTCGATCCTGCAAAAGCTGGGCGGCACGGTCGAGGCGCAGATGGGCCTTCTGCCCGATGGCATCCGCAAACAGGTGGACGGGCTGACGCTTGCCACGCTGGAACGCGCGCTTGGGGTCGCGGCCCTGGGGCGACACGCGCCCGATATGGGGCCGGCTGCCGCGCCGATTGCCGCCGCAATTTCGGGGGCGGCCGGCGGGGCGGGGGGCTTGCTGACCTCGGTTGCCGAACTGCCGGTGACGATCACGCTGATCCTTGGCACCATCCGCGCTGTCGCCGAGGCCGAGGGCTTTGATCCCGATGATCCGGCCATCAAGGCCGAAATCCTGCGCTGTTTTGCCTCTGGCACGCCCTTGGGCGGCGATGATGGGGTGAACACGGCCTTTATCGGGGCGCGTATCACGGTGACGGGGACCGCGCTGAACAAGCTGGTGGCGACGCTTGCCCCCAAGATCGCGGCCACCATGGGGCAGAAACTGGCGGCGCAGGCGGTGCCGGTGCTTGGCGCGCTGTCGGGGGCTGCGCTGAACGCAGCCTTCCTGCGTCACTACCGCGAGCTGGCGCGCATCCGCTTTCGCCTGTTGCGGCTGGGGCAGGAGCACGGTGCCGAACGCGTCGTCGCCCGCTTTTCCGAAGCCGCCAGCGTGAAGCCGCTGCTGGGGTCCGGCTGACCCGCGACCCTCGCGTGTATCCCCATGGCTGCCGCAGGGTCACATATGCTGCCCCGTAATTTTCGGCACGCCTTTTGCAGCCAGGCTTTCCGCTTCTGAATGGGCGGCGGGTTGGTTGTGAAATCCATATGAAAGCGCGCTTGCATCCCCCCCCGGCTCTCGCTAGGAAGCACGCGGTTTGACTGGCTGACTGGGGGGCGCCAATGCCACTTCTGGTGATGAAATTCGGCGGCACCTCCGTCGCCAATCTTGAGCGGATCGAAAACGCCGCCAAGAAGGTGCAAAAAGAGGTCGAGCGCGGCTATGACGTGATCGTCATCGTCAGCGCCATGTCCGGCAAGACCAATGAGCTGGTCGGCTGGGTCGAAGGCACTTCGAAACTTTACGACGCGCGCGAATATGACGCTGTGGTGGCCAGCGGCGAGAATGTGACCGCCGGTCTCATGGCGCTGCGCCTGCAAGAGATGGGCGTGCCCGCCCGCAGCTGGCAGGGCTGGCAAGTGCCGATCAACACGACCGCCGCCCATTCGGCCGCGCGCTTCGTGTCGATCCCGCCAGACAATATCGAGGCGAAGTTCAAGGAAGGCTTCAAGGTTGCGGTGGTCGCAGGCTTCCAGGGCGTCAGCCCCGAGGGCCGGATCACCACCCTGGGTCGGGGTGGGTCTGACACCACCGCCGTGGCCTTTGCGGCGGCCTTTGGGGCCGAACGCTGCGACATCTATACCGATGTGGACGGGGTCTATACCACCGATCCGCGCGTGTCGGACAAGGCGCGCAAGCTGGACAAGATCGCCTTCGAGGAAATGCTGGAACTGGCATCCCTGGGCGCAAAAGTGCTGCAAACCCGTTCCGTCGAACTCGCCATGCGCTACAAGGTGCGGCTGCGGGTGCTGTCTTCCTTTGAAGACACCGACGAGAACTCTGGAACCCTGGTCTGCGACGAGGAGGAAATCATGGAATCGAAAGTCGTCTCGGGCGTCGCCTTCTCGCGCGATGAAGCGAAGATCACCCTCTTCACCATCGAGGATCGCCCCGGCGTGGCGCAGGCCATCTTCGGGCCGCTGGCCGAAGCGGGCGTGAACGTGGACATGATCGTCCAGAACATCAGCGAGAAGGACTATGACGAGGCCCATCCGGGTGCCGTCACCGACATGACCTTCTCTTGCCCGATCAATCAGGTGGAGCGCGCCAAGAAAGCCATGGAAGATGCCATGGCCAAGGGCGAGATCAAGTATGACGAGCTGATCATCGATACCGATGTGGCCAAGGTCTCGGTTGTGGGCATCGGTATGCGCAGCCATGCGGGCGTCGCCGCCACCATGTTCAAGGCGCTGGCCAATGAGGGCGTGAACATCAAGGTGATCTCGACCTCCGAGATCAAGATCTCGGTGCTGATCGACCGCAAATATATGGAACTTGCCGTCCAGGCGCTGCACGACGCCTTCGATCTCGACAAGGCCTGAATACGGGTCCGAGGCTCGGGCTGATTCCGGCCCGAATACGGGCTGCGATTTGGGCCTGAGATCGGGGCAGAGCAAAGACCAGACGGTTGGAATTGGCCCCGGTGCTGCGGCATCGGGGCTTTTTCATGCGCGGGCGAAAGCCGTGTCCCTGAGCCTTGCCCCAAAGCCTTGTCCTGTGGCGGGGGTTGCCCGATATAGGCGGGGATCAACCACGGCAGGGGCCCGCCATGACCATCACGCAGGAAGAGGAACTGGCGGGGCTTCAGGCCATCGGGCGCATTGTGGCCAATACGATGCATGGCATGGCCCGCGCGCTGGAGCCGGGCATGACCACGCGCGAACTGGACGAGATCGGCCGCCGCTTGCTGGAGCAGGAGGGCGCGGTCTCCGCCCCCGAGGCGACCTATGACTTTCCCGGCGCGACCTGCATCAGCGTGAACGAGGAAATCGCCCATGGCATCCCCGGCGATCGGGTGATCGCGCCGGGGGATCTGGTGAATATTGATGTCTCGGCCTCTAAGGACGGCTATTTCGCCGATACCGGCGCCACATGGCGGGTGGCACCCACGCGCCCGTCGCAAGACCGGCTGTGCCGGGACGGGCGGCGCGCGATGCAGATCGGCATCGATCAGGTCCGCGATAGCGCGCCGCTGGCCGATATCGGCAAGGCCATCGGGCAATTTGCCAAGGAACATGGCTATACGCTGATCCGCAATCTGGCGAGCCATGGGGTGGGCCGCGCCCTGCACGAATATCCCGAGGAAATCCCGACCTGGCCCGCGCGCGGCGAGCGTCGTCGCATCCACAAGGGGTTGGTGCTGACGGTGGAGCCGTTTCTGTCCACGGGTGGCCAATGGGCGACCGAAGGCGATGACGGCTGGACGCTTTACAGCGCGCCGCCTGCGGCGGTGGTGCAATATGAGCATACCGTGGTCGCGACCGAGCGTGGCCCGCTGATCGTGACCCTGCCGGGCTGAGGCACAACCCCTGCGAAATGCTGAAACAGCAGGCAAACGCTGTGCCCGTCGGGGGCTTTGGCAAGGCTCTGCGCGCCGCCGCATCTTTCCCAGTGCAGCCCGTTCCGTTTTCTGCAAGCATGTGATTTAAGGCGGATAAGCCCATAGAAAGGAACGCGATCGAGGATCATGGCCGAACGCAGCGAGAGTGACAGCCGCAAACTGCTTCGTCGTTTGCGCGACAGTCTGGCCCTTCCCGGCAAGGGACAGGACCGATTGGACCGTATCACCCATCTCATCGCCGATTCGATGCATACAGAGGTCTGTTCGATCTATCTGTTCCGCGATCCCGATACGCTGGAACTTTGCGCCACCGAAGGCCTGAAGAAAGAGGCCGTGCACCAGACCCGCATGAAGGTGGGCGAGGGGCTGGTGGGGCGCGTGGCGCGCTCTGCCGCGCCGATCAACACGGCCGATGCGCCCTCCGAAAAGGGCTTTCGCTACATGCCGGAAACGGGCGAGGAGATTTATTCCTCGTTTCTTGGCGTGCCGATCCAGCGGGTTGGTGAACGGCTGGGCGTGCTGGTCGTGCAATCCAAGACCAAGCGGCTTTTCCTTGAAGACGATGTCTATGCCTTGGAAGTCGTGGCCATGGTTCTGGCCGAGATGACCGAATTGGGCGCATTCTTGGGCGAGGGCGAAAGCCCGGGTGCCCTGCACAAGCAGCCGCGCATGTTCCGGGGCGGTGTGGCGCAGGAAGGCACTGCCGAGGGCCATGTCTGGCTGCACGAGCCGCGCGTGGTGGTAACCAACCCGGTCGCCGATGATCCTCTGACCGAGATCGAGCGCATTCGCGATGCAGTCGGGCAATTGCGCGTCTCCATCGATGATCTGCTGGTGGCGGAATCGCTCGACAAAGATCAGCGGCAGGTGCTGGAAGCCTATCGGATGTTCGCCAACAGCCGGGGCTGGCTGAAGCGGATGGAGGAAGACATCGCACGCGGCCTGTCGGCCGAGGCGGCGGTGGAGAAAGAACAATCCGCCGCCCGCGCACGTCTCAGCCAGGTTGAAGACGCCTATCTGCGCGAGCGTCTGCATGATCTGGATGACCTGTCGAACCGCCTGTTGCGCATCCTGACCGGGCAGGGGCAGGATACCGGGGCACAGATGCCCGATGATCCGATCCTTGTCGCCCGCAATATCGGCCCGGCGGAACTGCTGGAATATGGCAAGCGGCTGCGCGGCGTGGTGCTGCAGGAAGGTTCGGTCGGGTCACATGCGGCGATTGTGGCGCGGGCGCTGGCAATCCCGCTGGTCATTCATGCCGAGGGCATCATCTCCGAGGCGCTGAACGGCGATTACCTGCTGGTCGATGGGGATCAGGGCGTGGCGCATCTGCGGCCGGACGAGATGGTGGTGCGGTCCTTCCGCGACAAGATGGCGATGCAGGCCAAGGCGCAGGAACGCTATGCGTCCTTGCGCAACCTGCCGGCGCAATCGAAATGCGGCACGGTCACGCGGCTGAACATGAATGCAGGCCTGATGGCCGATTTGCCTTCCATCGAAAGCTCGGGTGCCGAAGGGGTCGGGCTGTTCCGCACCGAGCTGCAATTCCTGATCCGCAACCAGATGCCCAAACGCGATGAGCTGGCCAAGCTCTACGCAAGGGTGATGGATGCGGCCAAGGGGCGTCCGGTTGCCTTCCGCACCCTTGATATCGGTTCCGACAAGGTGCTGCCCTATATGAAGCCGCAGGACGAGCCGAACCCCGCCATGGGCTGGCGCGCGATCCGGGTGGGTCTCGACAAGCCGGGTGTGTTGCAGATGCAGGCGCAGGCGCTGATGCGGGCGGCCAATGGCCGGGACTTGCAGGTGATGTTCCCCTTCATCACCGAATTGGGCGAGTTTGTCGCGGCCCGCGACATGGTGCTGCGTCAGCGCGACCGTGAGGCGGCGCTTGGCCGTCCGGTGCCGCAGGATCTGAAGATCGGGGCCATGCTGGAAACGCCAAGCCTGGCCTATGCGCCCAAGCTGTTCTTCGATATGGCCGATTTCGTGTCGATCGGCGGCAATGATCTGAAGCAGTTCTTCTTTGCAGCGGATCGCGAGAATGAGCGCGTGCGGCGGCGCTATGACACGCTGAACACCTCGTTCCTGCGCTTTTTGCGGCTGATCGCGGATCGCTGCCGCGACAGTGGCACGGCGCTGTCCTTCTGCGGCGAGGATGCCGGTCGCCCGGTCGAGGCGCTGACCTTTGCCACCCTTGGCATCGGCGCGCTATCGATGCGGCCTGCCTCCATCGGGCCGGTGAAGGCGCTGCTGCGACAGGTCGATCTGAACGAGGCGCGCGAGGTGGTGTTCGAAGCCATGGCCCAGGGTGTGGAAAGCGTGCGCCCGATGCTGATGGGATGGCTGGCCACGCAGGCAGAATGACGGTGCGGGCCGGGTTGCAGGCCCAACCTGAAAACGGGCCGTAAACGAAACCGGACCGGAGATGAAAAAGGGGCCTCGCGGCCCCTTTTTTTGCCTTAGCTCGGCACCATGTTCCTTACAGCGCGCGCCAGCCGATATCGCGGCGGCAAAAGCCCTCGGGCCAGTCGATCTGATCGACCATGGCATAGGCACGGGCCTGGGCCTCGGCCAGCGTGTCGCCGCGGGCGGTGACGTTCAGCACCCGCCCGCCGGTCGCGATGATCGCGCCATCTTGGGCGGCGGTGCCGGCATGGAACACCATGTTGCGGCTGTCTTCGGGCAGACCGTCCAGGCCCCGGATCACGCTGCCCTTGGCATAGGCACCGGGATAGCCCTGCGCCGCCATCACCACGGTCACCGCGTGATCCTCGGCCCAGGCGGCCTTGACCTCGCCCAGACGTTTCTCGGCGCAGGCCTGCAACAGATCCAGTGCCTGCGCGCCCAGCCGCATCATCAGAACCTGACATTCCGGGTCGCCAAAGCGGCAGTTATATTCAACGAGGCGCGCGCGGCCATCCTTGATCATCAGCCCCGCATAAAGCACACCCTCATAGGGCGTGCCGCGCCGGGCCATCTCGCGGATGGTCGGCAGCACGATCTCGTCCAGCGCCGCCTGCGCGATGGCATCGGTCAAGACCGGGGCGGGGGAATAGGCCCCCATGCCGCCGGTATTGGGGCCGGTATCGCCATCACCCACGCGCTTGTGGTCCTGCGCGGTGCCGATGGGCAGGGCGGTTTCCCCATCCGACAGGATGAAGAAGCTGGCCTCTTCGCCCTCCATGAATTCCTCGATCACCACCTCGGCCCCGGCGGAACCAAAGGCACCGCCAAAGATCTCGTCAATGCCGGCCAGTGCCTCGGCTTCCGTCATGCCCATGATGACGCCCTTGCCCGCGGCCAGCCCATCCGCCTTCACCACCAGCGGCGCGCCGGTGGCGCGGATATAATCCTTCGCGGCCTCGGCCTCGGAAAACCGTGCATAGCCCGCCGTCGGCGCATTGCAGGCATCACAGATTGCCTTGGTGAAACCTTTGGACGCCTCGAGCTGTGCGGCCGCCGCACTTGGCCCGAAGGTCAGGATCCCCGCGGCGCGGGTCGCATCCGCGACCCCGGCGGCCAGCGGTGCCTCGGGGCCGACGATCACGAAATCAATCGTGTTTTCCTCGCAGAACCGCACCACAAGGGCGGGGTTCAGGATGTCGAGGCTGGCGCATTCCGCGATTGCCGCGATCCCGGCATTGCCGGGGGCCACGATCAGACGGTCGCATTTCGGGTTCTGCTTGACCGCCCAGGCCAGGGCATGTTCGCGCCCGCCGCTGCCAAGGATGAGGATATTCATGCGCGCGCTGCTCCCTCTGCCGGTGATGCCCGCCTCTTAGGGGGATGGGGCCAGCAGCGCAAGGCGTTTGCGCCTGTGGTCGGCGGGATCGGGGGGCGCTCGCGCCCCCTCGGCCCTGACGGGCCTCACCCCCTGAGGATATTTGAGAACAGATGAATGAGCGACGTTCTTTCCGCATTCATCTGTTCTGAAATATCCTCGGGGGGAGGAGCCGATAGGCTCCGTGGGGGGCAGACAGCCCCCCGGGCAACGCTTGCCATAGGAACGGGCCGCCTGACCTGGTTGCGCTGCGCCGGGCGCTTTGGCATGTAGAGGCATGGATTTGTTCGAAGACCCAGGCCCGCAGGGCAATCAGCCAGAATTCACCGTGTCGGAACTGTCCGGCGCGGTCAAACGCGTGATCGAGGGCGAGTTTGGCCTGGTGCGGGTGCGCGGCGAAGTGGGGCGGGTCAGCCGCCCATCCTCGGGGCATCTCTATTTCGATCTGAAGGATGACCGCAGCGTCATCGCTGCCGTCTCCTGGAAGGGACAGGTGGCGCGAATGCAGGTGCGCCCCGAGGAAGGGATGGAGGTCATCGCAACCGGCCGCCTGACCACCTTTCCGGGCCAGTCGAAATATCAGCTGATCGTCGATGACGTGGCACCTGCGGGGGCGGGCGCGCTGATGGCGATGCTGGAAAAGCGCCGCGCGGCGCTGCAGGCCGAGGGGTTGTTCGATCCGGCGAGGAAGCAGCCGATCCCCTATCTGCCGGGCGTGATCGGCGTTGTCACCTCGCCCTCGGGCGCGGTGATCCGCGACATCCTGCATCGGCTGCGCGACCGCTTTCCGCGCCATGTGCTGATCTGGCCGGTGGCGGTGCAGGGGCAGGACTGTGCGGCCCAGGTCTCGGCAGCAATCCGGGGCTTCAATGCGATCGCGCCGGGCGGGGCAATCCCGCGCCCGGATCTGCTGATCGTGGCGCGTGGCGGCGGCAGTCTGGAAGACCTGTGGGGCTTCAATGAGGAAATCGTGGTGCGGGCGGCGGCGGCCAGTCAGATCCCGCTGATTTCGGCGGTGGGGCACGAGACTGACACAACCCTGATCGATTTTGCTGCCGACCGCCGCGCGCCGACACCGACCGCCGCCGCCGAGATGGCGGTGCCGGTGCGGGGCGAGCTGTTGGCCACGCTGGACAGCCACAGCGCCCGGCTGAATCGTGCCATGGCCCAGGCGGGCGAGCGGCGCGGCCAACGGCTGCGCGATCTGGGCCGCGCCCTGCCGCGCCCGGAGGCGCTGATTGCGGTGCCGCAGCAGCGGTTTGACACTGCATTGCAACGGCTGGGCGGCGCGCTTGGTCTGGCGGTGGCGCGCAAGCGCAGCGCATTTGAGGCGCGGGCGGGGCGGTTGCAGCCGGGCGCGCTTCTGGCGCTGACCGGACGGGCGGGTTTGCGGGTTGAGGGGCTGGCGGGGCGGCTGGAGGCGGCTGCGGCCCGGCGGGCGGAGCGGCGGCGCGATCAGCTGGCGGGCCTGGCCGCGCGGCTGAATCCGGCGCTGACGCGGCTGCTTTCGGGGGCCGATGCCGATCTGGCGCGCAATCGCGCCGCGCTTGCGCAGGTCGCAACCCGGCTTGAGGCCGCGCAGGCCCGGATGATCGCCCGTCTGGGCGAGCGGCTGGAGGCACAGGCGCGGATGCATCAGACCCTTGGCTATGAGCAGACCATCGCGCGCGGTTATGCGGTGGTCCGCGCCGGCGGTCAGGTGGTGACCGAGGCCGCGATGGCTGCAGCTGCCCCGCTGCTGGAGATCCAGTTCCGCGACGGTCGCCTGTCGGTGCGTCCTGATGGCGAGGTGGGCGCGGCAACCATCGCGGCGCAGGCCCCTGCCAAGTCCACCGCGCGCCGTCCGGCCCGCCGCGAAGAAGGCGGTGAGGGCGGCGGGCAGGGCTCGCTGTTCTGAGGCATTGTCCGGCGCTTCGTCTCCCGGTGTTTCATGTTGCCGGAGCTTCGTTTGCCCAGGGCGTCCATTGTGAAGATCTGGTCGTCACCGCCAATCTTTCGATCCTGCACCGCCCGCCCGGCCAAATCTCCTAAGCGTTCGGGGCGTCGTCACAGCTGAGCGGACCATGCCCGCGGCGCAGTGTGATCGGATTCTCGCCGACTTCACCGTCTAGCAGCGCATCAAGGCCGCCATCGGCGCGCGGCACATAATTCCAGCACCAGGTCGCGCTGGTGCCATCATAGCGGAAACACAGCAGGCCGGGGCTGGTCTCGGTCCAGTGGCCGCGCATACAGCCCTCGCCGTCGCGCCAGATCACCCGACGGCCCGGCAGATATTCCTCGGCCCCATAGAGCCCGCCATGTTCGTAATAGTGATCCATCACCGTGCCGCGGGTCAGCGCATCAAATGCGTCGCCCGACAGCGGCGCGGCCTCATCGGCCTGCACGCCCGTGGCGAGGATCGCGGGCAAGATCAGGGCTGCAAGAACCGTGAGCGCGCGCATCGTCATGCCCCCACATCCGGGCCGTAGCAGGGCATTGGTGCCGAGGTCTGCTGCACCTCGCTGAGTTCCGTGCCCGCCGGATCGCCATTGAAACGCGCCCGCAAGCCATTGCCTTCGCGCCAGAATTCCCAGCATTGCGGATTGCGCTCATCCTCATAGACGAAGCAGATCAGGTCATCCTGCGGATACCAGTGGCCGATCTTGCAGACATCATCGGTAAAGGCCCAGCGGACACGACGATTGGTCAGGTATTGCTCTGTGCCGAAGATCTGGCCGCTTTCGGCATAGGTCAGCGTCTTGCCGGTGGCATAGGCGTCAAATTCATCGGCGCTGAGCGGCGGGCCGCTTTGGGCGACGGTGGCACTCGCGCCAAGGCAAAGCAGGGCTGCGGCGAAGAACAGGCTGGAACGCATCGGGGATCACTTCATGCAAATCAATCGGATGCAGAACCGGGCGACACCACGGACCTGCCGTTCGGCAGAGTGCCAGAGGCCGCAGGGCTTGGCCAGATGCGCCGCGCCCCTCTGCCGGATGACGGGCGATCTGCCGCGCAGGTGGGCGAGGCCGGTAACATGCGTTCCCGACAGGGCAACGCGAGCGCGACCTGCGCCATGGCTGCGACAGGCGCTGCCCATTTTCTGCGCATCGGCTTTTGACATGCGGCGGCAAACCGCCGATAGTCCCCGGACAAGGCCGCAGCTTTTGCCATGCCACCGGGCGGGCAAGGGCCGCAAAGCGATCGGAGGAGCGCCCTTGGCACGCCATGCCATGTTGATCGAGGATGAGCCCAATATCACCGAAGCGATCCGCTTTCTGCTGACCCGTGATGGCTGGCAGGTGACGGCGCTTGCGGACGGCTTGACGGCCGAGGCGGCGTTGCGCGATGCGCGCCCCGATCTTTTGATCCTGGACACCATGCTGCCCGGCAGGTCGGGCCTGGAGATCCTTGTCTCGCTGCGCGCTGACCCCGCCACCGCCGATCTGCCGGTGATGATGCTGACCGCGCGCGGGCAGGGACGGGATCGCGAGGCGGCCGAGCGTGCGGGTGCCGATTTCTTCATGGCAAAACCCTTCTCCAACGCCGAATTCGTGGCCGCCGCCCGCGCCCTTGCGGGGGAGGCGTGAAACGCCAGGCGCCGGTCTTTCTGGCGCGGCGTTCTTACCGGCTGCGGCGGTTGCGCGATGGCGCAAGGCTGCTGCCGCTGGCGGGGGCCTTCCTGTTCCTGCTGCCGATCTTCTGGACCCCGACCGAGGGGATGCCGAACGATACCGCCCGCGACTGGATCTATCTCTTTGCGATCTGGATCGCGCTGATCGGTCTTGCCGCCATCCTGTCGCGCGGTCTTGGCACCGGCGAAGAGGCCGAGGCCCCCGCCGGGCGCGAGGATGCCCCCCCGCCGGAGCAGCCCTGACATGCGGGGGGCCGCCTGATGCCGATCAACCTGCTGGTCCCGGTCTGCCTGACCTATGTGGCCTTCCTGTTTCTGGTGGCCTTTCTGGCCGACCGCCGGGCGCGGCGCGGCGGGCGGCGCTGGCTTGGATCGCCGCTGGTCTATACCCTGTCGCTGTCGATCTATTGCACCGCCTGGACGTTTTACGGCGCGGTCGGTTACGCCGCACGGTCGGGGCTGGAATTTCTGACCATCTATCTTGGTCCGACGCTGGTCTTTGTCGGCTGGTGGTGGATCCTGCGCAAGCTGGTGCGGATCGGGCGCCAGCAGCGCGTGACCTCCATCGCCGACATGATTTCAAGCCGTTATGGCAAATCGAGCCTTCTGGGCGTCATCGTCACGCTGATCAGCGTGGCGGCTGCCACCCCCTATATTGCGCTGCAACTGCAATCGGTGACGCTCAGTTTCGCGGTCTTTGCCGAGGCGGGCAGCTTTGGCTGGACGCTGCCCGATACCAATGCGACGGCGCTTTGGGTGGCGGGGGGGCTTGCGCTTTTCACCATCCTGTTCGGCACCCGCAATCTGGATGCCAATGAACAGCATACCGGCGTCGTCATCGCCATCGCAGTCGAGGCGGTGGTGAAGCTGGTGGCGCTGATTGCGGTCGGCGTCTTCGTGATCTGGTTCGTGGCGGACGGCCCCGGCGATGTGGCCGCGCGCATCAATGCCTCGCGCATCGCGGAATGGGATCTGGTGCCGTCCCGCTGGGCCGGGGTGATCGCGCTGTCGGCGGCCGCGGTCATCACCTTGCCGCGCATGTTTCAGGTCATCGTGGTGGAATGCGGCGACGAGCGCAATCTGGCCACCGCCAGCTGGGCCTTCCCGCTTTATCTGGCGGCGATGAGCGTCTTTGTGGTGCCGATTGCGGTGATCGGGATGCAGATCCTGCCCGAAAGCGCGAACCCGGATCTTTACGTCCTGACCGTGCCATTGAGCCAGGGCCAGGGCGGGCTTGCCATGCTGGCCTTTCTTGGCGGGTTCTCCTCGGCCACATCGATGGTCATCGTGGCTTCCATCGCGCTGGCCACCATGGTTTCTAACCATGTGGTGATGCCGCTCTGGCTCAGCCTCAGGCCCACGCGTGAGGTGACGGGGGATGTGCGCCGCCTTGTGCTGAACGCGCGGCGCTTTTCCATCGCGGGGGTTCTGGGCCTTGGCTATCTTTACTTCACGCTGTCAGGCGGGTCAGAGGCCCTTGCGGCTATCGGCCTGATTTCCTTTGTCGGCGTGGCGCAGATGCTGCCGCCGATGCTGGGCGCGATCTTCTGGCGCGGTGCAACCCGGCTGGGGGCTGCGGCAGGGCTGTGCCTTGGCACCGCCGTCTGGGCCTATACATTGTTCCTGCCCAGCTTCGCCTCAGGCGGTGTGCTGCCGGCCGATCTGTTCAGCCATGGGCCCTTTGGCCTGTCATGGCTGCGGCCACAGGCGCTGTTTGGCGTCAGCCGCTTTGATCCGCTGATCCATTCGATCTTCTGGAGCTTGACGCTCAACACCGCCGCCTTCACGCTGGTTTCGCTGTTCACTTTTCCCGCGCCGGTGGAACGCGCGCAAGGCCTGGCCTTTGTCAATGTCTTCGACACCGAACGCGCCGGCCCCCGCGCCTGGGAAAGCCGCGATCTGGAACAGGTGGAAACCGAGGAACTGCTGATCCTCGCGCAACGCATCCTGGGCGACGAGGCGGCACTTGGTTTCTTTGAAACCTCGGCGCAGGGGCAGGGCAAGGCAGGCTATCTGCCCGACCCCACCCCCGATTTTCTGGAGGAGCTGGAGCGCAAGCTGGCGGGCTCGGTCGGGGCCGCTGCGGCGCACGCGATGATCGCCGAATTGGCCGGGCGCAGCCGGGTCACCGTGGCCGACCTGATCCGCGTGGCCGATGAGACCGCGCAGATCATGGAATATTCCAGCACGCTTGAAAGCCAGCGTGCCGAGATGGAGCGCACGGCGCGGCAATTGCGCGAAGCCAATGAAAAGCTGATGCAATTATCGATCCAGAAAGATGCCTTCCTCAGCCAGATCAGCCATGAGCTGCGCACGCCCATGACCTCGATCCGGGCATTCTCTGAGATATTGATGGAGGGCGATGTGCCGCCTGAGATGGCGGCGGCGCAGGCCCGCATCATCCATGATGAGGCGATCCGGCTGACCCGGTTGCTGGATGATCTGCTGGATCTGAGCGTGCTGGAAAACGGCACCGTTCAGCTGGACCTGCGCCTTGCCAGCCTGAACGAGCTGATCGACAAGGGGTTGCGCGCCGCAGGCCAGATCCGGCCCGACCGCATCTTCGTGGTCTGGCGCGACCTGCCCTCCGAGGCGCTGTTTTTGCGCACCGATCCCGACCGGCTGGCGCAGGTCTTCATCAACCTGATCTCCAACAGCCGCAAATATTGCGATGCCCTGCGGCCGGAACTGCGCATCAATGTCAAGCAGCGCGGCGCGCGGGTGATTGTCGATTTCATCGACAATGGATCGGGAATTGCCAAGGAAAAACAACATATTGTCTTTGAGAAGTTTACCCGCCTGACCGATCAGAACCGCGCGGGCGGGGCGGGGCTTGGCCTGGCGATCTGCCGCGAGATCATGGCCAATCTCGGTGGTGCCATCGCCTATCTGCCCGCGCAAGGTGGCGCGGCGTTTCGTGTGACGCTGCCCTTGCGGCTGGAAAAACATCCCTTCGCGGATGGGGCGTAACCCTTTGTAAACCCTTCGCCACCAATCTGGATGCCAGGCCGGGCAGAAGCCCGGGCGTCCCTCGGCTGGTGGAGAGCGGATTGAAACAGGGGCTCATCAGGCAAAGATTGACGGCTGCGGCGCAGATGCAGGCGGCGGCGTCCCAAAGCGGGGCGGAGCGGGCCTTGCCGCTGGTTCTGGCGCGGCTGACGCAGGATCTGTTCGGGCAGGCGATCCGCTGCCTTTCGTTGCGCAGCCTGCGCTATTCACTGGGCGAGGTGTTGGACCAGGTGCCTGAACGCGCGCTGATCGCGGTGCTGGATGGCCCGGCAGAGGCGGGCGGCGTCATGGTCCTGTCGCCCGATCTGCTTGCCGGATTGATCGAGGCGCAGACCCTGGGCCGCGTCAGCGCGCAGCCGCTGTTGTTGCGCCGCCCCACCCGCACCGATGCGGCCATGGTCGCCGATTGGATCGATGGCCTGTTATCGGGGCTGGAAGCGGAACTGCTGTCCGATGATGACCTGATCTGGACCGATGGTTTCCGCTATGCCAGCCATCTGGACGAGGCGCGCGCGCTTGGCCTTTTGCTGGAGGATACAGTGTTTCGCGTGCTGTTGCTGCAGATCGATTTCAACGGCGTGAAACCAGGCCAGCTGATGCTGGCGCTGCCCGCCACCGGGCGCGGCCGGCGGCCGCAGCGGCCGGAAAGGCCCTCGCATTCTGGCGGCATCCCGGCGGCGCAGGGGCCGTGCTTTTCGGATGCGCTGCGGGCCAGGGTGCTGGAGACCGAGGCGGTGGTGCAGGCAGTATTGACGCGGGTCAGCCTGCCACTGGCGGCCATTTTGCACATGAAGCCCGGGGATTTGCTGCCGCTGCCGCAGGCCGCGCTGGACCGGATCGACCTTGCGGGGCAGGATGGGCAGATCTGTGCCACGGGCCGTCTGGGGCAGGCACGCGGGATGCGCGCTGTGCGCCTTAGCCAGATCGGCACCGAAGCATCGCCTGGCGCGGAGGCGAGCGCAGCCCCCGCAGCCGCCCCCATGCCAGTCCAGGCCGAGGGCAAGCCGGTTCTGCATCTGGCGGCCACCGGATGATCTTTTCTCCCGATGGCGCGCCCGATGGCGCGATGCTCAAGGGCTCAGGCCGTCAAGGCCGGGCGCAGCCATTCCAGATCATAGCCGAAACGGGCAGGGATCGCGATCAGCTCATCCGCCGGGGCGGTGCCGGCATGGGCCAATGCCCAGACCACCGAAGACCGATTGCCGCTGGCGCAATAGGCAAAGACCGGGCCGTCGCTGCCGGCAATGGCATCGCGCTGTGCTGCGACATTGGCCTCGGTGATCGCGCCGCCGATCACCGGATTGGCAATAAAGCGCAGGCCAGCGGCCTCTGCTGCGGCCCGCATCGGATCGGTGTGCAGATGCGGCGGGATCTCAGCATCGGGGCGGTTGTCGATCAAGGTCACATAGCCCGCCGCCTTGATGGCAGCCAGATCGTCCAGGGCGATCTGCGGCGAAACGGCATAGGTCGGGGTCAGGGCACGGATTTCCATGCAATTCTACCTTCAGGCGGGCCGCCGGGCAGGCCGGCGGCGGGGGACATCGGGGCCAGCATAGCCAGCCGCACCGCCGGAAGGAAGGCCAAAGCCCCCGATCCGCCACCGTCTTTGCCGCCTTGGCGCGCCTTACAAGCCGTTTACCGGCACTTTCAGATAGGTCACGCCATTGTCATCGGGCTCTGGCATCTGGCCCGCCCGCATATTCACCTGCAGCGACGGAATGATGAGGCGCGGCATGGCAAGGGTGGCATCGCGCGCCTCGCGCATCGCGATGAACTCCGCACGGCTGCGGCCGGATCCGACATGGATGTTCAACGCCTTCTGGGCACCTACCGTGGTTTCCCAGGCATAGGCATCGCGCCCCGGTGCCTTGTAATCATGGCCGACAAAGATCCGGGTCTCGTCCGGCAAACTCAGGATTTTCTGCACCGAGTCATACATCACCGCCGCCGATCCGCCGGGGAAATCACAGCGCGCCGTGCCGAAATCGGGCATGAACAGCGTATCGCCGACAAAGCCCGCATCGCCGATGACATAGGTCAGACAGGCGGGGGTGTGGCCGGGCGTGTGCAGCACCCGCCCCTCCAGCGCGCCGATGCGAAAGCTGTCGCCTTCGCGGAACAATTGATCGAATTGCGAGCCGTCGCGCTGAAAGCGCGTGCCCTCGTTGAAGATCTTGCCGAAGGTTTCCTGCACCTGGGTGATGCGGTCGCCAATGCCGATCCGTCCGCCCAGCCTTTCCTGGATCCAGGGCGCGGCGGACAGGTGATCGGCATGGACATGGGTTTCCAGAATCCATTGCAGATCAAGGCCTTCGGTCTGGATGAATTCAATCACCGCATCGGCCGAGCGCGTATCTGTCCGCCCGGAGGCATAGTCGAAATCCAGCACGCTGTCGATCACGGCGCAGGCCGGGCTGGTGGGATCGCGCACCACATAGGTCAGGGTATTGGTGGCCTGATCGAAAAATGGCTGGATGACAGGCGAAAGGGGCATCGGGATCTCCGGTTGGCCAGAGCTGCGGTCGGGCAAGGCGCCCGCGGTGTTCGTCTGCACGATACAGGGTCGTGCCGCCAGATCGCAAGGCTTCGAAAGCCGCTTGGGCCGTTCTTGACCTGCGTCAAGGTGACCGACCGCGATCTGTTGCAGAACTGGCCGAACGCCAAGACAGGAGACAGAGATGCCAACCCCCGCCTTGACCACCGACCGCGCCCTGATCGCCCTTCTGGCCGAGATGCAGGCCTTGATGGGCATCCTGCCCGCCAAGGCGATGCCGGCTGCCTTGATGCACGCGGCCAAACCGCCCGCGCGCCGCCCCGGTCACCACATCCGCCGCGAGGTCGAGGCTGCGGTCGAGGCGGGCTTCGACAATATGCCAGTCTGAGACCAGCTTTGATGTCCATCGCGGGCGTCGGGCCGATCCGGTCGAATTCCCGCCCATGCCGGGCCACAAGACCCTGGCGGGATTGCAAACGGCTGCAAATACGCTCTTATTGTGGAAAACAGTGAGGGTGGCAGAATGGGTGTCGACACCGGGCCAGAACTGAACGGGCCAGAACTGACCGAGGCAGGACTGACCGCGGCCGAACTGACCGAGGCAAGGCTTGCCGGCGCATCACAGACCAGCGCATCACAGACCGGCGCAGGGCTGGTCATGCGCCATGACGCCGGCGCGATTGCCGTGCTCCGGGTCGATGCGCCGCCGGTCAATGCCCTGGACCGCCCGCTGCGTCAGTCCCTGACCCAAGCCATCACCGAGGCCGTTGCGGATGCGGGCGTGGCCGGGATCGTGCTTGCCGCGCATGGGGCAGGGTTCCCCGGCAGCGATCTAGCCGCCTTTGACATGGCTGATGCGGCCGATCTGTCGGTGCTTTGCGATCTGGTCGAGGCTGCGCCAAAGCCTGTGGTGGTGGCGCTGCATGGGGCCGTGACATCGGGGGGGATCGCCTTGGCGCTTGCGGCGCGGGGGCGCGTGGCGCAGGCCGAGGCGACGTTTGGCCTGCCCGAAGTGACGCTTGGCCTGGTGCCCGCAGCCGGGGTGACGCAGCGCCTGCCGCGCCTGATCGGGGCGGAACAGAGCCTTCGGCTTGCACTGACCGGACAGCCTGTCGCTGCGGCCGAGGCCTTGGCGCTTGGTCTTCTGGACCGGGTGGTGGAAGATGGGCTTGACGTCGCGGCCATTGACCTTGCGCGCCAGTTGGTCGAGGTGCCCGGGCTTGCAACCTCGGAACGCCGCGACGGGATGCGCGACCCTGCGACCTTTCAGAAGGCCGTCAACAGCGCCCGCAGCCGCCTGAAGACGCAAACGGGGCGCGGCGGCGCGCGCCTGCCCGCCCCGGCCCGCATCGTCGATTGCATCGAGGCGGCGCATCTGCTGCCCTTCGCGGCGGGGCTGAGCTATGAGGCTGCGGCCTGCGAGGATATGGCGGCCTCGGCCGAGGCGGCGGGATTGCGGCACGCGCTTCACGCCGAGCGCCGCGCCACACGCTTTGCCGAAACCCGTCTGCGCCCGCGCCCGGAGCTTGTCGACTTGCGGCGGGTGGGCATTCTGGGGGCCGCCGCCGCCGATCTTGCGCTGCCTTTGCTGCAGGCGGGCTGCGAGGTGGCCTTGGTCGATCCCCGACGCCCGCAGCTGGTGCAGGCCTTGGAAAAGGTCGCCGCCATGCAGGAGCGTGCGATTGCCGAAGGCCGGATGACCGCAGCGCAGCGCGATCTGGATTGGGCGCGCCTTGGCACGGCTCTGTCGGCGGCGGGCCTTGCGGAATGTCAGGCGGTGCTGATCGCCGATGTGGATCTGATGCCCGAGGCGATGGAGGCGACGCTGCCGGGCACGCTTCTTGCGATGATCGGGCGGGGCGGGGTGCAGCCGCAGGGACGTGGCGCGGATATTCTGGGCTTCCGTCCGGCGGGGGCCCGGCTGGTGGAGCTGGTGGTGACCCCGGTCACAGCGGCGGCGCAGGTCTTGCAGGGGCAGGCCCTGGCGCGGCTTCTGGGCCTGGCCGTGTTGCGCTCTGCCATGCCCGGCGGCGTGCCGGGCCGGGTGATGGCTGCTGGGCGCGCGGCGGTTGCGCATATGCTGGCGCAAGGCGAGGCCGCGGCGGATCTTGCGCTGACCTTGGCCGATTTCGGTCTGCCCGGCCTGGTGCCACAGCTTGCGGAGCCATCGAAACAGCCCGCCGCGCGCCCGGGGCCTGCCACCGCGCGCCGGATCGAGACACGCGTGTTGGGCGCGATGGCCAATGAGGCGGCGCGGCTGCTGGGGCAGGGTCTGGTTGCCGAAGCAGCCGAGATTGATTTCGCGCTGGTTGCAGGGCAGGGTTTTCCGCGCTGGCAGGGCGGGCCGCTGTTCTGGGCCGACCGGCGCGGATTGATGATCCTGCGCCGCGATCTGGAAGCCTGGGGGCCGGAGGCCCCCGAGATCTGGGGCATCGCGCCGCTGCTGGCAGAACTGGCCGGGCGCGGTGATCGCTTTGCGTCGCTGGGGTGAACTGGCAGGGGCGCGCCAGAAGACCTGCGGCAAGGGCCTATGGCCGGTGCCCGATCATCGCGATCGGGGCCGGATCACTTCAGCACGATGCCGGTGACCACGATCATCAACCCAAGCGCCGAGACGCCAAGCGCCGACATGTTCAACAGCACGACGCGTTGCAGGCGCACCCGCATCTCGTCTTCGTCATGGGCGCTTTTGCGGGCATTCAGCGCCATCAGCACGCACCAGATCAGCCCGGCAATCCCTGCCAGCGACACAATGGCACCGATCACCACCAGCCAGTCCATGCGCATTCCCCTTTTTGGAAAGATCCTGTCCCTTGATCTAAATCCGCGCGGTTCGGGCTTGCCCTGCGCTTCTGCGCGCGCTTGTCTTCGGCGGATTTTCGTGCAGGCTTTCGCCCGGCCTGAACGGCCTAACTGACGATGCGGGTGCTGGCAAGCCGCAATGGCGGGCCACCGAGACGGGAAGGGGATGCGCCGATGGCGGATGAAGCAGTGATGACGGAAATTGCGGCGGCAAAGGCGGCCATGGCGGTCATGCCGGATGCAGGGCTGGACCTCATGTTCCGCGCGGCCCATACCCATAACGGCTTTCTGGACCGCCCGGTGTCTGACGCACTGCTGATGCAGATCCTTGATCTGGCGAAGATGGCACCGACCGCCAATAATTCGCAGCCCCTGCGCGTGAGCTTCATCCGCTCGGCCGAGGCCAAGGCGCAGCTTGGGCCGCTGCTGGCGGCGGGCAATCGCGACAAGACGCTGGCCGCACCCGCGACGGCCATCCTTTGGGCTGATGCGCAATTTTGGCAGCATTATCCGCGCCTTGCCCCGCATATGAAAGATCCGACCGGCGGCTTTGCCGACAATCTGGACGGTGCGCGCGCCTGGGCGCGGATGAATGCGACCTTGCAGGCGGGCTATTTCATTCTGGCGGCGCGGGCGCTTGGCCTGGATTGCGGGCCGATGGGCGGATTTGACAAGGCCGGCGCGGCGCGGGTCTTTGCACCCGATGGGATGCGCGAGGCGCTGATGCTGGTGAACCTTGGCTATGGCGACCCGGAAAAGGTGCGCCCGCGCGCCGGTCGGCTGGCAGCCCAGGAGATGGCGCAGATCCTCTGACGCCATCCTGGCCTGTCTCCTCCCGGCTTGCCGCGGCCCGGTGCGGACGGTAGAAATGCGCAACAAGGAAATGAGGCAAGAATGAGCGACGATCCCTATAACGTCACCGCCGACGAGCTGCGCCAGTTCATCGAGCGGTATGAGCAACTGGAAGCCGAGAAAAAGGATATCACCGAACAGCAGAAAGAGGTGATGGCCGAGGCAAAGGGCCGGGGCTATGACACCAAGGTGATGAAAAAGATCATCGCACTGCGCAAGCGCAAGGCCGATGACATTGCCGAGGAAGAGGCGATCCTGGAGCTGTATAAGCAGGCGCTTGGCATGGAGTAAGGCCGCAAGCGGCATAGCTTTCGACATGAAAACGGGGCCCGTTCCGATCTGGATACGGGCCCCGTCGCTTATTTGGGGGGCGGCAGCGTTGCCACCGCCCCCTCTGTTCCGTCAGCCGATGACCATGTCGAAGGCGAGATCGTTCTTCAGTTGGTTCTTCGTCACATCCTCGATGCGCAGGGTGTCGCCCTTGCCGAAGTCGAAGACCACATCGCTGCCGACCTGTTTCGCCTTGGCCAAGGCCTGGCTCACCGTCTTCACGCCCAGACCGACCAGATGGATCGTGTCGACATTGTCCTGGAAGTCGGTGATCACATCGCGGTCGCCATTGCGGTTGAAGATGAAGTGATCGTTGCCCTTGCCGCCGGTCAGGATGTCATTCCCGGCATTGCCGTTCAGCACATCCTTGCCATCGCCACCCAGAAGTTTGTCCTTGCCCGCGCCGCCATGGAGCCAGTCATTGCCCTTGCCGCCCTGCAACGTGTCATTGCCGCCCTGACCATAGAGCTTGTCATTGCCGCCATTGCCTTGCAGCAGATTGGCGCGGGAATTGCCGGTCAGATCATTGGCGGCATTGTTGCCGACAAATTTGGTGGCGTTCGACCCAAGCGTCAGCGCGAAATTGCCGCTGGCCGAACCATAGCCCGCAGCGCCAAGGAAATAGGTGCCGGTCGCGGTTGCCGTGAAGGTGATGACGGCCGCGCTGGACCCCGACCCATAGGCATAGGTGATCCGCGCGCCATCATCATCATAGAGCCCCAGCATTGACGCGGCGAGCTTGGGATTGGCGGTGTTGCCGCTGAGTTTGATGGTATACTCGCGGCCTTCGACCAGCTTGACCTTGTACCAGTCGGCATCGCCCGCGACATCGATCTTGCCCAGACGTTTCTCGCCATCGACGATATTTGCGCCGGTCGCCACATCATTGCGCACGGTATCGGTCGCGATCGAGGTCAGGCGATAGCTGCCCACATCGCTTTCATTGATATTGCCGGCCTGCACGAAATAGGTGCCGCCCCGCGTTGCGGTATAGCTGATGGTCGAGGTGCTGTCGGAGTAGTTGTCGCCATAGACAAGGATCGTGCTGCCATTGGTGTCGCGCAAATAGACATCCGGGTCAGAGACGCCATTGCCGCCATTGCCCGCGATCTTGAAGCCATAGGTCAGGCCCGCGCTCAGCGCAGTCTTGAACCAGTCGGTGTCCTTGGGCGCATCGATATTCGACACCACCGAGGCATTGTGCCCAAGCGTGGCCGTGGTCGCGGTGTTGTTGACGATGGTGTCGTTCATCATCGCGGTGATGCGGTAATTGCCCTCACCGCTGTTGTCGTAGCTGTAATCATCCTTCACGATGATGAAATACTGGTCGCTGGCAGTCGGATTGATCGTTGCCACGCCGTTTTCCTCGGCATAGCTGACCAGTGCCCCGGCCTTGGTGCGGATCTCGATCCGGCCATCATCCAGCGAATTCAACGACCCGTCGCCACCAAGGCCAAAGCCATAGCTGCGCCCGGCCACCAGATTGACCTTGAACCAGTCGGAATCGTTGGATTGCGCCAGATCCGAGGCGATCACCCCGGTGCCATTGATAACCGCGGTGGTCGAGGCATTGCCCTGAATCGTGTCGCCCATGCGCGCGGTGATGGTGTATTGGCCTTCGGCTGCGCGGTCATAGGTATAGTCATCGCTGATGCGGATGTAATATTGACCGCTGGTGGCGGGCGTGATCGAGACCGTTCCGCCCTCGCTCGCATAGGTCAGCCGTGCATTCTGCGCATTCATGATGGCAATTTGCATATCGGCATCTGCTTCAGCCGCTATCAGCGTGAAGTCATAGGTCAGGCCCGCTTTAAGATTGACCTTGAAGTAGTCGACGTCGTTGGACTGGCCAAGCGTGTGGATCGTGTTTCCGCTGCCCGCGATAACTGCGGTGGTTGCGGTTGTGTTCATCACATCATCGCCACCGCGGATGGTGATCGCATAGGCGCCCTCTGCCCCGGCCTGCGGATTGCCACTGTCGCCTGTATAGTCATCCTGCACCGCGAGGTAGAAGGTGGTGCTTGTTGCCGATACGAACGAGAAGCGCGAGCCATGATTGACCCAACCAAGTCCGCTGATCGAGGAATTGGTTGAGGTCAGCAGCTGCATCTGGATATCGGCGGCTGAACCTTCCAGACCATTCACCAGAAAATCATAGGAATAGCCCGCGCGCAGCGTGATCCGATAGTAATCGACGTCGCCATTGACCTCCAGCGATGCGTAATCGACCGGCGGTTTCGTCGGGTCGTTTAGGATGTTCACCAACCCGGTGGTCGCGATCGTGTAGGTTGTGCTCAGATTGCCAGGAACGTCGGGCATGTCGGTCTCCTAATACTGCACAGTTCGTCTCAGGGTTGAAACGCACGGAAAATGCGTAGGTTCGGTGCAAGTCTTTGGCAAAACCCGTGACCGGGTGAAAGGGGCGAAAGGTTTATGGGCAAGATCCCGCCCACAAACTTTGGTTTAAACCCGCATGTTCATGCCTTGCCGCGCGGCGCCCCTGGGGGTTGGACCCCTGCGGCGAAATGGACATTGTTTCCACTTCTCGATGCCCTTGTTTCGCCACATTTGCTGCGATTTCGTGGCGAATCGCGCGAGGCATCGATAGGTTGCCTTGGTGTTCAGGGGCCGCAGAGCCCCAGGCAAGGCATGGGCAGTCTGGCTTTGCATGTTTTGACGTTATCTGGAGTAACCAATGCCCATTATCCCCCCCATTCAGCCCGTCCCGGTCGGGCCCTTCAATGTGACGCTGATCGGCTCTGACCTCGCCGATACCCTCAATGGCAGCACCCTTGCCGATCTGATTTATGGCGGTGCCGGCAATGACATCATCAATGCGCTTGGCGGCTCCGACTATATCGATGGCGGTGATGGCCATGACCAGATCTTTGGCAGCGGCGGCAATGATACGCTGATCGGCGGCGCGGGCGATGACCGTCTTTATGGCGGCGACGGGCGCGACATGCTGTTCGGCGGCCTTGGCCATGATCTGCTGCAAAGCGGCAGCGGCGACAGCACGCTGATGGGCGGTGCGGGCAATGACATTCTCAATGCCCGGCTCAGCGATGGCGGCAACAAGCTGCTGTTCGGCGGCGAGGGCAGTGACCAGTTCAACCTGCAACTGGTGGGCAATGTGCCGCTGTCGGAAACCGTGATCGGCGATTTCGACATCACCCGCGACAGCTTTACCGTCGATGGTATGGATGGGCGGGCGGTGATCGGCGCGGGGGCCTATATCTCCACGTTGGCGGGGCGGCTGTTCCTGACGCTGGCCAGTGGCGATGTGGTGGGCTTTGAGGGGCTGACGGCCGAGCAGATCTATGTCCATTACGGTCTGGGCGGCAATGACACGCTGGTCGGCGATCAGGGCAATGACCGCTTCCTGTCCGGCGCGGGCCATGACCTGCTGGATGGTGCGGATGGCAATGACCTGCTGTCGGGCGGCACCGGCAATGACACCATCCTTGGCGGGCGTGGCCATGACAGCATCGGCGGCAATGATGGCGCCGACCTGCTGATCGGGGGCGAGGGCAATGACACGATCTATGGTCACGCCCATTTCGACACGATCTTTGGCGATCAGGGCAATGACATGCTTTACGGTGGCGCGCAGACCGCGCTGCTTTACGGCGGTGAGGGCAATGACGGATTGCAAACTCGGATGCTGGATGGCGGCGACAGCACGCTGACCGGCGGCAGCGGCATTGATGCCTTTGATTTCTGGACTCCGCGCGCGGGCAAGGGCGCCCATGCGGTGATCGCCGATTTCGAGGCAGGCGAGGCGGTGACCATCACCATCGGCAATACCGTGACCGGCCTTGCGCAATATATGCAGCAGAACGGGCTGGATTTCAGCGGTGTCGAGGGGCAGGCGCGGGTCGATCTGGTCGATGGCGCAGGCTCGATCACCTTCAACGGCTGGTCGGCCGAAGGGCTGCGCGTGGCCTTTGGCTGGGGGGATCCCATCCACTAGGCATCCAAGGCCCACGGGGGCGGGCCTCGGGCGGCAAGGGGGGGCGATGCGTCGTCCCCCTTGCAGGCCCCGCCTTCAGGTGCTTTGGCGGAATGTGTTTTCGCAGAACAGATCGCAGATCGGGGCAATCGCCTGGGCGACCTTTGGCCCTGAACCGTATAGCAGATCGCCTTGCCATCGCGGCAGCAGCCGGCCAGCCCTGCGCGGCCAAGTCCGGCCCATTGCCGGCTGACCGTCACCCGCCGCGCGGACTGCGGTGCCGTCAGCGCGCCGACCGATTTCTTTTCCGAATACAGAGGGCGGAGGATCCTCAGCCGTCCGTCCCGCGCCAGCGTCTTGAAGATGGCCCCAGCCGCTGCTGTCTGATCGGGCATCCGGGCTGAATCGCGGGGCGCGCTCAGTCGTGCCGCGCCCTCAGCTTGCCCGAGGGTTTACCCGGCATGGGCGAAGCCGCCATAGGCCCCCCGGTTGAACACCAGGGGCGCGCCGTCGCGTTCGCAAAAGCGCAGCACCGCCCCCACGATGATCAGATGATCCCCGCCGTCATGGGCCGCGCTCTGACGGCATTCAAACCGCGCGAGGGCCGTATCCAGCACCGGCACGCCTTCGGGGTTGACCGCATGTTCCAGGCCCGCGAAGCCTGCGCCGCCACGCCGGAAGCGGTCGATCAGGTCGAACTGTTCCAGCGCAAGGATGTGGATGGCGTAATGGGCCGCATCACGGAAAGGCGCAAAGCGCGCCGAGGCGCGGGCGGGTGACCACAGGACCAGCGGTGGCTCCAGCGAGACCGAGGCAAAGCTGTTGGCGACAAAGCCAAGCGGGCCCTCGGGCGTCGTCGTCGTCACCAGCGTGACCCCGGTGGTAAAGGACCCAAGCGCATCGCGAAAGGCGCGCGCATGTGCGGCATCGGGGATCTTCACGGGTTCGGTCATGCTCGGCCCCTTCATCATGCGTCAGGTCTGCGGCTTTTCCCCTTCTGCGTCATGCAGCGGCGATGGGCAAGCGCTTGGGGCTTTTGTCGCAGCCTCAAGGCGGATAGTCAGAACCCCATGTCCCGAGGCGAGCGGGCATCCATGCAAAAGGCAGATCCGATGCTGAAGGCCTATCAGAACCGGCAGGGCAAGCTGGTCGCGACCGAGATGCTGGAACAGGCGCTGTGGATTGACCTGCTGGCGCCCACGCCCGACGAGGTCGCGCAGCTTGCCAGCCTGGGTTTCGACCTGCCCAGTCAGGCCGATATGGACGAGATCGAGCTGTCGAACCGGCTCTATCATGATGGTGATGTGCATGTGATGACGATCATGGTGCCGGGCCAGAGCGCCGATGGGCGCAGAGTTTCGGCACCGCTCAGCTTCATGCTGACGCCCGCGCGGCTGGTGACGGTGCGCTTTCACAGCCCGCGCCCGTTTGAAACCTTTGCCGCCAAGGCCGATCACACCACGGCGGGCTGTGACTCTGCCGCGACAGTGTTTCTTGGGCTGACAGAGGAAATCATCGCCCGGCTGGCCGACCATCTGGAGGAGGTCGGGCGCGGTCTGGATGCGGTCACCGGCGCGATTTATGGCCCCGAGGACGCCGGGCGCAGCCCTGACATGCTGCAACTGGGTTTGCAGAAGCTTGGCCGCGAGGGCGAGTTTCTGTCCAAGTTGCGGCTGGCGCTGCTGACGCTTGGTCGCGCCATCGGCTATGCGCAGCCTCTGCCGATGATGCGGGGCCATGGCAAATTGGCGACCAGCCTGCTGCGCGATCTGCAATCGCTGGAGGTGCATACCGATTTTCTGGCGCAGCGCCTGTCCCAAGCCTCGGATGCCACGCTGGGGATGATCGATCTGGCACAGAATGCGACAGTCCGGATCATTTCGGTGGTGTCGGCGCTGTTTCTGCCGCCGACGCTGATCGCCTCGATCTATGGAATGAATTTCAAGAATATGCCCGAACTCGAGCAAAGCTGGGGCTATCCGGCGGCGATCGGGGTGATGCTGGCCTCGGCGATCGGGACTTGGGCCTATTTCAAATGGCGAAAATGGCTGTAAGGCCGCCACGGATGTCGCGCGTCGGACTTTCGCGTCGCGATCAGGGCAGCATGGGCAAGACGGCTTGCGGCAAGATCGGGGACTGATCTGCCAAGATTGATTGACGGAGTGCCATCGATGCGCCTTGCCGCCTTTACTGCCCCCGGCCGCTTCTGGCGCGGCAATCTGCACACCCATTCCGACCGTTCAGACGGCGCGCTGCCCCCGGAAGAGGTGTGCCGGCGCTACCGCGCGGAAGGCTATGATTTCATGGCCTTGACCGATCATTTCGTCGGGCGCTACGGCTATCCGATCATCGACACGGTGCCGTTCCGGTCTGATGGGTTCACCACCCTTCTAGGGGCCGAGCTGCATTCCGGCCCGATGCTGAATGGCGAGCTGTGGCATATCCTGGCCGTGGGTCTGCCGCCCGATTTCGCCCCCGGCCATGCCCCCGATTTCGCGGTGCATCCCGGTATGGAAACCGGGCCCGAGATCGCGGCCCGCGCGGTGGCTGCCGGGGCCTTTGTGGCCATCGCCCATCCGCAATGGTCAGGTCTGACGCTGTCGGACGCCCGCACCATTACCGCCGCCCATGCGGTGGAGATCTATAATCACGGCTGCGCCATTGGCTGCGACCGGCCCGATGGCTTTGCCATTGCCGATCTGCTGCTGACCGAGGGGCGGCGGCTGAGCGTGATCGCGACCGATGACGCGCATTTCACCGAGCCGGACCATTTCGGCGGCTGGGTCATGGTCAAGGCCACCGAGAACACGCCCGAGGCGCTGCTTGCGGCGCTGAAGGCAGGGGAGTTTTACAGCAGTCAGGGGCCGGAACTGCGCAATGTGGAGATCGTGGGCGATGAGATCCGGGTGGAAAGCTCGGCCGTGGTCAGCATGATCGTGCAGGGGCAGGGCACGGCGGCGCGGGCGGTGCATGGCGCTTCCATGACGCGGAGCCATATGGAGCTTGAGCGTTTTGCCGCCTCGCCCTGGCTGCGGGTGACGGTGATTGACGCTGCCGGGCGCCGGGCCTGGTCGAACCCGATCTGGCGCTGATCAGCCGATCTTTTCGCCGTCTTGCGTGACCAGCCGCAAGTGGCCCGGCTGGGGCGTGGCTGTGCTTGCCGCATTTCCCGCCCGTTTCGCAATCTCTGTCAACACTTGCAGCGGCACCGCAGGTTGCAGCTGGGGCAGGCGCACCGGGGTGGTGGTGGCGCTTTCGATCACCAGACGCCGGGGCTGGCGCCCGATCTGGTCTGCCAGCGCCAGACAGCCAAGCGCCATCTCGCCCCGGCTGCCATCGCCCGCCAGTGGCAAAAGGATCATCCGCGCCCGCAGGTCGGGACGGCCAATCCCCATTTCGCAGCCAAGCGCCAGATCCAGCACCGCAGGCCGCAGGAAACAGCTGTCGAGCAGCACCGAAAGTCGCGCCCGCGACATCGGATCGAACAACGCCGAAAGCGGCATCCCACGGGCATCCATCCCCAGAAGATCGGTGAAATTCATCCCGGCGATGCGCAGACGCGCCACGCCCGGCGCGATGCGTTCGGCCAGAAAGGTGCCGCGCAGCGCGCCTTCCATGCCGCGTGGATCGATCTGGCTGCGTTCCGGCAAATCACCGCCTCGGCGCAGCCCCTCCCAATAGGCGCGGACCTCTTCGGTCATGGCGCGCAACTGCGCATCCTGCGCCGCACGGCTGGTCTTGCCCGCCGCTCTGCCAAAGAAGCTCAGTGTCATGGGCTTGACTCCCCGTCTGATGGCGCGACAGATTGCCAATGCCCCGATGCCTTGCGGCGGCAGGGATGGCGGCGCCGGATTGCTTGCCGATGGGTCAATATTAGCCGGTATTCGACGCAAATTCGCGCTTAAACTGAACAAATGGTAAATGCCTGCCGGTGATCCGGCAGGGCGGAGGATGGCATGACGATCTCGATGACCGGCTTTGCGGCCGCCAAGGGGCAGGGCGCGGGGGCCGGCTGGAGCTGGGATCTGCGCGCGGTCAATGGCAAGGGGCTGGACCTGCGGCTGCGGGTGCCGGACTGGATCGACGGGCTGGAACTGGCGCTGCGGGGCGAACTCACGCGGGCGCTCAGCCGGGGCAATGTCAGCCTGACGCTGCGTGTCAGCCGCGACCAGGTGGAGACCGAGGCGCTGCGCCTGAACCAAGGCACCCTGCGGGCGGTGTTGCAGGCGCTGTCGCAGATCGAGGATGAGGCAATGCGCACCGGCATGACGCTGGCGCAGCCCTCTCACGCCGATGTGCTGGGCTTTCGCGGCGTGATCGAGGCGGGCCAGGCCGATGAGGATACAGCGGCCCTGCGCATGGCGATCCTGGCCGATCTGCCCGCGCTGATTGCCGCCTTCAATGCGATGCGCGCGGCGGAAGGGGCTGCGCTGCATCAGGTGATCGCGGGCCAGATCGACCGTATCGCCGCCTTGCAGGAGGAGGCGCAGCAGGCGCTGGAGGCCCGCAAGGGCCAGCAATCTGCAATCCTGCACGCGCAACTGGCGCGTATCCTTGACAATAGCGACGGTGCCGATCCGCAGCGCGTGGCGCAGGAACTGGCGCTGCTGGCGGTGAAGACCGACATCACCGAGGAACTGGACCGCCTGCAAGCCCATATCGCGGCGGCCCGGGCGCTTTTGGCGGAAACGGGGCCGGTCGGGCGCAAGTTCGATTTTCTGATGCAGGAATTCATGCGCGAGGCGAATACGCTGTGTTCCAAGGCGCAGGACATCGCGCTGACCCGGATCGGGCTTGACCTCAAGACCGTGATCGACCAGATGCGCGAACAGGTTCAGAACGTGGAATGATGATGAAACGCAAAGGCTTGCTGCTCATTCTGTCCTCGCCTTCGGGGGCGGGGAAATCGACATTGGCGCGCCGGCTGATGGATTGGGATCCCAGTCTGCGCTTCTCGGTTTCCGCGACCACGCGGGCACCGCGCCCGGGCGAGGTGGAGGGGCGCGAGTATTACTTCAAGGAACGCGCCGCGTTTGAGGCGATGGTGAGCGCCGGCGAGATGCTGGAACATGCCGAGGTGTTCGGCAATTTCTACGGCTCGCCCAAAGGTCCGGTCGAGGCCGCAATGGCCGAGGGGCGCGACACGATTTTTGATATCGACTGGCAGGGCGGCCAGCAGATCCGCTCCTCCAGCCTTGGGCGCGACGTGGTGTCGATCTTCGTGCTGCCACCCTCAATCGCTGAACTGGACCGCCGTCTGCGCGCCCGTGCGCAGGACAGCGAAGAGGTGATCGCGGGGCGCATGGCCAAAAGCCGCGACGAGATCAGCCATTGGGCGGAATATGATTACGTCATCGTCAACCACGACATCGACCAGGCCTTCGCGGAATTGCTGACGATCCTGCAGGCTGAACGGATGCGCCGGGACCGCCAGCCAGAGCTCGCAGGCTTTGTGCGCAGCCTGAACAGGGAGTTCGAGACCCGATGATCTATGCATTGGACGGCGTCACGCCGCAGATCGATGCCACGGCCTGGGTGGCACCCGGTGCCAACCTGATCGGCCATATCGTGATGGAGGCGGGCGCAAGCGTCTGGTTCGGCACCACGATCCGCGGCGACAATGAGGAGATCCGCATCGGCGCGGGCTCCAACGTGCAGGAAAACTGCGTGCTGCACACCGATCCCGGCTTTCCGCTGCAAATTGGTGCCGATTGCACCATTGGCCATAAGGCGATGCTGCATGGCTGCATCATCGGCGCGGGCAGCCTGATCGGCATGGGGGCCACGGTGCTGAACGGCGCGAAGATCGGCAAAGGTTGCCTGATCGGCGCGGGCGCGCTGATTACGGAAGGTAAGGAGATTCCCGATTTCAGCCTTGTCATGGGCGCGCCGGGTAAGGTGGTGCGGCAGCTCGATGAGGCGGCGCAGGAGAAGCTGCTGAAATCGGCTGCGCATTACCGGGCCAATGCGGCGCGGTTCCGTGCAGGCCTGATCCCGGTCGCGGGCTGAGATCGCGTCCGGGGGGCTGTCTGCCCCCCACGGCCTTCGGCCTCCCCCCGAGGATATTTAGGAACAGGTGAGAACGCAGCCACACGCTTCATCTGTTCCTAAATATCCTCGGGGGTGAGCCGCAAGGCGGCGAGGGGGCGCGAGCGCCCCCTTCTACCCTTCGCGCCCGGCGAGGCGTCGCCGCACGATGCGGGTCAGCCGCCGATGCACATTCGAGATACGGTGCCGGATATGCATCGCGGCATAGACCGGCTGGCGCAGCACCGGCGCATCCGTGACCGACCGGAAGCCACCCGATGCGATCATGGATTCGGCGGTGGTCTCAAGCACATATCCGGCGCCCCCCATCGCGGTCAGCAGCGCGGCCACCGTGCCGCTTTGCCCGACCGAGATTGCAGCACCTGTCAGATGTGGCGTGGTGGCGCGGTGCATGGCCTCAAAGGTAGGCGAGAAATGCGCGAAGATGAAACTTTCGGGGCGGACCCTGGCCAGCGCATCGGTGTCCGATGAGATCATCCGGTAGGGCACCTCGCCCACGGTTTCAAAATGCAGATCCGGGTGCGGTTTGGGCGAGAACATCACCCCGAAATCCTGCACCCCGGTCAGCAAATCGGCGCACATCTGGTTGGAGTAGTCGGGCTCCACATAGAATGCGGTTTCGGGCAAGGCGCGGCGGAAATCGGCCATCCATTGCCCGATATGGAGGGCTGCCAGATCGTTCTGGATGCCCAGCCGGATCAGTTGCGCACCACGATCAGGCACCTGGATGCGGCGGCGCGCCTCGTTCCATTCATGGCGCAGGTTGCGGGCATGGGCCTCGAAGCGGCTGCCCTCGATGGTCAGGTCGGTGCCCGCACGCGACCGCTCGAACAGCCGCACGGAAAGGGCATTTTCCAGCGCCGCGATCCGGGCCGAGACGGTGCTTTGCGTGACGCCCAGCCGTTCGGCGCTGCGGTTGAAACTGCGCGTCTCGCATAGGTCGAGGAATGTATCCAGAAGTTCGATCTGCATGGCCTGTCCTGATCGGGTTTCGCGATCAATAGCCGCTGCCTAGCCGAATTGAAATGGCCCGCGCGGCTGATACTCTGAGGCGGAACAGAGGGGCGAGGCGGATGGCGGATTTTCCAACTTCGGCGCGGGTGGTGATCATCGGGGGCGGGGCGGTCGGGGCCTCTTGCCTCTATCATCTGGCCAAGGCCGGCTGGACCGATTGCCTGTTGCTGGAAAAGAACGAGCTGACGGCAGGTTCGACCTGGCACGCGGCGGGCAATGTGCCGACCTTTTCGTCCAGCTGGTCGATCATGAACATGCAGCGCTATTCGGCGCAGCTTTATCGCGGCCTGGGGGCCGAGGTCGATTACCCGATGAACTATCACGTCACCGGATCGATCCGGCTGGGCCATACGCCGGAACGGTTGCAAGAGTTCCGGCGCGTCGCGGGCATGGGGCGTTATCAGGGGATGGATCTGGAGGTGCTGAGCCCGGATGAGGTGAAGGCACGCTATCCTTTTGTTGAGACCCATGATCTGAGCGGCGCGCTTTATGATCCCAATGATGGCGATATTGACCCGGCGCAACTGACACAGGCCCTGGCCAAGGGCGCGCGCCAGATGTGTGCGCGGATCGAGCGTTTCTGCCCGGTCACCGATGTGCGGCGCGAGGGCGGCGACTGGGTTCTGACCACGCCCAAGGGCGAGATCCGTTGCGAATATGTTGTGAATGCTGCCGGTTACTATGCGGCCGAGGTCGGGCGCATGTTCGGCCGCCGGGTGCCAATGATGGTGATGAGCCATCAATATATGCTGTTCGACACCATCCCTGAGCTGGAAAGCTGGTCGCGCGAGGTCGGTCACAAACTGCCACTTCTGCGCGATGTCGACAGCAGCTATTATCTGCGGCAAGAGAAATATGGCTTCAATCTTGGCCCCTATGAGGGCAATTGCCGAGCGCATTGGGCCACGCCCGACGACCCGATGCCCGAGGATTTCAGCTTTCAGCTGTATCCTGATGATCTCGACCGGCTGGAATGGCATATCAATGACGCGATGGCGCGGGTGCCCCTGCTGGGGCAGGCCAATCTGCAAAAGGTCATCAACGGGCCCATCCCCTATACGCCCGATGGCAATCCGCTGATCGGGCCGATGCCGGGGGTGCCGAATGCCTTTGAGGCCTGCGTCTTCACCTTTGGCATCTGTCAGGCGGGGGGCGCGGGCAAGGTGCTGGCGGAATGGGTGACCGAGGGCGGCACCGAATGGGATATGTGGTCCTGTGATCCGCGCCGCTTCACCGGATGGGAGGATCACGACTACCTCGTCCAGAAGGGGATGGAGGTTTACGGACATGAATATGGCATTCACTTCCCCCATGCCCGCTGGCCTGCAGCCCCTGACCGGCGGCTGTCGCCGCTGCATGATCGCTTGAAATCCAAGGGCGCGCAGATGGCCCCCTATAACGGCTGGGAGCGGGCGGAATGGTTCGCGCAACCCGGTGACGATACGTCATGGGAGGCGACCCAGACCTGGCGGCGCGATGGGCCATGGGCCGCTAGAGTGGCCGAGGAATGCGCTGCAGTCAGCCGCGGTGTGGGCGTGCTGGATCTGCCGGGCTTTACCCGGCTGCGGCTGAAAGGCCCCGGTGCGCGGGCGCATCTGGATCGCCTGACCGCCACGCGCCTGCCTGCGGTCGGCAGGGTGGGCTTGCTGTATTTCCCCGATGCGCGCGGCCGGGTGGTGACGGAAATGACCTGTCTGGTCCATGGGGAGGATGAGGTGGGTCTGATCACTGCCGCCGTGGCGCAAAGCCACGATGCCGACTGGCTGCGCCGCGATCTGCCTGAAGGTGTTGTGCTGGAAGACCATACCGACGCCGTGCATTGCTTCATCGTGACCGGCCCGAAGGCGCGCGATCTGTTCGCATCGATCAGCGATGCCGATCTGGAAAAGCCTTGGCTTTCCGCGCTTTACGACGTGACGCTGGCAGGCTGTGACGTGGCGCTGCTGCGCGTATCCTTCGCGGGGGAACTGGGATGGGAGGTGCATTGCGACCGCGCCGATGCGCCCAGGGTCTATGCAGCGATCCTTGATGCGGGTGCCACGCCCTTTGGCATGAAGGCGCTGAATGCACTGCGGATTGAGAAGGGTTACCGCGCCTGGAAGGGCGACCTGTCCACCGATTACACGCTGCTGGAGGCGGGTCTTGGCCGTTTCATCGACTGGAACAAGGACTTCCCCGGCAAGGCGGTGTTGGCGGCCGAGCGCGCGCATGGCAGCGCCAAGCGCTTCGTCAGCCTGAAACTGGCTGCTTGCGATCATGACGCGCCCTATATGTCCAATCTCTGGCAGGGCGATACCATCGTGGGCGAGGTCACCAGTGCAGCTTTCGGGCACCGCCTGGGCCATGGTGTTGCATTGGCGATGCTGCGCGCCGATCTGGCACAGCCGGGAACCAGGCTGGAGGTCGAGATTTTCGGCCAACGTATCGCGGCCGAGGTGCTGCCCGATGGCCCGGCCTATGATCCCGCCAATGCGCGGCTGAAAGCATAAGCGCGCCGCGTGGCGCGCAGCAGATACAGGTTTTCGACGAAAACCTGTCGCCCGCCCAAAACCGGGCCACGGGCACAGGTAAAGGAGCAGAACATGGCGGCGATCCCGCAAAAGGCACAGGCGGTCATCATTGGCGGCGGCATTTCGGGCTGTTCGGTGGCCTATCATCTGGCCAAGGCCGGGTGGCGCGACATCGTGCTGCTGGAGCGCAAGCGCCTGACCTCGGGCACGACATGGCACGCGGCGGGGCTGATCGGCCAGCTGCGCGCCAATCAGAACATGACGCGGCTTGCGAAATATTCCGCCGATCTTTACCGCAGTCTCGAGGCCGAGACCGGCGTGGCCACGGGGATGAAAACCGTGGGCTCGATGACGGTCGCCCTGACCGAAGACCGCCTGCAGGAGATTTTGCGCCAGGCCACCATCGCCGATATCTTTGGCGTCGAGGTGCATCGGATCACCCCCGATCAGGTGATGGCGCTTTATCCGCACCTGAACACCTCTGGCGTGGTGGGCGGCGTGCATCTGCCGGGTGACGGGCAGTGTGATCCGGCCAATATAACCATGGCATTGGCCAAGGGCGCGCGGATGCATGGCGCAAAGATCTTCGAAAGCGCCAAGGTCACCCGCGTGGCCGAGGCGGTCGAAGGGCCGCGCCGCCGGGTGACCGGCGTCGATTACATCGGCCCCGATGGTCCGGGCCATATCGCGACCGATGTGGTCATCAATTGTGGCGGCATGTGGGGGCGCGATCTGGCGGCGCAAAGCGGTGTCACCGTGCCGCTACATGCGGCCGAACATTTCTATCTGGTGACAGAGCCGATCAAGGGGATCGGCGATCTGCCGGTGCTGCGGGTGCCGGATGAATGTGCCTATTACAAATCGGATGCGGGCAAGATGATGCTGGGCGCGTTCGAGCCCAAGGCCAAGCCCTGGGGGATGGGCGGCATCCGCGAGGATTTCGAATTTGATACCCTGCCCGAAGACTGGGATCATTTCGCGCCGATCCTCGAAATGGCGACCCACCGGATGCCGATGTTTGAAACCGCGGGGATCCACACCTTCTTCAACGGGCCGGAAAGTTTCACCCCCGATGACCGCTATTATCTTGGCCCCGCACCCGAGCTGAACGGCTACTGGGTAGCGGCAGGCTACAATTCCATCGGCATTATCTCCTCGGGTGGCGCGGGCATGGCCCTTGCGCATTGGATCACCGAAGGCCATCCGCCCTTTGATCTGTGGGATGTCGATCTGCGCCGGGCGCAGCCCTTCCAGAAGAACCGCGCCTATCTGAAGGAACGGGTGACCGAGACGCTTGGCCTGCTTTACGCCGATCACTACCCCTATCGTCAGGTTGAAACCGCGCGCGGGATACGCCGCACGCCGCTGCACGAGGCATTGAAGGCACGCGGTGCGGTCTTTGGCGAGGTGGCGGGATGGGAGCGCGCGAACTGGTTTGCGGGCCCAGATCAGCCGCGCGAATACCGCTATAACTGGGACCGGCAGAACTGGTTCGAGAACCAGCGGGCCGAGCATCTTGCGGTGCGCGAGAATGCCGGGCTGTTCGACATGTCCTCTTTCGGGAAGATCCGGGTCGAAGGGCGCGATGCCTGCCGGTTTTTGAACCGGGTCTGCGCGGGGCAGGTCGATGTGGCAGCGGGGCGCATCGTCTATTGCCAGATGCTGAATGATCGGGGCGGCATTGAAAGCGATCTGACGGTCACGCGCCTGTCGGAAACCGCGTTTTTGCTGGTGGTGCCGGGCGCCACCTTGCAGCGCGATCTGGCATGGCTGCGCGCCCATCTCGGCGAAGATTTCGCGGTCATCACCGATGTGACGGCAGCCGAGGCCGTGCTGTGCCTGATGGGGCCAAAGGCGCGCGGGATCTTGCAAAAGGTCAGCCCCAATGACTTCAGCAACGACGGCCATCCCTTTGCACACGCAAAGGAAATCGAGATCGGTATGGGCCTCGCCCGCGCGCATCGGGTGACCTATGTCGGTGAGCTGGGATGGGAGCTGTATGTCAGCGCCGATCAGGCCGCCCATGTGTTCGAGGCGATCATGGATGCCGCACCGGACCTGAAACTCTGCGGGCTCCATGCGCTGGACAGTTGCCGGATCGAAAAGGGCTACCGCCATTGGGGCCATGACATCACCGATGAAGATCATGTGCTGGAGGCGGGACTTGGCTTTGCGGTGCGCCCGGCCAAGCCGGGATTCATCGGGCGCGATGCGGTCTTGCGCAAGCAGGAGGCCGGGATGGAGCGGCGGCTGGTCCAGTTCAAGCTGAAGGATGGCGGGCCGCAACTGTTCCACAATGAGGCGGTGGTGCGCGATGGCCGCATCGTGGGGCCGGTCACCAGTGCCAATTACGGCCATTTCCTGGGCGGTGCCATCGGCATGGGCTGGGTGCCTTGCGCGGGGGAAAGCGAGGCCGAGATCCTTGGCTCGACCTATGAGATCGAGGTCGCGGGCAGGCGGCACCCGGCAGAGGCCAGCTTGCAGGCGATGTATGACCCAAGTTCGGCGCGGGTGCGCATGTGATCTGATCGGGGGGGCCGGGCATCCGGCCCCCTCTTGGCAAGCCTGCCGGGCCAGACCCGGCGCAAGCGGGAGGATGGCACGATGCCTGCATTGGAAAGCATCTCGGGCGGACAGATACCGGGCGGCGACTGGATCGACCGGCTGGTTGCCGCGCATCGCCCCGGCATGGGACTTGCGCGCGATTTCTACGCCCATCCCGAGATTTACGAGCGTGATCTGGATCGCGTGTTCCGCCGCCATTGGCATTGCATCGCGCATGAAAGCGTGATCCCCAATCCCAATGATTTCGAGCTGTTCCGCTTGGCCACCGAACAGGTGATCCTGACGCGCGACAGCAGCGGCGAGATCCATGCGCTGCTCAATATCTGCCGCCATCGCGGGGCCGAAGTCTGCACCGCCCAGAAGGGCAATGCCAAGGCCTTTATCTGCCCCTATCACGCCTGGACCTATGGCAATGACGGGCGGCTGAAAGCCGCGCGGCTGATGCCCAAGGAGTTCAAGCGCGAGGATCACGGCCTCCGCAAGCTGCATGTCCGGGTGGTGGAAGGTCTGGTCTTCATCTCTTTCGCCGACGATCCGCTGGATTTCACCGAAGTGGAGCGGCTGTTGCGCGCGACCATCGGTCAATATGGCTGGGGCCAGGCGCGCGTGGCGCATCGCGAAGCCTATGTGATCGAGGCGAACTGGAAACTTGCCGTCGAGAATTACGTCGAATGCTATCATTGCGGCCCGGCGCACCCGGAATATTCGCAGACCCATGCGCTGGAACAGCCGCTGGAGCGCATCGCCGACATGAATGCCGCGATGGAGGCGCGGACCTGCGCGCTTGGCATCGAGATCGGGCAGGGCGATCTGTGGCAGACCAGCCGCGCGGGCGGCGAGGCGATCCATGCCTTCCGCTATGCGCTCTATGATGGCGTCTGCACCGGGTCCGAGGATGGCACGCCGCTGGCACCGCCGATGGGGCGGTTCGAGACATTCGATGGCGGGGTGACCTCGATCCATCTGGGCGGCACGACATTTCTGGTCTGCTATCCCGATCATGGCATGATCTACCGCTTCATCCCGACCGGGCCGGATAGCTCCGAGATGGAGCTGATCTGGCTGGTTGATGCGAAGGCCGAGGCTGGCCGCGACTACGATCATGCCCGCCTCACCTGGTTGTGGACGGTGACGACCGAGGAAGACAAGAAGATCATCGAACATACCGCGCGCGGGGTGCGGTCGAAATACTTTGTGCCCGGTCCGATTGCGCCGATGGAGCAGAACGAGCTACGCTACATCAACTGGTATCTGGACGAGATCGCGCGGCCCTGACCGGGGCAGATGCGGCAAGGGCCGATGCAGTAAAAGGGGGGGGATGATGACAATTTCCGGCAATGCGACCAAGTTCTATATCAATGGGGCATGGGTGGACCCGCTGCCTGGCGCGACCCGGATCGGCGTGGAAAACCCGGCCACCGAAGAGATCGTGGCCGAGATCGCGCTTGGCACCGAGTCTGACGCCGATCGCGCGATCATGGCCGCCCGCGCGGCCTTTGACGGATTTATTGCCACCCCGCGCGCGGATCGCATCGCGCTGGTGCGGCGCATCCTCGAGATCTACAACCGCCGCTACGAAGAGTTTGCCCAAGCCATGCGGCTGGAAATGGGCGCCCCCATCGAATGGGCACGCGGGGCGCAGGCCTATGCTGGCCAGATCCATATTGAAAGCACGCTGACCTCGGCCGAGGAAATGGTCTGGGAATATTCGCGCGGCACCACGCGGATCGTGCATGAGGGGATCGGGGTTTGTGGGTTGATTACCCCATGGAACTGGCCGATGAACCAGATCGCCTGCAAGGTGGCGCCCGCACTGATCGCGGGCTGCACAATGGTGTTGAAACCATCCGAAATCGCGCCGCTTTCCGGCCTTTTGTTTGCCGAGGTCTGCCACGAGGCCGGGGTGCCTGCGGGCGTCTTCAATCTGGTGAACGGCATGGGGCCGGTGGTGGGGCAGCGGCTGGCCACGCACCCGCAGGTCGATATGGTCAGCTTTACCGGATCGACCCGGGCGGGCACGGCGGTGGCTGCGGCGGCCGCCCCGACGGTGAAGCGTGTGGCGCAGGAACTGGGCGGGAAATCGGCCAATATCATCCTCGCCTCCGCCGATCTGGAGGCTGCGGTGCGCGGCGGAGTGGAAGGCATCTTTGCCAATACCGGGCAAAGCTGCGACGCGCCGACCCGCATGTTCGTGCCGCGCGCATCTCAGGCGCGCGCGCTGGAAGTTGCGGCGCAGGTCGCGGGTGAGGTGGTGGTGGGGGATACCACGGACAGCGCGACCACGATGGGGCCGCTGGTCTCCAAGGCGCAGTTCGACAAGGTGCAGGGTCTGATCGAAAAGGGCATCGCGGAAGGGGCCAGGCTGGTTTGCGGCGGTCTGGGGCGCCCCGAGGGGCTGAACCGTGGCTGGTTCGTGCGCCCCACGGTCTTTGGTGATGTGACCAATGACATGACCATCGCGCGCGAGGAAATCTTCGGCCCGGTCCTGTCGATCCTGCCCTATGACACCTTGGATGAGGCGGTGGCGATGGCCAATGACACGGTCTATGGCCTTGCCGCCTATGTGCAGGGCGAGGAATCCGAGGCCCGCGCGGTCGGACGGCGGTTACGGGCGGGACAGATCAACCTGAACTATCCCGAATGGGACACATTCGCGCCCTTTGGCGGTTACAAGCAATCCGGCAACGGGCGCGAATATGCCGGTTGGGCGATCCATGATTTCTGTGAAATCAAGGCCTTGATCGGCTATGGTTCTGCGTGATCTTTGGCTCAAGCCTCAATGATGCGGCCCCTAAGATATGGGTCTGAGGGGCCGCGCCCTGCAACGGGCCGGCCACTTACAACAGGCCGACCAGCCGGGCACCCTCCGCCGTGATATCGGCCAACTGGCTGCGATCCTCGCCGGGGTAGAACCGGGCGCGGGTGGCGGTGGCCATCGGCATCGGCGTCTCGATCCGGACGCGGGGGCCGACCTTGGCCGCCTCTTTCTGCCAGCTGCGCGCCAAGGCGATCTGCGCGGATTTGCTGGCACCATAGGCGCTGAAATACATCTCGCCGCCACAGGCATCGTCAAAGAACACGGCCTGCGCGGTGGGGCCCGCAGCCTGAAGCAGCGGCTCCACCATCGGGATCAGGATGCCGGTCGCGCGGATATTGGTCGCGATCGACTTGTCCCAATCCTTCTTGTCGAGGAAGGCAGCAGGCGTCAGCGGCGCGGCATGAATCGCCGGATGCAGCCAGAGATCCAGCTTGCCCCAGCGATCATGGATCGAGCGGCAGAGCCAGGCCATGGCATCGTCATTGGTGATATCCATCGGGGCCAGGGTCAGCTCGCCCGCGCCGGGCTGCTTCTTGGCCTTCACCCGGTCGTCCAGCTCTTCCAGCCCGCCGACCGTGCGCGCCACCGCCACCACATGCCAGCCCCGCGCGGCCAGATCCTCGGCCATCGCAAAGCCAAGCCCGCGCGAGGCACCGGTGACAAGGGCGATGCGTTGGGTCATGGGGGCGGCCTCCGTTCGGGCGGGGTTGCTGGGCGTGTGGCGAAACAGGCAGGGGCTTCACGCCCCCGGACCCGAGTGGGATATTTGGGAACAGATGAAAGGGCAAGGGCGGGCTATGTCGCGGGGCAGGCCTGTTCGATCTGGCTGACGCCCGGGGGCTTCACGCCCCCGGACCCAAGTGGGGTATCTGACAGGCAGAAGATGGCAGGCGGGTTGCGAAAACCATGTCAGGGGTGTGCCAGGGATTGTCACTTTTCTGCCCCTGAATATCCCGGGGGTGCAGGGGCTGGACCCTGCCTCTTGTCTCTGGCCTCAGGTCACTCCGCCGCCTTCATCTCGAAGCCTTCCGCCAGCTTGTCGCTGGGCGCGATCGGATATTCGCCGGAGAAACAGGCATCGCAGAACTTCGGCGCTTTCGGGTCACGCCCCTGTGCTTCACCCGCCGCACGGTAAAGCCCGTCAAGCGAGATGAATTTCAGGCTGTCTACCCCGATCCACTCGCGCATCTCGTCCTCGGACATCGTCGCGGCCAGCAGCTTCGACCGCTCCGGCGTGTCGACGCCGTAGAAGCAGGGCCAGGCGGTGGGGGGACTTGCGATGCGGAAATGCACCTCGGCCGCGCCGGCATCCAGGATCATATCCTTGATCTTGCGCGAGGTCGTGCCGCGCACCACCGAGTCGTCCACCAGGATCACCCGCTTGCCCTTGATCAGCGCGCGGTTCACGTTCAGCTTCAGTCGCACACCCATATTGCGGATCTGTTCGGTGGGTTCGATGAAGGTCCGGCCCATATATTGGTTGCGGATGATCCCCATCGCATAGGGGATGCCGCTTTCCTGGCTATAGCCGATGGCGGCAGGGGTGCCGCTATCGGGCACCGGGCAGACCAGATCGGCATCCACCGGCGCCTCGCGCGCCAGTTCCACCCCGATTTGGCGGCGGGTCTCATAGACCGAGCGCCCCATCAGGATCGAATCCGGGCGCGAGAAATAGACCTGTTCAAAGATGCAGAACCGTGAGGCGGCGGGGGCAAAGGGGCGGGTCGATTGCACCTTGTTGCCCTCGATCACCACCATCTCGCCGGGTTCGATCTCGCGCACGAATTCGGCGCCGATGATATCCAGCGCGCAGGTTTCCGAGGACAGCGCCCAACCGCTATCGCCCACGCGCCCAAGGACCAGCGGCCGCACCCCATGCGGGTCACGCACGCCGATCAGTTTGGTCCGGGTCATGGCAATGACGGAAAACGCGCCCTCGACCCGGCGCAGCGCATCCTTGATGCGTTCGGCGATATTGGCCTGTATGGAGCGCGCCATCAGATGGATGATGCATTCACTGTCGGATGACGACTGGAAGATCGAGCCGCGCTCGATCAGTTCCTTCCGCAAGGCTGCGGCATTGGTCAGATTGCCATTATGGGCAATCGCCGCGCCGCCCATCGAAAATTCACCAAAGAACGGCTGCACGTCGCGGATGGCGGTCGCGCCCTTCGATCCAGCGGTGGAATAGCGCACATGGCCGATGCCAAGCTCACCCGGCAGGGTGGCCATCACATCGGCGCGGGTGAAGTTGTCGCGGACATAGCCAAAGCGCCGGGCCGAGTTGAAACCATGTTGCGGGTCATAGGTGACGATCCCGCCCGCCTCTTGCCCGCGATGCTGCAGCGCGTGCAGGCCAAGGGCCACGAAATTCGCCGCATCCGATACGCCGATGACGCCAAAGACGCCGCATTCCTCTTTCAGCTTGTCGCCATCCTCGATGGGGTCAAACGGGGTGCCGGCGATCACGGGCATAGGTGGCTTCTCCGAATCCGAAGGGGGGCGTCCTGCGCCCCCCTTTACTGCCTTGTCACCCGAGTGTCACGTCATCTGCGGTCACAAGGGCATGACCCGTGGATGCGTCGCGTCGCGGATCAGCCGTTCTGGGCCGGTGCGGTGCCTTGCGGTGCGGTTTCCAGCGGGGCGCTGCCATCGGTGGGCGCGGCGCAGACCGAAACCAGGCCCATGTATTTTTCAAGGATCCAACCCGGCGCGTCCGACGGGATCTGATTGTCAAGATTGCCCTGGAAGGTCGAGAACACCTTGGCCGAACGGGAATTATCCACCATCGGCACGGTCTGGCCCGGAAGTGCGCGGTCATAGACGATGAAGGCCACCGCCACCAGCAGCACGCCGCGCGCCACGCCAAACAGGAAGCCAAGCGCCTGATCCAGACCACCCAGCACCGACTGGTTGACCCAGGAGGACAGCAGCGGCGTGAAAAGTGCGGCCAGCACAAGGCCAAGCGCGAAGACCGCAGCAAAGGCCACGATGATCGACAATTCGCAGCTGTCACCGATCAGCTTGTTCAGGCCGGGGATCTCTTTCACCAGCGGCTGTGCCTGTGCGGCAAAGACATAGGCCAGGATCGCCGCGCAGACCCAACCGGCAATCGCCATCGACTCGCGGATAAGCCCGCGCGAATAGGCGAGGATCGCCGACAGCACGATGACCGCAGCCACCACGCCGTCAATGATGGTGAAACCTTCCATTCCAATACTCCCCCGGGGTCAGCCCGCCCCGAACATCTCGCCGACGAAGGCCGTCAGATCGGCCATTTCGCGCAAGTTCATGCCTTCTGCCTGACCCGCCTTGGAGCGAGAGGGCAATGTTGCCTGTGAAAAACCAAGTTTCGCCGCTTCTTTCAACCTGTTTTCGGTCTGGCCCACTGGGCGCAGCGCCCCGGAAAGCGAGATTTCCCCGAAAAGCACCATGTCTGGCGGAATTGCCACATCCTCGCGCGCGCTGAGAAGGGCGGCGGCAATGGCCAGATCGGCGGCGGGTTCGCTGATGCGCATCCCGCCCGCGACATTGAGGAAAACATCCAATCCGGTGAAGGGGATACCGCAGCGCGCCTCCAGCACGGCCAGAATCGTGCCAAGCCGTCCCGAATCGATGCCGACCACGGTGCGGCGCGGCGTTCCGAGGTTTGATGGCGCGACGAGGGCCTGCACCTCGGTCAGAACCGGCCTTGTGCCCTCGATCCCGGCAAAGACCGCAGATCCCGGGGTGGCGGCTTCGCGGTCCGACAGGAACAGGGCCGAGGGGTTCAGAACCTCGGACAGCCCGTCCCCGGTCATCTCGAACACGCCGATCTCATCCGCCGGGCCAAAGCGGTTCTTCACCGCGCGCAGGATGCGGAACTGATGGCCGCGTTCGCCCTCGAAATAAAGGACGGTATCGACCATATGTTCCAGCACGCGGGGGCCTGCGATGGCACCTTCCTTGGTGACATGGCCCACGATGACCACGGCCACGCCGCGCCGTTTGGCAAAGGTCACCAGCTCATGCGCGGCGGCGCGCACCTGAGAGACCGAGCCGGGGGCGCTTTCGACATTGTCCAGCCACATGGTCTGGATCGAATCGATGATCGCTAGCGCCGGGCGTTCCGCATCCAGCGTGGTCAGGATATCGCGCAGATTGGTTTCGGCCCCAAGGCCCACGGGTGCCGATTGCAGCCCAAGACGCTGCGCCCGCATCCGCACCTGTGCGGCGGCCTCCTCGCCCGAGATATAAAGGCATTTCAACCCGTTACGGGCGAAACTTGCAGCGGCTTGCAACAGCAGCGTCGATTTGCCGATGCCGGGATCGCCGCCGACCAGAATGGCCGAGGCGGGCACAAGGCCACCACCCAGCACCCGGTCCAGCTCGCCAATGCCGCTGCCGGCGCGTGGCGGCGGGGCCTCTTCGGTGGCCAGATCGGTGATCGGGATAGTGCGGCCCTTGGCGGTGGGTTTCGGCCCGGCGGAAAGCGGGGCTTCTTCCAAAATGCTGTTCCAGGACCCGCAGGCATCGCATTTGCCAGCCCAGCGGGGATAGGTGGCACCGCAGACCGAACAGGTGAAACCCTTCAGCTTGGCCATTACGTCCAGACCTCTGCCGTCAGCGACAATGAGCGTTTGCGCGCCTCGAAATCAAAGCAATCGGTGACAAGGATCAGCTCATCGGCACGGGTCATCGACACGATGCCTTCAAGCCCCGCGCGGACCTGATCGGGCGTGCCGCAGGCATGGCAGGACAGCATCCCCATCACATGCGCCTCTTCGCGCGGGGTCCAGTCCAGCGGCCCCGGCGGATGCTGGAAGCGGCGGTTGTTGCGGATCAGCCCCAGAAATCCCTGCTGCGTGGTGGTGAACAGATGGCGCGCCTCGGCCTCGGTTTCGGCGGTCAGCACATTGACCGCGACCATGACATGCGGATCGCGCAGGCGATCCGAGGGACGGAAGTTGCTGCGATAGAGATGCAGCGCCTCGTCCAGTGCGGCAGGCGCGAAATGCGAGGCAAAGGCATAGGGCAGGCCAAGCTGTGCTGCCAGCATCGCGCCGAAATGGGATGACCCAAGGATCACCATCTCCACATCGGTGCCCGCGGCAGGCACGGCGGTGATGCCATGGCCGTTCTCGGGCGCGAACCACCCCATCAGCTCCACCACGTCTTGCGGAAAGCGGTCGGCACCTTGCGGATCGCGGCGCAGCGCCCGGATCAGGGTCGCGCCATCGGTGCCCGGTGCCCGGCCAAGGCCCAGATCGATGCGGCCCGGATAAAGCTGCGCCAGCGTGCCGAATTGTTCGGCAATCACATAGGGCGCGTGATTGGGCAGCATGACGCCACCAGCCCCCACGCGGATCGTCTTGGTCGCCCCCGCGACATGTCCGATCACCACCGGCGTCGCGGCCGAGGCCACGCCCTCCATATTGTGATGCTCGGCCACCCAGTAGCGGCGAAAGCCCAAGGTCTCCACATGGGCGGCAATGGCGGCTGCATTGCGCAGCGCCTGTGCCGGCCCCTGATCCTCGCGCACGCGGGTCAGATCCAGCAGGGAAAGCGGCGGACGGGTCATTTCGGGCTCCTCAGGAACAGCGAGGTCAGGACGCAGGCGGAAAAGAGATACAGCCCCCAGGCGGTTTCCACCGTGGCCATCCCCACGCCTTTGACGATCACCACATAGAGCGCGATCAGAAAGATATCGGCCATGGCCAGTTTGCCAAGCACCACCAGCGCAGGCTCAACACGCGGGTCCAGCAGGCCGAAATCGCGCAACGCACGGCCCGTGACCTTCATCATCGGGGCGAAGACCGCGCAGAAGGTCACCAGCAGCGCAAGGCCCACATCGCTTTGCCACAGCGATTGCAGACCCGACAGGACCGAGAGTTCCGACAGGCCGAAGACCGGCAGCAGGCCTGCCCGCAACAGCGGCGCGAACCACGATACCGGAAAGGCGATCAGCAGGCAGAGGTTCAGCAGGCGCGAGACGGGGTATGGCATGGGCCAGACCATGCTTGGAAAGCGGGGCAGGCGCAAGGTGGGCGCGGCCTCACCTTTTCGCGGTGCAGTTGGTCCGCGTGATGTGTGATCCGCAGGGCAGATCCCCCTGCATGGTAGATCCCCCGCATGGACGAGCGGCCCGCATGGCCGGGCGATCCGCATGAGAGGGCGATCCGATGGTCGCGCGATCCTTATGACAGCACGGCCCGCCCGGCTTACTGCGGTAGCATCTCGCCCTTGCTGCCATGCAGCGGCACCACGTTCAGATCGCGCGCCACCTCGCGCGGCTCGTCAAAGGCATAGCCAAGCGCGGGCAGCACCTCGTGCAGATCGGCCTCAAGGCGGCGGATCTGGGCGTGGTTGCGGCGTTCTTCCGCCTCGACATCGGTGATCCAGCGTTTCAGTTCGTCGACCGTCATGCGGGCAAGGCGGATCTTTTCGGCCATGGCATCGCTGTCCGATTGCCGGGCTTTCAGAAATTCGCGTGCCCGCCCGACCTTGTCATCCGAATAGGCCCGGGCCAGATCGCGGGATTGGAAGCTCATCTGCGCGGCAAGTTCCAGCAGCTCCGGCTCCAGATGCTGCAGGTCCGGATGTTTGCGCAGCAGTTCCATCCGCTGCCGCATCTCCTCGAATTCCGAGGACAGGCTGAAGACGCCGGTGCGGTCGGCGGCGTGCGCCAGCGAATAGGCGCGCTTCACATCCTCCATCCCGATCTGGAAGGAACGGTGGGTTTTCTCCAGCCGCGCCATGCGGGCATTGGCCGGAATGAAGAAGCAGATACAGAGCATGATCGCGGTCAGTGCGATCTGCACCCACATGCCTGCCGCGGGCAGCGCCACATCGCCCCAGGCCAGTTGCATGGTTGGCCAGGGCATCTGGCCGATGGCGGCAAGCAGGGTGCAGAGGCCCAGGAAGGCGGTGATGGCGACAATCGCCCCAAAGGCCACGTTCTGCGCCACGCTGCTTGCCAGCCGCCACAGATGCGCGTGATCGTCAAACATGATGCACCCCGGTAATCCTTGCGGTTAACCTTTCCCGGAAGCCCGCCGAGTGCAACACATTCTTGCCGCAATTGCAGCATGTGGAAACAGTGGGGGTGGGGCCTCGTGACTGTCGCCGGGGCGGCAACGGTCATGCGCGGTGTTCAGCGCAGCGATTCGATGGGCCCTTCGGCCCGGCCGTGGATGAACTGCTGCACATAAGGGTCTGGCGTTTCATCCAATTCCGAAACCGGCCCGGTCCAGCGCACCTTGCCTCCATGCAGCATCGCCACATTGTCGGCGATGGCGCGGACACTGGTCATGTCATGGGTGATGGTCATTGCGGTCGCGCCCATCTCGGTCACGATCTCGCGGATCAGATCATTGATGACGCCAGACATGATCGGGTCAAGACCTGTCGTCGGCTCGTCGAAAAAGATCACTTCCGGGTTGGCGGCAATGGCGCGGGCCAGACCTACGCGTTTTTGCATCCCGCCCGACAGTTCCGCCGGAAAGAGGTCGGCGACCTGGGGCCCGAGGCCCACACGGCGCAGCTTTTCAATCGCGATCTCGCGCGCCTCGGCCTTGGGGCGGGCCAGCGATCCGCGCAGCAGGCGGAAGGCGACATTTTCCCAGATGCGCAGGCTGTCGAACAGCGCGGCCCCTTGAAACAGCATCCCGAACCGCGCCAGAAAGGCGTCGCGGTCGCCGCGCGTCACATCCTGACCATCCAGCGTGATGGTGCCGCGATCGGGCTTCACCAGCCCCAGAATGCCTTTCAGCAGCACCGATTTGCCGGTGCCCGAGCCACCGATAATCACCATCGAGGTGCCCTTGGCGATGGTCAGATCCACGCCACGCAGCACCGCATTGCTGCCAAAGGATTTATGCACGTCAGAGAGTTCGATCATGAAAAGAACAGCTCCGTCAGCAGGTAGTTCGCAGCGAAGATCAGCACCGAGGCCGAGACAACGGCGGATTTGGTGGCCCGCCCCACGCCCTGCGCGCCTCGACCCGAGTTCATGCCGTGATAGCAGCCCATCAGCGCCACGAGAAAGCCGAAGGCCGCGCCTTTCAGCAGGCCCGAGGTGACGTCCCACATCTCGAGGAAATCGACCGTGTTCTTGATATAGGCGGCAGAGTTGAAATCAAGGCGCTGCACGCCGACCAGCCAGCCGCCCATGATGCCGATGCTGTCGCCCACGGCAACCAGAACCGGCACGGCGAGTGTGGCCGCAACCACGCGCGGCACAGCCAGATATTTCAACGGGTTGGTCGACAGGGTGGTCAGCGCGTCGATCTGTTCGGTCACCTTCATCGTGCCGATTTCGGCGGCGATGGAAGACGCCACGCGCGCGGCCACCATCAGGCCCCCCAGCACCGGCCCCAGCTCGCGCGCCATGCCGATGGCGACGATGGCGGGCACCACGGCCTCGGCGCTGAAGCGCGCGCCGCCGGCATAGATCTGAAGCGCCAGCGCGCCGCCCGTGAACAGGGCAGTCATGCCGACCACCGGCAGCGAGAACCAGCCGATCTGCAGCAGGGCTTGCCCGAATTCCCGCGGATAGAAGGGCGGGCGGAAGATATGGCTGATGATCTGCGCGGCAAAGATCACCACGCGGCCAAGGCTTGCCAGAAGCCCGAGCGTGGCACGCCCGAGGCTTGCTACGGGGGAAAGGATGCTCACACCTGCCCCCGGGTCATGGCCGAGACATAGCGGCGGGTATAGCGATGGCCGAGCGAGGTCAGAACCTCATAGCCGATGGTGCCCGCGATATCGGCCAGATCGTCGATCCCCTGCATCGGCCCGAGCATGTCAAGCGCGCGGGGAATGTCGCGCAGATGGGTGACATCGGCGGTGATCAGATCCATCGAGACGCGCCCCACCAGCGGCACGGCGGTATCGCCATCCCAGAGCGTTGCCGCCCCCGAATAGCGCCGGGTCAAGCCATCGGCATAGCCTGCGGCCAGCGTGGCAATCAGGCGCGGCTGATCGGCGATATAGCCACAGGAATAGCCCACGATCTCGCCCGGGGCGACCTCGCGCACCTGAATGACCGGCAGGCTGAGGCCGACCACCGGGCGGGCATCGCCAAAGGGGCGCCCGCCGTAAAGGCCGATGCCCGGGCGGGTCAGTTCAAAGTGATAGTCGGGGCCAAGCAGGATGCCGCCGGTCGCCGCCAGACTGCGTGGCACGCCGATCCCGTCGGTCAGGGCATGAAATTCGGTCAGTTGCGCAAGGTTCATCGGATGGTCGGGCTCATCGGCGCAGGCCAGATGGCTCATTACCAACTCGGGGCCTTGTTCCAGAACCAGCGGGGCCACCGCCTCCCATTCCGCGGCCTCAAGCCCCAGACGGTTCATGCCCGTGTCCAGCTGGATGCCGAACGGATGGCCCGGCAGGCTTTCCAGATGCCGGGTGATCTGGTCGACCGAATTCAGCATGGGCGTCAGGTCCAGATCATGGACCATTTCGGTATCGCCCGCCATATGGCCGCCCAGCACATTGATCTGCGGGCCCGGCCCAAGCGCCTGGCGGACGGCCGCGCCTTCTTCGGCGGCGGCCACAAAGAAGCGCCGGGCACCCGCCTCGGCCAGCACCCGCGCCACACGGCGCGCGCCCAGGCCATAGGCATCGGCCTTCACCACCGCAGCGGTCTGCGTGGTCTGGTCGCTCATCCGGTCCATCGCGCGCCAATTGGCGGCAATGGCGTCTAGGTCAATTGTGAGGGTCGCTGTAGCCATGAGGCGGTTTTGACAGGGCGGGCGCGAAGGTCAAGGGGAAATCCCGTCCCGCCGCAGCGCGGTGGCGGATGTGGGCTGACTATTCGGTGAGGGGGCCATCTGGAGGGCAGCGCGTGGCTCGGCTGGCGCTGGCATTTGAGTATTTGGACAAGCAGCAAAGCCTAAGGGCGGCGCGGAATGCCGGTGCTGCGATATGCTCATTGCTGCTTGCCCAAATACTCAATCTTTGCGCGGCTGACCCCCGGACCAAAGGCCCGGGGGATAAGGGTGGATCAGCCCAGATAGGCTTTCAGTGTCGCCGCCGTGCCATTGGCCCAGAGGCTGTTCAGCCAATGGGTGAAATCGGCGGCAAATTCCGCGTCATCGGCCAGATCACCATAGATCATGCGCTGTTCCAGCCAGAGCCGGGGCTCGGTCTTGGCCTGACGCGACAGGGCCTGCAGCGTGTCCCAGTTCGGATCATTGGGCGCGATCTCCGCGCCGCTATCGGTCACGCCTGCGCAGTAACGGCACCACAGGGCCGATATCAGGGCAAGCCCGCGCGCCGATTTGCCAGCGGCACGGCGGTCGCGCACCGAGGGGATGATGAATTTCGGCTGGCGGTTGGAGCCGTCAAGGCAAAGCCTGCGCTCGGTATCCGCGACTTCCGGGTTGGAGAACCGCGCGCGGATAAGATCGTAATAGGCCGGGATCTCGGTATTGGGGACCGGGGGCACGCAAGGGATGACCTCTTCGGTCTCCACCTTGTCCAGAAGCCCCGAGATCAGCGGGTTGGCCATCGCCTCATGCACCAGTTCGATATCCATCAGCCCGCCGGGATAGGCGATGATCGCGTGCCCCCCGTTCAGGATGCGGATCTTCATCATCTCATAGGCATGAACCTGATCCGAGAAGGTGACGCCGACCTTTTCCAGTGCCGGTCGGCCGGAGGGGAAGTGATCCTCCACCACCCATTGCCGGAACGGCTCGCAGGTGACGGGCACCGGGTCATCGCCAAGGCCGAAACTTGCGGCCAGCGCGCGCTCGCGCGGGCCGGTGGCGGGGGTGATGCGATCCACCATACCATTGGGGAAGGCGATATTGGCGTCGATCCAATCGGCAAGTGCGGGGTCCGACAGGCGGGCAAGGCCCAGAACGGCGGCCCGGGTCACATCGCCATTGCCCGGCAGGTTGTCGCAGCACATGACGGTGAAGGGCGCGGTGCCCGCCGCCCGCCGCGCCTTCAGCGCCGCGATGATCGCGCCGAAAGCGGTGCGGGGCTTTTCCGGGTTGGCGGCATCATGGACGATATCGGGCGCGGTCGGGTCGAACTGGCCTGTGGCGGCATTGATGAAATAGCCGCCCTCCGTCACCGTCAGGCTGACAATGCGGATCTCGGGGCGGGCCATCGCGGCGATCAGGCTGGCATTGTCGGCCTCGACCGGCAGAAAGTCGATCATCGACCCCACGCGGCGACAGGTCTTGCCCGCCGGATCCAGCTCGATCACGGTGGAGAGGCAATCCTGCCCCTTCAGCGCATCCCGCATCGCGGCATCGGGCGCGCGCACGCCCGCACCGATGATCGCCCAGTCATGGTCGACCCCTTGGGCGAACAGGTCATCCAGATAGACCGCCATATGGGCGCGGTGGAAATTGCCAAGCCCGATATGGACGATGCCGGGCGTCAGGCCCTTGCGGTCATAGCGGGGTGTCTGCACGGAAAGGGCAGTGTCGGTCATGGTCATGCCATCCAGTTGCCGCCGTCCACGCCGAAGCATTGGGCGACGATGTAATCGGCTTCTGGCGTGGCGAGGAAGATCGCCATGCCGGTCAGATCTGCGGCGGTGCCCATGCGCCCGAAGGGAACGGCGGCGCCCACCTCGCGCTTTTTCTGGCCGGGTGCCTTGCGCTCGTATTTGGCGAAATAGGCATCGACCCCGTCCCAATGATCGCCATCGACCACGCCGGGGGCGATGGCGTTCACATTGATGCCATGGGCGATCAGATTCAGGCCCGCGCTTTGGGTCAGGCTGATGACGGCAGCCTTGGTCGCGCAATAGACCGCAACAAGGCTTTCACCACGCCGCCCGGCCTGGCTTGCCATATTGATGATCTTGCCACCATGGCCTTGCGCGATCATCTGTTTCGCCGCCGCCTGCATACAAAACAGCGTGCCCGCAACATTGACCGCGAACAGGCGGTCATAATCGGCGCGGGCGATCTCGGTCACCGGCGATGCGGTGAAAAGGGCCGCATTGTTTACAAGGATGTCCAGCTTGCCCATCGCCCCCACGGCACGGGCAAAGCCCGCATCGATACTGGCCTGATCGGTCACATCCATCTGCACGGCGTGCGCCTTGGGACCAAGGCTGGCGGCGGCTTCCGCCACCGCCGCCGCATTGATATCTGCAAGGGCGACCTGCGCGCCCTCGGCGATATAGGCACGGGCAAATTCCAGCCCGATGCCGCGCGCGGCCCCCGTGATCAGCGCAGTCTTGCCCAAAAGCCGCATCACGCCGCCCCCCCGATGGCCAGACCGCCTTTGTCAAAGCGATAGAGCTTGTCTGCGGGGGGCGTCAGGCGGATGGTCTGCCCGTGATGCAGGCCTTGCTCGCCCGCAACCCGCACGGTCAGATCGCCCACACCTTCGACCTGCACCTTCAGGAAGGTGTCGGACCCCAGATGTTCGGCCAGACCGATAACCCCCTGCCAGGGGCCATCGGCGGTCACTTCCAGATGTTCGGGCCGCACCCCCAGCGTGGCGCAGCCATGCCTTGCGGCCTCGGCCCCGGTCACGAAGTTCATTTTCGGGCTGCCGATGAAGCCTGCAACAAACAGGTTGCGCGGGTGGTGATACAGCTCCAGCGGGCTGCCGACCTGCTCGATATTGCCGGCATTCAGCACCACGATCTTGTCGGCCATGGTCATGGCCTCGACCTGATCATGGGTCACATAGATCATGGTGGTCTTGAGGCTTTGATGCAGCTCGCTGATTTCCTGGCGCATGGTGACGCGCAGCGAGGCATCAAGGTTCGACAGCGGCTCGTCGAACAGGAAGGCCGCAGGCTCGCGAACGATGGCGCGGCCGATGGCGACACGCTGGCGCTGCCCGCCCGAAAGCTGGCCCGGGCGGCGATCCAGATAGTTGGTCAGGTTCAGGATGCGCGCGGCATTCTCGACCTTCTTGTCCTGCTCGGCCTGCGGGATCTTGGCCATTTTCAGCGGGAAGGCGATATTCTTGCGCACCGACATATGCGGGTAAAGCGCATAGGACTGGAACACCATGGCAAGGCGGCGCTCGGCCGGGGCCGCATCGGTCGCGTCCTTGCCATCGATCATGATCTGACCCGAGGAGATATCCTCAAGCCCGGCGATCAGCCGCAGCAGGGTGGATTTGCCGCAGCCCGAGGGGCCGACGAAGACGACGAATTCGCCATCATTGATCTGAAGATCCAAGGGCGGGATGACGGTGACATCGCCGAAGGTCTTGGTGACGGAAGAAAGGGAAATCTGTCCCATGGGTTACCTCACTTCACCGCGCCGAATGTCAGGCCGCGGACGAGTTGCTTCTGGCTGAACCAGCCGAGGATCAGGATCGGCGCAATGGCCATGGTCGAGGCCGCCGAGAGTTTCGCGTAGAACAGCCCTTCGGGGCTGGAATAGCTGGCGATGAACTGCGTCAGGGGCGCTGCATTCTTGGTGGTCAGTTGCAGGGTCCAGAACGCCTCATTCCAGGCGAGGATGATGTTCAGGAGCAGGGTCGAGGCGATGCCCGGCACCGCCATCGGCGTCAGCACATAGAGGATCTCGGATTTCAGACCGGCACCGTCCATGCGGGCGGCTTCAAGGATCTCGCCGGGGATTTCCTTGAAATAGGTGTAAAGCATCCAGATCACGATCGGCAGGTTGATCAGCGTCAGCACCACAACCAGACCGATGCGGCTGTCCAGCAGACCGAAATCGCGGAACAGCAGATACATCGGCACCAGAACGCCCACGGCAGGCATCATCTTGGTCGACAGCATCCACATCAGCAGATCCTTGGTGCGCTTGCCCGGCACGAAGGCCATGGCCCAGGCGGCCGGGATCGCGATCACCAGCGCCAGCACCGTGGATCCAAGCGACAGGATGACCGAGTTCCAGAAATGCAGCGCATAGTTGGAGCGCGTCTGCACCTCGGCATAGGAATGCAGCGTCCAGCCCGAAGTCAGCACCTGAAGCGGCGATTTGATCGCGTCGCCCTCGGTCTTGAAGGACAGGATGATGATCCACAGGATCGGGAAGAAGATCAGAAAGCCGATGGTCCAGGCAGCAATTGTGACCACGGCGGTTTTCGCGGGGGTTGTTTTGCGGGCCATGTCTCAGGTCTCCAGATTCTTGCCGATCATGCGCATCAGGAAGAAGGCCACGATATTGGCGAGGATGACGGCGATGATCCCGCCGGCCGAGCCACCGCCCACGTCGAAGTTCAACAGCGATTGCGCATAGACCAGATAGGGCAGGTTGGTAGAGGCCGTGCCCGGACCGCCATTGGTGGTCACCAGGATCTCGGCAAAGACCGACAGCAGGAAGATTGTCTGGATCAGCACGACCACGGTGATCGACCGGGTCAGGTGCGGCAGCACCAGATAGACGAAACGGTTGATCCAGTTGGCGCCATCCATCTCGGCGGCCTCCATCTGCTCGCGGTCAAGGCTTTGCAGCGCGGTCAGCAGGATCAGCGTGGCGAAGGGCAGCCAGCTCCAGGCGACGATCAGGATGATCGAGGCAAGCGGCGCATGGCTGAGAAAATCAAAGGGCTGAACGCCGATGGCCTTGGCGATATGCGCAAAGATGCCGTTGACCGGGTTCATGAACATGTTCTTCCAGACCAGCGCCGAAACGGTGGGCATCACGAAGAAGGGTGCGATCACCATGACGCGCACCACACCCTGCCCCTTGAAGGGCTGGTCCAGCAGAAGCGCCAGCGCGATGCCGCCGACCACGGTGATCAGCAGCACGCCCCCCACCAGCAGTAGCGTGTTGATCAGCGCCGAGGTGAAGGCGGGTTGGGCAAGGAAGTAATAGTAATTGTCGAAGCCGGCCCAGCTTTCCATCCCCGGCATAAGCAGGTTGTAGCGCAGGAAGCTGAAGTAAATGGTCATTCCAAGCGGCACGATCATCCACAGAAACAGCAGGATGACGGCGGGAGAGACCATGAGGCGCGCAGCCGTGCGGGACTGTTCGGTTGCCATGGCGTGTCCTGAATGTCGGAGAAAGATGAAGATGGCGGGGCCGGGAGAGAGGCCCGACCCCGCCGGGGAGGAACGAAACCGAAAGCGCGGTTTACGTTACTTGATGTAGCCCGCGCGGGTCATTTCCTGCGTGGTGATCGCCTGTGCCTGTGCCAGCGCGGCATCCGCCGTGGACGAGCCTGCAAGGGCTGCCGAGAACAGCTGGCCCACCATGGTGCCGAGGCCCTGGAATTCCGGGATCGCCACGAATTGCACGCCGACATAGGGCACTTCGTCCACGGTCGGGTGGGTCGGGTCAGCCGCGTTGATGCTTTCCAGCGTCATCTTGGCGAACGGCACTTTCTGGTATTCCGGGTTCGCATAGAGCGACGAGCGGGTGCCCGGGGGAACGTTGGCCCAGCCCTCTTTCGCGGCGACCTCTGCCAGATACTCCTTGGAGGTTGCCCAGGCGACAAAGGCCTTGGCTGCGTCTTCCTTCTGGGTGCCTGCCGGAATGGCGAGGTTCCAGGCCCAGAGCCAGTTGCCGCGCTTGCCCAGACCATTGTCGGGGGCGAGCGCAAAGCCCACCTTGTCTGCCACGGTCGATTCCTTGGCATTGGTCACGAAGGATGCGGCGACGGTCGCATCGATCCACATGCCGCATTTGCCTTGCTGGAACAGCGCGAGGTTCTCGTTGAAGCCGTTGTTCGACGCGCCGGGCGGGCCGTAATTGGTCATCAGATCGAGATAGAAGTTCAGCGTGTCTTTCCAGGGCTGCTGGTCGAACTGCGGCTTCCAGTCCATGTCGAACCACTTGGCACCAAAGCTGTTGGACATGGCGGTCAGGAAGGCCATGTTCTCGCCCCAGCCGGCCTTGCCGCGCAGGCAGATGCCATAGACCTCGGCCGACTTGTCGGTCATCTTCTCGGCGGCTTCCTTGATGAAGGCCCAGCTGGGCGCTTCGGGCATGGTCAGGCCCGCTTTTTCCATCAGGTCGGTGCGATACATCACCATCGAGCTTTCGCCATAGAACGGCGCGGCGATCAGGTTGCCGTCCACGGTCAGGCCGCCACGGATGGCGGGCAGCAGATCGTCCACATCATATTCGGCGGGCAGGTCGTTCAGGTTGACCAGCCAGCCCTGCTTGCCCCAGATCGGGGCTTCATAGGTGCCGATGGTCATCACGTCGAACTGGCCGCCCTTGGTGGCGATGTCGGTCGTGACCTTCTGGCGCAGCACGTTTTCTTCCAGCGTCACCCAGTCGACCTTGATGTCGGGATGCTTGGCGTAAAAGCCGTCCATCAGCGATTGCATACGGATCATGTCGCCGTTGTTCACGGTCGCCACGGTGATGGTGGTTTCGGCCATCGCGGCACCCGCAAGGGTGAGCGAGACGGTCGCGCCCAACAGGGCACGGCAGGTCATGTTCATCGGTAATCCTCCCTGGATGCGTGAGCAAATCATCGCATTGCGGTTAAATGCTCACATCATCACGAAGACGTCAATCCCCCTGATACGCTGCAGATGCGAAGGTCAGCGGTCGGAAAGGATGGCTTCGGCGGTGGGGGCGTCGGTTACCAAACCATTGAGAATGCCGGATTTCAGCGCGGCCCTGATCGCGGGAACCTTGGTCTGGCCCGCAGCAATGCCCATGGCGGGGCGATCAAGCCCCGGCTCGACCCGCACACCGCCAGTGCGGGTATTGATGCCGAAATCTAGGTATTGCCCGCGCGAATCGAAGACCCAGCCCGCGACCTCGCCCACGGCACCCGCCGCCTGCATCTGGCGCAGTTCCTCGGTCGAGACGAACCCGTCCTTGTGCAAGGGGGCGTCATCGGACATCTGGCCCACGCCGACAAAGATCACATCCGCCGTCCGCGCCAGTTCCAGCACGCGCTGCACCGGGGCCAGTTTGTGGAAGGCCGCGCGCTCGGCCTCGGTGGGGGAGACCACCGGCACCAGCATCGGGTAATGCGGCGCGCGCACCTTGTCGGAGATCCGCATGACCACATCGAAGAACGAGGCAGAGCCATCGGGGGCGATATTGCCGATCAGCGAGACAAGGCGATGCTGCGGGGCCTCCAACGGCTCCATCGCGTCGACAAGCGCGCGCAGGGCCCGCCCGGTGCCAAGGCCGATCACCTGCGGATCGGCCATGCGCAAGACGCGCTCCAGCTCGGCTGCGGCTGCCGGGGCCAGCCCCAGAACCGGGTCGGCCCCGGCACCAAGCCCCGGCACGACACGGGCACGATTCAGGCCAAAGCGGTCGCGCAGCGCGCGTTCCAGATCCATGCAGGCCCCGATCCGGTGGTTCAGGCGCACCTGAATCAGCCCATCCGCCATCGCCCGACTGACCAGCCGTTGCGCCCGCTGACGGCTGACGCCCATTTCGGTCGCGATATGATCCTGCGTCATGCCCGCGACATAATAAAGCCAGCCCGCCCGTGCGGCCTCGTCCTGAACGGTGGGTTCCTGATCGGCTTTGGCACTGGGGGCGCGGCTCATGCGGGGCCTCGAAAATCGGGGTGAAGGTCCAGAAAACCGGCAAAATCGTCAAAGACAAGATGCGGTGTCGCATCTTCGGGCTGGGTCAGGCTGCGCCCGGCCATATGGCTGCCGCCGGTGAAACGCCAGACGGTCATGCCAGCCGCCAGCCCGGCGCGGATGCCGGTCAGGCTGTCCTCGATCACCAGACAGCGCGCGGGATCGGCGCCGCAGACCTGTGCCGCGTGCAGGAACAGATCCGGCGCAGGCTTGCCGTTCGGCACCATGGAGGCGGTGAAGAGACGCGGCCCGATCAAGTCATCGAGGCCAGTCAGCCGCAGCGAGGCTTCAGCCCGCCCGGGGCTGGACGAGGTTGCGACACAGCGGGGCAGGGCCAGCCCGTCCAGGGCCGCCCGCACGCCGGGCATGACCTTCAGATCGGTCTCGAACGCCGCCAGCAGGCGCGCACGGTAATGCATCTCGAATGCGGGTGGCAGATCCAGCCCGAATTCGTTGCGGATCTTCTGCATCACGGTCGGATAGCTGCGGCCAAGAAAGTTGCGCGAGACATAGTCCAGATCGACCATGACGCCGCGCAATTGCAACTCATGGATCAGCATCGACAGCGAGATGATCTCGCTGTCGATCAGCACCCCGTCGCAATCGAAGATCACGAGGTCGAACTGGCGGTCTTGCAGGTTCATCCCACGGGTTTAGCGGTAACGCGGGGCCAGTGGCAACGGCGATCAATACTCGTCGCGCGGTTCCGACTGCCAAGGCTGCACAAGATTGCCAAAGCGGGTAAAGCGCCCCTCGAACGAAAGCTCCACCGTGCCAATCGGGCCGTGGCGTTGTTTGCCAAGGATCACCTCGGCCTTGCCATGCACGCGCTCGGCCTTGTCGAGCCACTCTGCAAAGCGCGGATCATCCTCCGGCGGTTTCAGGCGTTCGTGGTAATATTCATCGCGGTAGACGAACATCACCACATCGGCGTCCTGCTCGATCGAGCCGGATTCGCGAAGATCCGACAGTTGCGGGCGCTTGTCTTCGCGGCTTTCCACCGTCCGGCTCAGCTGGGACAGCGCGATGACGGGGATGTTCAGCTCTTTCGCGATGGCCTTCAGGCCTTGGGTGATTTCCGACACCTCTTGCACCCGGTTGCTTTCACCGCGCCCGGTGCCTTTCAGAAGCTGAAGATAGTCCACCATCAGCACATCAAGGCCATGGGTGCGCTTCAGCCGCCGCGCCCGGGCCGCGACCTGGCTGATCGGCAAGGCGGGCGTGTCATCGATGTAAAGCGGGCAGCTTTCCAGCGATTTCGCGGCCTCCACAAAGCGGCGGAACTCGGTCTCGGTCATGTCACCGCGGCGAATCTGTTCGGATGGCACCTCGGCCGCCTCCGACAGAATCCGCGCGGCAAGTTGTTCTGCGCTCATCTCGAGGCTGAAGAAGCCGACAGCGCCGCCTTCGATCGCGCCCTCATGCCCCTCATGGGTCATGCCGCGCTTATAGGCCTTGGCGATGTTGAAGGCGATGTTGGTGGCAAGCGAGGTCTTCCCCATCGAGGGACGCCCTGCCAGAATGATAAGGTCGGACGGGTGCAAGCCGCCCATCTTCTTGTCGAGATCGATCAACCCGGTTGAGGTGCCGGCAAGCCCGCCGCCGCGCTGATAGGCAGCGTTGGCGCTGTTCACCGCATCGGTCACAGCCTTCAGGAAGGATTGAAAGCCGCGCTCCGCCACGCCCTGTTCGCCCAGCTTGTAAAGCCGCTGTTCGGCCTCGGTGATCTGCTCGCGCGGCTCGGATGTCACCTCGACCTTGCCCGCCTTGGCCGAGATATCGCGGCCCAGCTGGATCAGCTCGCGCCGCACCGCCAGATCATAGATCATCTGCGCGAAATCGCGGGCGGCAAAGGCGCTGATCGCGGCCCCCGCCAGACGCACCAGATAGGCCGGGCCGCCCAGTTCACGCAGACCTGCGTCGTCTTCGAGAAACGCCTTCAGCGTGACGGGCGAGGCCAGCGCGTTCTTCTGGATCCGCGCTGCCGCGATCTCGAAAATGCGCTGGTGGACGGGATCGAAGAAATGCTCGGACCGCACCAGCGAGGCGATACGGTCGTAAATGTCGTTATTGGTCAGGATCGCGCCGAGAAGCTGCTGCTCGGCCTCGATGTTATGCGGCAGCGCCTCGGTTTCGGCTGTGGCGGGCAAACCGACAGGTTTCATCGCCGTGATCTCGTTCATAACCCGGTCTCTTCATCTGGCCCCAATTGGCGATAGCCCTTCCGCGGGCTTTCGGCAAATCTGGGATATTCCTGTGGATATCTGGCCGGTCTCGCGGAGGTGCGAACCCAGCCTACCACATATTGCGGTGGAATGCAGCGCGGGCCGCTCCCATGGGACGCGTTCCCGATTCGGTGCAACAATATCCCCAAATTGCCCACAAGCCGAAGCTGGGTAATGGGCGGGGATTTGCCTGTTGCCCTTGGGTCAAGCGGCGCTCAGGCCTTGCTGCGGGCGGCCTGCCAGCCGCGCGGGTCGTTCAGGAAGGCCTCAACCCCCGCCAATGTCTCTTCGTCGAAGCTGCCTTGCGCGCGGGCTTCGGCCAGCATGTCCCACCAGGTGCAGAGATGGATCAGCTTGACGCCATGATCGGCAAGGCGCGCCTCGGTCTCTTTGAAGATGCCGTAATAGAAGATCACCGCCGTCCAGCCGCAGGTGGCACCCGTGTCGCGGATCGCATCGACGAAAGACAGCTTCGATCCGCCATCGGTGGTCAGATCCTCGACCAGCAGCACGCGCTGGCCCTCGGACATCGCGCCCTCGATGCGGGCATTGCGGCCATAGCCTTTCGGCTTTTTGCGAACATAGCTCATTGGCAGGGCCAGACGTTCGGCCACCAGCGCCGCAAAGGGGATGCCTGCGGTTTCCCCCCCCGCGATATTGTCAAAGGCTTCGAACCCTGCCTCGCGCATGATGGTCACCGCCATGAAATCCATCAGCGTGGAGCGGATGCGCGGATAGGAGATCAGCTTGCGGCAGTCGATATAGGTCGGCGAGGGCAGGCCGGAGGCCAGCGTGAATGGGTCGCGCGCGTTGAAATGGACGGCGCCGATCTCCAGAAAGGCGCGGGCGGTGAGGCGGGCGATGTCTTCCTTGGGCGGGAACGAGGTCGGGATCATGGCGCGTCCTTTGCGTGCGGAACGCGTTTTCGACGAAAACGCGGGAAGTTACGGATTTTCGACGAAAATCCGGGCGTCAGGCCTCGACCGTCCAATGCAGCGGGAAGCCGGGATTGAAGACGGTGACCGGGCCTGCCTCGGTATAGATCTTGTCCGGGTAGGCATGGGGGGCGTCGTGCTTGACCAGCCGGATCGTCGCCTCGTTCACCGGCAGGCGGTAGAAGGCGGGGCCGTTCAAGGAGGTGAAGGCTTCCAGCCGGTCCAGCGCGCCCATTTCTTCAAAGACATGGGCAAGGCAGGACATGGTATTGGTCGCGGTGAAGCAACCGGCGCAACCGCAGGCATGTTCCTTCAGCGCATCGACATGCGGCGCGCTGTCGGTGCCAAGGAAGAAGCAGGCATCGCCGCTCGTCGCCGCCGCGCGCAGGGCCTGACGGTGGGTCTCGCGCTTGGCGACCGGCAGGCAGTAGTAATGCGGCTTGATGCCCCCGGCGAGGATGTGGTTGCGGTTGATGATCAGGTGATGGGTGGTGATGGTGGCGCCCAGATCGGGCCCGCCCGCGCGGGCATAATCCACGCCTTGTGATGTGGTGATATGTTCCATCACCACGCGCAGGCCGGGTGTCGCCCGGCGCAGCGGGTCCAGCACGGTGTCGATGAACACCGCCTCGCGGTCAAAGATATCGACCTCGGAGGCGGTGACCTCGCCATGCACGCAAAGCGGCAGGCCGATTTCGGCCATCGCCTCCAGCACCGGGCGCACCTTGTCGAAATTGCGCACGCCGGACTGGCTGTTGGTGGTGGCCCCCGCCGGATAGAGCTTCACCGATTTCACGAGGCCGCTTGCATGGGCTGCGCGGATATCGGCCGGATCGCTGTCTTCGGTGAGGTATAGCACCATCAGCGGCTCGAATCGCGCGCCTTCGGGCAGGGCCGCAAGGATGCGGTCGCGGTAAGCTGCTGCCTGCGCCCCGGTCACCACCGGCGGCACCAGATTGGGCATGATGATCGCGCGCGCGAAATGGCGGGCGGTTTCCGGCAGCACACCTTGCAGCATTGCGCCATCGCGCAGATGCAGGTGCCAGTCATCGGGGCGGCGGAGCGTGAGGCTTTGGGTCATGGCTTGCGGCTATCGCAACTCGCCACGATTTTCCAGAGGATTCGGGGATGCTTTTGCCGGGGCTGGCCTTGTGCCTGTGACCGGCATAGCGTGGCCTTGGCAATGGGCCATGAATGGAGGGATCTCGCGATGCAGTATCAGGGTGGATGCCAATGCGGCGCGGTGCGCTACCGGGTGGAGGCTGCGCTGGATCAGCCGGTCACCTGCAATTGTTCGCGCTGTCAGCGGCTGGGATCGGTGCTGGTCTTTGCGCCGAGATCGGCCTTCGTGCTGGAACAGGGGGCCGAGAACCTGACGGATTATCAGTTCAACAAGCATGTGATCCATCACCTGTTCTGCAAGACCTGCGGGATCGAAAGCTATGCACTTGGGCAGACGCCGGACGGGGCGGAGATGGTGGCGATCAATGTGAATTGTCTGGACGGGGTGGAGCCGCGCGAGATTGCAGCCCATGCCTTTGCCCATGACGGGCGGGCATTGTGATGCGGGCGCTTGTGCTGGCGGCACTTGGCCTGATGGCTGCATCAGCGGCGATGGCGCAGGATGTGGATTGCGCCAATGCGATGGCGCAGATGGAGATGACCTATTGCGCCGAACAGGATTGGATGCGCGCCGATGCCGATCTGAATGATGCCTATAAATCCGCGATGGCGGCAATGAAGGCGATCGATGCGGCGTTGCCGCAAGATCAGCGCGGGGCTGAGGCGCATCTGCGGGCCGCACAACGGGCCTGGGTCACCTTCCGCGATGAGGCTTGCGCGGCGGAGGGCTATCAGATGCATGGCGGATCGGCCGAGCCGATGGTGATCTATGGCTGCCGCGCAACCCTGACGCGGCAAAGGGCAAAGGATCTTTGGGTTCTGGCCGGGTGAGAGACCGCGCAGGCTGAAGGCTGGTCTGGCCGCGCCCAGATATGTGGCGCGGGCGGCCTCAGCCCTTGCCGCCAAGCTGCGCTTCAATTTCGGTCTGGCGGCGGCGGAAGCGCGGTGCCTGAAGCCGGGCATTGACCGAGCGACAGATGCCGAGCGCGCGGCGCAGGCTGCCCTGGGCCTCGACATGGGTCAGCATGGCGCGCAGCCAGGGACCAAAGCTGCGGCGGCTGCGCCACAGCCGGGCAAAGCGCGTGGCGCTCAGACGGCCTTCGGCCGCATCGGCCAGCAGGCCCGGCAGCAAACCCATCGCGTCCAGCGCCTGATCTGGGCGCGCACCCAGGAACGGCGTGCGCAACTGGGTCACGAAGGGCCGGGTGAAAAGGGCGGCGTGCATCGCATCCATCACGTCGCGCGGGTCGTGCAGGATGAAGACCTCGCCCGTGCCCTCGACCATATCGGGGGCAAAGCCGAAACGATCGGTGAAGTTCAGGCGGCGGGCATCCAGCGTGCGGCGATCCCAGCCGGCGACGGCAGGGTCTTGCGTCGCGCGCGGTGCCGCGGCCAGCACCGTGGCCCCCGGCGCACAGACCGAGAAGGCGCAGGCGGCATAGCCCCCCATCCCCGCGCCATAGAACAGCACGCGGTCGAAATCCTCGAAAAACGCATCATCGACCAGCCGGTCGAAATAGCGATAGACCGCCGGGTCGCGATACCAGGTTTCGCCCTCGGACAGGATGCAGAGCTGCGACCAGCCACGCGGGGCGGCGACCGACAGCGCGAAGGGCATCTGGTCCTTGCGGGCGCGCACCTGTTCGACGGTCTCGAAGGACACGATCAGCGTCGGGCCTTCATCGGCGAAGAAGGCATGGTGGCGTGCGCCGAGTGGCTCGAAATAGCCTTCATCGGCGCAGATCTCGTCCAGCCGCGCAAGCCAGCTTGCGTGGTCAGCCGCCATCGACGCGTCGTAACGCGAGGGCGGCGCAGCGGTCTGGACGGTCTCCGACATCGTGATTCCCGGCAGGCAAACGAACATATGAAAAGAAGTGCCAATCTCGCGTGTCGAAAGCGGGCAGACAAGGGGGCAGCGACGGGGCAGGGCTGAAACAATCGGGCGTGATTGTTTCGCAAGTCAACCTGCCGCGCCACGCCGATTCCCGCGTCAAGTGACAGGTGTCAGGCTACGCCGGATCTGAGGGGGGGGCAGCCCATTCGTCGGCCCATTCGGCGGCCTCTGCATGGTGGCTCATGCATGGGGGCCAGGAATGGCCCTGTCGGAAACGGGCTGACAGCGCCGAGAAGCGGCCCGCGACACACGCTTGATGCCCTGTGGCTTGTGACTGGCGCGAAGGGGCAAGGCGTGGCCGCACGGGCCGGTGCCACCTCAGGCGGCGGTGATCTTCACATCCAGTTCGGGCTCAGCGGTTTCCGGCACATCCAGATCGCCGCCATAGCCGATCTCTTCGACCGGATCGCTGGCCATGCGGGCACGATGCGCCTCGATCAAGGCGATCATCTCGGTGAATGCGGGGGCGGCATGAAGCTCGGCCACCTTGGCCTTGTGCCAGCGCACCGCGCGCTCGTGCAGGGTGTTCAGCCGCCGGTCCGAGAGCAGCTCTGTCATCCAGCGTTCCACCTCCGGGTCATAGCGCCGGATCAGGTCGCAGCGTTCCTCATTGGCGTCATTATAGGACCAATAGCGGTAATCCATCTTGTCATTGACATGGTTCACCTTGCCGCGCGCCGATTTCACCAGAAAGCTGTCCATCGAGCGCAACTGGTAATGGTTCACCTGCGCCGCGCTGTAATCGGCCTGCACCAGCAGACGCTGCGGCGGCGGCAAGACCGGCTTGCCACCGGGCACCTCGATCCGCAATTCGTGCCCCAGATCGGGGCGCGGCAGCGGCACATGCACGCCCAGACGTTCGACATGCGGCAGGATATCGCCGCGAAACAGCGTCTTGGGGAACACAAATGGCCGTGCCTTTGCGCCCCGCGTCGCATTGGCCATGACAAACTGCCTTGTGATCGGGCCTTCGCGGTAATCCTTTTGGCCATTGGTGCCAAAGCGGCGCCAAGGCACGCAGATCGCCTCGGTTCCGGGCGAGGCGGCGGCGGTCAGCGCCCGCACCGATCCATCACCGATATGCGAGGCCAGAAATTCATCCGCGTCACAGACAAAGATCCAGTCGGCCTTCTGCACCTCGTCATAGCGCATCCCCTGCCGCAGCGCCCGGCGCTGGATCGACTGACCGGGACGGTAATTGGTCAGATGCAGCCGGGCGAGGCCCATCTTCTGCAACCGTTTCACGATTTCGGCGGTCGTATCCTCGCAATCATTGGTGCAGATGACAAATTCATCAAAGCCAAGCGCCTTGTGATGGGCGAACCATTCCAGCAGGAAGGCGCCCTCGTTCTTCATCGTCGTCAGGATCGTATAGGTCTGGGACATGGACTGTTTCAGTGCTCGGCTTCGCCGACATGGTCGACGGTGAAAAAGAAATTCTCGGGCAAGTCACGCTCATGCAGATCGGTCGGGATAACCCCCGGCCCCGCCAGAAACACGGCAGAGCCGAAATGGTGCTGCATCCGGCAGAGTTTTTCCATCCGATTGCCGGTCAGTTCGGCAAAAAACGCCTGATAGTTTTCGGTTTGCATCAAAGCGGTGATCTTTTCGCGGTGACAGGCCACGGAATATTCGTGGGCGGCACGGATCTCGGGGTCGGCCATCATCCGGTCGAATTCGGCCCTGGCTGCGGGAATCATCCGGCGGATCGAGGCATCGGCTTCGATATTGTGGTTCATGCGGAACCAGTAGTTCAGCCCCTGATCGCGATCGACATGGTTCACCCGGCCACGGTCGCGCTTTACCAGGAAACTTTCGGCGCTGCGCACCGCATAGTGGTTCAGCTGCACCCAGTCATAGCCATAGGTGTCGGCGGTGGAACGCCAGGCATTGCGATAGGCCTCTTTCGGCATCGGGCGACCCGATCCGTTCAACCAGCGCACCTGATCCCACAGGTCGGGACGCAAGCCCTTGGGGCGGTGGACCCCCAGCTTCTTGTAGATGTCGATGTTGCGGAACAGGGTCTTGAAGCCCCAGGCCTGATGCGGCTTGCGGATCAGCTCCGGCGCGCAGCGGGTGAACTGGTCGATGATGAAGCGGTCTTCATAGCCATGCACCTCTGCATTGCCGAACAGCCGCCAGGTCAGCGAGATCATATTTGCCTCGCCCATCCGCTCATAGAGGGCCTTCAGGGTGCCGTCGCCGATCTTGATATCGATGAATTCATCGACATCCATGCAGATGCCCCAGCCGCAATTCTGCATGACGGGCTCGGATTCAGCGGCCTGAAGCGCGGCATGTTGCGGCTTCAACGCGCCGCCCGGCACATAGGGGTTGATCCGGTGCTGAACGATGCCCTTGCGGGTCAACAGTTCCAGCATCGTGTCGGTGCCATCGGTGCAATCGTTTGTATAGACGAGGAAATCATCGACTCCGATGGCGCGGTGATAGGCCAGCCATTCCAGAATGAAGGGGCCCTCATTCTTCATCGTCGTCACGATGGCCGTGCGCCCGGCGTCGATTGCGGGTGTCGGGGCCTGCCGCTTGCGCGAGACGGGGGCGCGCACGGGGCGGTGGTTGAAGACATCCTGCGACAGCGCGATCAGCGAAGGGTCTTCGATCAGTGCCGATTTGGGGGCAAGATCGCCCGCATTGCGACCGGGCACAAGCAGCGCCATGGCGCGGTAGAAATGCGCGGTGCCGGTGGTATCGGGCCGTGCATAGGATATGCGCACCAATCGCCAGGTGTTTTCCAGCCCGGCCTTGCCGGGGGCTACGCCCCAGCGGGCGATGCCGCGCCGATGGTCGAACTGGCGGCAGATGTGATCGCCGAACAGGGCCTCGTGGTCGGGGCGGACGCGCCAGGGATAGATGCGATGCCCGACCAGCAGGATCGTGCCCTGTTCGGCCTGCACGCAAAGATCAAAGGCTGACGGCGCGCCCTCGGCCCTTGGTGCGAGGATATCGCAGGCATCGAGCGTCAGCACCGCACGCGCCTCGGACAGAAAGCGCCATTTCAGCGCCTCGTGGATCAGGCCTTCGGCCAGCGGGCTGAGCCAGGGATCGGGCGCGGGCTGTTCCATTCGGTCCTTGCCCGGCGCATCGGGGGCAAGGAAGGGATGGGTCAATGGGCCTGCATCGGCCTGGCCAAGCGGCAAAGGGCTGCGCAGCAGCACGACAGTCAGCCCGGTGCCGGTCAGCCGATGCGAGAGGGCTGCGGCAAATTCCGTCAGATCTTCATCCGCGCGGCTGACGATCAGCGCCGCCTGAAGTCCATGATGGCGCCAGTGATAGCGCAGACCTTCGGCAAGCTGCGCGGGTGTCTCGGCATGACGGAAGGCAAGAATGGTGTTCAGGCCGCGAAACAGGTCGGTCTCGGCCTGCGGTGCCTCAAGATCCAACACCGTGCCACCCGTCAGGGCCAGCCGGGCCGGGGCGGCTGCATCCGTCAGGCGGGCGATCGCCAGCAAAGAGCCCGAGACCGCGCGCAATTCCTGTGGCACCGCGCATCCCGGCCCGCCATCGGGAGCCAAGGCAGCCGCATCGCTGCCATTGCCGAAACAGGCATAAAGCCGGTCCCCATGGCGCACGGCATCCAGCAACCGTGGCAGGCCCGGCAGATCAAGCTGGCACCCGCCAAGGACACGCAGCAAGACGCGCGCCTCCGTCGCGACGGCGGGTGCCGCGCCATTTTGGCGCTGCTTCGCAGATTTTCGATCTTCCGGCATGGCCGCCTCTGGCTGACGTGAACTGATACCCGACACACTGGTCTCTTGGCCTAGGGGTATCGTTATCACAATGGCAACAATGCGGCAAAGGTCTGAATGCAATCGAGTTTCTGTGTATTTGTCGCATCATTTCACCCCATTCCAGGCAATTGGATCGGGTTTTCGCTGCATTCACATTGGCAAGTCAGGCTTTCTTCGCCAGAATGTTTCGAAATCCGAAGCAATCGGACGGTAACAAGGCGGGTGCGGCAGCCCGTTGGCAGTGATGGGCGAGAAAATGGCACGACAGCGCGAGGTGGGCACCCTTTGGATCGGCGGCGCGCTGAGCTGGATGGAACAGCTTTGTCTGAAATCCTTTGTCGACAAGGGACAGAAGATCACGCTCTTCCATTATGACGATGTGCCAAACGTGCCCGAAGGCGTGATCCTGCGCAACGGGCGCGAGATCATCGATACCGACAACTTCCTGAAATACGAACAGAAAGACAGCTATGCGCTGTTTGCTGATCTGTTCCGCCTGCATATGATCCGGGCCTGTCCCGGCATGATCTGGGTCGATACCGATGTCTATTGCCAGCGGGTGATGGATTATGACAGCGATTATGTGATGGGGTTCGAACTGCCGGGCCGGGGCAGGGTCAATAATGCCGTGCTGGGTCTGCCCGCCGAGAGCGAGGTTCTGGCGGCGCTGATCGATTTCACCTCCGATCCTTTCGTGATCCCGCCCTTCCTCAAGCCCGAACAGGTGGAAGAGCTGGAGGCCGCGCGCGATGCGGGCACGCCCATTCATGTCAGTCAGCAGCCCTGGGGTGTCTGGGGGCCCTTGCTGATCACCCATTTCGTCCGCCAGTTCGGGTTGATGGACAAGGTGCAGCCGCTGGCGGCCTTTTACCCGGTGACCTTCCCGAACCGGATGCAGTTTCTGCGCAAGGCGGGTGTGGTGGATATGGCGGTCACGAAAGACACCACCGCCTTGCATGTCTGGGCCTCGAACAAGCGCGAGATCGGCATTCGTCACAACGGTCTGCCGCCGCCGGGCAGCTGGTTCGACCGGGCCTGCCGCGAACATGGCATCCTGGCCGGGGCGACCCCGATCCGCGGGCGCGGGCGCAACCAGTTCGAGGCGATGTTGCTGGATCATATTGGCGACGCGCCGGTGAAGGTTCTGGCCGATCTGGGGGGCAATGCGCAGGGGCTGGTCTTGACTGTCGCGCTGCAAACCGGCTGCGAGGTGCAGCTGATCGACATGGACGGGCGCGGCAACTGGGCGAGCAAACCCTCGCGTTGGGTGGAGCCTTACCGCGCCTTCCTGATGGAAAACGGGGTCGAGGAAGACCGCATCCATCACATTGCCAGCCCCGGACAGCTGACCGGCTGTGACGTGATCGCGAACCTGTCGGGCTTTGGTGATGTCAGCAAGATTGCGCATCTCACGCCGGTCCTGGAGCGCTGTCTGCGCGAAGGCACGCGGATGTTCCTGGATATCCGCAAAGGATCGGGGGCCTATCCCTTCCTGAACAAATATGGGGCCTGCGAGACATTGTCGTCGCGCACATTGGACGGCGTGCCGATCACCCGTGCGCTGTTCCGGCCAACGGCTGAGGCCGCCTCCGCCGCGATGGAACGCGCAACCGAGGCCGCCGAGCCGATCGACTGGTCGGAACTTGCGGTGATGCTGGCGGGGCCAGATGGCTGGGTGCGCGACAATCCGATGCATTCCTTCCTCTATGTGCCGCGCGGCTCGGACACGCTGGTCGTGACCTTCGACAATCTCGATATCGCGATGACCAAGCGCGAAGAGCGGCGCCCTTGGGGCTATGGCTTCATCGAGAAACAGGGCTGGGACATGCTGGGGGTGATGGCCAATGGCTGGACCTGGTATCGTGACCCATGGGTCTGGGACCAGTTCGATGATCTGGCGACTTCGGATTTCTTCGACCGCTACAAGCGCGTGGTGTTCTACGGCGCCTCGATGGGCGGGTATGCGGCGATGGCGTTTTCGCCCGCCTGTCCCGGCGCGGATGTGGTGGCGATCAGCCCGCAAACCACGCTGGACAAGACCCTTGTGCCTTGGGAAACCCGCTATCAGACCGCCTGGGACAGCGATTTCAGCGGCCCCTATGGCGATGCGGCCGAGGTATCGAAGGCGGCGGGCAAGGTGATCCTGCTCTATGATCCCTATGAGCCGCTGGATGCGGGCCATGTCGCGCGCTGCCAGAATGACAATGTGCTGAAGCTGCGCGCGCCGCTGATGGGGCATCGGCTGGGCTCCAGCCTGCAACAGATGGGTATCTTGTCCACCATCACGGTGGATGCGCTGAACGGCACGCTGACCGAGGCAGAGTTCTACCGCCTGCTGCGGGCGCGAAAGACCTTTTCGCGCTATCAGAAGGAATTGTTCAAACGTGCATTGGCGCGCGGGCGACCGGCACTTGCGCAGCGTATTGGCCGCTGGGTGCTGACGCGGGGCAGCAATCGCTTCATCCGCAAGTCCATGGCAGACATGGAAAATTCCTCGGGCTAGAGCCAGATGTGCCAGGCGGAAGGGGGCTGGCAGCAACGTGATGTGCGGGGGCGCACAGAACTTGTGGGAACATGTCGGATTGAGCCGTGAAAGGGGGCAGGGCATTTTGCACCTGCAGCAAGCACGCTTGCCAAACCTTTGACCCTTCAGGAGTTTCCCTTGATCCGTCTTGCCCCCCTTTCGCTTGTCGCGGCCCTGATCGCCGCCCCCGCATTTGCCGCCCCGGAAGCCTACAAGCTGGATCCGAGCCATAGCCAGATCCTGTTCCACTACAGCCATCTGGGCTTCTCGACCACCTATGGCATGTTCTCGGGCTTTGACGGCACGATCAATTTTGATGCCGAAGCCCCGGCGGAATCCTCGGTCGAGGTTGCCTTCCCGGTGAGCACCATGCTGACCGGCTGGCAGGCGCGCTTTGACCACTTCATGAGCCCCGATTTCCTGGGGGCGTCAGAGGACAAGACCGTCACCTTCAAGTCGACCGGCATCGAAGTGACCGGCGAGAAGACCGGCAAGATCACAGGCGATCTGACCCTGAACGGTGTGACCAAGTCGGTCGTGATTGATGCGACGCTCAATCAGGCGATGGAGCACCCGATGGAGAAGAAGCCGTGGCTCGGCTTCAATGGCGAAACCGTCATCAAGCGCAGCGACTACAATCTGGGCATGTTCGCCCCCTATGTCGGCGATGACGTGACGATCCAGATCTCGATCGAGGCCGTAAAGGCCGAGTGATCGGAGAAGCTCCGACCGGCAGTTCCGGGAGCAGATCCGGGGGGTATGCCCGGGGCCGGGAATCGGAAAGAGTGATGCCGGGGGCCAAGGGTCCCCGGCATTTGCATTTAGGGGGGATCACATGGCGGCTCTGGTGCCGGAACTTGCGGTGACGGATTGGGCGCGCTCGCGCGCCTTCTATGTCGATCTTCTGGGATTCGCCGCCCGCTATGATCGGCCCGAGGAGGGGTTCTCCTATCTCGATCTGAATGGGGCGGAACTGATGATCGACCAGCTGGGCCTCGGGCGCGATTTCGATCAGGGCTTTGCCCATCCTTTCGGGCGTGGCGTGAACCTGTCGATCAAGGTGGAGGATGCTGCGGCCTTGGCCGCAACCTTGCTGGCTGCGGGCCATGCGCTGCATCTGCCGCTTGAGGATCGCTGGTATGGGGTGGGGGATCAGCAAACCGGCAACCGCCAGTTCATCATCGCCGATCCTGATGGCTATCTGTTGCGATTTGTCACCGATCTGGGGCGGCGATCCCCGCCGCGGTGACGGCTCCGCGATGCCGGGTTCCCCCGTGACGGCTGGCCCCGTGACGGCTGCCCTCGCGACGGCTGCCCCTTTCGCCGAAAGCGGGCGTTCAGATCGCAGGGCCGCCGATACCCGAACCGACCATGGCAAAAGGGCCCCGCATCGCGGGGCCCTTTTGCTTATTCTGTCCGTGTCAGATCACACGGAACTCTGCCCGTGTGGGATCACACAGCGCCCGAGATGAATTTGACGGCATCGCCGAAGGTCTGGATGGTTTCGGCAGCGTCATCCGGGATCTCGATGCCGAATTCTTCTTCGAAAGCCATGACCAGCTCGACGGTGTCGAGGCTGTCAGCGCCCAGATCGTCGATGAACGAGGCGGTCTCGGTCACCTTGTCTTCTTCGACGCCGAGATGCTCGACGACGATCTTTTTCACGCGATCTGCGATGTCGCTCATTGTCACTTCCTCATCGTTACGGGGATCTCCCCGGTCTGGTGTCCCTGCCGCGGGGCTTTGCCCCTTGGCGATTAGTCCCTGCATGAAGCAGGGCCCAAACCCTTTCGGGGCCGGGTGGTTCCGTTCGCGGCTATAGCAAGCGGGCAGGGCCTTGGCAAACCCTTTCCCGCAGGCCAGCCGCGACAGATCAGATCATCGCCATGCCGCCATTCACATGCAGCGTGGTCCCGGTGACATAACCTGCCTCCGGGCTGGCCAGATAGAGCACGGCTGCCGCAATTTCGGTCACTTCGCCCATGCGCCCGGCCGGAACCTGCGTCAGAATGCGCGATTTCTGTTCGTCATTCAGCTTGTCGGTCATCGCGGTGGTGATGAAGCCGGGTGCCACGCAATTGACGGTGATTCCCCGGCTGGCCACTTCGGCGGCGAGGGATTTGGACATGCCGACCATCCCCGCCTTTGAGGCGGCATAGTTGCCCTGGCCCGGGTTGCCGGTGGCCCCCACGACCGAGCTGATATTGACGATACGGCCCCAGCGGGCCTTCATCATGCCGCGCAAGACGCCCCGGCACAGCCGGAAGGTGGAGGTCAGGTTCACGTCGATCACCGACTGCCATTCCTCGTCCGACATCCTCATGAACAGGTTGTCGCGGGTGATGCCGGCATTGTTCACCAGCACATCGATGGATCCCATCTTCTCGATCGCAGCCTTGGGCAGCGCCTCGACAGACGCCGCATCCGACAGATCGCAGGTCGCGACATGGGCACGGTCACCCAGTTCGGCCGCCAAGGCCTCCAGCGGGGCCAGACGCGTGCCCGACAGGGTGACGGTGGCCCCGGCCTTGTGCAGCGCCCGCGCGATCTCGCCGCCGATGCCGCCGGAGGCGCCGGTGATCAAAGCGTTCTTGCCATTCAGATCAAACATCGTTTGTCCCTTTCAGAAAGGTGCCGCTTCGGGCCCTTCTTCTTGTCTCAGATATCCTTGGGGGTGGAAGGCCGCAGGCCCCGGAGGGGCAGACAGCCCCCCAAATCCCTTTTGCGCCCCGGGTTATTGGCCCCGATTTTTCGACGAAAAATCGGGGTCGCGGGTCAGGCCTTGGCGGCCTGCACGTCTTCGGGCGTGCCGATGGCGCGGGTTTCCACGCCTTTCGCGATGCGCTTGATCATGCCCGACAGCGCCTTGCCTGCGCCGATTTCCCAGAAATCGGTGACGCCTGCCTGCTCCATCCAGAGCACGCTTTCGCGCCAGCGCACCGATCCGGTTACCTGCGCGACCAGCAGATCGCGAATGCGATCCGCCTCCATCACCGCCTCGGCGCGGACATTGACCACGACCGGCACGGCAGGGTTCTCGATATTCACCGCAGCCAGGGCCTCGGCCATGACATGGGCTGCGGGCTGCATCAGCGCGCAATGGAAGGGGGCAGAGACCGGCAGCAGCAGCGCGCGCTTGGCACCCTTGGCCTTGGCGATCTCCACCGCGCGCTCAACGGCGGCCTTGTGACCGGAGACCACGACCTGCGCCGGGTCATTGTCATTGGCGGCCTGACAGACCTCGCCCTGGGCTGCCTCCTGCGCGACTTCGGTCGCGGTCTCGAAATCAAGGCCCAGAAGGGCCGCCATCGCACCCACGCCGACCGGCACCGCCTCTTGCATGGCCTGGCCACGGATGCGCAGCAGCCGCGCGGTATCCGACAGCGTGATCGAGCCCGCCGCACAAAGCGCCGAATATTCGCCAAGGCTGTGACCCGCGACAAACGCCGCGTTGTCGAGGGTGATGCCTTCGCTTTCCAGCGCGCGCAGGGCGGCGATGGAGGTCGCCATCAGTGCAGGCTGGGCGTTTTGCGTCAGCGTCAGATCCGCGATCTCGCCTTCCCAGATCAGGGTCGAGAGCTTCTCGCCCAGGGCATCATCCACCTCGTCGAACACCGCTTTCGCGGCGGGATAGCTTTCGGCCAATGCGCGGCCCATGCCAATGGTCTGTGCCCCCTGGCCGGGGAATACGAATGCGCGGCTCATGCGTCCTCCGTCAATTGTTTCAAACCGGATACAGCCAAGCGCCCCTGCGCGCAATCGCTCTGGGGGGCGGGGCGTTCCTTCCTGGCCTGCCGGGGGCGGGACAGTTCCCTGTCCCTTTGCGCGGTCACAGTTTTGCCATGGTTTGGAAAAGAACGTGACAAATTTTCATAAATGCGTTATTTTTCAATTGTTTATATGTCTTCAACAATATGGCTGGAAACCCCGGATCATGCCCCTGATTATCGCGACAAGTGTGAACAGTGAGGGAGATGGCTATCTCCTGTTTGGAAGTGACAGCATTCGTGTGGATGCTGGCGTCAGCATTTCTTCCTCTGCTGCGACGGGGATCAATTCCTGGGAGGGTGCCCATAGCATCACTGTGTATGGCCAGATCCATGGTGAGGATGATGGCATCAAGCTTCTGGGCATGGCCGAGCCAGGCAAGATCTTTCTTGGTGCCAGTGCTGTCGTGACGGCAGGCGGTCTTGGTCTCTATACCCATTCCAATGGGGTGGTGATTGATGGTCAGAACACCACGCTTTACAATGCGGGTTATGTCCAAGGGGCCAATGCGGCGGTCTGGGCTTATGTGCGGGACGGCGGCACCACGCAGATCACCAATACCGGCACCATGAAGGGCGAGAATTACGGCATCTATGGGCCCTTTGGTCTGGGCGAGATGAAGCTGGAGAACCGCGGCAGCATTTCGGGGGCGATTGCTGTCTATGGCATCTCGGGTGTCGATAACATCATGAATTACGGCACGATCACGGGTGACTTCAACCTGCGGGAAGGTGACGACCGGGTTGAGACGCGCGGTGTGCTTCGGGGCATTGTCGATCTGGGGATCGGCAATGATTACTATTATGACCGCGCGGTCGCGGGCACCAATGACGATTCCGTTCTTGGGGGCGACGGCAATGACACCCTGCTTGGGGGCTATGGCAACGACACGCTGCGCGGCGGGGCCGATCACGACCATCTGGATGGCGGCAATGGCAATGACCTGCTGTTCGGGGGCGACGGCAATGACCTGTTGCTGGCCTATCTGGGGAATGACACGCTGTATGGCGGTGCAGGCAATGACACAATCGATGACAGCCTGACTGCCACGCTGAGCGGCACCATGCTTGCCGATGGCGGAGAGGGGAACGATCTGGTCACCACCGGACGGGGCAATGATACCGTCTATGGCGGCAGCGGCGAGGATACGATCTTTACCGATGCCGGAAATGACCGGATCGATGGCGGGGCCGGTGCCGATCATCTGCGCGCGGGTGAGGGTAACGATTTTGTGCAAGAGCTGGATCCAGCGTCTGGCAATGACACAATTCTGGCGGGCGGTGGCAATGACACGGTGATGGCTGGCACCGGCGACGATCTGCTGCGCGGTGAGGGCGGCAACGATCTGCTGAACGGTGGCGCGGGCAATGACACGCTGGCAGGGGGGGGCGGTGCGGATACCCTGACAGGGGGCGCGGGGGCGGATCGCTTTGTCTTCACCGCCCTGTCGGAAAAAGGTGACCGGATCACCGATTTTTCTGCATCCGAGGACCGGATAGAGGTTGCGGCAGCGGCCTTTGGCTATGCCGGGCAGAGCGGGCGTGTATCAATCGCCGATCTGGCCCAAGACACCGCCAAGGATGCAAGCGATCACTGGGTCTATCGCAGCGCCAACCATACGCTTTACTTCGATGCTGATGGATCGGGCAGCGGCAAGGCCGTGGCTTTCATCAGCTTCGATGGCGGAATGGACGGCTGGAACCTCTGGTTGGTCTGATGATTTCTGCGCTGCGGCGGATCGCTTCGCCGCAGCCGCACAGGTGATGTGCGCGAACTGGTCTCTCGCCTTCGGGCGCGCCCGTGGTATCGGGGGGCACTGACCAGGAGATGACATTCATGCCAGCCACCAATACCGCGCGCCGATACGGCTCGGTCGCCCGCAGCCTGCATTGGGCCACCGCGATCTTGATCCTTTCCGCCATCGGCCTTGGACTCTATGCCCAAGATCTTCCCTATGACACATCCGAGGCACTGGCTGCGAAGGCGCAGGTCTTCTCGTGGCACAAGACCATCGGGATTGCGGCGTTTTTCATCGCGCTGATCCGCATTCTTTGGGCATTGAGCCAGCCACGCCCGGCGCCGGTCCATCCTGACCGCAAGCTGGAGACGCTGGCGGCAGAGGGCGTGCACTGGATGCTTTATGGTTCCATGTTGCTGATGCCGCTGAGCGGCTGGATCCATCACGCGGCGGTGGAGGGGTTCGCGCCGATCCTGTGGCCTTTCGGACAGGATCTGCCGTTTGTGCCGAAATCGGAACTGATCGCCAAGATCTCAGGTATCTTGCATGTCGTTTTCTCCAAGCTGCTGATTGCGGCGGTGCTGCTGCATGTGGTGGGGGCGCTGAAACACGCGGTCTGGGATCGTGACGGCACGCTGTCGCGGATGCTGACGGGGCGCGAGGCGGGCCGGCCTGCGGCACATCCGAAATCCCCGGCCTTTGCGGTGCTGGCGGTCTTTGCGCTGGTTGTGGGGGGCGTCTTGATGCTGTCCGGGCGCGAGGTACCGCAGGCGGCGGAGGCCCCCTCTGCCGAAACCCCGGCCAACGCTGCGGCCACTGATGCGGGCAATTGGCAGGTGGAAAGCGGTGCGCTGAACTTCACCGTCAAGCAGATGGGCGCCGATGTGCAGGGCAATCTGCCGGACTGGACGGCCGAGATCGCCTTTGACGAGGCCGCGACCAATGGCAAGCATGGCCATGTGCGCGTGCAGATCGATACGACGACGCTGACGCTTGGATCAGTCACCGATCAGGCCAAGGGCGCGGAGTTCTTTGATGTGGCGGGCCACAAGACTGCGGTCTTCGAGGCCGATATCCTGCCTGCCGCCTCGGGCTATCAGGCGAATGGCACGCTGACCCTGCGCGGGGAAACCCAGCCGGTGAGCCTGCCGTTTGCCCTGACCATCGAGGGCGACACCGCCCGGATGCAGGGTGCGGTCACGCTGGACCGTCGCGCCTTCGGCATGGGGGCAAGTTACGGCGATGAATCGAGCGTGGGCTTTCCGGTTGTCGTCACGGTCGATCTGACGGCGCGGCGCAAATAGGACCATCGCTGGCGCGGGGATCGGCGGGGATCGGCCCGTCCCCCGGGTGATCGGGCTGCGCTGGCCCGCCGGGGCCGGTGCGGTTTCTTGCCTAAGCCGCGCCCCGCGTGTATCAACGCGGGGATTTCTGGCCCCTTGAGGGGCGATTGAAAAAGGGAAGATCGGATGCGTCGCGTTGTTGTCACGGGTCTTGGAATGGTCACGCCGCTGGCTTGCGGGGTAGAGGAGACCTGGAAGCGGCTGGTGGCAGGGCAATCCGGCGCGGGCCCGATCACCCGCTTTGACACCACGAATGTGGTGACGAAATATGCCTGCGAGATCCCGATGGGGGACGGCAGCGATGGCACATTCAACCCTGATGACTGGATGGAGCCGAAAGAACGCCGCAAGGTCGATGACTTCATTCTGTATGGCATGGCTGCCGCGGTTCAGGCGGTGAAGGATTCCGGCTGGGAGCCGCAAGACGAGGAAGACCGCCTGCGCACCGGCGTCATGATCGGATCTGGCATTGGCGGCTTGTCAACGATTGCCGAGACGGCGGTGCTGATCAAGGAAAAGGGCCCCAAGCGGGTGTCGCCCTTCTTCATTCCCGGCTCGCTGATCAACCTTGTCTCGGGGCAGGTGTCGATCCGCTTCGGCTTCAAGGGGCCGAACCACGCGGTGGTCACCGCCTGTTCGACCGGCGCACATGCCATCGGCGATGCGGCGCGGCTGATCATGCTGGGCGATGCCGATGTGATGGTGGCGGGCGGTGCCGAGGCCCCGATCAGCGAGATCGGAATTGCCGGGTTCAATGCCTGCAAGGCGCTGTCGACGAAGCGCGGCGACGAGCCTGAAAAGGCCAGCCGCCCCTATGATGCTGATCGTGACGGATTCGTCATGGGCGAGGGCGCGGGCATCGTGGTGCTGGAAGAATACGAGCACGCGAAGGCGCGCGGTGCCAGGATTTATGCCGAAGTGCTGGGCTATGGCCTGTCGGGCGATGCCTATCACATCACCGCACCGTCGGAAGATGGTGATGGTGGCTATCGGTCCATGCAGGCCGCGCTGAAGCGTGCCGGTCTGACCCCCGATCAGGTGGATTACATCAATGCCCATGGCACCTCGACCATGGCCGACACCATCGAGCTTGGCGCGGTGGAGCGGCTGATGGGCGATGCGGCGGCCAAGGCCACGATGTCGTCGACGAAATCGAGCATTGGCCACCTGCTGGGCGCTGCGGGCGCGGTTGAGGCGATCTTCTGTGTGCTGGCGATCCGGGACCAGATCGCGCCGCCGACGATCAACCTTGATAATCCTGCTGTGGCACCGAAGCTGGATCTGGCACCGAACACGGCCGTCAAGCGCAAGATCGACGTGGCGCTGTCCAATTCCTTCGGGTTTGGCGGCACCAATGCCAGCCTGGTTCTGGGCAAGGTGCGCGACTGATGTGGCGTTCCATCGCCTCGAACGCGCTGACGCTGTTCATTGTGCTGCTGGTGGGGGTTGCGGGCCTGTTGGCCTGGGGCCGCCAGCAATATGTCGGCCCGGGGCCCTTGACCCAAGCTGTCTGTGTGAAGGTTGAGCGTGGCGCGTCCCTGGGCGAAGTGAGCCGCGATCTGGAAGCGCAGGGTGCGATTTCGGATGCGCGGATCTTCCGTATCGGCGCGGATTATTCCGGTAAGGCGGCAGGGCTGAAGTTCGGCTCTTACCTTGTGCCGGAACAGGCGTCGATGACGGCGATCATCGATCTGCTGACGGCGGGTGGGGCCTCGACCTGCGGGCGCGAGGTGAATTTCCGCATCGGCGTGGCCAAGGCGGAAATCCTGCTGCGCGAGCTGGACCCGGCGACGCAACGCTATGTCGAGGTGGTGAAGTTCGACCCGGCGGCGGAACCCGCGCCACAAGCCTATGTCGATGCGGCCCTTGCCGGTGATCTGCGCTGGCAGGTGACGCTGGCCGAGGGCGTGACAAGCTGGCAGGTGGTCGAAAGCCTGAAACGCGCCGATTTCATGGAAGGCGATGTCTCCGCCGTGCCGCCCGAGGGTAGCCTTGCCCCCGATGGCTATGACGTGGAAAAGGGTGGTTCGCGCGAGGCGCTTCTGGCGCAGATGCAGCAAAAGCAGACCCGCATTCTGGCCGATCTTTGGGCCGGACGCGCCGATAATCTGCCCTATGACACGCCGGAAGCGGCGCTGATCATGGCCTCCATTGTCGAGAAGGAGACCGGGGTTGCCGCCGAGCGCCCGCTGGTCGCCAGCGTCTTTGTCAACCGGCTGCGCGCCGGGATGCGGCTGCAGACCGACCCGACGGTGATCTATGGCATCACCAAGGGCGAGGGCGTGCTGGGCCGTGGCCTGCGCCAGAGCGAGCTGCGGCGCGCGACGCCCTATAATACCTATGTCATTCAAGGGCTGCCGCCGACACCGATTGCCAACCCCGGTCGCGAGAGCATCGCGGCGGCGATGAACCCGGAAATCTCGGATTTCCTGTTCTTCGTGGCGGATGGCACCGGCGGTCATGCCTTTGCCCGCACCCTGGAAGAGCATAACGCCAATGTCGCGGTCTGGCGCCAGATCGAGGCGCAGCAGGGACAGCAAGCCCCTGACCCGCAACAATAAAACCGTGACAGGATCCGGGATGGAAAGGGGGCCGCTGGCCCCCTTTTTCATGTCCTTGGCCATGCATGGAGGACGGGTGTTGCGTGGATCAACAGAAGGGCGAACCTTCTGTTAAGATATTGAAAATACAATATTATTTGACATTTCTAGTGCTTTTGGCTATTACTGGCCTTGCTAGAAGAGACGCAGGCCCTGTGCCCCGGAACGTATCCGGGAAAGGCCCTGGCGGCTCACTCGTGCGGAGGCATGAGAGGCGGGCGACGACAGAATGGACATGGGTATCTCCGGGGGAGAGACGGGGCCTGAAGCACTTCTTCAGGCAACCGAGAACTATTACCGGGAACTGGCGCAGGAGCTGGTGACCGCGACACAGAAGGTCCGTGAGGGCGATTTCTCCGAGGTCAAATCCGCCGTGCAGGCGGTGAAGGACCTGCGGCTCGCCTTCCAGATGGTGATGGATGAAAGGACGCGTGTTGACAAACTCCGCAAGCAGATTGCCGGGGTCGCCGGAGGTGCCGGGGAACTGGATTTCGCCGCAGCCCGGGCTGAGATCGGGCGCAGGCTGGCTCGCCTCCGTGACGCCGGAGCAGGTGGATGAGTTTCTGGCAGGCCTGAGCAACGAGGCGCTGCTGGCGCTGCCCTGGCTGTTCGAGTTCTGGGCGCTGCCGCATCAACTGCCACCCGAAGGGGGCTGGAAGACATGGGTCGTCATGGGGGGACGTGGTGCGGGCAAGACCCGCGCCGGGGCGGAATGGGTGCGGACGATGGTGGAAGGCGCACGGCCCGGCGATCCGGGGCGGGCGCGCCGGCTGGCCTTGGTGGGCGAGACCATCGATCAGGTGCGCGAAGTAATGGTGTTCGGCGAAAGCGGCATCATCGCCTGTTCGCCGCCGGATCGTCGCCCGCTCTGGGAGGCGGGCCGCAGGCGGCTGGTCTGGCCCAATGGAGCCACGGCGCAGGTGTTTTCGGCGCATGAGCCGGAGAGCTTGCGCGGACCGCAATTCGATGCGGCCTGGGTCGATGAACTGGCGAAGTGGAAGAAGGCCGAGGAAACCTGGGACCAGCTGCAATTCGCGCTGCGCCTGGGGGGTAATCCGCAGCAGGTGGTGACCACGACGCCAAAGAATGTCGCGGTGCTGAAGGCGATTTTGAACAATCCGTCCAGCGTGGTGACCCATGCGCCGACGGATGCGAACCGGGCCCATTTGGCGGCCTCGTTCCTCACGGAAGTGCAGGCGCGCTATGGCGGCACGCGGCTTGGCCGCCAAGAGCTGGAAGGGGCGCTGCTGGAGGATGCGGAAGGGGCGCTTTGGACGACGGGGATGATCGAGGCCGCACGGGTTGCAATCGTGCCGCGGCTGAGCCGGGTGGTGGTGGCGGTCGATCCGCCGGTGACGGGCCATGGCGGGTCGGATGAATGCGGCATCGTTGTGGTGGGCGCGGTGACAGAAGGGCCGGTGCAGGACTGGCGGGCCTATGTGCTGGAGGATGCCTCGGTGCAGGGCGCGTCGCCCGATCAATGGGCGCGGGCGGCGGTGGATGCGATGCAGCGCCATGGGGCCGAGCGGCTGGTGGCAGAGGTCAATCAGGGCGGTGATCTGGTGCAATCGGTGATCCGTCAGGTTGACCCGCTGGTCAGCTACAAGGCGGTGCGGGCCTCACGCGGCAAGGTCGCGCGCGCCGAGCCGGTGGCCGCCCTTTATGAGCAGGGCCGGGTCAGCCATCTGCGCCATCTGGCACGGCTGGAGGATCAGATGTGCCGGATGACGTCGCGGGGCTATGAGGGCAAGGGATCGCCCGACCGGGTCGATGCCCTGGTCTGGGCCTTGACGGCGCTGATGGTGGATCCGGCGGCGGCGGCGCTGCGGCCGGCGGTGCGGCTGCTGTAGCGGCGGACGCCTCCGGCGGGAGTATTTGGGCAAGCAGCAAATGGGGCATGTGGGTGGTTGCGCGGGGCCGGGGATCTGGGGTGGTCGCGGGTCAGCGGGTCAGCGGGTCAGCGGGTTTGGGGCACGGGCCCGGGACCGGGGTTTGGTCGGCGGTGCCGGGCCATGGAGCAGGTCAGAAATCTGGGAGAGCGGGATGGTGTTCGATTTTCTGCGGCGCGCCGAAAAGGCGGTGCCGGAGCAGAAGGCCTCGGCCACGGGGCGGGTGGTGGCGTTCGGAACCTCGGGCCGGGTGGTCTGGAGCCCGCGCGACGGGGTCAGCCTGATGAAGAACGGCTTTCAGGGCAATCCCATCGGTTTTCGCGTGGTGAAGCTGATCTCAGAGGCGGCGGCGGCTTTGCCGCTGGTGTTGCAGGATGCGGCGCAGCGCTATGACAGCCATCCGGTGCTGGATCTGCTGCGCAGGCCCAATCCGGCACAGGGGCGGGCCGATCTGTTCGAGGCGCTTTATGCGCAGCTGCTGCTGAGCGGCAATGGCTATCTGGAGGCGGTGCCGGGGGCGCGTGGCGTGCCGGCGGAGCTGCATGTCCTGCGATCCGACCGGATGAGCCTTGTGCCAGGGGCGGATGGCTGGCCGGTCGCCTATGATTACACCGTAGGCGGGCGGAAACACCGCTTTGAGATGACGGGCGGGATGGGGGCGATCTGTCATATTCGCAGCTTCCACCCGCAGGACGATCATTACGGCTTGTCGCCGATGCAGGCGGCGGCAGTTGCGGTGGATGTGCATTCCAGTGCCTCGTCCTGGTCGAAGGCGCTGCTGGACAATGCGGCGCGGCCTTCGGGGGCGATTGTCTACAAGGGGCCTGAAGGGGCAGGCACGCTGTCGGCAGATCAATATGAGCGGTTGGTCGGTGAGCTGGAGGCCAATCATCAGGGCGCGCGCAATGCGGGGCGGCCGATGCTGCTGGAAGGCGGGCTGGATTGGAAGCCGATGGGCTTCAGCCCCTCGGATATGGAGTTTCACGAGACCAAGCTGTCGGCCGCGCGCGAGATCTGCATCGCCTTTGGCGTGCCGCCGATGCTGATCGGCATTCCGGGCGATGCGACCTATGCCAATTATCAGGAGGCCAATCGCGCCTTCTATCGGCTGACGGTGCTGCCGCTGGTGGCGAAGGTGACGGCGGCGGTGTCGCAATGGCTGGAAGGCTTCAGCGGCGAGATGGCGGAGTTGCGCCCCGATCTGGATCAGGTGCCCGCCCTTGCTGTGGAGCGGGACCAGCAATGGGCGCGGGTGGGGGCGGCCGATTTTCTGACCCAGGCCGAGAAGCGCGCGCTGCTGGGGCTGCCGCCGCTGGCGGAGGTGCCATGACCAGAGCTGGAGCCGCGTCAGGTGCCGGGCCGGGCGGGGGCGGGTCGCGCTTCCTTTACGACAGTTTCGACGCAGCCCATGCCCGGATCGAGGCCAATGAGCGGGTGGCGGAACAACGCTGGGCCGCGCTGGAATACCGGCTGGGCCAGATCGAGACGACGCTGGAGCGGTTGGAGAAGCGGATCTGGCTGGGGGTTTACGGGGTCGCGGCCTTTCTGCTGGCGCAGGGGGCGGAGGCGGTTCTGAGGGCGGCGATGAGGGGATGATGCAGGATTTCAACGGAAATGGCGCGCCCGAGCGCAAGTTCGTGGCGCTGGCCCCCGAGGCGGGGCCGGGGCTGACGGTCAGCGAGGGCCATGTGATTGCGGGTTACGCAAGCCTGTTTGGCAAGCGCGATCATGGTGGCGATGTGGTGCAGGCCGGGGCCTATGCGGCATCGCTGGCGGCGCTTGCGGCGGCGGGGCGACGGGTGAAGATGCTGTGGCAGCACGACCCGGCCCAGCCCATCGGCGTCTGGGACGAGATGCGCGAAGATGCGACCGGGCTTTGGGTCAAGGGGCGGCTTTTGCCCGAGGTGGCGAAGGGCCGCGAGGCGGCGGCGCTGCTGGCGGCGGGCGCGATTGACGGGCTGTCGATCGGCTATCGCACGGTGAAGGCGCTGCGCGAGGCCAAGGGGCGACAGCTGACCGAACTGGATCTTTGGGAAGTGTCGCTGGTGACCTTTCCCATGCAGCCCGAGGCGCGGGTTGCGGCCAAGGCGGTGCCTGCGGGTGAAAACTGGCAGGCATTGGCGGCGCTGTTTGAGGCTGCGCGGGAGCGGCTGGCCGCAAGGTGAGACCCGACGCGCCCGGGCCAGGCGGCGCGCCAAGTGATCCATGACTGGAGAGAGTGTGATGATGACCGGCAAGGAGTTGCGGGGAGGCGGAGCCATGACCGAGGCCACGCCCACCGACATGGCCATCGCGATGGCCGGATTTCTGAAAGAGTTCAATGGCTTTCAGGGTGAAGTGAAATCTGCGTTGCAACAACAGGAAGAGCGACTGACCATGCTGAACGCGAAGACGATGGCCTATGGCCGCCCGGCCCTGTCGGCCTCGGCCGAGGTGGAGGTGCCGCATGTGAAGGCCTTTGACGCCTATATCCGCACCGGCGATGATGATGCGCTGCGCGGCCTGGTGCTGGAAGGCAAGGCCATGTCCAGTGCAGTGGCGGCCGATGGCGGCTATCTGGTGGATCCGCGCACGGCCGATACGATCCGGTCCATGCTGGTCTCGACCTCGAGCCTGCGGGCGATTGCCAATGTGGTGCAGGTGGAGGGGGCGTCCTTTGACGTGCTGATCGACCGGAGTGAGGTCGGGTCGGGCTGGGCGACCGAGGTTGCGGCGCAGACCGAGACATCCACCCCCACCATCGAGCGCATCTCCATCAAGCTGCACGAGTTGTCGGCCATGCCGAAGGCCAGCCAGCGGCTGCTGGATGACAGCGCCTTTGACGTGGAGGGCTGGCTTGCCGGCAAGATCGCCACGCGCTTCATCCGGGCGGAATCGGCGGCTTTCGTTTCGGGGGACGGGGTGGACAAGCCCAAGGGTATTCTGCTGCCCGGGAAGGTTGCGAATGCCAGCTGGACCTGGGGGAGCCTTGGTTACATTCCAAGCGGGGCTGCAGCGGATTTTGCCACGACCAATGCGGCGGATTGCATCATTTCGCTGGTCTATGCGCTTGGCGCAGATTACCGCGCCAATGCGAGCTTCGTGATGAACTCCAAAACCGCGGGCGCTGTGCGCAAGATGAAGGATGCCGATGGGCGGTTCATGTGGTCGGACGGGCTGGCCGCAGGCGAGCCTGCGCGGCTGATGGGCTATCCGGTGCTGATCTGCGAGGATATGCCTGACATCGGGGCCAATGCCTATCCTGTGGCCTTTGGCGACTTCAAATCCGGCTATACCATCGCGGAACGCCCGGATCTGCGGATGCTGCGCGACCCGTTCTCGGCCAAGCCGCATGTGCTGTTTTATGCCAGCAAGCGGGTTGGCGGCGAGGTGACTGATTTCGCTGCGATCAAGCTGCTGAAGATCGCCGTCTCCTGACGGGTGAGATGGTTCCGGCCGCATCCGGCCTGAACCGACGGACGCGCGCCACCTCTGCGCCTTCTAGCTGCTCCCCCCTCCGTCCGAGTGGTGCGGGATGCGCGCGTCCGGCCCGAGTCATCGGGCATTGGCTGGGGGAGCGGGGATCATCGGAGCTGAACCATGATGTTGACCGAACTGAGCACGGTGCCGCTTGCGGCGCTGCCGATGCAGGGCTTGCGGGATCACCTGCGGCTGGGCACCGGGTTTTCCGATGACGGGATGCAGGATGGGCTGATCGAAAGCTCGCTGCGGGCGGCAATCGCCGCGATCGAGGGGCGGATCGGCAAGGCGCTGTTGAGCCGCAGCTTTCGGCTGGTGCTGACAGCTTGGCGCGACCCGGCGGCCCAGGCCTTGCCGCTGGCCCCGGTCAGTTCGATCGCCAGTGTGACGCTGGTGGAGGCCGGGGGGGCCACACAGGTGGTGGCCCCGGCGCGCTACCGGCTGCGTTTGGATCGTCACCGGCCAAGGCTGGAGGGGGTCGGGCTGCTGTTGCCGACGGTGCCGGGTGATGGCCAGGTCGAGATCGTCTTTACCGCAGGGTTTGGCGCGTCCTGGGCAAGCCTGCCTGGCGATCTGGCGCAGGCAGTGTTGATGCTGGCCGCGCAGTTCTACGAGACACGTCACGAGGTGGGTGGCGCGCGGGCTTTGCCGATGACGGTTCAGGCGCTGATCGAGACCTGGCGCAATATTCGGGTTCTGGGCGGGAGGGAGGCATGAACGCGCCGCATCTGACACGCCGCCTGGTTCTGGAGGAGATGGAGCGCATCGCGGACGGTGCCGGGGGCTTTGTGGCAAGCTGGGTCACGCGCGGCACCCTTTGGGCTGATCTGCGGGCGGCGAGCGGTCGCGACGCAACGGGCGAGGAGGTGGTTCTGGCCGCGGTCACCAGCAAGATCACGGTGCGCGGGGCGCCACAGGGGGCCGCATCGCGCCCCAAACCGGGGCAACGCTTTCGTGACGGCGTGCGGGCCTTTGACATTCTGGCGGTGACCGAGGCCGATCCGGCAGGGCGCTATCTGACCTGTTTTGCCCGCGAGGAGGGCCCGATATGAGCTATGGCGTGGCGGCAGCCCTGCAGGGGGCGATCTATCAGCGCCTGGTCGCGCAATTGCCAGGGGTCGCGATCCATGATGCGCTGCCGGCGGGTGGCGGCACTGGCAGTTTCGTGCTGCTGGGGCCAGAAGAGGCGCTGGATGCCAGTGACGGGTCTGGGGGCGGCGCAGAGCATCGGCTGGTCATCAGCGTGATCTCGGATGCCGAGGGATTTCTTCAGGCAAAGGCGATTGCCGTGCAGGTCTCGGATGCATTGGTGAATGCCGGTCTGACGCTGAGCCGGGGGCGGCTGGTCTATCTGCGCTTCCTTAGGGCGCAGGCCCGGCGGCTGGAGGCGGGATCCGCAAGACGGATTGACCTGCGCTTTGTCGCGCGTGTTGAAGCCTGATTTATACAAATCGAACAATATTGCCGACCCTTCTGCGGATAAATTGGCAATTACAGCGCAAAATCGGAGAAAGCCATGGCTGTGCAAAGCGGCAAGGATCTGCTGGTGAAAATCGATATCAATGGCAGTCTTCAATTCGAGACGATTGCGGGCCTGCGGGCCTCACGGATCAGTTTCAATGCCGAAACGGTGGATGTCACCAGCCTTGATAGTGCGGGGGGATGGCGCGAGCTGCTGGCGGGGGCTGGGGTGCGCTCGGCCTCGATCTCGGGATCCGGCGTGTTTCGGGATGCCGATACCGATGAGCGCGCAAGGCAGATCTTTTTCGCGGGCGAAGTGCCGCAGTTTCAGGTGGTGATCCCGGATTTCGGCGTGGTGCAGGGGCCGTTTCAGATCTCGGCCATCGAATATGCGGGCAGCCATAATGGCGAGGCAACCTATGAGCTGACGCTGGCCTCTGCCGGGGCGCTGACCTTTACGGCACTGTGATGGTGAACCCTTGGGCGGGCGAGGTGGCGATTGTCATCGATGGGCAACCCCATGTCGCGAAGCTGACGCTGGGGGCACTGGCGGAGCTGGAGGCCACAATGGAAAGCGGCGGGCTGATCGACCTGGTAGAGCGGTTCGAGGCGGGCGGATTCACGGCGCGGGACGTGCTGGCGCTGATCGTGCCAGGGCTTCGGGGCGGTGGATGGCAGGGCAACGCTGCCGATCTGGCGAAGGTCGAGATCGGCGGTGGCTTGCTGGCGGCTGCGCGCATCGCGGCGGATCTTCTGGCCCGCGCCTTTGCCGAACCTGGGCCGCCAGCAAAATGAGGCGGGGCTTTGACTGGCCCGCGTTATTGCGGGCAGGGCTGCGGGGCTTGCATCTGCACCCCGCCGTGTTCTGGAGCCTGACACCGCAGGAATTGCGGATCATGCTGGGGGCGGAGGTTGCCGCCCCGGCGCTGACGCGCGCACGGCTGGATGAACTGCGCGCGGCCTTTCCCGATGTGAAGCCTGACAAGACGGAGGACGCCCGCGATGGCGCAGACGGAGACATTGGAAGACCAGATCGCCGCGCTGGAGGCAACGCTGGCCGGGACGGGCGCGGTGGTATCCGGGTTTGATGGTGACCTGGCACGGCTGCGCGACAGTCTGGTTTTCACCGGGCGTGAGGTTGACCACCTGGCGACCGGCATCGGGCGGGGTCTGCGCGGCGCGTTTGACGGGCTCGTCTTTGACGGGATGAAACTGTCAGACGCGCTGAAATCCGTCGCGCAGAGCATGGTCGACACGGTCTACAATCTGGCGATGAAACCAGTGCAATCGGCGGTCGGCGGCTTTGTCGCCGAAGGCTTGAACGGGCTGATCGGCGGCATAATGCCCTTCGCCAAGGGCGGTGCCTTCACCCAAGGGCGGGTGATGCCCTTTGCCAAAGGCGGGGTTGTCGCCTCACCCGTCAGCTTTCCGATGCGGGGTGGCACCGGGTTGATGGGCGAGGCTGGGCCGGAGGCGATCATGCCTCTGGCCCGCGGTGCGGATGGCAGGCTTGGCGTGCAGGCCGCCGGCGGCCGGCCGGTGACCGTGGTGATGAACATCGCAACGCCCGATGTGCAGGGCTTTCAACGCAGCCAGAGCCAGATCGCGGCGCAGGCAAGCCGCGCCTTGGCGCGCGGTCAGCGCAATCGCTGAAAGGGGAATATCATGGGATTCCACGAGATCCGCTTTCCGGCCAATCTCAGCTTCGGCTCCATCGGTGGGCCAGAGCGGCGGACCGAGATCGTGACCTTGGCCAATGGCTTTGAAGAGCGGAACACGCCATGGGCGCATTCGCGCCGCCGCTACGATGCAGGCGTCGGATTGCGGTCCTTGGAGGATGTCGAGGCACTGATCGCGTTCTTCGAGGCGCGACGCGGACAGCTTCATGGCTTTCGCTGGAAGGATTGGTCGGACTACCGCTCTGGCCCTGCCGCGCGCGCCGTCACGGCCTTTGACCAGAACCTTGGCACCGGGACCGGCGGCCAGACGCAGTTTGGCTTGCGCAAAACCTACCGCTCTGGCGCGCAAACCTATGTGCGTCCGATCAGCAAGCCGGTTGCAGGCAGTCTTCTGGTCGCGGTGGATCGCGACATCAAGGTCGAGGGGCAGGAGTTTACGGTGGACCTGACGACGGGCGAGATCACCTTTGAAACCGCGCCACCGAAAGGGGCAGAGGTCTATGCGGGGTTCGAATTCGATGTGCCGGTGCGTTTCGACACCGATCGCATCCAATGTTCGATGGCATCGTTTCAGGCAGGTGACGTGCCGTCGGTGCCCGTGGTCGAGGTGCGGATATGACGGGCAAGAACGCGTATCTGAGCCATATGGCCAGCGGCACCACGACCGCTTGTCAAGCCTGGGCGGTGACCCGGCGCGACGGCGTGGTTCTGGGCTTCACGGATCATGACCGGGATCTGAGCTTTGAAGGCATCACCTTCAAGGCCAGTTCCGGGATGACGGCGCGCGCCTTGCAGCAGAGCACCGGCCTTGCCGTCGACAACAGCGAGGCAATCGGTGCGTTGAGTGATGCGGCGATCACAGAGGCGGATGTTCTGGCCGGACGCTATGACCGCGCCGAGCTGCGTGCCTGGGCGGTGAACTGGGCAGACACCTCGCAACGGATGATGCAGTTTCGAGGCAGCCTTGGCGAACTGACACGGGTTGGTGGCAGCTTCAGCGCCGAACTTCGCGGATTGGCCGAACAGGTCAATCAGGTGCAGGGCCGGGTGTATCACCGGCTGTGCGGCGCAGCCCTTGGGGACAGGGCGTGCAGGTTTGTGACCGATCAGCCAGGCTTTACGACCGAGCGTGCGGTGCAAAATGCCGAAGACCGACAGATCTTCTGCTTCGCCGCTTTCACCGGCTTTGAAGATCGCTGGTTTGAGCGCGGGCGGTTGATCGTTCTGGACGGCGACGGTGCCGGGTTGGAGGGCGTTGTGAAGGCGGATCGTCTTGCGGCAGATGGCAGCCGCAGCGTCGAGATGTGGCAAGCCTTTGCCATCGATATCGCGCCGGGCGACCGGATCCGGCTGATTGCAGGCTGTGACAAACGCGCGGAGACATGTCTAGGAAAATTCAATAATTTCATAAATTTTCGCGGATTTCCTCACATTCCGGGCGAGGATTGGATCTCGTCCTATCCGACCTCGACCACGGTCAATGATGGCGGGAGGTTGCGCTGATGCCGGGGGCGCGGATCGTGGCCGAAGCGCGCGGCTGGATTGGCACGCCCTATCTGCACCAGTGTTCGGTGAAGGGTGCAGGCACCGACTGCCTTGGCCTGCTGCGCGGGGTTTGGCGCGCGGTGATCGGGGCGGAACCCGAGGTGGTCCCGCCCTACACGCAGGACTGGGCAGAGCCATCGGGCGCGGAGGTGCTGCTGGCCGCTGCGCTGCGCCATCTGACAGAAAAAGCCGTGCAGGACGAAGCTGCTGGGGATGTGCTGCTGTTCAGAATGCGCGACGGGGCCATTGCCAAGCATCTTGGATTGCAGGGCGGCATTGGAGCCGTGGCCACGTTCATTCATGCCTATACCGGGCATGGTGTCATAGAAAGTCCGCTTTCTGCGCCTTGGCGGCGTCGGATCGTGGCACGTTTTGCGTTTCCCGCAGGAGCTTTTTGAATGGCGACGATCCTTCTTTCGGCAGCCGGTTCGGCGATCGGCGCGGGCTTTGGCGGCACGGTTCTGGGCCTATCGGGCGCCGTGATCGGGCGTGCGGTCGGCGCGACCATTGGTCGGGCGATTGACCAGCGTGTGCTGGGGGGCGGCTCTGACGCGGTAGAGATCGGCCGGGTGGAGCGGTTCCGACTTATGGGGGCATCCGAGGGCGCGGCGGTCGGTCGGGTCTGGGGGCGGATGCGGGTGGCGGGTCAGGTGATCTGGGCCAGCCGCTTCGAGGAAACGGTGAGCACCAGCGGTGGTGGCAAAGGCGCGCCAAAAGGCCCCGCAACGACGACCTATTCCTATAGCGTGTCCCTTGCCGTTGCATTGTGCGAGGGGCGCATCTCGGGCATTGAGCGGATCTGGGCCGATGGGACCGAGATCGCGCCGAACACGCTGAACCTGCGGATCTATACCGGCAGCGAGACGCAATTGCCCGACCCGAAGATCGCGGCGGTGCAGGGCGTGGACCAGGCCCCGGCCTATCGCGGTATTGCCTATGTGGTGATCGAGGGGCTGGATCTTGGGCGGTTCGGCAACCGCGTGCCGCAGTTTTCCTTTGAGGTGATCCGTCCAGCGCAGGGCCATCTTGCAAATGGTATGACAGATTTGCGCGACGCGGTGCGCGCGGTCGCGTTGATCCCGGGCACGGGTGAGTTTTCGCTGTCCAGCACCAAGGTGCATTACGCCCAAGGCGATGAGGTGCTGCGTTCGGCCAATGTGCACACCCCCCAGGAGCGCACGGATATGGCGGTGTCGATGCATCAGCTGGGGGTCGAACTGCCTGATTGCGGCTCGGTTTCGCTGGTGGTGTCATGGTTTGGCACGGATCTGCGTTGCGGTCAGTGTGAGGTGCGGCCCAAAGTCGAACAGAAAGATGATGAGGCTGCGCCACAGATCTGGCGCGCGGGCGGGATCGGCCGGGCCGAGGCGCAGGAGGTGCCACGCGTCAGTGGCCATTCCGTGTATGGCGGCACCCCGTCGGATGCATCGGTCATTGAGGCGATCCGCAGTCTGCGCGCGCAGGGGCGGGCCGTCATGTTCTATCCGTTCATCCTGATGGATCAGCTGGCGGGGAATGGCCTTGCGAACCCGTGGACGGGCGCTGCCAGCCAACCTGCGCTGCCCTGGCGCGGGCGCATCACGCTGGAGAAGGCACCCGGGCAAACAGGCACGACTGACCGGACGGCGGCTGCGACGGCGGAGGTGGCTGCGTTCTTTGGCACCGCGGCGCCTGCCGATTTCGGCCTGAGTGGCGAAACGGTCAGCTACAGCGGCCCTGACGAATGGAAGTTCCGTCGCTTCGTGCTGCATTACGCACATCTTTGCGCTGCGGCGGGCGGTGTGGATGCCTTTTGTGTGGGGTCCGAAATGGTCGGGTTGACCACGATCCGTGGCGCGGGCGACAGCTTTCCGGCAGTCACGGCCTTGCGGCAACTGGCCGCAGAGGTGCGCGCGATTCTGGGGCCCGCAACCAAGATATCTTACGCGGCGGATTGGACCGAATATTTCGGATATCACACCGGCCCGCATGTCTATTTCCATCTCGACCCGTTCTGGGCAGATGAGAATGTCGATTTCATCGGCATCGACAATTACATGCCGCTGTCGGATTGGCGTGATGGGGATGACCATGCTGATGCTGGCTGGGGCTCGATCCACAACCTTGACTACCTCAAGGCCAATGTCGAAGGCGGCGAAGGCTATGCCTGGTATTATGATAGCCCCGAGGGCGAGGCGTCACAGCGTCGCAAGTCGATCACCGATGGGGCCTATGATGAGCCATGGGTGTTTCGCTACAAGGATATTCGCGCCTGGTGGTCACACCGCCATTTCGACCGCCCGGGCGGCGCGCGTGCGGCATTCCCCACAGCGTGGGTCCCGCAGTCAAAGCCGGTCTGGTTCACCGAATATGGTTGTGCAGCCCTTGATAAAGGTGCGAACCAGCCAAACAAGTTCCTCGATCCGAAATCATCGGAATCTTTGCTGCCGAAATATTCCAGCGGCCGGCGTGACGATCTGATGCAGTTCCAATATCTGATCGCGATGCACGACCATTGGACTTTACCGGAGAACAATCCGGTATCACCGATCTATGGCGGTCCGATGATCGACTGGTCGCGCGCGCATGTCTGGGCGTGGGACGCGCGGCCGTTTCCGGCCTTTCCCAATGAGGGCGGCATCTGGTCGGATGGTGACAACTACCAGCGCGGGCATTGGCTGACAGGCCGGGCCAGTCATCAGTCGCTTGCGGCGGTGGTGGCCGAGATCTGCGAGGCGGCAGGGATGACCCGCATCGATGTCAGCGACCTGCGCGGCGTGGTGCGGGGATTCATGCTGGATCAGCTGGGATCGGCACGATCTGCGCTGCAGGTCTTGATGCTGGCATATGGGTTCGAAGCGGTGGAGCGTGAGGGCAAGCTGATCTTCCTGATGCGGGACGGGCAGGCCGATGCTGACCTCAGCCTAGACCAACTGGCAATCAGTGATGAGTTACCGGGGCGGATCGAGATGCTGCGCAGCCCCGATGGCGATCTGTCTGGGCGGGTGTTGATCGGGCATTATCTGGCCGAGGCCGATTTCGAGATTCGCGTGTCGGAAACCCGGATGCCTGAGGACACCGCGCCATCGGTGTCGCAGACCGATCTGCCCTTGTTGCTGACCGCCGCCGAAGGCGTCAGCATCGCCGAACGCTGGCTGACCGAGGCGCGGGTGTCGCGGGATACGGCCCGCTTTGCCCTGCCGCGCAGCCTGTCGCATCTTGGGGCCGGGGATGTGGTTCGGATCGGGCAGGATCGATATCGGCTGGACCGGGTTGATCTGGGCGACGTGATGCTGGCCGAGGCCACCCGCACCGAACCCGGGGTCTATCGGCCGTCGGATTTCGTCGAGGTGCCGGTGCCGCCACGCGGCTATGTGCCGGAGCTGCCGGTCTATCCGGTCTTTCTGGATCTGCCGCTGATGACCGGGGACGAGGTGCCACATGCGCCCCATATTGCAATCGCGGCCAGGCCATGGCGCGGGCAGGTCGGGCTTTGGTCCTCGGATTCGGATGAGGATTACAAGCTGAACCGCAACATCGTGGTGGGGTCGACGGTTGGCCGCAGCCAGACGGTGCTGCGGTCGGCCGATCCCGGGCTTTGGGACCGGGGAGAGCCGCTGCGGATCCGGCTGAGTTCCGGCACGCTGTCATCCGCCTCACCGCGGGCGGTGCTGAATGGTGCCAATGCCATGGCGATCGGTAACCCGGAAACCGGCCACTGGGAGGTCTTCCAGTTCTGCACCGCCAATCTGGTCGCACCGCAGCTGTGGGAGGTGTCGCATCGGCTGCGCGGGCAGGCTGGCACCGATGCGATCATGCCCGCACTTTGGCCGGAAGGCAGCCAGATCGTGCTTCTGGATCGCAGTCTGACGCAGGTTGATCTGGCGGCTTCAGCCCGCGGCCTGTCGCGGCATTACCGGGTCGGGTTGGCGTCCAAGGGCTATGATGATGCGGCGGTGCTGCATTCCGAGCGCAGCTTTGACGGCGTGGGGCTGCGTCCCTACGCGCCGGTGCATCTGAAAGCCAGCCGTCAGCCTGATGGCGATCTGCGCTTCACCTGGATCCGCCGCAGCCGGATTGATGGCGACAGCTGGCAATCACGCGAGGTGCCATTGGGCGAGGAGCGCGAGGAATACCATGTGCAGATCCACAAGGACGCCACCTTGTTGCGCGAGGCAGAGATCAGCGCACCGGCCTGGACCTGGACTGCAGCGCAGCAATCCGGCGATGGCGGCTTTGGCGAAGTGACGTTTTCTGTCGCGCAGATTTCGGATCGGTATGGGCCGGGCCCGATGCGGCGGCTGGTCCTTGACCTTTGACCGATCAAAGCCCCCGGACTTCGCGCCGGGGGCTTTGCATTCAAGCCGCTGCGAGCCTCTGGTCGTTTGCAGCAATTCGGCTATATTGGGGGGATGAATACGAACGGAGCACGCGTATGCCAAAGATCAGTCAGAAGGTTCAAACTCTTGATCCCGTCTGGTCGCGCGTCTGTGAGGAAGGCCGCGCAGCCGTCGCCAATGAGCCCCTGCTGGGCGGGCTGATCCATTCCAGCCTGCTGCATCATGCGACGCTCGAACGCGCGCTATCCTACCGCTTTTCGCTGAAGCTGGCCTCGGGCGAGATGAGCGAACAGATCCTGCGCGAGATCGCCGACGAGGCCTATACCCTTGACCCCGAGATCGGGCAGGCCGCGCGAGTGGATCTTGTTGCGGTCTATGAACGTGATCCCGCCTGCCATCGTTACCTGCAGCCGATCCTTTATTTCAAAGGCTATCAGGCGGTGCAGGCTTACCGGATCGGTCTCTGGCTCTGGACGCAGGGACGCCAGGATCTGGCCTATTTCGTGCAGATGCGCGTGTCGGAAGTGTTCGGGGTCGATATCCATCCCGCAGCCCGCATCGGGCGCGGCATCATGATTGATCACGCCCATTCCATCGTCATCGGCGAGACGGCGCAGGTCGGCGACAATGTCTCCATGCTGCATTCTGTGACGCTGGGCGGGACCGGCAAGGAGGATGGCGACCGTCATCCGAAGATCGGCAATGGCGTGTTGATCGGGGCCGGGGCCAAGGTTCTGGGCAATATCCATATCGGCCATTGCTCGCGCATCGCGGCGGGCTCTGTCGTCTTGCAGGACATACCGCCCTGCAAGACCGTTGCAGGCGTGCCTGCGCGGGTGGTGGGTGAGGCGGGCTGTGCGCAGCCCTCGCTCACCATGGATCAGCTGATCACATCGCAATAGTCCCGGATGGTTGCGCCTGTTCTTACCCGTATCGCGGCCGGGCTTACCGGCAAGGCCATCACCCTGTTTGCCCGGATCGTGACCGCCCCGCGCGCGATCTGGGCCGGGATCGAGCCGGTCCCCATGCAGCGTGTCTATTACGCCAATCACACTTCCAACGGCGATTTCGTGCTGATCTGGACGGTGTTGCCTGCGATGTTGCGCAGGCGCACCCGCCCGGTTGCGGCGCTGGATTACTGGCTGGCCAAGCCCCTGCGGGCCTTTATCGGGCGGGATGTCTTCAATGCGGTGCTGATTGATCGCCGCCCGGATCAGCGGGTCGAAGATCCGGTCACCTTGATGGCGCAGGCGCTGGATGAGGGATCGTCGCTGATCCTGTTCCCCGAGGGCTTGCGCAACATGACCGATGCCCCCTTGATGCCGTTCAAATCCGGCCTGTTCCATCTGGCGACACAGCGCCCTGAGGTCGATCTGGTCCCGGTCTGGATTTCCAACCTGAACCAGATCATGCCCAAGGGCGAGATCGTGCCGCTGCCGCTGGTCTGCACGCTGACCTTCGGCGCACCGTTGCATCTGCAGCCGGGCGAAGAGAAACAGGCCTTTCTGGATCGGGCGTCAACTGCGCTGCTCGCGCTCCGGTCGGAGGGGCAGGCATGACTGAAACCCTGAACGGCACCATCGCGGGCACCGCGCCGCATCTGATCTGGCTGCTGGCCGGGGTGGCGCTGATCCTGATTATCGCAACGCTGATCGGCGAGGCCCTGCGTCTGCGCATAGCGCCCGATGGCTCCAACCCGGTCATCGAGAACCTGAATGCCCGCATCGCCGCATGGTGGGGCATGGTGCTGCTGCTGGCGCTGGCCTTTCTCGCCGGGCGCATCGGGGTCGTGGTTCTGTTCGCGATCCTGTCCTTCTCGGCGCTGCGGGAATTCCTGACGCTGACCTCCAAGGCCCGCGCCGATCATTGGGCGCTGCTGGGGGCATTCTTCATCGTGCTGCCGCTGCAATATTGGCTGATCGGGATCGATTGGTATGGCCTCTATTCGGTGCTGGTGCCGGTCTATGCCTTCTTGCTGATGCCGGTTGTCTCGGCGCTGCGCGGCAATCCCAAGGGCTATCTGAGCCGGGTCGCCGAAACCCAATGGGCCCTGATGATCTGTGTCTATTGCGTGAGCCATGTGCCCGCGCTGCTATCCTTGCAGATCCCCGGCTATGAGGGGCGCAATGTCATCCTGATCGCCTGGCTGATCTTCACCGTGCAGCTGTCGGATGTGATGCAATATGTCTGGGGCAAGCTGATCGGGCGGCGCAAACTTGCGCCGGAACTGTCGCCGTCCAAGACATGGGAGGGGTTGACTGGCGGCGTGCTGACAGCCTCAGCCGCGGGATCTGCACTGTGGTGGATGACGCCGTTCTCGCTGCCGCAGGCGGCGGGGATCGCGCTGATCGTCACGCTGATGGGCAGCTTTGGCGGGCTTGTCATGTCGGCGATCAAGCGTGACAAGGGTGTGAAGGATTGGGGCCATTTGATAGCCGGTCATGGTGGTTTCCTCGACCGGCTCGACAGCGTGGTCTTCGCCGCCCCCATCTTCTTCCATCTGGTTCGATTTGGCTGGTCCCTGACATGAACGACGAGACATGAGCGACGATCTGCGCGATATTTTCACTAAACTTGAAGCCGCCGAGGCCGAGGCCCGCGCGCGCCTTCCCGATGACCCGCCGCTGAGGGCCGCGCCGCGTCCAACCCGGGCCGCTACTGCCCCGCAAGAGGCAGAACCGGCAATGGAGGATGACGGCCCTGACCCTGCCAATCGCCGCCCAATCAGCGCCCGCAACAGCCGCTTTGCCCGGTCTGCGGCCAGCCGCCTGGCGGAAAGCGATATCACGCCCAACCAGATCTCGCAGGCTTCCATCGGTTTTGCAGCCCTTGGCCTGCTGGTCTTCTGGGGGGCATCGGCTACCATTGGCGTGTTGCAATCCATGCTGCTGGTGGTGGCGGCTGCCGCCATTCAGGCCCGGCTGATCTGCAATCTGCTGGATGGGATGGTGGCGGTCGAGGGCGGCAAATCCTCTGATACCGGGCCGTTCTGGAACGAGGCACCGGACCGCATCGCCGATATCCTGCTGCTTTGGGGCGCGGGACTTGCCGCGGGCCACCCGGCGCTTGGCCTTGGTGCGGCGGCTTTGGCCGTGGGCACTGCCTATCTGCGCGAGCTGGGCCGGGCCGAGGGGCTGGCCCCCGATTTCAGCGGCCCGATGGCCAAGCCGCACCGGATGGCCGCGCTGACCATCGGCGCGCTGGCGGCGGCCCTGCTGCCGGTCACCATGACCGCGGCGGCGATCCTGAACCTGACCCTTTGGGTGATCGTGATCGGCCTGGTGGCCACCATCGCGCGCCGGACATGGCGCCTGCTTGCGGGCCTTCAGGCAGGCTAAGACCCCTGAATTACAAAGAAAAGCCCCCCGGCAGCGATCCTGCCGGGGGGCTTTTCATTTCATGTGGCGATGGCTCAGGCCAGCATGGTCAGCGGGTTTTCCAGCGCCTCGACCACGGCTTTCAGGAACTCCGCGCCAAGCGCGCCATCGATCACACGGTGATCGACCGACAGCGTCATCGACATCATCGTTGCCACCTTGATCTCGCCCGCCGCATCCACGATGGGCTTCTTGATCCCGGCACCAACCGCAAGGATCGAACCATGCGGAGGATTGATGACGGCGTCGAAATTCTCGACCCCCATCATGCCAAGGTTGGAGATCGCGAAGCTGCCGCCCTGGTATTCATGCGGCGCAAGTTTCTTGGTCTTGGCGCGCGCCGCGAGATCCTTCATCTCGGCCGACAGCGCTGAGACCGACTTCTTGTCGGCATCGCGCAGGACCGGGGTGAACAACCCGCCCTCGATGGCCACGGCCACGGCGACATCCGAAGGCTTCAGCTTCAGGATGCGGTCACCCGCCCAGACAGCATTGCAATCCGGCACTTTCTGCAGGGCCTGCGCGCAGGCCTTGATGATGAAGTCATTGACCGACAGCTTCACGCCCTGACCCGTCAGCGCATGGTTCAACTGTGCGCGGAAGGCCACCAGGGCATCCAGCTGCACTTCGCGGCGCAGATAGAAATGCGGGATGGTCTGCTTGGCTTCGGTCAGACGGGCCGCGATGGTGCGGCGCATCCCATCCAGCGCGACCTCTTCATAGGCGCGGTCTGCGTAAAGCTTCTTGACCGCATCCGCCGAGGGGGCTGCCGGGGCGCTGGCTACCGCCGGGGCAGGGGCTGCCGCCGCTGTGGGGGCGGCAACGGCTGCGGGGGCGGCCGCCTTGGGTGCAGCAACGGCCCCCTCCACATCGGCTTTCACGATGCGGCCATGCGGACCGGAGCCCTTGACCTGCGTCAGATCCAGACCTTTGTCGGCCGCGATCCGCCGCGCCAGAGGCGAGGCGAAGACCCGCGCGCCAGATGCGGCAACCGGGGCGGCAGGGGCCGCGACCGGAGCAGCGGCTGCGGCAGCCGGGGCTGCGGCAACCGGGGCGGGCGCCGCCGCTGGGGCGGGTGCTGCCGGTGCCGCGACTGCGGCAGAGGCATCCTCGCCTTCTTCCAGCAGCACGGCGATCGGGGTGTTCACCTTCACGCCCGCGCTGCCTTCGGCCACCAGCAGCTTGCCGATCACGCCCTCATCCACGGCCTCGAATTCCATCGTGGCCTTGTCGGTTTCAATCTCGGCCAGCACCTGACCGGATTTCACCGTATCGCCCTCTTTCACCAGCCATTTGGCCAGCGTGCCTTCCTCCATCGTCGGAGACAGCGCAGGCATCAGAACTTCAATTGCCATGTCACACCTCAGCGATAGCAGACGGATTTCACGGCTTCGACCACTTCGGCAGTCGTCACCAGCGCGAGTTTCTCAAGGTTGGCCGCATAGGGCATCGGCACGTCCTTGCCACACAGGTTGCGCACAGGCGCATCCAGATAATCGAAGGCGCGTTCCATGATCACCGCCGACAGGTGGTTGCCGATGGAGCCAACGGGGAAGCCTTCCTCGACGGTGACGCAGCGGTTGGTCTTCATGACCGAGGCCAGCACCGTGTCGTAATCGATCGGGCGCAGGGTGCGCAGGTCGATCACCTCGGCCGAGATGCCCTCTTCAGCCAGCTTGTCCGCGGCCTCAAGTGCATAGGTCATGCCGATGCCGAAGGAGACAATGGTGACATCGGTGCCTTCACGCCAGACCCGGGCCTTGCCGAAGGGAATGGTGAAATCGGGCAGGTCCGGCACTTCGAAGGACTTGCCATACATGATCTCGTTTTCAAGGAAGATCACCGGGTTCGGATCGCGGATCGCCTGTTTCAGCAGGCCTTTGGCGTCAGATGCCGAATAGGGCATCACCACCTTGAGGCCGGGCAGCGCCGCATACCATGCCGCGTAATCCTGGCTGTGCTGCGCGCCCACACGGGCGGCGGCACCGTTCGGACCGCGGAACACAATCGGGCAACCCAGCTGCCCGCCCGACATGTAATTCGTCTTGGCGGCAGAGTTCACGATATGGTCGATGGCCTGCATGGCAAAGTTGAAGGTCATGAACTCCACAATCGGGTTCAACCCACCCCATGCCGCGCCGACCGCGATGCCGGCAAAGCCATGCTCGGTGATCGGGGTGTCGATCACGCGCTTGGGGCCGAACTCGTCCAGCAGGCCTTGGCTGATCTTGTAGGCCCCCTGATATTCACCGACTTCCTCGCCCATCAGGAAGACCGCGTCATTGCCGCGCATTTCCTCGGCCATGGCTTCGCGCAGGGCTTCCCGCACGGTCATGGTTTTCATCGGTGTGCCTTCCGCCCAGTCGGGCGAGGCCTTGGAGACGACCGCGACAGGAGCTGCAGCAATGGGGGCCGCTGCGACGGGGGCAGCCGCAACAGGGGCCGCAGCAACGGGGGCCTCAGCCGCGGCGGGGGCCGCATCGGCGCTTTCGCCTTCTTCGACCAGCACGGCGATCGGGGTGTTCACCTTCACGCCCGCGCTGCCTTCGGCCACCAGCAGTTTGCCGATGATGCCCTCATCCACAGCCTCGAATTCCATCGTGGCCTTGTCGGTCTCGATCTCGGCGATGATCTGGCCGGATTTGACCACATCGCCCTCTTTCACCAGCCATTTGGCCAGCGTGCCTTCCTCCATGGTGGGAGAAAGCGCGGGCATAAGAACTTGAATTGCCATGTCTTTCTCTCCCTCAGGCGTAAATGTCGGTGTAAAGCTCGGACAAGGCGGGTTCCGGGCTTTCCTTGGAGAATTCGGCCGCCTCATTCACGATGGCCTTGATCTCCTTGTCGATGGCTTTCAGATCCTCGTCCGAGGCCAGACCGCCTTGGGTCAGCAGGTCGCGGACATGCTCGATGCAGTCCTTCTCGGTCTTGATCTTCTCGACCTCTTCGCGAGTCCGGTATTTCGCCGGATCGGACATCGAATGCCCGCGATAGCGATAGGTCATCATTTCAAGGATGTAGGGGCCCTTGCCCGCGCGGCAATGCGCAATGGCCTTTTCGCCCGCTTCCTTCACCGCCAGCACATCCATGCCGTCGACCTGTTCGCCCGGAATGCCGTAGGCGGTGCCACGGCCGAACAGCGTGGTCGATTTGGTGGAGCGTTTGACGCTGGTGCCCATGGCGTATTGGTTGTTCTCGATGACGAAGATCACCGGAAGGTTCCACAGCTCGGCCATGTTATAGGTTTCATAGACCTGGCCCTGGTTCGCCGCGCCATCCCCGAAATAGGTGAAGGTCACATTGTCATTGCCCTTATACCAGTCGGAGAAGGCAAGGCCCGCCCCAAGCGGCACCTGCGCGCCGACGATGCCATGGCCGCCGTAGAAATGCTTTTCGCGGCTGAACATGTGCATGGAGCCGCCCTTGCCCTTGGAGTAGCCCCCCTCGCGCCCGGTCAGTTCCGCCATCACCCCCTTGGGGTCCATGCCGCAGGCCAGCATATGGCCATGGTCGCGGTAGGAGGTCAGGCGCTTGTCGCCTTCCTTCGTGGCGGCCTCAAGCCCCACGACCACTGCTTCCTGTCCGATGTAAAGGTGGCAGAAGCCGCCGATCAGGCCCATCCCGTAAAGCTGGCCTGCCTTTTCCTCGAAACGGCGGATCAACAGCATTTCACGGTAGTATTTCAGAAGTTCCTCTTTCGAGACATTCGGTCTCTCCGGTGCCTTCTTGGTGGCCATGCGGCGCCCCTCCCAACAATGAGAATGTTCAATATTGAACTATCTACCCATTATCGGGGAAATAAGGCGTTGCGCAAGCAAATCTCTCGCCGCGACGCAGCGATGGGGCGCAGTATTGCGGGGTATGGGCGGGGCCATGCCGATGAGACGCAGCCTGGCCCCGAGGGTCGGGGCTACGGGCGAAATCTCAGCGGATGACGATCTCGTCTGCGCGGATATAGCCCAGCACGTCGCGGACCTGTTCGTCCAGCAGATCAAGGTCAAGGAAGGCATCCGACAGGCGGTGGGTGCGGTTTTGCAGCGCCGAAAGCTCGGCTTTCAGGCGGTCACGCTCGGCCACCAAGGCTGTTTCCTCGGCATGGATCTGGGCGCGGCGGAACAGCCCGTAATCGCCTTGAACGGCTGCAAAGGTGAAGTAACCGCCCAGGCCGATTGCCAGGGCAAAGATCAACATGCTGCCGATGGAAAGGCGGGTCTGGGTCATACGCGTCTCTTGCCTTGCCCCTCGTTCGCTGGGGGCATGACAGAGTTATGCCATAGCCGAATCAGCTTGTGAATCGGGAAAATGCGGCAGAGTCAGCTATTTGCAGGAATGTGACAGAATGGGGCAGGGCGGCCACAGGCCGCCCTTTCGTTTTTGTTGCACCCAAGGATGCAGGCAGGATCTGATCCACCCGCGGGGGCGGGCGGGATCAGGCCTTGCCCTTGTAGATGTCGACCAGCTTGGCCAGCATCGCCAATGCATCCTCGCGCGAGCGTTGGAAGCTGTTGCGCCCGATGATGGAGCCGTTGCCGCCGCCATCGCGGATTGCGCGGGCGTCATCATAGACCGCATCGGCACCTTTGGACGCACCGCCCGAGAAGACGATGATGCGGCGGCCATTGAAGCTCGATTGCACGCAATGCTTCACGCGCGCGGCCATGTCGGACACGTCGATCTGCTCTTTCTCATAGACCTTCTTCGCCTCGGGCAGCATCAGGTGGTCGGTCGACAGCTTGATCTTGATGATATGGGCCCCAAGCAGCGCCGCGATATGGGCTGCATAGGCTGCGACATCGATCGCGGTCTCGCCATCCTTGGTGATCGCCTCGCCGCGCGGATAGGACCAGATCACGGTCGCCACGCCCTTGGCCGCGGCTTCCTTCCGCATCTCGACGATCTCTTCGAACATGTCGAGCGCCATGTCCGATCCCGGATAGATGGTGAAGCCGATGGCCGAGCAGCCAAGGCGCAGCGCGTCATCGACAGATGCTGTGATCGCCTGGTTCTTGCCGGCGGTCTCCGACATCAGGCTGTTGGCAGAGTTCACTTTCAAAATCGTCGGAATCTGGCCGGCAAAGGTATCGGCACCGGCTTCCAGCGGCCCCAGCGGTGCGGCATAGGCCGAAAGGCCCGCGTCAATCGCCAGTTGGTAATGGTAATGCGGGTCATAGCCTGCCGGATTGGGCGCAAAGCTGCGCGCCGGGCCATGCTCGAACCCCTGATCGACGGGCAGGATAATCATCTTGCCGGTGCCGCCGAGCTTGCCTTCCATCAGGATGCGGCAGAGATTGCCCTTCACCCCGGCATTCTCGCCTTCATAATTGCTCAGGATCTTCTGCACCTGCTTGGTGGCGCGCATGTCGGATGCTCCTATCTGGTTCGGACGGCCCATAGGGCCTTGGGGCGTGCAGGTTGCAGTTAATCGCTGCCGATACCCCGCGCAATCGTGTTAGCGCTAGCGGCATCGTAAAGCGCAACAGTCCCGATTTTGGCGCTGTGATTCGCGCTGTTTCCCGAATGCAACTACAAGTAAAACGGTATTGTTTCCGGTCTTGGCATGGTGGTTGCATCCTTGGGGGTTTGTTCCCCAAGCCCTGATGATGACCGGGTTTTTTGTGATCTGCATTGACCGGCGGACTGCGCAGGATCAAGTTTGCCTTGAATTATCGATTTCGGATGCTGCGGCGATCCGTAGGTGCGAGGATAGAATGACCAAACTGACGACCACGTCGAGCCTGATGCGCGGATTGGATCTGCGCTTCATGGAGGATGCCGAATTCGGCCGGCTCATCACCACAGATACCGATCAGCTGCGGGTGACGCTGGGCGGCAAGCGTCTGCTGCTTGATGGCGATTATTCCTATGAGAACGGTCGTCTCAGCGGCGAGATCGTGACCATCGGCGTGCAATCCCTGAACCAGAGCGGGCGCATCACGACGATGCATTTCACCGATCTGGGCTTTGACGGTGCCGAATTGCTTGGCATGATCGAAACCGGAAACGGCAATGATCTGCTGGATGCGCTGCTATCGGGCAATGATCGGCTGAACGGGTCGAAATGGCGCGACCGCATCGATGGTGGTGACGGCAATGACACGATCCTCGGCGGGGCGGGCAATGACACGCTGAACGGCGGCAATGGCAATGATCGCTTGCAGGGCGGCACCGGGCGCGACCTGCTGCAAGGCGGCAACGGGGCCGACAAGCTGGAAGGCAAATTCGGCGACGATCTGCTGCGCGGCAATGCCGGTGCGGATTACCTTCTGGGCGGCGGCGGTGACGACACGCTGGAGGGGGGGGCCGGAAACGATCGGCTGCGTGGCGGGGCAGGAAACGACGCCTTCGTCTTCCGCGGGGATTTCGGCAAGGATGTGATCGGCGATTTTTCCCGCGATGATCGTATCGCGCTGGATGACCGCTTCTGGGCGGATGGCCGCGACGCCGCTGATATTGTCGAGCAATTCGCCACCCGCAAGGGCGATGGCATTCTGCTTGAGATGGGCGACAATGCGGTTTTCGTGCACGGCATGACCAATCTCGAAGATTTTGCCGACCGCCTGCGCACCATCGACCAGGTCTTCGGCGAGTAACCGCAAGATTCCGACGCTGGCCAGAGATTGGCGATATCTATGGGCCGCGTCATGAAGAAGCCCCGCATCATCCGGTGCGGGGCTTCTTCCTTTGTCGAATATCCGTCTCAGAACAGGAAGTCGTCTGCCGAAAGCTGGCCCGGCTTCACCCCCTGCAGCATGAGGGTCACCAGATCACCATCGCCATCGACCACGCGGATTTCGGTGCCGCCCGCAACCTGGCGCAGCTCGAACCCGTCTTCCAGACCCTTGTCGCGGCCCGACCAGTCAAGATCGAAACCCGAAAGGTCGATCCGGTCGGTGCCGGTCTCGAAGTCGCGGATCCGCGCCACACCCGCATCCTGGTCCACCAGCACGAACGTATCGGCCCCATGTCCGCCAAGGGCGGTATCGCCGCCCGAGACCAGCAGCCGGTCGTCGCCACGCCCGCCCAGCAAAAGGTCGGAGCCCGCACCGCCATCCAGCGTGTCATCGCCGCCCGCACCGCGCAGCGTGTCATCCCCGCCATGGCCAAGAATGCGGTTGTCATCGGCATCGCCGCGCAGCCGGTCATTGCCCGCGCCACCCGCATCATCGCCAATGGGATCGGCTGCCTTCACGCCCGGCGGTGGTTTGATGATCTTGACGTTTTCCGGTGTGAGGTCGGCCAGCTTCACATTCTTGAGAATGATCTTCTGGATATTGCCGCCCGGGTCCTTGGTATAGACATGCACGTCCTTGCCCTTTTGAGTCATGGCAAAGCCGTCATTGGTGTCCTTGTCGCGATCGGCCCATTTGAACTTGAACATGCCGCCAAGCTCCAGCACGTCATGATCGGCGCCCTTGGCCTTGAAATCGGTGATGACCGAGGTATTGGCCGAGCCGAGGCGCATGTTGTATTTGATGCCGAGCAGGATAAAGAAATCGCCATCCGCGCCGCCGGTCAGCGTATCGGCCCCCATCATGGTCAGGGCGTCCTTGCCACCGCCACCCAGCAGCTTGTCATTGCCGGCGCTGCCGTCCAGCGTGTCATTGCCTGCCTTGCCGTCAAGCGTGTCATTGCCCTGCATCCCGAAGAGCATGTCAGCCTTGCTGGTGCCGACTTTTTTCTCACTCTTGGCCGTGCCCGTCCAGACCAAGCCCGAACCAGAACCAGGAATGCCGGGAAAACTGGGAATGGTTACCTTACTAATAAGTGCCATATCGTGCCCCCCAGGGCTGTAATGAAATAAACCGCCAGATCCGGGCGGCTTTGGCACGTTAGCAATGTGCTGCGGGAGGCGTCAATTGCCTCCCGCATGATCGGTAAATCAGCCCAATGCCGCAACGCCGGGCAGTTCCTTGCCCTCCATCCATTCCAGGAAGGCACCGCCCGCGGTGGAGATGAAGCTGAAACTATTGGCGGCCCCCGCCTTGTTCAGCGCGGCAACCGTATCGCCGCCCCCCGCGACCGAGACCAGCTTGCCAGCCTGCGTCAGATCGGCGACCGCGCGCGCCGCCGCATTGGTGGCCGCGTCAAACGGCTCGATCTCGAAAGCCCCGAGCGGGCCGTTCCAGATCAAGGTCTGCGCGGTCGCAAAGACATCGCGCAGGGCGGCGACCGTGGCCGGGCCTGCGTCCAGGATCATGGCATCCGCCGGGCAGGCATGGACCGGCACGGTCTCATTGGCGGCCCCCGCCTTGAATTCGCGCGCCACAACCACGTCGATCGGCAGGTGGATCGCACAGCCCGCGTCATCGGCTTTGGCAAGGATCTCGCGCGCGGTTTGCGCCATGTCGCGTTCGGCCAGTGACTTTCCGACCTCAACCCCTTGGGCCACAAGGAAAGTATTGGCCATGCCTCCGCCGATCACCAGATGGTCGACCTTGGCCACCAGATTGCCCAGAAGATCCAGCTTGGTGGACACCTTGGCACCGCCCACCACGGCTACGACCGGGCGCTTGGGGGCACCGAGGGCCGCGTCGAGGGCGCGCAGTTCGGCCTCCATCAGCCGGCCTGCGGCGGCGGGCATAAGATGCGCGATGCCGGCGGTCGAGGCATGTGCCCGATGCGCGGCGGAAAAGGCGTCATTCACAAAGACATCGCCAAGCGCGGCCATCTCGCGGGCCAGACCTTCGTCATTCTTTTCCTCACCGGCGTGGAAGCGGGTGTTTTCCAGCAGCACGACCGCGTCGCCCGAGGCGCGCGCGATGGCCTCGCGGGCGGGGGCACCGATGCAATCGGCCGCAAAGACCACCTTGCTGCCAAGCGCCGCTTCCAGCGCGCCCTGCACATGCGCCAGGCTCATTTCCGGCACGACCTTGCCCTTGGGGCGGTCGAAATGCGCCAGCAGCACGACCTTGCCACCCTTGGCCTGAATATCCTTCACCGTGGGCACGATCTTTTCGATGCGGGTGGCGTCGGTCACCACGCCATTTTCCATCGGAACATTGATGTCGACCCGCATCAGCACGGTCTTGCCGGCCAGATCGATATCGTCGAGCGTCTTCCAAGCCATGGCGGCCTCCTCGAAATGCGGTTGATCTTCTTTCCGCCGATCGAGGCCCGGCGTCAACCGTTCACGCGGGTTTGCCCTTTCCCTTGGCGTGCCGCGCCATTACCTTGCGCCCCAGAAAAGAGGAGACCGACCTTATGGCCGAGATCAAAGACCCCGAAAACACCATCATCCTGACCCTGAAAGACGGCGAAGTGGTGATCGAACTGCTGGCCGATGTGGCCCCCAAGCACACCGCCCGCATGAAAGAGCTGGCCCGCGCCGGCAAATATGACAACGTGGCCTTCCACCGCGTGATCGAGGGCTTCATGGCCCAGACCGGCGATGTGGAACATGGCAATATGGAAAGCCCCGCCTATAACGCGCGGCGTTCCGGCACCGGCGGTTCGGATCTGCCCGACCTTCCGGCCGAATTCTCCAAACTGCCGCATGACCGTGGCACGCTTGGCGCGGCCCGTTCGCAGAACCCGAACTCGGCCAACAGCCAGTTCTTCATCAACTTCAAGGACAACCACTTCCTGAACCAGCAATACACGGTCTATGGCCGCGTGATCTCGGGCATGGATGCGGTTGACAAGATCATGCGCGGCGAGCCGCCGGTGAACCCCGATCGCATGATCTCGGTGCGGGTGGCAGCCGATGTTCAATAAGCTTTCGCTGGCAGCCCTTGCGCTGATCGCCACGCCCTTCATGGCCATGGCGGAAACCGATGGTCCCGGCCCCAATCTCGTGATCGAGGTCGGCGGCGAGACCAAGGGCGAGATCGTCATCGATCTGAACGATCAGGTCGCGCCCAAGCATGTGGCGCAGATCGTGGCGCTGGCCAAGGAAGGTGCCTATGATGACGTGGTGTTTCACCGCGTGATCGACGGCTTCATGGCGCAGACCGGCGATGTCGAATTCGGCAAGAAGGGCGGCAGCGCCCAGGCTGGCATGGGGGGCTCGTCCAAGCCCGATCTGCCGGCGGAGTTCTCGAACCTGACCTTTGATCGAGGTGTCGTCGGCATGGCCCGGTCGCAGGATCCGAACTCGGCCAATAGCCAGTTCTTCATCATGTTCGCCCCCGCGCCGCATCTGGATGGCCAATACACCGTCGTGGGCCATGTCATCAAAGGCATGGATGTGGTCGATGCGATCAAGAAAGGGTCTGGCGGCAATGGTGAGGTCACCGTGCCCGACCGCATGGTCAAGGTCACCGTTCAGGAATGAACGCGGCCTGTAAGCGATGATCCGGGGAAGGGGCCGCAAGGCCCCTTTTCCTGTTGCGGGTTGGGGTGATCTGGAGCTTCAGCGTCTCAGCGTCTCAGCGTCTCAGCGTCTCAGCGTCTCAGCGTCTCAGCGTCTCAGCGTCTCAGCGTCTCAGCGTCTCAGCGTCTCAGCGTC
>NZ_WCHR01000003.1 GCF_008973825.1 Gemmobacter serpentinus | reverse complement strand
CGCCGTCAGCGTCGTCTTCCCGTGGTCAACGTGACCAATGGTCCCGATGTTGACGTGCGGTTTCGTCCGTTCAAACTTTGCCTTTGCCATGATGGCCCTCGCGGAATTGGGGGGCCCGGCACGCCCGGACCCTGATCTAGACAGGGCGCGACTTAGCCATGAAAACCGGAGAAATCAAGCCTCACTTGGCGAATCTGGCGCTCTGCCGTCGCCACGCAACCTTTCGCCCGCCCGTCGCTGGTGCGATCCTTCGGGTGACTCAGTCGAAGACCCCGGCAACGCGACCGAACAGCATGAAGGCGCGCGCGGTGCGGCTGTCGGCCAGTGCGATCAGTTCGGCATCGCTGGCATTGGCCTCGAACTCGGCGAAGGTGCGATCAAAGGTGCGCAGGAAGTGATGCGCCGCATCGCGGAACACCGGATCCTCGCGCATCCGTCCCGCCGTCAACGCCAGCGAAGATCGATCGCGGATCCCGCCCAGACCAGCGATGGCACCGCCCCGCTCGCCATGCGCAAAGCTTCGCCACAATTCGGGCCGGGCGCGGTCGGGCTTGAGGTCATCCATATAGATGCCTTCCTGCGCGAGCAGGGTCAGCGCGTCCTGTGCCGCCCGGATCAGCTTGGCGATCTTGCGATCCTCGAGCGCCAGACGCAGGGCGCGAAAGCCCTCCTTGTCATCGGGACTTTCGGGAAATTGCAGCGCGCGGATGAACTCGGCCACGGAGAGCGGCGGGCGCAGATCCTCGGCCGGGGTGCCAAGCGCCAGCACCGTCTGATCATCGATCGTTGGGGTCGGCCGCGGCGCGGCAAGTGCGGCCTTTCGGTCCGCCAAGGCCTGGCTCAGCATGGAATCGCGACGCGAGGTGAAGGTTGCAAGCGCGGTCTCGGTCGATTTCGCAGACCGCTCGATCTCATCGAGCTTTTTCTCGACCGAGGGCTGGACATGGCTTTGCACCCAGGTCGCCCGCATCGCCTCGACGGCCGATTGCAGCCGCACCGCCTCGGAACGCAGCTCCTGCACCGAACGCAGTGTGGTCACCGCCACCCAGATCACGGCAATGGGCAAAAAGACCATCATCAGCGTCATCACAAGGCCAAGCGTGCCCACCCCTTCGGGGGCAACAAAGATATAGGTCGCCACCGCAATCAGCCAGATGATGCTGAGAGCCGCGGCCACCATCTCTGTCCGGTTGGAACGCGAGACCGGACCCGCCTCGACGGGGGGCGTCGATTGCGGGGTCACGATCTTGCCTTGCCGCTGGTCTGGCATCGCTTGGGCCTCAGATGTAGCGGATGTTCAGCACTTCATAGCTGCGCTCGCCACCCGGCGTCTTCACGTCAACCGTATCACCTTCGTCCTTGCCGATCAGCGCCCGCGCCAAGGGCGACCGCATGTTCAGCAGACCGCGTTCCAGATCGGCCTCGACCTCGCCCACGATCTGATAGGTCTTTTCCTCATCGGTATCGGCATCGACAAGCGTCACTGTCGCGCCGAACTTGATCGGGCCTGACAGCTTTTCGGTGTCGATTACCTCAGCCAGCGACAGGATGCCTTCCAGCTCCTTGATGCGCCCCTCGATGAAGCTCTGCTTTTCGCGGGCAGAGTGATATTCGGCATTTTCCGACAGATCGCCCAACTCGCGCGCCTCGGCAATGGCCTGAATGATGGCGGGCCGCTCCACCGATTTCAGGCGCTTCAGCTCTTCGTCCAGCAATTGGTTGCCGGCACGGGTCATCGGAATCTTTTCCATCTGTCTTCCACGAAAAAAGCAAAGCCACGGCCCTTGCGAGCCATGACTGTGGTGATCGTTGTTGACCCAACTGACCCGAGCGGCAGGCAAAATGCAAGGGGCAGCTGGTGCGACCCTGGCGCAAAACGGCACCTTGTCCACCAAGAGCGGCAAACGGTTCGAAACAATATTACGCCGATACTGCAATGCAGCGATTTGATCTTGCGTCACGATTGACGATGAGGTTCCGTTGCGGCACAGAACTGCGGCATCAAGCGGCGCTTGGCGTGGCCAGAGGGGAGACAGGGATGAGCGTGATCGAACGCGAGGCGATGGAATATGATGTTGTGATCGTTGGCGGTGGCCCTGCGGGCCTGTCTGCGGCGATCCGCCTGAAGCAGCTTGATCCTGATCTGAACGTGGTTCTGCTGGAAAAAGGCTCAGAGGTCGGCGCGCATATCCTGTCGGGCGCGGTGCTCGATACCTGTGGCCTTGATGCCCTGCTGCCCGATTGGCGCAAGATGGACGCGCCGATCAAGACCGAGGTCAAGGAGGACAATTTCTATGTCCTCGGCCCCGCCGGGCAGATGCGCATCCCGAACTGGCCGATGCCGCCCTTCATGAACAACCACGGCAAATACATCGTCTCGATGGCGAATGTCTGCCGCTGGATGGCGCAGGTGGCCGAGGGGCTTGGCGTCGAGATCTTCCCAGGCATGTCCTGCTCGCAGCTGGTCTATGAAGGCGAGCGCGTGGTCGGCGTCGTCGCCGGTGAATTTGGTCTGGGCGAAGATGGCCAACCCGGCCCGGCCTATGAACCGGGGATGGAACTGCGCGGCAAATATGTCTTCCTGGCTGAAGGCGTGCGCGGCAGCCTCTCGAAAGAGGTGATCGCGAAATACGATCTTTCCAAAGGCCATTGCCCGCAAAAGTTCGGCATCGGCATGAAGGAAATCTGGGAGATCGACCCCGCCAAGCACAAGCTGGGCACGGTCACCCATACGATGGGCTGGCCCCTGGGCAGCAATGCGGGTGGCGGATCCTTCATCTACCACCTTGAAAACAATCAAGTCTATGTCGGCTTCGTGGTGCACCTGAACTACCAGAACCCGCATCTTTACCCCTATATGGAATTCCAGCGTTTCAAGCATCATCCGATGGTGGCGGAACTGCTGGAGGGCGGCAAACGCGTGGCTTATGGTGCGCGCGCCATCAGCGAAGGCGGCTGGCAGTCGATGCCCAAGATGGTGGCACCGGGTGTGGCGCTGCTGGGATGTTCGGTCGGCATGGTGAACGTGCCGCGCATCAAGGGCAACCACAACGCCATGCTCTCTGGCAAGGCCGCGGCCGAGGCTGCCCATGACGCGATCAAGGCAGGCCGCGAGGGCGACGAGCTGGCGGCCTATGAGACCGAGGTGCGTGGCGGCCCGATCGGGCAGGATCTGAAGAAGGTCCGCAACGTCAAGCCGCTCTGGTCGAAATTCGGCCTCATCGCCTCGTTGATGGGGGGCGGGCTGGACATGTGGCTGAACGTCATCGGCCTCACCGCCTTCGGCACGCTGAAACACGGCAAGTCGGATGCCGCAGCGACCGGCAAGGCCAAGGATTTCAAGAAGATCGACTATCCCCGCCCCGATGGCAAACTGTCCTTTGACCGGCTGACCAATGTGGCCTTCAGCTTCACCAATCACGATGAAAGCCAGCCCGCCCATCTGAAGCTGAAAGACCCGTCGATCCCGATCAAGTTCACCCTACCGGAATATGATGAGCCGGCGCAGCGTTACTGCCCGGCCGGCGTCTATGAGGTCTTGGGCGAAGGTGCCCATGCCAGCTTCCGCATCAACTTCCAGAACTGCGTCCATTGCAAGACCTGCGACATCAAGGACCCGGCCCAGAACATCAACTGGACCACGCCCCAGGGCGGTGACGGCCCGAATTACCCCAATATGTGATAAACTCTGCGCGACATGCGCGGCTTGCGGGGTGCCTCATCGGCACCCCGCATTGCTTTGGGCCCGACCGCGCCTTAGGGTAGCGCCAAGACCCGGAGGAATTCATGCCCCTGACCCGTTCGGCAACGGCCATCGGCCTTGCGCTTGCCCTGTCTGCGACACCGCTGGCGGCGGAAACCCCTGCAAAGCCGGAGGCAACCGCAGCCGAATCCGCGTCAGAGCAACCGCCAGCTCAACCCAATGCGGGGGCCTATCTCGCCGCGCGCGTTGCCTCGGCGGAAGGGGATTATACCGCCGCGACCCATTGGTTCACCGAGGCGCTGCGCACGGACCCAGACAATCCGATGCTGCTGGAAGGTGCCACCATCGGCGCGATGGGTCAGGGTCGCTTCGGCGAGGCCGCAAAGACCGCACAGCACCTGCTGGATCTGGGGGACAAAAGCCAGATCAGCGCGCTTGCCTTGCTGACCGAGGCTGCAGGGCGCAAGGATTACGCGCGCATCGACCAGTTGATCAAGGATGGTCATGGCGGCGGCGCATTGCTGAACGATCTGGTTCTGGCATGGTCACAGGCCGGGGCGGGACAGGTGACCGAGGCGGTCGAGGCGCTGGACAAGATCGCCAAGACCCCCGACCGCGCGCTGTTTGGGGCCTATCACAAGGCCCTGGCCCTTGCGATGGCAGGCGATTTCGAAAGCGCCGATGCCGCGCTCAATACCGAAGCGGGCAAGGCCGGGCGCGCGCTCCGTCGCGTCGTGCTGGCCCATGCCGAGATCCTGAGCCAGTTGGAACGCAACGAGGATGCGATTGCCCTGCTGGACGAGGTCTTTGCCCCAGGTCAGGATGTGGCCGTGGTCGGGATGCGCGAGCGTCTGACCAATGGCGAGACCTTGCCCTGGACCATCGTGCAGACTCCCGAACAGGGCATGGCCGAGGTGTTCTACACCCTGGCCTCCGCCAGCCGGGGCGAGGCGGAAAGCGGCTACACCCTGCTGCTGAGCCAGGCCGCCGCCTATCTGCGCCCCGACCATACCGAGGCCTTGTTGACCTCTGCCTCGCTGCTGAATGGCAACGGCCAGGCCGATCTTGCGGCCGCGACCTATGCCAAGGTGCCGAGCGACGCGCCAGAGCATTATCTGGCCGAGATCGGCCGGGCCGAGACGCTGATCGCTGCTGGCAAGCCCGATGCCGCGCTGGAGGTGATGCAGGCGCTGTCCAAGGCCTATCCCAAGTTGCGCACCGTGCACGCAACCTATGGCGACATGCTGCGCCGCGAAGAGCGTTACGAGGATGCGACCCTGGCCTATGATGCCGCCATCGCCTTGCTGGGCACGCCCGATGAGGGCGACTGGCGGCTGTTCTTTTCGCGCGGGATCTGCCACGAGCGGCAAAAGCGGTGGGAACTTGGGGAGGCCGATCTACGCAAGGCACTGGAACTGAGCCCCGACCAGCCGCAAGTGCTGAACTATCTCGGCTACAGCATGTTGGAAATGAACAAGGATCTTGATGCGGCCCTGAAACTGATCGAGCGCGCCGTGCAGGTCGAACCCAATAGCGGCGCGATCACCGACAGCCTCGCCTGGGCCTATTTCCGTCTTGGCCGCTATCAGGACGCATTGGCCCCGATGGAGCGCGCCTCGCAGATGGAGCCTGTTGACCCGGTGGTGACCGATCATCTTGGCGATGTCTATTGGGCGGTCGGTCGCCAGTTGGAGGCCCGCTTTCAATGGCGGCGCGCGTTGTCCTATGGCCCCGAGGAAAAGGACGCCAAGCGCATCCGCCTGAAGCTGGAACTGGGTCTTGACAAAGTGCTTGCCTCTGAAGGGGCTGCACCTCTGGAAACCAAGAATGCTTCAAACACTGACTGAATTCGCCCATGCGAAGATCAACCTCTGCCTGCATGTGACCGGGCAGCGCGCAGATGGCTATCACTTCCTTGATTCCCTGGTGGTCTTTGCCGGAATCGGCGACGGCCTGCGCGTGACCGCAGCCGATGACACAGCGCTGAGGATCGACGGCCCCTTTGCGGCGGATGTGCCATGCGGCGAGGACAATCTTGTCCTGCGCGCGGCACGGCTGGTCACCGGCGATCAGGGCGTGGCATTGCACCTGACCAAGCGTCTGCCGCCCGCCAGCGGCATTGGCGGCGGATCAGCGGATGCCGCTGCGGCAATCAGGGCGGTGCTGCGGCTGAATGCGATGCGCGGCAAGGCTGTCCCGGCCACGCCGGATCTGGCACAGCGCATCGGGGCACTGGGTGCCGACCTGCCGGTCTGCCTTGCCTCACATCCAAGCCGGATGCGCGGCATCGGTGAACAATTGGACTGGCTGCCCCCCCTGCCCGAACTGCATGTCGTTCTGGCCAATCCGCGCGTCGAGGTGCCAACACCCGTCGTGTTCAAGGCGCTGTCGCGAAAGGACAATGCCCCTCTGCCCGATACGCTGCCGCAATGGGGCCATGCTGTGGCACTGGCCGAGTGGTTGGCAAGCACCCGCAACGATCTGGAGGCCCCGGCCATCGCCCATGCGCCGGTGATCGCCGATGTGATCGCGGCCCTTGCTGCGCTGCCTGAGGCGCTGTTTGCCCGCATGTCAGGCTCCGGTGCGACCTGCTTTGCGCTCTTCGCCAAAGAGGCGCAGGCGGCAGATGCCGCCGATCTGCTGCGCGAAGCGCGCCCCGATTGGTGGGTGGCAGCGGGCCAGATCTATCCTGGCCGCGCCGATATGCCTCAGTTGATCCGCGAAACGACGTAATCCGCCAGATCGGACAGCATCCCCCGGATCGGATGATCGGGCAGCGTCGCAATGGCGTCACGCGCCTGTCCGGCCCAGGCCAGCGCATCGGCCCGGGCTGCAGCCATCGTGCCATGGCGCGCCATGATTGCCAGCGCCTGCTCCAGATCGCCCTCGGCCTGATGGCCCTTGGCGATGGTGCGTTCCCAGAAGGCGCGCTCTTCCGGGCTGGCTTGCGCCACAGCCTTGATGACCGGCAGGGTCAGCTTGCGTTCGCGGAAATCATCCCCGACATTCTTGCCGATGGTCGCCGAGGTGCCGCCGTAATCCAGCAGGTCATCGGCAATCTGGAAGGCAATGCCAAGCGCATCGCCATAGGTGTAAAGCGCCTTCACCTGCGTGGCATCGGCCCCCGCGATGACGCCGCCCACCTCGGTCGCCGCCGAAAACAGCGCGGCAGTCTTGCCGCGCACCACTTGCAGATAGATGCTTTCCGTCGTCGCCAGATCCTGCGCGGCCGTCAGTTGCAGCACCTCGCCCTCCGCGATGGTCGCAGAGGCGTTGGACAGGATCTCCATCACCCGCATCGAATTGGTCTCGGTCATCAGCTGGAAGCTGCGCGCAAACAGATAGTCTCCCACAAGAACCGAAGACTTGTTATCCCACAACAGATTAGCGGTGGGCCGCCCCCGACGCTGGCTGCTTTCATCCACGACATCATCATGCAGCAGCGTCGCGGTGTGGATAAACTCCACCGTCGCCGCCAGATGGATATGATAGGGGCCGTCATAGCCACAAAGGCGCGCGCTCGCGAGCGTCAGCAGTGGCCGCAACCGCTTGCCACCCGCCTCGACCAGATGGGCGGTCACTTGCGGGATGCGCGGTGCGTGTTCCGATGCCATGCGATCGCGGATCATCGCATTCACCGCTTCCATATCGGCGGCAAGCCAGGTCATCAGACGCTCATGCGGTTTCTGCGCTACCTCGTCCAGCCCCATGCCACCCTCGCCTTTCCCGTATCGACATCCCGGGGGTTTGCCGACAATCCTAGACCCATGAAAGAGATTCTCCGCAGCACGGATCCGACGATCCTCGCCTTTGCCACGGCGCTTCTTGAGGGCGAGGATATAACGGTGTTTCGGCTGGACGTCCACATGAGCATCCTCGAAGGCGGGATCGGATTGTTCCCGCAACGCCTGATGGTTGCAGATCGTGACCTGTTCCGAGCCGAGATCACGCTGCGTGACAATGGCATCGAAACCGGCCGCTGATGTTTACCGAAGATCAACTCTCTGATGACAAGTTCCTTTCGGGACGGTTGCGCTTGTGGCAGCCACTGAAGGGCTATCGCGCGGCAACCGATCCGGTTTTTCTGGCGGCGGCCTGCCGGGCGGGGGCCGGCGAATCCGTGCTGGATCTGGGCTGCGGTGCCGGGGCGGCGGCACTTTGCCTGGCCGCGCGGGTGCCGGATGTCATATTGTCCGGGCTGGAACTGCAGCCCGGCTATGCCGATCTGGCGCGACGCAATGCCGCGCGCAATGGTATCGCGTTCGAGGTGCTGACGGGCGATCTGCGCGCCATGCCGCAGATTCTGCGCCGTGACTTTGACCATGTGATCTGCAACCCACCCTATTATCCGGCGGGTGGCACCCCTTCGCCCATCACGGCACGGGCCACGGCCATGCAGGTGGAGGCTGTGGCGCTGGCGGAATGGATGACCATTGCCGCCCGGCGACTGCGGCCCGGCGGCTGGCTGACCATGATCACCGGCGCCGATGCCTTGCCGGAATTGATGGCGGCTCTTGGCCCGCTGGGCTCTGCCAGCGTGCTGCCACTGGCTGCGCGTGAGGGGCGCGCGGCCAAGCGGGTGATTCTGCGCGCCCGCAAGGGTGGGCGGGCCGCGTTCCGGTTGCTGGCACCCTTCGTTATCCATCACGGCGCATCACATGAGGGCGACCGGGAGGCCTATACGGCGGCTGCGAACCAAATCCTGCGCATGGGGGGTGACCTTTCGGCGCAGTTCGGCTGAATGCCCTGTAATTGCTGCGACGCGGCGGTGACATTTTGATGACAGACGGACAAATCCGTGCTGCAATCAAAAGACCGAACAAGCACAGGAGGTTTGGATGACCGTCGCTTCGCATATCGCCGAACTGAGGAAGAAGCACGAACACCTGTCTGATATGGTGGAGCGGGCCCAGAGGGCACCCGGCACCCCGGATCAGGAAATCGCCACGCTGAAAAAGCAGAAGCTGAAGCTCAAGGAAGAGATCACCCGGCTTTCGGACGCCTGATCCACGCCGCGCGGACCGCAGGACGGTTGGCGCAAATCTGGTGGCCGAACGCCGCCTGACGCATCAGATCCATCACGCCCAGCATGAGAGGGCAGGGCAAATCGGGGCGGCAACCATCGGGTTGTCGCCTTTCTCGTTTGCCCCATTCGGAATGCGAGACGGGGCAGCGTGAAGCAGGCCCGAGAAAGCGGCGACATAAAAAAGGGCCTGCGCAACGCACAGGCCCCGACACTCGTAAGTGGCACCCCGGAATGCCATGACGGAACGGGGAGGCCTTGATCAGACGACGAACTGGCCGCCATTGGCGCTCAGCGTCGAGCCGGTGATGAATCCGGCCTCGTCCGAGGCAAGGAAGACCACGCAACGCGCGATCTCTTCCGGCTCACCCAGACGACCGACCGGGATCAACGGGATGATGCGCTCATTCAGCACTTTCTCATCAATCGCCTTCACCATTTCCGTGGCGATATAGCCGGGGCAGATTGCATTCACGGTGATGCCCGCCCGCGCGCCCTCGGCGGCAAGCGCCTTGGTGAAGCCCAGATCCCCCGCCTTCGCGGCCGAGTAGTTGGCCTGACCCGCCTGCCCCTTCTGGCCATTGATCGACGAGATCGAGATGACACGGCCGAACTTGCGGTCCCGCATCCCCGACCACAGCGGATGCGTCATGTTGAACAGGCCGGTCAGGTTGGTGTCGATGACCTCTTTCCACTGGGTCGGCGTCATCTTGTGAAACATGGCATCGCGGGTGATACCTGCATTGTTCACCAGAACCGAAACCGGGCCAAGATCGGCCTCCACCTTGGCGATGCCTTCGGCGCAGGCGTCGTAATCCGCGACAGACCATTTATAGGTCGGAATGCCGGTTTCCTTGGTAAAGGCAGCGGCGGCCTCATCATTGCCGGCATAATTCGCCGCGACCGCATAACCCGCATTCTTCAATGCGACCGAGATTGCCGCGCCGATCCCGCGCGATCCGCCGGTAACCAAAGCAACTTTCGACATGATTCCTCCAATAGAAACAGTTGTTGGAATCAAACTAACCAAGAAGCAAAACGGGCGCAACATTATTGCGCCCGCCACTTTTCCTATGCAGCATTATTTCGCAGATGCAGAAATCACGCCCGTTCAAGGCACATCGCAACGCCCATACCGCCGCCGATGCACAACGTGGCGAGCCCCTTCTTCGCGCCCGAACGTTTCATCTCGAACAGCAGCGTGTTGAGGATGCGCGCGCCTGAGGCACCGATCGGGTGACCGATGGCGATCGCCCCGCCATTGACGTTCACCTTGGCCGGATCCCAGCCCATATCCTTGTTCACGGCGCAGGCCTGGGCAGCAAAGGCCTCATTGGCCTCGATCAGATCCAGATCGGCAACCGACCAGCCCGCTTTCTGCAGCGCCTTGCGGCTGGCATGGATCGGGCCGACCCCCATGATCGCCGGATCAAGCCCGGCGGTTGCGTAAGATGCGATGCGCGCCAGCGGGGTCAGCCCGCGCTTTGCGGCTTCGGCTTCCGACATCAGCAGCACGCCCGCCGCACCGTCATTGATCCCCGAGGCATTGGCGGCGGTGACCGAGCCATCCTTGGTGAAGGCGGGTTTCAGCTTCTGCATCGCATCCATCGTGGCGCCCAGACGGATATATTCATCTGCTTCGAAGACCACATCGCCCTTCCGGGTCTTGATGGTGAAGGGAATGATCTCGTCCTTGAACTTGCCGGCGGTCTGGGCCGCCTCGGCCTTGTTTTGCGAGGCCAGCGCGAATTCGTCCTGCATATCACGGCTGATCTGCCACTGATTGGCGACATTTTCGGCAGTCTGGCCCATGTGATAACCGTTGAAGGCATCCCAGAGACCGTCCTTGATCATCGAATCGATGAACTTCATGTCGCCCATCTTCTGGCCTGCACGCAGATGCGCGACATGGGGGCTAAGCGACATGCTTTCCTGACCGCCCGCGACAACGATATCCGCATCCCCCAGTTGCACATGCTGCGCCGCGAGGGCCACCGCCCGCAGACCCGAGCCGCAAACCTGATTGAGACTCCAGGCCGATGCCTCTTTGGCAAGCCCCGCCAGAATATGCGCCTGACGTGCCGGGTTCTGCCCCTGGCCGCCGGTCAGAACCTGCCCCAGAATGGTCTCCGACACCTCGGCCTTGTCGATGCCCGCCCGCGCCACCACGGCGTCGATCACCGCCGCGCCCAGCTCGTGCGCCGGGGTATTCGCAAGCGTTCCGTTGAAACTGCCGACGGCGGTGCGCGCCGCGGATACGATAACGACATTCGTCATGACTGGACTTCTCCCTTGGCCGAGGCGACGGGCACGCCGTCGCTTTGCCAAAATGGGTAGGCCGGAACGCCGCGTCTAGCAAGAAAATTGCGCGCGGGCGTGCAGGCACCGGCCGAGTCCCGCCCCCCTCCCGCACCCGGCACATCGTCGGGCCCGGCACATCGTCAGGCTCGGCGCGACTGGGCCTCGGGCATGAAGGCGGGGGTCAGGCTGGGGGCACCGAACAGATAGCCCTGCAGACAATCGACGCCTTCGGCCTGCAGCCACGCAGCCTCTTCCGGGGTTTCCACAGCTTCGGCGATACAGAGCATTTCAAACTGGCGGCCGATGGTCAGCAACGCCCGTGTCAGCACCTGATTGTCGCGATCCACATGGATCTGGCGGATGAACTGGCCATCGATCTTCAGAATGTCGAAGAAGAAATCCTTGAAATAGCGAAAGGCGGTATATCCCGCGCCGAAATCGTCCAACGCAAAGGCAATACCTTCGCGCTGGAGATCATCCATGAAGGCCACCACCACCTCTGGCACCTGCATGACCGAGGTTTCGGTAATTTCGAGAATCAGCCGCTCCCCGATGGTGGGAGAAAGTTGCAGCCCCTTTTTCAGCGTGCGCATCCAGCGCGGATAGCCGATGGAGCGCGCCGACATATTGATCGAGATCCGCACATCTGTATGCCGCGCCAGAATGCGCAAGCCCTGATCCAGCGCAGCGCAATCCAGCTGGCGTCCGATCTCTGTCGATTCGACCGCCGCCATGAAGTCACGCGCCGGGATGACGCGCCCCTTGGGATCCAGCACCCGGACCAGCCCTTCCCAAAACACCGTGCGCCCGGGATCGGCACCGATCACCACCGGCTGAAAGGCCAGCCGCACCCGACCCTGTGCCAGCGCATCGCGCACCATGGCCAGCGTTTCCTGATCCTGTTCGGAAATCACAAAGGCCAGCGGGTTCGAGGCATCCCCCCGCATCCCGGTTTTTCGATCCCCCGCCATGCTATCCTCATCTGGCTCATTCTTCTCGACACAGTGCAGCCGCAAAGGTAAAGACCCGATAAAAGTTCACATTTAGTTCCAATTTTCAGGAATGAGGTCGCGATGCAGGATCGATGCAGCTGGTGTGGGGATGACCCGCTTTATGTCGCCTATCACGATGAGGAATGGGGCCTGCCAGAGCGCGATCCGCGCGCCCTGTTCGAGATGCTGATGCTGGAGGGCTTTCAGGCAGGTTTGAGTTGGATCACCATCCTTCGCAAGCGCGAGAATTTCCGCGCAGCCTTTGCGGGCTTTGATCCCGAAACCCTTGCCGGTTGGGGCGAAGCGGAGGTGGAACGCCTGTTGCAAGATGCCGGCATCGTGCGCCATCGCGGCAAGATCACGGGCACCATTGCAGGCGCGCAAGCCTATCTGCGCATTGAGGCGCGCGAAGGTTTTGCCAACTATCTTTGGAAGTTTGTCGGGAACAAACCGATCCAGAACAGGCTGCGTTCCATGGCCGATGCGCAGGTCGACAGCGCCGAATCGCGTGCAATGTCCAAGGCGCTGAAATCCGAAGGCTTCAAATTCTGCGGGCCGACGATCACCTATGCCTTCATGCAGGCAACAGGCATGGTCAATGACCATATGCTCACCTGCCCCGGTCACGCCAAAGCCGCAGCTCTCGCGGGTTGAGGATTCAGCGCATCAGGGCGGCCAGCACCGCCTTCGCCTCGGCGCTGTTCCAGTCAGCATCGCCGATCAGACGGCCGACCTCCTGCCCCTCAGGGTTCAGGATCACCGTAACCGGCAGGCCCGCCACCCCGATACCGCGCGCAAGTTCCGACTTGGGGTCACGCAGCGCGGTCAGGTGGCCGACCCCAACCTCGGTAAAGAATTTCTCGATGGCGGGCACCGCGTTGCGCCCGGTGGCCACCGTCACCACCTCGAACCCGTCATTGCCCATCGCACGTTGCAAGGCACCCAGCGAAGGCATCTCGTGACGGCAAGGTGGGCACCAGGTGGCCCAGAAATTCACCACCAGCCACTTTCCCTTGTATTCCGTCAGGCTGCGCGGGGCATCATCCAGCCCCAGCAACCCGATGGCAGGCATCTCGCGCGCCTCGGCGAAGTTCAGCTTCTGCATATCGCCCGCGCGCAGGGCATCAGCGGCGGCGATGTCTGCCGCAGCCGGGTTTGCACCGAACATCAAGGCCGTATAAAGAACGGCCATACGAAACGTCAGCATTTCCCCTCCAAAGGCAGGCCCCGATGAGCGCGACCGACAAGACCCAGACCACCGCGACCCCGGACAAGGCGAATGCCATGTGGGGCGGGCGTTTCGAAAGCGGGCCGGATGCCATCATGCAGGCGATCAACGCCTCCATCGGGTTTGACAAGCGGCTTTACGCACAGGACATCGCCGGTTCACGCGCCCATGCCGCGATGCTTGCGGCACAAGGCATTCTGACCAGTAAAGATGCCGAAGCCATTCGGGAAGGCCTGCTCACGGTCTTGTCAGAGATCGAGGCCGGTCAATTCGAATTCCGGGTGGAGCAGGAAGACATCCATATGGCGGTCGAGACCCGCCTGACCGAGATAATCGGCGAGGCGGGCAAGCGCCTGCACACCGGGCGCTCGCGCAATGATCAGGTCGCGGTCGATTTCCGCCTTTGGGTGCGGGCACAATGCGATGCGGCCATCGAAGGGATTACCGCCTTGATGCGTGCCTTTCTGTCGCAGGCCGAGCAGGGTGCCAATTGGGTAATGCCGGGCTTCACGCATCTGCAAACTGCGCAGCCCGTCACCTGGGGCCACCATATGCTGGCCTATGTGGAGATGCTGGCGCGCGACCGCTCGCGGTTCGAAGATGCGCGCCGCCGGATGAACGAATGCCCGCTGGGGGCGGCGGCGCTTGCCGGCACATCCTTCCCGTTGGATCGGCACGCGACCGCCGCTGCGCTTGGCTTTGATCGACCGACCGCCAACAGCCTTGATTCCGTGTCGGACCGCGATTTCGCGCTGGAATTTCTTGCCGCCTCCAGCATCTGCGCCATGCACCTGTCGCGCTTCGCCGAAGAGCTGGTGATCTGGTCCTCGGCACAGTTCCGCTTCGTGAGGCTGTCTGACAAATGGACCACCGGGTCCTCGATCATGCCGCAAAAGAAGAACCCCGATGCGGCAGAACTGCTGCGCGCCAAACTGGGTCGCATCATGGGCGCGACGGTCGCGCTGTTCACCGTGATGAAGGGCCTGCCGCTGACCTATTCCAAGGACATGCAGGAAGACAAGGAACAGGTCTTTGATGCCGCGGACACGCTGATGCTGGGTCTGGCCGCAATGACCGGCATGGTCAGCGACATGGTGGCGCAGACCGCCAATCTGCGCACCGCTGCTGCCAGCGGCTTTTCCACCGCCACCGATCTGGCCGACTGGCTGGTGCGTGAATTGGGCCTGCCCTTCCGCGAGGCGCATCATGTGACCGGCACGCTGGTCGCCATGGCCGAGAAGAAGGGCTGCGATCTGCCCGAACTGACCATGACCGAGATGCAATCCGTTCACGCGCATATAAACCAAAGTGTCTATTCGGTGCTTGGCGTCGACAATTCCGTAAACTCCCGGCAGTCATACGGCGGAACTTCGCCGGATCAGGTGAAGGCGCAAATTGCCCGCTGGCACGGGATTCTTGGCTGAGGCAGCTTGGCCGCCGGGCCAGATCAGGCCCGGTCAAATTTGGAAGATACCATGATGAAACGCATTTCCGCCCCGCTCCTGTTGCTGGCCCTTCTGGCGGCCTGCGGTGCCGATGGCGCACCCGAAACCCCGGGCGCAAAGCCTGGTGTCTCGATCTCGGGTGACGGACGCATCGGCGTGGTGGGCACTCTGTGATCCCGCGCGCGCCGCTGGTATTGGCGATATTTCTGGGTGCGGCGGGATGCGCCGCCCCGGATCCGCATCTGGGCGTCGGTGTCTCGCCCGACGGGGTGGCGGTCACGCCTTCGGTGGGCACCAATGCCGGCCCGGTCCGGCTTGGCGTCAGCCCGTCTGGCGCGCGGGTCAGCACCGGGCTTGGGCCGCTTGGCATCGGGCTCAGGCTCTGACATGTCGGTCTTGCGCGCACTTTATCTGGCCCTGACGCTTGCGGGTGCTGCGCATGGTCTGCACCGGCTGATCGAGGCCGGGGTGCCACCGCTTCTGGATCTGCTCGGCCCGGTCACCGACTGGAATCTGGCCTGTGCCGGGGCGGCGCTGGTGTTCTGGGCGCTTGCCGAAACATGGGTGCGGCGCAACTGGCTGGCGCTGCTGTCATTGCCCGCCACGGCGCTGCTGGGGCTTGGCTGCGGCCTGCCCCTCTATCTGTTTCTGCGCAGCGCCCCGATCCGCTGACCGCCGATTGCGATGCGCGGCAGTTCTGCTATAGCCCACGGAAGATTTTGAGGAGGCGCGCATGGATCATTTTCTGTATCGCAATGGCAGCTTGCACGCAGAGGATGTGCCGCTATCCGAAATCGCGGCCAGCGTCGGGACCCCCTTCTATTGCTATTCCAGCGCCACGCTGACCCGGCATTACCGCCTGTTCAAAGATGCGCTGGATCCGCTGCCCAATATGGTCTGTTTCGCGATCAAGTCGCTATCCAATGTCGCGGTGCTGAAATTGCTGGGCGATCTGGGTGCGGGGATGGATGTGGTCTCTGCCGGGGAATATCTGCGCGCCCGCGCCGCTGGCGTGCCCGGTGACAGGATCGTGTTTTCCGGCGTCGGCAAGACCCGCGAGGAAATGCGGATCGCGCTGGAAGGGGGCATCCGTCAGTTCAATATCGAGAGCGAGCCGGAGATGCGGGCGCTGTCCGAGGTTGCAACTGCGCTTGGCGCAACCGCGCCGATCACCATCCGGGTGAACCCCGATGTCGATGCCCGCACCCATGAAAAGATCGCAACCGGCAAAAGCGAAAACAAGTTTGGCATCCCGATTGCCCGCGCGCGTGAGGTCTATGCCGAAGCCGCCCGTCTGCCCGGCCTGCGCATTGTCGGAATTGACGTGCATATCGGCAGCCAGCTGGTGGAGCTGGAGCCCTTCGAGCAGGCCTATAAAAAGGTCGCAGCCCTGACCGAGACGCTGCGCGCCGATGGCCATACCATCTCGCGTCTGGACCTCGGCGGCGGTTTGGGCATTCCCTATACCCGCTCCAACGAGGCACCGCCCCTGCCGGTGGAATATGGCGCGCTGATAAAGCGCACCCTTGGCCATCTGGGCTGCGAAATCGAGATCGAGCCGGGTCGGCTGATTTCTGGCAATTCCGGCGTGCTGGTCAGCAAGGTCATCTATGTGAAGAACGGCGAAGGCCGCGACTTCCTGATTCTGGATGCGGCGATGAATGATCTGGTCCGCCCGGCGATGTACTCCGCCCATCACGATATCATCGCGGTCACCGAACCGGGGCCCGCCGCCCCGACCCAAGCCTTTGATGTGGTGGGTCCGGTCTGTGAAACCGGCGATACTTTCGCGAAAGCCCGCGAACTTCCGCTGGTGGTCGAGGGCGATCTGGTGGCTTTTCGCTCGGCCGGGGCTTACGGCGCGGTGATGGCCAACGAATATAACTCGCGCCCCCTTGTGCCCGAGGTGCTGGTGCGCGACGATCACTTCGCTGTCATCCGGCCCCGCCCGAGCTATGACGACATGATCAAGCGCGATATCGTGCCAGACTGGCTGTAAAGGCCGCAGGATGTGACGGAGGGAATGGAACAGAGGCAGATCCCCGAAGTGTTGCGGCAGATCCGTTGGCCCTTGCGGCTGACATGGGCCGGGCTTTGGGCGGAGCGTCTGTCCCGCGCGTTCTGGCCGCTTTGGACGGTCGCGCTTCTGACCTTTGCGTTGCTGTCTTTCGGCGTGCAGGATCTTGCTCCGCTTGAGGTGGCATGGGCCGGCCTTGTCGCCCTCAGCCTTGCCGCCCTTGCGACACTCATTCATGGTCTGCGGCGCTTCCGCGCGCCGGGCCGGGCCGAGGCGATGGCGCGGCTTGATGCCACTTTGCCCGGCCAGCCACTATCGGCGCTGTCCGATGACATGGCGATTGGGGGCAGCGATCCGGCCTCTGTCGCGGTCTGGCAGGCGCATCGCGCCAGGATGGCAGCCCGCGCCGTCACCGCGAAACCCGTGCGCCCCGATCTGCAACTGGCCCCGCGCGACCCGTTCGGGCTGCGCTATATGGCGCTGACCGCGTTGGTCTTGGCGCTGTGCTTCGGCTCGATCTGGCGCATCGCCACCGTGACGGGCCTTGGCCCCAATCCGGCTGAAGCGATGATGAACGGCCCGACCTGGGAAGGCTGGGCGCAGCCGCCGCTCCATACCGGCAAGCCCGCGCTTTATCTCAATGATATCACCGATCAAAACCTCAGCCTGCCGCGCGGCACGCGGGTGCAGGTGCGCCTTTATGGTGAGGTCGGCGCGCTGACGCTGACCGAGACGGTCTCTGGAGCCACCACCCCGCCGCCCGCCTCCGACCTGTCGCAGAATTTCGAGGTGATGCAGGATGGTGCCATTGCGATCAATGGATCGGGCGGACGCGAATGGAAGATCGTCGCGCTGAAAGACGCGGCCCCGACCGTGCAGATCAAGGGCGATGTGACGCGCGAACGCGATGGCAAGATGAAGTTGCCCTTCGCGGCGGAAGATGATTTCGGCATCACCTCAGGCACCGCCACCGTGACGCTGGATCTGCCGCAGATAGATCGCCGCTTTGGACTTGCCATCTCCCCCGAGACCCGCCCTGCCCTTGTGATCGATCTGCCGCTGCCGATCAGCGGCAATCGCGCGAAATTCGAGGATGCGTTGATCGAGGATATCTCGCAGCATCCTTTCGCCAATATGCCGGTGCAGGTCCGGCTTGAGGTGAAAGACGCGCAGGGCCAGACCGGGCAAAGCGATGCCCTGTCGGTGGTCCTGCCGGGCAAGCGTTTCTTCGATCCGCTGGCCGCCGCCATCATCGAGATGCGCCGCGATCTGCTGTGGTCGCGCGAGAATGCCACGCGTGCCGCGCAGATCTTCAAGGCGGTGACCCATCTGCCTGATGACCTGATCCGCGACCAGAAGACCTTTGCCCGGCTCAAGGCCGCAATCGCCCGGCTTGATAAGGAAAAGGCCGCGCTGACGCCCGAGATCCGCGACGAGCTGGCGACCGAACTGTGGGAGATTGCGCTGCTGGTCGAAGAGGGCGATCTGGCCTCTGCCCGTGAGCGGCTGGCCCGCGCGCAGGAACGTCTGAATGAGGCGATCCGCAACGGTGCTGATGCCGCAGAAATCCAGAACCTGATGGAAGAGTTGCGCGCTGCAACCGATGATTACATGCGCCTTCTGGCCGAAGAAATGGAGCGCAACCCCGATGGCGCGCAGGCCGATGCAGGTGAACAGATGCAGGTCACCGGCGACCAGATTCAGCAGATGATGGACGAGATCCAGCGCCTGATGGAAGAAGGCAAGATGGCCGAAGCTGCGCAGGCCATGGCCATGCTCCAGCAATTGTTGCAGAACCTGCAAATGACCGAGGGTGGCGGCGGCTCGGGCGGGCCGCGCATTCCCGGCATGAAGGGCTTGCAAGAAACGCTGCGCGATCAGCAGGGCCTGTCGGATGAGGCATTCCGCAATCTGCAACAGGGCACCCCCTCTGAGGGCGATGAGGGGGCGCAGCCTGGTCAGGATGGCCAAAGCCTTGCCGAACGGCAGCGCGCTCTGCGCGAACGGCTTGATCGGCTCAATCAGGGGCAGTTGCCCGGTGCTGGCACCGAGCGCGGTCAGGAAGGCCGTGAGGCACTTGGCGATGCAGAACGCCAGATGGACGAGGCCGAACGCGCCCTGCGCGAAGGCGATCTGTCCGGCGCGCTGGACCGCCAGGCCGAGGCGATGGATGCCCTGCGCCAAGGAATGCGCGCCTTGAATGATGCGCAGGCCCAGGCCGACCGTCAGGGCCAGCCGGGCGAAGATCAAGGCCAGGGGCCGCGCGGCCAACCCGGCGGCCAGCGCGACCCGCTCGGGCGCGAAAGCGGCGAGAATGGCCGCATCGGATCCGATCGCAACCTCTTGCAAGGGCAAGAGGCGCAACGTCGCGCGCAGGACCTTCTGGATGAAATCCGTCGCCGCGCCGGTGAACAGCAGCGCGCCGATACCGAACTGGACTATCTCAAACGCCTGCTCGATTTGTTCTAGGACGCATCCGGCCCGCGCCAATAGCCGATAGGGTCACTCCGCGCGAGGCATCCATGCGACGTGATTGCGCAGATGCTGCCGGGGCTACAGTTTCATGGGAAAGCCCGCAGGCGCTGACCAGAAAAGGTCAGCCCTGCAAGGCACTGGTTACGGCCTGCATCCGGTCATCCAGCCACAGCCGGATGGCATCGATTGCGCCGACATAACCATGTAGCACGCCCGACAAGGCCGGGACCTTTTCCGCCAGCCCCGGCGCGGCGAGGTAAAGCACCACGATCAGAACGGCGAGGCATAGCATGACACCGAAGCCAAGACGAAACCCGCCTTGCCGCGCCCGCGCCGCACCTTCCAGCCCAAGATCTGCATCCCCCTCGCCCTGCTGCGCCGGGCTGAGGGTAGAGTTGATTTCTTCGATATCGGGCAGAAGATCCTTGCCCTTGGGCGGGCGCGTCACCACGGGCTCCGGGACGGTTTCGGCCACCGCATCGGGATCGACGCCTTTCAACTGCGCGATCCGACGGGCGGCGGCACTGATCGGTGCCGGTGCCAAACCCAGTTCGCCCTGGGTTTCCAGGCGGTTCTCATCACGCGCGCGGGCCTGAACCTCGCGGTCAGCCTCTTCGCGCAAGACGGCCATCAGCCCTTCATCCAGCGCCCGTCCCAGCCCCACGGCAGCAGGCGGTGCCGACGGCGCAGGGTCTGCGGGCGATGCAGGTGGCACCAGGTCTGCGGCGGGCGGCGGCGGCGGAACCGGCTCTGCCGGCAGGCTCACTTCGGGTGGGGCCGCCGTTTCTCGCGGCGGGGCATCGTAAAGCTCTGCCTCGGCGGCCTGTGCGGCCAATACTTCCGGCGACAATTGATACCAGGCATGGCCGCAGCTTGAGCATTGCACATCGCGACCTTCTTCCGGGATCGCGTCATCGGCGACCTCGTATTGCGCATCGCAATTGGGGCAAATCAGACGCATCGCACCGCTCCCACCGTTCACCGGCATGTGAATACTGCCTTTCTAGCAACGATGTGTTTCCGTTCCAAGCCCGTCACTTACAGGATTTTCACAATCCGCACCGCCAAAGCGTTGAAACTCCCCTCCATCCGGGCGATTGTGGCCGCCATCTCCAGTGAGATCCGGGATGGATCGGAGGTCAGGGAGCGAACCGTGATTTCATTCGAAAACGTGGCATACAACTATGGCGGCGGCGAGTTGCTGTCGGAAATCTCGCTGCGTCTGGCACCCGGCTCTTTCCACTTCCTGACCGGACCTTCCGGCGCTGGTAAATCCACTTTTCTGAAGCTGTGCTATGCTGAACTGCTGCCGACCGCGGGCCATGTCACCATCTTTGACCGCGAGGTTCACAGCCTGAGCCGTGACGAGGTTGCGCAATCGCGCCGCCGCATCGGTGTGGTGCATCAGGATTGCCGCTTTCTGGATCACTTGCCGCTTGCGGCCAATGTCACCCTGCCCTTGACGGTGTCGAACCGCGAGGTCAGCGGCCAGGATCTGGGCGACCTGCTGACCTGGGTCGGGCTGCGCCATCTGGCCGATGCTGTCCCCCCGTCGCTTTCAGGCGGTGAACGCCAGCGCGCGGCGCTTGCGCGGGCGGTGATCGTGGACCCGGAGGTGATCCTGGCCGACGAACCGACCGGCAACCTTGACTGGGAAATGTCGCTGCGCCTGCTGACGCTGCTGGTGGAGTTGAACCGCATGGGCAAGACCATCGTGGTGGCCACCCATGACCTGAACCTGATCCGTCAGGCCAAGGCGCAGGTTCCGGCGCGGGTGCTGCGCATCCGCAATCGCCGGATCCAGTTGGCGGGGGCAGACCTGTGATTGTGAAAACTGTTTTCACCCGCCTTCTGGGTGGTGACCGCCAGTCTGATCGCGTGGTGCCCCCCTCAGGCCATACCGCCTGGCTGACCTCGTTCACCGCGGGCGCGATGACCTTCTTGGCGGTCTTTGCCCTGGCGCTGTCCCTCGCGGCAGGGCGTATGGCGGAACGCTGGTCCGAGGCGCTGGCCCGCACCGCGACCGTGCGCATCTCCGCCCCGCCGGAACAGCTCGACCTGCAGACGCGTGTGGTGCTGGATGTGCTGGCCACCACGCCGGGCGTCGAGAATGCCCGTGCGCTGAGCGATGAAGAACAGCGCAAGCTGCTGGAGCCTTGGTTTGGTCCTGACCTTCCGGTCGAGGCCCTGCCGATCCCGCGGCTGATCGAACTGACCGAGGCGACCGACGGCTATGACGCCGAAGGCCTGCGCCAACGACTGGCGGCAGAGGCCCCCGGCGCGGTGCTGGATGATCACACCCGCTGGCGCAGGCCGCTGGCCAGTGCGGCGGGACGGCTGCGGCTGCTCGGCATCATGTCCATCGTTCTGATCGGTGGTGCCACCGCCGCCATGATCACATTGGCCGCCAATGCTGCCCTTGCCGCCAATGCCCAGGTGATCGAGGTGCTGCGGCTGGTCGGGGCGCGCGACAGCTATATCGCCCGCGCCTTCGTGCGCCGTTTCACCATCCGGGCCTTTGGCGGCGCGATGGCGGGGGCTGTGGCCGGAATGCTGTGTGTCTTGCTGCTGCCCTCGGCCGAGGCGGCGGGCGGCTTCCTGACCGGGCTTGGCTTCACCGGCTTTGGCTGGCTGTTGCCGCTGGCGCTGCCGGTGATTGCCGCCATCGTGGCCTTCTTCGCCACGCGGCGCGCCGCCCTCAAGAAACTGCGGGGATTGACCTGATGCGCCGTATTCTGCCGCTGCAATGGCTGCTTTCGCTGATCTTCATCGTCCAGATGTATCTGGCCATGTTGGTGATCGGTGTCGCGCTGCTGATCCCGACCTTGCTGAATCGCCGCTACGCCCATACCGCCTGTCGCAGCTTCTGCGCCTGGGTGCGGCTGTCGCTCCGGGTTCTGTGCGGGCTGGACACGCAGATACGCGGCCCGGTGCCGCAATCCGAGGTCTTGATCGCCGCCAAGCACCAGAGCTTTCTCGACATCATCATGATTTTCGGCGCGGTGCCGCGCGGCAAATTCATCATGAAAAAGGAACTGGTCTGGGCACCGATCCTTGGCTGGTATGCGCTGCGCATCGGCTGTGTGCCGGTGGATCGCGGCAAGCGTGGGGCAGCCATTACCCGGATGATGGCCGATGTCCGCTCGGGCACCAGCCTGCCGGGACAGTTGATCATCTATCCGCAAGGCACGCGCGTGGCACCCGGGGTGAAAGCCCCCTATAAAGTCGGCACCGCGCTGTTGTATCAGCAGTTGGGGCAGGATTGCGTCCCGGTCGCCACCAATGTCGGCCTGTTCTGGCCCAAACGTGGCATCCTGCGCCACCCCGGCACCGCGGTAGTGGAGTTTCTGCCCGCCATCCCACCGGGCCTTGACAATGCAGGCTTCATGGCACGGCTGGAGCGGGAGGTGGAAACCACATCTGACCGGCTGATGCAGGACGCAATGCGCGGCTGAGGCCAACCGCTCCGCATCTGGCGGCGGTCAGAAGCAGTTATCAGGCGAATTTCAGCGCCGCGACCCCGCCCAGAATGGCAAGAATGCCAAAGACTCGCAGCGGATTGACAGGTTCGTTCATCAAGATGACGGCGGCAATTGCGGTTCCGACCGTGCCTATACCGACCCAGACGGCATAGGCAGTGCCCACCGGCAGATCCTGCATTGCCCGGCTCAACAGCCAAAAACTGGCAAGCGCGCCGATCACTGTCAGCGCGCTCGGTATGGGACGTGTGAAGCCTTCGGAGTATTTCAGGCCAAGCGCCCAGCCGGTTTCCAGCAGTCCTGCAAGGATCACCAGAATCCAGGGGCTCATGCCGCGAGGCCCTTGCCGCCCATATCAAGGAATTTCTGACGGCGCTCCTTGATCAGCGTCTCGGGCTTCTTGCCGGCCAGTTCTTTCAGCATGGTCTCGATCGCCTTGCCGACAGCCTCCACCGTTTCCTTACGGCCGCGCTGCGCGCCCCCGACGGGCTCTTTGATGATGCGGTCCACCACGCCCAGCTTCTGCAGATCCTGTGCCGTCAGCCGCATCTGTTCTGCAGCCTCGCGCATCTTTTCGGCATCTTTCCAAAGGATCGAGGCGCAGCCCTCTGGCGTAATCACCGAATAGACCGAATGTTCCAGCATGGCCACGCGATTGGCGGTCGCAAAGGCCACAGCACCGCCTGAGCCCCCCTCGCCGATGATGATCGAAATCAACGGCACGCCGATCTGCAGACATTTCTCGGTGGACCGCGCAATGGCCTCGGCCTGACCGCGCTCTTCGGCGCCCTTGCCCGGATAGGCCCCGGGCGTGTCGACCAGCGTGATCACCGGAAGGCCGAAGCGATGCGCCATATCCATCAGACGGATCGCCTTGCGATAGCCCTCGGGGCGGGCCATGCCGAAATTGCGCTCGATCCGCGATTTCGTATCATTGCCCTTCTCCTGCCCGATCACCAGCACCGGCTGATCGTTGAAGCGGGCAAGGCCACCCATCACCGCATGGTCATCAGCAAAGGCACGGTCGCCGGCCAGCGGGGTATATTCGGTGAACAGCGCGTCCACATAATCCTTGCAATGCGGGCGGTCGGGGTGGCGCGCCACCAGACATTTGCGCCAGGGCGTCAGATCCTTGTAAAGATCCTTCAGCAGCACCTCTGCCTTGCGGTCCAGCGCCGCCGCCTCTTTCTCGACATCCATCTCCTTGTTGGACCGCGCCAAGGCCCGCAGCTCCTCGGCCTTGCCTTCGATCTCGGCGAGGGGCTTTTCGAATTCGAGATAGTTCATCAGGCGCACCTCAAGGGGGACATCGCGGAAACGGTTTCTATATGGCCGTAGCGGGGCAAAGATGCAACCGCGTCAACGGACGCAACCGCGCCGGGGGCTGACGTTGCAGCGGGGCGCTTCGCCCCCGCACCCCCGAGGATATTTGAGAACAGGTGATCGGACGGCACATTCTGCCCCTATTCATCTGTTCAGAAATATCCCGGGGTGAATTGCGCGCAGCGCAAGAGGGGCAGCGCCCCTCCATTTCGTGCAAGCTGCGGGCCCTGAAATGGCAACGCCCCGCAGAGCTTGCTGCGGGGCGTGCTCCTCCCGTGATGCCGCCGGGGGCCTCCTCTCCCCGCTGGCGGCGCGGGTATCGTTTCAAGAACGATCAAATTTTATGCTATCGCGGTGGCAGCCTGCGCCCGTCAGGGGCAGTCTGTCAACGAATATTTACACGCCTGACGCAATCATCTCGGCCTGACGAACGATGACTTCGGCCTGTTTGATCGAGGCAATATCGACCAGACGGCCCTTATAGACGGTCGCCCCCTCGCCCCGGGCTTTGGCGGCCTCCATCGCGGACAGGATCTCGCGCGCCTCGGCCACGGCGGCCTCGGAAGGGGTAAAGACTTCATTTGCCAGCGCAATCTGTTTGGGATGGATCGCCCATTTGCCAACCATGCCCAGCGTGGCAGAGCGCCGGGCCTGCGCGCGATATCCTTCATCATCGCTGAAATCGCCAAACGGGCCGTCAACCGGCAGGATGCCATGGGTCCGGCAGGCCGCAACAATGGCCGCCTGAGCCCAATGCCAAGGGTCAGACCAGTGCTTCACGCCATCGCGCAACATATAGTAATTTTCCTGCGTGCCCCCGATGCCCGTGGTTTGCATCCCCATCGAGGCGGCAAAATCGGCCGCCCCAAGGCTCATGGCTTGCAGGCGCGGCGAGGAGGCCGCGATATCTTCGACATGGGCGATACCTGCTGCCGATTCGATGATGACTTCAAAGCTGATCGGCTTGCGACGTCCCTTGGCACGCTCGATCGCCGTGACCAGCGCATCCACCGCATAAACATCGGCCGCGCAGCCGACCTTCGGGATCATGATCTGATCCAGCCGATCACCCGCCTGTTCCAGCAGATCAACCACATCGCGATACCACCACGGCGTATCCAGCCCGTTGATACGGACGGACAGATGTTTCCGACCCCAGTCCAGCGTATTGATCGCGGCGATGATATTGGCGCGCGCCTGATCCTTGTCGGTCGGGGCCACGGAGTCTTCCAGATCAAGATTGATCACATCCGCCGCCGATGCTGCCATCTTTTCGAACAGGGCGGGGCGGGAGCCGGGTCCGAACAACTGGCAACGGTTCGGGCGTGCAGGGGCGGCAGGCTGAAGGCGGAAGCTCATGCGACAGTCTCTCGGCAAGTATATTTCTACTGGATTGCAAATTTGGTTATATTCTTGCGCGCGAAAAATCAAGCGAGATTTGCGCCCGCAGCATGGCTGCTGCACGGCAGCAAGGCGGGTTTCATGCTTGACCTGCCGCCGCGCCTGCCGCACACCGCCTTTGATTTATGGGCCAACGCGGAAGGGAAATGCGATGAGCCGCACCGTCTATGTGAATGGAGACTATCTGCCGGAAGCCGAGGCCAAGGTCTCGGTGTTTGATCGCGGCTTTCTGATGGCCGATGGCGTCTATGAGGTGACCAGCGTGCTTGGCGGCAAGCTGATCGACTTTGCGGGCCACGCCAAGCGCCTTGCCCGCTCGCTGGCCGAGCTGGAGATCCGCAACCCGCATGACGAGGCCGAATGGCTGGCGATCCATCGCGAGATCGTGGCGAAGAACGACATCACCGATGGCATGGTCTATCTGCAGGTGACGCGCGGCAATCCGGGGGATCGCGACTTCGCCTATCCGCCCGCCGATCTGGCACCGACCGTGGTGCTGTTCACCCAGTCGAAGCCCGGCCTTGCCGAAAGCCCGGTCGCCAAGACGGGCTGGAAGGTCATTTCGGTGCCCGATATTCGCTGGGGCCGCCGCGACATCAAGACCGTGCAACTGCTTTACCCTTCCATGGCCAAGATGATGGCCAAGGCCGCGCATGTCGATGATGCCTGGTTTGTGGAAGACGGCTTCGTGACCGAGGGCAGCTCCAACAACACCTATATCGTGAAAGGCGGCAAGATCGTCACCCGCGCGCTGTCGAGCGACATCCTGCACGGCATCACCCGCGCCGCCGTGCTGCGCTTTGCCGCCGAGGCGCAGATGGAGATCGAGGAGCGCAACTTCTCAGTTGAAGAGGCCAAGACCGCCGATGAGGCCTTTGCAACCTCGGCCTCTGCCTTCGTGATGCCCGTGGTGGAACTGGACGGCGCGCCGATTGGGAATGGCAAGGTCGGCCCCGTGGCCACCCGGCTCCGCGAGATCTATCTGGACGAGGTCCGCAAGGCCGCCGTCTGATACCGGCAAAATTCCGGCCAAACTCCGGGCTGACACCGGCGCAATCTTACAGCGAAAGGGGCCGCAAGGCCCCTTTTCTCATTCCGGCAGGCTCGCCAGAACCTCGGTCAAGATCGGCGCGAGGCGCGTGGCCCAGGCCTGCTGGCCCGCCGCGTCGGCGATCAGGTCGTTGCGCAGCTCGATCAGCGTATTGTGCCGCCCCGGCAACAAAGCGTGGCGATCCACCGCATCGCCGGGCAGATGACCGCTATAGGGCTGGTTATCGCCAACGCAGAGATCGGGTTCCGCCCGCAGGCGATTCACCAGCGGCACCGACAGGCGTGGATCGAGATGGCTGTAAAGAATGCCGATCTGCCATGGCCGCGGAGGACGACCGCGCAGGCAGGGGGTGAAGCTGTGGATTGACAGGATCACCGTATCCGGCCGCCGCGCCGCGAGTTCGGCCAATGCGGTGTGATAGGGGTCATAAAGCGTCGCCTTGCGCCGGGCGATCTCGGCCTCGGTCACATGGCGGTTGCCGGGAATGATGGTGCCATCATAGAGCCGCATCACCAATGTCGGATCATCCTCGCCCCGGTTCGGGTCGATCACCAGACGTGAAAAATCCGAACAGATCACCGGGCTGTCCAGCGCGACACCAAGCGCGCGGGCAACGCCAGCCGCCCCCGGGTCCCAGGCGATATGGCGCGCCATATCCTCGGGCGCGATGCTCAGCGTGCCGCCGCCCACCTCGGGCGGCACCCGATTGGTCGCATGATCGCAGGTCACCAGCCAGCGGCCGGGCCGTGTAGCCCCTTCGATATGGAAGGCGGGTGCCTCGGTCGTCACCGAAGGGGCAGCTTGGGGAGAAAATGTCATCGTCACGTCACCTCTTGCCCCTTGTGTTACGCCATGACGCCCGCCAGAGGAATCAGCAAAGCTCGGCAAGACTGCCGAATGCGCATCATTTCGGCACAGCCTGCGCAGAACCAGCCTTGCCGGGCAGCAGGAAAACCCGATATGTTACCGCTAACACAGTTAACGCTAACGCAGGCAGATTGCCGCTCGGGACGATATGATCCATAACGGGCCGTGACCGCCGCCGGATGCCAGAAGGAACCGTCCCCATGAAACGGACCCGCAACGTCAAGATCGTGGCCACGCTTGGCCCCTCCTCCTCGGATTACGCGATGATCCGGGGGCTGTTCGAAGCCGGGGCCGATGTGTTCCGCCTGAACATGAGCCATGGCACCCATGAGGATATCCGTGCCCGGCACGAGATCATCCGTCAGGTCGAAACCGATCTGGGCCGCCCGATCGCCATTCTGGCCGATCTGCAAGGGCCGAAACTGCGCGTCGGCACCTTTGCCGATGGCTCGGCCGAGCTGGAAGAGGGCAAGCCCTTCCGCTTTGATCTGGACGCAGCCCCGGGTGATGCGACCCGCGTGAACCTGCCGCATCCTGAGATTTTCGCAGCCCTCGAGGCCGGATCGACCCTGCTGGTCAATGACGGCAAGCTGCGGATGCATGTCGATGCCTGCGGCAAGGATTTCGCCGATTGCACCGTGGTGGTGGGCGGCACGATCTCCAACCGCAAGGGCGTGAACGTGCCCGACGTGATGCTGCCGCTGGCGGCGCTGTCCCAGAAAGACCGGGTGGATCTGGAGTTTGCCTGCCAGCTGGGCGTAGACTGGCTGGCCCTTTCCTTTGTGCAGCGCCCCGAAGATGTGATCGAGGCGCGCGCCTTGGCCAATGGCCGCGCGGCGATTCTTGCCAAGATCGAGAAACCGCAAGCGGTCAAATCCTACGAGGCCATCCTGGCAGTCGCCGACGGCATCATGGTTGCGCGCGGCGATCTGGGGGTGGAGCTGCCGGTCCATGCCGTGCCGCCGATCCAGAAGCAACTGGTCCGCAAGGCCCGCGCCGCCGCCAAGCCGGTGATCGTCGCGACCCAGATGCTCGAATCGATGATTGAAAGCCCGGTGCCGACCCGCGCCGAGGTGTCGGATGTGGCAACCGCGATCTATGAAGGTGCCGATGCGGTGATGCTGTCGGCAGAAAGCGCCGCCGGCCGCTTCCCCATCGAGGCAGTCACTACGATGAACAATGTGGCGATCAGCGTCGAAAGCGACCCGACCTATCGCGATGTGATCGAGGCCAGCCGCCGCGTGGTGCGCACCAGCGTGGCAGACGGGATCGTGGCCGCCGCGCGTGAGATCGCCGAGGCTGCCGATATCAAGGCGATCTGCTGCTTCAGCCAGTCGGGCACCACGATCAGCCTGGTGGCCCGCGAGCGTCCGCGCGTGCCGATCATCGGCCTGACGCCGCTGGTCTCCACCGCGCGCCGTCTTTGCCTGACCTGGGGCGCGCATTGCGCCATCACCGAAGAACAGGACCGCTTCAAGGGTGCCGTGATCTCGGCGGTGCGGGCTGCGCGCGCGCATGGTTTTGCCGAGGAAAAAGACCAGATCGTGGTCACCGCGGGCGTGCCGTTCAACGTGACCGGCACCACCAATATCCTGCGCGTGGCTCCCTGTGATGAGCGATTGATCCACCGCGCCGAAGCGGAGTAAGCTTTCCCGCTGTTTGGCGGGGGCATTTGCGGGTGAATACCGACCTTTATATGGTCATGGGCCTTGTGCTCTGCCTGTTGGCGGTCCCTTCCCTGCTGTCTGCCCTTGTCGATGGTCGCCCGCCCCGCGCGGCGGCCATCACCGCGATGATCGGGCTGGGGCTGGTGAGCATCGCCATCGGCAATCGTCCGGGTGGATATGCGCTGCGTGACATTCCCGAGGCATTCTACCATGTGGCCGGGGATATCCTGATGCGCTGGCGCTGACCGCCACTGGGCCCGCAAAAACAAGACCCCACAGATACGGGGCCCGGCAGATCCGGACTTGCGCTTTCCCCCGATGGGCCCTATACGGCCCGCTCTATCCTCGTGCGGCCGGCCGGTGTGGCATTGCCGAGTCGCACGTTCACTCTGAACCAGGAGATGGAAATGCCCAAGATGAAGACCAAATCGGCGGCCAAGAAGCGCTTCAGCTTCACCGCCTCGGGCCGTGTGAAGGCCGGTGTGGCGGGCAAACGCCACGGCATGATCAAGCGCACGACGAAGTTCATTCGCGACGCATCCGGGACCATGATCCTGTGCGAGAGCGATGCGAAAATCGTCAAAAAATACATGCCCTACGACCGCTGAGGAGCCTGATACATGTCCCGCGTCAAATCCGGTAAGGTGACCCACGCCCGTCACCGCAAAGTTATCAAGGCAGCGAAAGGCTATTACGCCGCGCGCTCCACGAACTTCCGCACGGCCACCCAGGCCGTCGACAAGGCCAACCAGTACGCAACCCGCGACCGCAAGACCCGCAAGCGCAACTTCCGCGCCCTGTGGATCCAGCGCATCAACGCGGCTGTGCGTCTGTTCGACCTTGAACTGACCTATTCGCGTTTCATCAACGGTCTGGCCAAAGCCGGGATCGAAGTGGACCGCAAGGTTCTGGCCGATCTGGCCGTGCATGAGCCGGAGGCGTTCAACGCCATCGCCGCTCAGGCCAAGGCTGCTCTCGCCGCCTGATCTGGCTGCACAGGTAACGCAAAGGCCCTGCGCTTCACGCGCGGGGCCTTCTGCATCTCAGCGAAAGCAAATCCTTCGAAATATGGCCGAACTGTGGCATGGTGCCGCCATCGATATTTCAGGAGGCGTCCATGGCCAAGAAGACCTATGTCGCGATCGCAATCAGTTTGAAAGAAAATGCCAAGGGCGAGTTGGACATGACCCGCCATATTGTGGCGATCCGGGATGATGACGACCAGTTCGGCATCAAAGGCAAGGAGCCCGGCAAGGCCCCCGTCGCGACCATTGATGGTGAAGCCTTCAATGCCCAGCTGGTGCGCCCGCTGCAATTGATGAATGCCTATGTCTTTTCCACCAAAGACTGGGAGACCATCGCCAACTTCTCGTTTCTGCGCGAGGGCGTGACCTATTATCTGCCCAACTTCGAGTTTCCCGCCCAGGATATCGGGCTGGTTCAATATGTGAACGACAATGCCGCAGTGAACGAGTTCGTCTATGGCGTGCGCTACGCGCAGCAAGCCCTCTATCCGACCAAATCCAAGGGCAGCGCGGGCAACGACATTCTTGCCGGGAATGAGGGCAACAACCGCATCGATGCGGGCAAAGGCCATGACTATGTGACCGGGATGGAAGGCAACGACACCATCCTTGGCGGTGACGGGTTCGACCTGCTGGCGGGCGGCACCGGGCGCGATATGCTGCGCGGTGGCAATCACGCCGACAAACTGTTTGGCAATGACGGCCATGACACGCTGTTCGGCGACAGTGGCAATGACACGCTGAATGGCGGGCTTGGCAATGACAGGCAATCCGGCGGCGGCGGCAATGACGCGCTGACCGGCGGGGCGGGCAATGACACATTGCAGGGCGACAGTGGCAATGACACGCTGATCGGCGGGGCGGGAAGTGACCGGCTGCTCGATGGTGCGGGGAAGGACCGCCTGACCGGCGGCCAGGGCGCGGATGTCTTTGTGCTGAACCGCGATGGCGCGCGCGATACCATCACCGATTTCCAGGATGGCATCGACCGCATCGACCTCGATGTGAAGTTCAGCCAGATCACCATTCGCAACGGCAGCAAGGCCGGCACGGTGGAGGTGCTGCATGGCAAGGATGTTCTGGTCATCTCCGGCATGGGCGAGGCGCTGACCAAGGCGGATTTCTCTGCCGCGGACTTCCTCTGACCCGCGCTGCCCTTGCAAATCCGGCCCTGCCCCGCTAGCTACCGGGGCCAAGAGACCGGAGGCGCAGATGGACCTGACCGAACTTCGTGGCAAATATATCGAGGCCGTGGCCAAGGCGGCCGATGAGGCTGCCTTGGAAGAGGTGCGCATCGCCGCCCTTGGCAAGAAGGGCGAGATTTCCGCGCTGATGTCGGGCCTTGGCAAAATGGATCCGGAGGCCCGCAAGGCCGCCGGGGCCGCGATGAATGTGCTGAAGGACGAGATCGACACCGCCCTGCGCGCCCGCAAGGTGGCGCTTGGCGACGCGGCGCTGGACGAGCGCCTGAAATCGGAATGGCTGGACGTGACCATGCCCGGCCGCCCGCGCCGCATGGGGACCATTCACCCGGTCAGCCAAGTGATGGACGAACTGACCGCGATCTTCGCCGATATGGGCTTTGCCGTGGCAGAAGGCCCGCAGGTCGAAAGCGACTGGTATAATTTCGATGCGCTGAACATCCCGCCGGAGCATCCGGCGCGGCAGGAGCATGACACCTTCTTCATGCACCGCGCCGAGGGCGACAACCGCCCGCCGCATGTGCTGCGCACCCATACTTCGCCGGTGCAGATCCGCGCCATGACCGAACAGGGCGCGCCGATCCGCGTCATCGCACCGGGCCGCGTCTATCGCATGGACATGGACCAGACCCATACCCCGATGTTCCATCAGGTCGAGGGTCTGGCGATTGACCGCGACATCTCCATGGCCAATCTCAAATGGACGCTGGAAGAATTCTGCCGCGCCTTCTTTGAGGTCGACAAGGTGGAGCTGCGCTTCCGCGCCAGCCACTTCCCCTTCACCGAACCCTCGGCCGAGGTCGATATCCGCTATTCCAATGTCGGCGGCCAGTTGAAGATCGGCGAGGGCGACAAGTGGATGGAAATCCTCGGCTCCGGCATGGTGCATCCCAAGGTGCTGCAAGCCGCAGGCGTCGACCCCGACGAATGGCAGGGCTTTGCCTTCGGCATGGGGATCGACCGTATCGCCATGCTGAAATACGGCATCCCCGACCTGCGCGCCTTCTTTGAGTCCGATCTGCGCTGGCTGCGTCATTACGGCTTTGCCGCGCTGGATCTGCCGGATCTGCCCGGCGGCCTCAGCCGCTGAACATCGAAAAGGGCACCCCTTCGGGTGCCCTTTTGCATTCTGGAACAGATCAGGGGCCGCCCCCCTTAGATGATAAAGATATCGCCTGCGGTCAGGGTGGTGCCGTCTTTCAGCTCTGCCACCAGAACCTTCGCACCGCCTTTGGAGCCATCTGCATCATACCAGAGATTGCCGGTCGATTTCTCATAGATGAACCGATCCGCGGCATCCTTGGCTGCCGTGCCCAACACGAAATCCGCAGCCCGCAGCTTGCCGGTGTAAGAAAAGGCTGTGAAGGCATCATTGTCGAAATGCAGATCGTCCTGCTTGCTGTTGAAATCGGTGATGATGTCGCGGTTCTTGGCCCCCGTGACATTGAAGACAAACACATCAGACCCAGACCCGCCGGTCAGCGTGTCGATCCCTGCACCGCCCATCAGCGTGTCATTGCCTGCGCCACCGTTCAATCGATCCGCAGCCCCCTTGGACCTTGCATTGGGATCATCGCCAAACAGCTTGTCATTGCCTGCATCGCCATTCAGCGTGTCGCGCCCGTCCCCGCCGATCAACTGGTCATTGCCCGCACCGCCGCCCAGAACGTCATTGCTCTTATAGCCGTAGATCGTGTCATTGCCGCCAAAACCGTTGATCCGATCATTGCCATTGGTAGCCTTGATCGTATCGGCCTTGCCCAGCATCAGCGTATTCAGCGCGGTCCAGTTGCCCGAAAAAATCGAAAAGGCCAGATCCTGCGCGGAAACCTTCAGCCCGGTCCAATCCAGCAGAGTTTGCCCGCCAACCCTGGCCGAGATCGACGTCACAGTGCCCCCGGTCACATCGACAATCTCGCCACCGCGCAGCACAATGCCGAAGCCCGATCCGGCGAAGGTGACCTGATCGCCGCCATCACGCAGAACGAGGCGGGTGGAGGTGGCCTGCATCACATCAAGATCCAGAATGTCTTCGAAAATATCAGTCGACACCAAGACCTGACCGGGCAGGTTACGATTATAGGTAATCGTCGGCATAAACACGTCTCCGCAGAATACGCAGCCCCCTCAGGGGGCTGCAATCGCGGTCAGCATGACATCAGTTGAACCGGTTGTCGCGCGGAAATCCGCGTGGTGCCATGGCGCCGGTCGCCGCACGCGCGCCCTGCCATTGCGCCAGATCGGTTTCCAGCCGGGTGCGCCCGGCAGGATCTTTCCAGCTCAGACCATCGGCCAGATTGAAGGTGGTGGCATCCGACAAACCGCCATCCTTGTATTTCTGCAACCGCACCCCCTTGCCCTTGGCCATTTCCGGCAGCTCCGCGACCGGGAAGACCAGCAGCTTGCGGTTCTCGCCCACCACCGCGACATGATCGCCATTGATGCGACGGCATAGCGCCATGCGCAGCCCCTCGCGGAAGGTCAGCACTTGCTTGCCCGCACGCGTCTGCGCCACCACCTCTTCCGACGGCACGATGAACCCATCCCCCGCAGAGGAGGCCACCAGCCATTTTTCGCCCGGACGCCAGATCATCAGATCGGTGATTTCGGCATCATTGGGCAGGTCGATCATCAGGCGCACCGGCTCGCCCATGCCGCGCCCACCGGGCAGGTTCGCCCCAACCAGCGTGTAAAAGCGGCCATTGGCACCGATCACCAGAATGCGGTCAGTGGTTTCGGCATGGAAGATGAAACGCCCCTCATCGCCATCCTTGAACTTCACCTCGGTATCCAGCGCGACATGCCCCTTCATGGCGCGGATCCAGCCCATTTTGGAGCAGATCACCGTGATCGGTTCGCGCTCGATCATCGCCTCCAGCGGCACGTCCTCGACATCGGCCATATCGGCAAAATCGGTCCGGCGCTTGCCCATGGCGGTCGCCTTGCCGAATTGCAGCTGCACCTCGGCCAGATCGCGGCCGATGCGCGCCCATTGCAGGCCCGCATCGCCCATCAGCGCGGCAAGATCGGCGCGTTCGTCCCGCAGCGCGTCACGTTCGGCAATCAGTTCCATCTCTTCCAGCTTGCGCAAGGACCGCAGCCGCATATTGAGAATGGCCTCGGCCTGCACTTCCGACAGATCGCCCGGATCGCGCGGCTTCGGGCCTATGTAATCTTCCTCGCTTTGGGCGCGCTTGTGCTTCTTGCCCCAGACCTCGGCCATCAGCGCGGCCTTGGGATCGGCATCATAGCGGATGATGTCGATCACACGGTCAAGGTTCAGGAAGGTCAGGATGAAGCCGTCCAGAATTTCCAGCCGGTGATCAATCTTTTCGATCCGGTGGGTGGTGCGGCGGCCAAGCACATCGCGACGATGGTCAAGGAAGGCGCGCAGAACCTCTTTCAGACTGCAGACCTTCGGCACCTTGCCATCGATCAGCACGTTCATGTTCAGGCTGAACCGGATCTCCAGATCCGAATTCTTGAACAGCATCCCCATCAGCATATCGGGATCGACCGTGCGCACCCGCGGCTCCAGCACGATGCGGACATCCTCGGCGGATTCGTCGCGCACATCGGCCAGCGCCGGCACTTTCTTGGTCTGGATCACCTCGGCCAAGCGTTCGATCAGCTTGGATTTCTGCACCTGGTAAGGGATCTCGGTCACGACGATCTGCCATTGGCCACGCCCCAGATCTTCCACCGCCCAGCGGGCACGCAGGCGAAAGGCACCGCGCCCGGTGCGATAAGCCTCCAGGATGTTCTCGCGCGGCTCAACGATCACGCCCCCGGTCGGGAAATCGGGGCCGGGGACATGTCGCACCAGCTCCTCGTCGGTGACCTCCGGGTCCTCGATCAGCGCCTGACAGGCATCGATCAACTCATGCAGGTTATGCGGCGGGATATTCGTGGCCATCCCGACCGCGATTCCGCTGGAGCCATTGGCCAAGAGGTTCGGGAATGCCGCAGGCATCACCACCGGCTCTTCCAGCGTGCCGTCGTAATTGGGCCGGAAATCCACCGCGTTCTCGGTCAGCCCCTGCATCAGCAGTTCGGCAATCGCGGTCAGCCGCGCCTCGGTATATCTGCTGGCAGCCGGGTTATCGCCGTCGATATTGCCGAAATTGCCCTGCCCGTCGACCAGCGGGTAGCGCACGTTGAAATCCTGCGCCAAACGCGCCATCGCATCATAGATCGCGGCATCACCATGCGGGTGATAGTTGCCCATCACATCGCCCGAGATCTTGGCAGACTTGCGGAAGCCCCCCGTCGGGCTCAGCCGCAGCTCGCGCATTGCATACATGATGCGCCGATGCACCGGCTTCAGCCCGTCGCGGGCATCGGGCAACGCACGGTGCATGATAGTCGACAGCGCATAGGTCAGATAACGCTCACCAATGGCGCGGCGCAGCGGTTCGGAATGCGTGGCAGGCCCTGTCGTGTCGGGCCCGATCTTGGGGTCTTCGGTGCTTTCGGTCATGGATCTGGTGTAATCCCTGCCCCTGCGCCGGTCCAGCCGGTTTTCCGGTCAGGGGGAAATCTGCGCAACTTTTCCTCAGGCGCGCACAAGAATCCGTGATATGGGGATCCCGTTCCGAGTATCCGACCACGAGTCGCCGAGGGTGTGATGATCCGTCTGTTGCTGTTGCTGTGCCTGTCTCTTCTCGCGGCCATGATGTTCTGGGGACGGGGCGCTGATGAACCACGGGCCACAGCAACAATGCGGCACGCGCCCCCGGAACGCGCCGCGCCTGCCACCAATTCCCGCGGCATCACCCCGGTTGCCTATACTGGCACCGAAAGCGTCTTGGTGCCCACCGTCCTGCCATTGGTGCAGCCCGGTGCGGCGCGGACGGAACCCGACCCCGACCTGTCCGAATCCCTGATCCGTTACATTACCGCGCAATCGGTCAATGTCCGCGAAGGCCCCTCGACCGAGTTTCCGGTGGTCGGGCGGCTCAGCCGGGGCGAGGCCGCGCGCCTGCTCTGGACCGAAGAAAACGGCTGGGCCCGCATCACACTTGAGGGCGATGGCATCACCGGCTTTGTCTCGGGCGAGTTTCTTTCCGCCATCGCCCCCTGATTGCCCGGACACCTTGGCCGCGCATTGCGCAACGCCCGCTTTCTGCTAAGCCGGAAAGAAAACCGGAGCAGCCCCGATGACCACCCCCCGCAGCGTTCTGATCACCGGCTGTTCCTCCGGGATCGGCCTGGATGCCGCCCGCAGCCTGGCGGCGCGCGGCTGGCGCGTCTTTGCAACCTGCCGGCAAGAGGCCGATTGCGAAAGGCTGCGTGCGGAAGGCCTGGAAAGTTTCCGCCTGGATTATGCAGATGAAGACAGCATCGCGGACGCGCTGGCCGAGGTGCTGGCCCGCACAGGCGGCACGCTGGATGCGCTTTACAACAACGGGGCCTTCGCCTGTCCGGGTGCGGCCGAAGATCTGCCGCGCGGGGCCCTGCGCGAAATTTTCGAGGTCAACCTGTTTGGCTATCACGATCTGACACGGCGGGTGATCCCGGTGATGCGGGCGCAAGGCCATGGGCGAATCGTCAACTGTTCCTCGGTTCTCGGATTGGTCGGAATGCGTTGGCGGGCCGCCTATGTCAGCACGAAATTCGCGCTGGAAGGCTTGACCGATGTGCTGCGCGTGGAGATGCGCGGCACCGGCATCCAGATCAGCCTGATCGAGCCCGGCCCGATCCCGACCCGAATCCGCGAAAACTCCATCCCGCATTTCGAGAAATGGATCGACTGGCAGAACTCGCCCCGCGTCGACGAATACCGCAGCCTGCTGCACCGGCTTTATGAACCCAAACAAGGGCCTGACCCGTTCGAACTGCCCTGTTCGGCCGTCACGAAAAAGCTGATCCACGCGCTGGAAAGCAGGCGGCCGCGCGGGCGTTACTATGTGACCAACGCGACGCATCTGATGGGCCTTGCCCGCCGGATCCTGCCAACTGCCGCGCTGGATTGGCTGATCGCCCGGTCCTGAGCACAGGCACCGTCCGGCCCCCTGCGACGGCTTTTCTCCTCGCCTTTCGTGACCAAGGCGCTATGTCTCGCACAAAGCCCGGAGATGCCCATGCTGCAGAAAGACCCGCTGTTCATCCTGGCCGTGATGGCCTGTTTCGTCGTGCTGATCATCCTCACTATCGGGATCGGCGCCTTCGGCAAGGGTGGCGAATTCAACCGCCGCAACGCCAATCGGCTGATGCGCTATCGTATCATAGGTCAGGCCATCGCCGTGGTCCTGATCGTGGTCTTTGCCTATCTGCATCAGCGCGGAGGCAACTGATGGTCGTCCTGTCGAAGATCTATACCCGCACCGGCGACAAGGGCGATACTGCGCTTGGCAATGGGCAGCGCGTCGCCAAGTTCTCGCCGCGTGTCACCGCCTATGGCACGGTGGACGAGGCCAATTCGACACTTGGCCTTGCCCGCCTGAATGCCCAAGGCGAGATGGATCAGGCACTTGCCCGCATCCAGAATGACCTTTTCGACCTTGGTGCCGATCTTTGCACCCCCGACATGGCGCGTGATCATGAGGCGAAGTATCCGCCTTTGCGTATGATCGCCCCGCAGGTTGCCCGGCTAGAGGCCGAGATCGACGCGATGAATGCCCGGCTTCAACCGTTGCGCAGCTTCATCCTGCCTGGCGGTTCGGCTTTGGCGGCGCATCTGCACCTGTGTCGCACCGTCGCGCGCCGTGCCGAACGCGAGACCGTGCTGCTTGCCACCGAAGAAGACGTGAACCCCGAGGCGGTGAAATATCTCAACCGTTTGTCGGACTGGCTGTTCGTTGCGGCCCGCATCGCCAATGAGGAAGGCCGCGCCGATGTGCTATGGGTTCCCGGCCTGACCCGCGATAGCTGACCTTGGGTCAATGACGCGGCGTCGCAGCGCCGCTTCGCGTCGCTTTTGGATTGTTCTCCCGCCACTGACCGGGCTAACAACACTGCGGAGAGCTTGGAATGCGGCCGCGATGCGGCCCGGAACCTGAGGAGATTGCGCCGATGAAGGTCTTGGTGCCTGTCAAACGGGTGATCGATTACAACGTGAAAGTCCGGGTGAAATCGGATGGCACGGGTGTCGATCTGGCGAATGTGAAGATGTCGATGAACCCCTTTGACGAGATCGCGGTGGAAGAAGCGATCCGCTTGAAGGAAAAGGGGATCGTGTCGGAGATCGTGGTGGTGTCGATCGGCGTGAAGCAGGCCCAGGAGACGCTGCGCACAGCCCTGGCAATGGGCGCTGACCGTGCCATTCTGGTCGAGGCGGCGTCCGATGTGCATACCGATATCGAACCGCTTGCGGTCGCGAAGATCCTCGCGGCCGTAGTCAAGGACGAGGCCCCGGGCCTTGTGCTTGCGGGCAAGCAGGCAATCGACAACGACCTGAACGCGACCGGCCAGATGCTGGCTGCCCTTCTGGGTTGGGGCCAGGCAACCTTCGCGAGCGCCCTGTCGATCGAAGGCGACAGCGCCACGGTAACGCGCGAAGTTGATGGCGGCCTGCAGACGATCAAGGTGGGCTTGCCCGCCGTCGTCACGGTCGACCTGCGTCTGAACGAGCCGCGCTATGCATCGCTGCCCAACATCATGAAGGCGAAGAAAAAGCCTCTCGATGAGAAGACCGCCGCCGATTACGGCGTCGATGTCACGCCGCGTCTGACAGTGGTGAAAACCTCTGAACCGGCCGGACGGAAGGCCGGGGTGAAGGTCGCCTCTGTCGACGAGCTGATCGCGAAACTGAAAGACGAAGCGGGGGTGATCTGATGGCTGTTCTCCTTCTGGCGGATGTGAATGGTGGGCAGCTTGCCACCGATTCGGTTGCCAAAACCCTAACGGCGGTGCAGTCGCTGGGGGATGTGCATGTGCTGGTGGCCGGCCCCGCCGCGGCGGCGGCTGAGGCTGCGAGCCTGGCAGGTGTCGCGAAGGTGCTACATGCCGAGGATGCAGGCCATGGCCTGGCCGAAGCCCTGGCAGATCAAGTCATTGATCTTGCAGGAGGCTATAGCCATATCGCAGCAGCGGCGACAGCCTATGCCAAGAACGTCCTGCCGCGTGTGGCAGCACTTCTCGACGTGATGGTGCTTTCCGATGTGACCGCAGTGGTCGATTCCGAAACCTTTGAACGGCCAATCTATGCCGGGAACGCGATCCAGACGGTGAAATCGTCCGACAAGATCAAGGTCTTCTCGGTGCGGACCGCAGCTTTCGCGGCAGCATCTACCGGCGGCTCCGCAGCGATCGAGCCCGTTGGAGCGAAGGCATCTGCCCTTTCCTCCTGGGTGGAAGACAAGGTCGCGGCCTCGGATCGGCCCGAACTGACCTCGGCCAAGATCGTGGTCTCGGGCGGTCGCGGCGTGGGATCTGAGGCCGATTTCGCGCTGATCGAGGCTTTGGCCGACAAATTCGGGGCCGCGGTCGGCGCATCGCGCGCGGCGGTGGATTCGGGCTACGCGCCGAACGACTGGCAGGTTGGCCAGACTGGCAAGGTCGTGGCACCCGCGCTCTATGTCGCGATCGGCATCTCTGGCGCGATCCAACACCTTGCCGGCATGAAAGACAGCAAGGTCATCGTCGCGATCAACAAGGATGAAGAGGCACCGATCTTCCAGGTCGCCGATTACGGCCTGGTCGCAGACCTGTTCACCGCAGTGCCGGAACTGACCTCCAAACTCTGAGCAGAACCGAAATCCGCACATGGACAATTGAACAAAAGCCCGCGCCTCGGCGCGGGCTTTTCTGCTAAGAATGACGCAGCGCGCGCGCCAGCCTGTTCGCCGCCTCACGATGCGCAGCAGGCCCCGGAACCCCATGCGCTGCGGGTTCCTCCATGGCGGAGAAGGCGACGCAATCCCCATTGCCAACACGCGCAGTCGGTGCCGTTATGACCTCGATATAGGCCGCGACATGCGGCGTCAGCGCCGCGATCATTTCACTATCCACCAGCATCGGATCAAGCGTGACCTCGACCGCGGTCGCGAAACGACAGGGGCGGCGCGCTGCAAACCACAACAACAGCAGGCGCGGCGGCAATTGCCGGATCAAATGCTGCATCCGCTGCAACCAGACCATGCGCAGCTCCGCCACAACATCACAAAACCGCTCTGGTGAGGTTTGCTGCAAGGCCTGCAACATATGCCGGGTAAAGCTGAATTCTGTAAAATCGACCTCGGGGTAAAGTGACCGCAGCGCCGGGCTCGCCCCCAGGAAACGGTCATTTCTGCGCCTGTGGACCCGATAGAATCGGTTGGAAAGGTTGTGCGCCCCAACAACCTGAAGGATCACCGCCTCTGCGCCTCGGGCGATGCGTAAAAGATCCGGCTCATTCAGATAGAGGTCGACCCCGGCATTCACCGCGCCCAGATTGACCACGCCCAAACCCTCCTCCGCAGCGACAAGCGTCGGATAGGGCTCTGGAACGAATTTGCCATAGGTTTCCGTCCCGCCAAGAACGGCAAGATAGGGCTTGCGCAGGTCATGTGCCGGCCCCCTGAATGCTACGCGCGACATACCGTAATGACAGGGCGCATAATCCAATGCGCCCCCCGAATAGACATAGGCCATTTTCCCCACCCATGTATTGACACCCACGACTCACTGTCGGCCAAACCCCTTGCCAATTCGCTAACTGCTGCATTTTCTTAAAACTTCTGGCCCTGCGGCAGAGTCTTCTGCGCTTGCAAATGACGTGAGCCGCCGCATATTCTCGGGTGTCGGGTTGGGAGAGCATCATGGCGATCGAAACGGTGGGTGTGGTCGGCGCGGGCCAGATGGGCAACGGTATTGCACATGTCTTCGCTTTGGCGGGCTATGATGTGCTGTTGAACGATATCAGCGAAGCCAGCCTGAATCATGCGATCGAGGTCATTGACCGCAATCTGGAACGGCAGGTCAGCCGCGGCAAGATCGCCGCAGAGATCAAGGCTGCGGCCCTTGCCCGGATCCGCACCACCCTCTCCATCGAGGAAATCGGCCAGACCGATCTGGTGATCGAGGCTGCGACCGAAAACGAGACGGTGAAGCAGAAAATCTTCGCCGCGGTTCAGCCGCATCTGAAACCGACCACGATCCTGACATCGAATACCTCGTCGATCTCAATCACCCGGCTCGCCTCGCGCACCGACCGACCGGAAAAGTTCATGGGCTTCCACTTCATGAACCCTGTGCCGGTGATGCAATTGGTGGAGTTGATCCGGGGGATCGCCACCGACAAGGACACCTATGACGCGCTGCATGAGGTGGTGAAGCGCCTTGGCAAGACCGCCGCCTCCGCCGAGGATTTTCCGGCATTCATCGTGAACCGCATCCTGATTCCGATGATCAATGAGGCGGTCTATACCCTCTATGAAGGGGTGGGTTCGGTAAAAAGTATCGATGAATCGCTGAAACTTGGTGCCAATCATCCGATGGGGCCGCTGGAGCTTGCGGATTTCATCGGCCTCGATACCTGCCTTGCCATCATGAATGTGCTCTATGATGGGCTGGCAGATACCAAATATCGCCCCTGCCCCTTGTTGACCAAATATGTCGAGGCAGGGTGGCTGGGCCGCAAAAGCGGCCGCGGCTTCTATGATTACCGCGGCGAGGTGCCGGTGCCGACGCGTTAATCGCGTCCAAGCGAAAGGGTATGCGCGCGCAGCCAGGCCAGAAAGCCGCGCGGGTTCCCTTCCCATTTGTCCAGATCACTGACGGCAATCGGCTGGCCGATAAAGGGGCGCTGCGGCTTGAACAGTGCCCGACGGATCTCGAACAGCAGCAGGCCCTGCCGCAGCGTATCGGACAGTTTATTCGCGATCAGGAAAGCGCGACTGTTCTGGCCAGGAAAGCGCATCGGCACGATGGTCGCGCCCGAGGTGCGGACAATCTTGTGGGTGAACACGTTCCACTCTGCCTCGATCGCCGGGCCGAACCAGCTCTCTGACATCGCGACCTTACCCGCCGGGAACAGGATGATCAGCCCGCCGCGCTTCAGATGCGCCATGGTGTCATTGCGCATACGCAGGCCCAATTCGCGGGCATTGTCCTCATGCGGGAACGGCACCGGGATCATGAACTCTTCGATTTCCGGGATGCCGGTCAGCAGCGATCGGGTCAGGATCTTGAAGTCGGGACGCACGCGGGCGACGATCTCGGCCATCACCATGCCGTCCACCAGGCCATGGGGGTGGTTGGCCACCACGACCACCGGCCCGGTTGCAGGAATGCGCGCGATCTCTTCCGCCGGGGTCTGGATGTCGATCCCCATGGTGCGGATCGCTTTGGGCCAAAACGGCACACCGAAAGGGGCACCGGATTTCTCGAATTTACGGATCAGCCGCAGCAGCGTGATCTTGGCGGTCAGCCATTCGATGGCACGAATGGTGCCTGCCTTGAACGGATTGGTGAAGGTGCCAGCATAGGAGAGACGGCGCATGTCATATGCGCGGGCCGGGATCGGCGGCGGTGTATCCTCCACAATCGGCCTACTGTTCTTCGCCAAAACGGTTGGCAACCAGTTGTGCCAGCGCCTCAGCCAGCTCCGTCGCCTGCGTGCCGCTCACGCTCACATCGATATGGGTCCCGCGCGAGGCCCCCAGCATCAGAAGGCCCATGATGGAATCGCCGGACACGGTCATACCATCCTTTTCCACCTCGGCCGAGGCATCAAAGCCCTCAACGCATTCGACGAACTTCGCCGATGCCCGGGCGTGCAGCCCCTTTTCATTCACGATCTGCAGACGACGCGTCGTCATTTCGCCTCCTCCTCGTCCGGCGGCGCGTCGCCGCCAAGGTCAAGGCTGTTGATGTATTTCCGCCCTGCATCCAACGCGAGACCGACGGCCTCTGCCAGCGGCAAATCGCGGGATTTGGCCAGTTTGATCAGCATCGGCAAATTGGCGCCGTAAAGAATGCGCCGGTTGCGCGAGGCGCAGGCGGGCAGCGACAGATTGGAGGGCGAGCCGCCAAACATATCGGTCACCACGACCACACCCTGTCCGCGATCCACCGCATCCGCAGCGGCAGCGATCTCGGCCGATTTGGCGGCGCGGTCATGTTCGTCCTCGATCGAGATCGCGGACATCGTCTCCTGACGACCGACCACATGTTCGACAGCGGACATATATTCCCGCGCCAAACCGCCATGCGCAACGATCACGATGCCGATCAAACCCTGATCACCCAGTTGCAGAAGGTCGGTTTGCGGCCGACCTGCGTTCAAGTTCCCTATGCCGTTTTGACACCGACCAGCCCGCTTCTGCAAGCGCATTGCCGATAATTTCTGCAACTGCGACAGAGCGATGTTGCCCCCCTGTGCAGCCGAACCCGATGGAGAGGTGTGATTTCCCCTCGGCCTTATGGGCCGGAAGCAGAAAAAGCAGAAGCCCTCGCAACCTTTGCGAGAACTCCGCAAAGCGCGGATCGCCAGTGACATAATCCGAAACCGCCGAATCGCGACCATCCAGGTTGCGCAGATCGGGCACCCAATGCGGGTTGTTCAGAAAGCGGCAATCGAAGGTCATATCTAGGCCACGCGGCACGCCACGCTTGAAGCTGAAGCTTTGGATCGAGACTGACAGGCCGGGCCCGGCCTCTTGCCCGAACCATTCGGCAATCTGCGCGGTCAGATCATGGGGCGACATCTCGGTCGTGTCGACCAGATGGTCGGCCCGCACCCGGATCGGTGCCAGAAGATCGATCTCGCGCGCGATGGCCTCGGCGGGCGATTCCTCCACGGCCAGAGGGTGACGCCTCCGGGTTTCATTGAAACGCCGGATCAGCTCATCTGCCGCGCAATCCAGATACAGCAGTGACAGCGAGATGCGGGGGTCCAGTGTCAGCAGGTCCACCAGTTCAATCAAGCCATTCGCGCTGAAATCGCGGTTGCGCACGTCCAGGCCAAGTGCAATCGGGCGGCCCAAAGGCGGTCCGTTCACCAGGTGGCCGATCAGGCTGAGCGGCAGATTGTCGATGGTCTCATAGCCAAGATCCTCCAGCGCCTGAATGGAGGTGGAGCGACCGGCCCCCGAAGGTCCGGTGACCAGAACAAGTTCCTGCGTCCTGACGATGGATATGCTTGCCATCCCCGATCAATCCCGCCGACCGCCGCGCAGATATTGCGCAAGCCCAATGGAAAGATGCGGCAGCGACTTGCCAAGAACAAGGGGCAAGCGGCAGGCAAGCAGACTGATTTCACGCCGCGGCGGCAAGCGGTCGGGTTCGGTCTGGTCCAGATCGACCACCAGATGCAGGCGTGCCTGTGGCAGAGGCGTCGCCCCCAACAGGCCGATGCCGCGCGCTTCGACCATCCCGCTGAGCGCTGCAGGCGCGCAGGCGATCAGCGCGTCGCCGTCGCGCGCCACCACCACCCGGTCATCCGCCACAAGCTGCGCGCCCATGGCCATCAGGGCAAGCGCCAGCGTTGACTTGCCCGCGCCAGACGATCCCAGGATCAACAGGCCGTTCCCATTCAGCGCGACACAGCTGCCATGAAGGATCAACGATGCGCTGTCGGCTGTCACACCGGCAGGCCAACGATGAAGCGTGCGCCCAGCGGTTCCGAGGTGATATCGGCATGGGTCGGACGGATGTTTTCGGCCCAGATCACGCCGCCATGCGCCTCGACGATCTGTTTTGAAATCGCAAGGCCCAGGCCGGAATGATTGCCGAAATCGACCTGCGGGCGTTCGGAGTAGAAGCGCTTGAACACCTTGGTCAAAGCCTGTTCCGGGATGCCGGGGCCGGTATCTTCCACCACGATCAGCACGCGATTCTCACGCCGCCGCGCCCAGACCCGGACGGCATCGCCCTCTTCACAGAAGGAAATCGCGTTGGTGATCAGATTGACGAAGACTTGTGCCAGTCGGCCCTCCAGCCCCCGGATGACGATTGGATCCTGGGGCAGATCGGTCACGAAATCGACGCCCTGTTCGGCGGCCTGCTGGCCCAGATATTCCGACAGATTGGCGAGGGTCTTGAGAAGATTGAACTCCTCCTCCTCCTCCTTCACCAGTTCACTGTCGAGACGCGAGGCGTTGGAGATGTCACTGACCAGCCGGTCCAGACGCCGCACATCGTGATCGATCACTTCCAGAAGCCGCGTGCGCTGATCGTCACGCTTGGCGAGATGCAGCGAGGCCACGGCCGAACGCAACGAGGCAAGCGGGTTCTTGATCTCATGCGCGACATCGGCCGCGAATTGTTCATTGGCATCAATGCGGTCGTAAAGAGCCGCGACCATGCCGCGCATCGCGACCGACAGGCGGCCGATCTCATCGGGGCGCGCCGTCAGATCCGGGATCCGCACCCGGCCCGGTGCAAGCTTGCGGGCATCGCGGTCGCGCCCAAGCTCGGCCGCTGCCGCCAGATCGCTGAGCGGATTGGCAATAGTCGATGCCAAGACAAGGCTCAGCCCGATCGAGACAAGCAGCGCGATCACGAACATCTGCAAGACCTGTTCGCGCTCATAACGCACCAGCCGATCAATCTCGCCCTCGGCAGAGGTCATGGCGATCACGCCGACGACCCGATCACCATCACGGATCGGGGTCGCGACAGAGAATACCGTGCGGCCCTCGGTATCACGCGCCGTGGCGATCGCGGTCTCGCCGCCCTGGGCGCGGGGCAGGATATTGCGGGCCAGCCGCTCACCATCGGGATGGGCCACTTCGCCGCCCTGCCCGCCAGACAGAATGCTCGAAACGCCATCCCATATCGCATTGAGGAAATCGGTGATCAGCGTGGCGCGCTCATCTTGCAAAGCCGGGCGCGCAGCCCCCTGCGCCATGGCTAGCATCTGCCCGCCCAGATCAAACACCCGCACTTCAACGCCCGGGCCAAGGGCAGCCGTTTGCAACGTTGTCACCGCATCGGCGACGCCGCCGGTCTCATCCAGTTGCGCCTCGAAAATGCCGGCCACCAGTTCTGCCTCGGTGATCAGCCCCTGCTCGCGCTGCAGGACCAGGCTGTCTCGGAACGGGTTCAGGAACAGCACCCCGGCCACCATGACGACGATGGCCATCATGTTGAAGATGACGATCTTGCGCGCCAGCGGCGAATGGTTCAACGCCACAAGGCCGCGACGGGACTGCCCGGAACGCAGCTCCTGCTCGGCCAGCGCCTCGGGGCTGACCCAATCCTCGCCAAGAACCACCTCGCCCCTGCGGGCAGGCTCGGCAGAGTCCGGTCTGATGCGCTGCGCCACGGTCATTCAGCCGTTATCACTCTTCGTTGTAGCGATAGCCAATGCCATACAGCGTCTCGATGGCCGAGAAATCCTCGTCCGCCGTCCGCATCTTCTTGCGCAACCGCTTGATATGGCTGTCAATGGTGCGGTCATCGACATAGACCTGATCATCATAGGCCACATCCATCAACTGGTCGCGGCTTTTCACGATGCCCGGACGCTGCGCGAGGGCCTGCAGCAGCAGGAACTCGGTCACGGTGAGCGAGACATCGACCCCTTTCCAGCTGACCGAATGGCGCAGCGGATCCATGCGCAGCTGACCGCGCTCCATGATCTTGGTTTCTTCGGTCACCGCCGTCTCGCCCGAGGTCACAGCCTCCTGGCGGCGCAGCAGCGCCCGGATTCTCTCGACCAGCAGGCGTTGGCTGAACGGCTTCTTCACATAATCGTCGGCACCCATCCGCAGGCCAAGCACCTCGTCGATCTCATCATCCTTGGAGGTCAGGAAGATCACCGGCATCGAGGTCTTCTGGCGCAGGCGTTGCAACAAATCCATGCCGTCCATGCGGGGCATCTTGATGTCGAGCACGGCCATATCGGGCAGGCGGCGATTGAAGGCATCCAAAGCGGACTGGCCGTCGTTATAGGTATCCACCTCGAACCCCTCGGCCTCGAGCGTGATCGAAACTGACGTCAGAATATTCCTGTCGTCGTCCACAAGGGCGATCCTGGACATTTCCGATTTTCCTGTGCTGCTACTGCTCAATATTGTATTTTTCGAACATATTCCGGGTTCCTCGTTGAAATATCAACAGCTAACTGCGAATCACCTAGGCAGGCCCGCACCATCAGGTGCAAAATTTGCCAAGAAATGACTAATTTGTCTCACTGCACCGGCACATCGACATGCCCGCGCAACATGATTGCGCTAAACCTTCTCTGGTTGCGCTAACCTTTCAAAACGGCGCTGTTCCTACACGAAAATGGCGTGTTATAGGCGCTGTGTCGGCTCCATCGTCTGGAGTCCGGCCGGTAGTTTTTTGGCCCCCGACTGCCGACTTGAACCGTAAGACGCTGCGCCTGACGCGGCACCGGAGAGCAAGCACATGACGCACGGACGCGTGAACCCCCGCCACACCCTCGAAACCCAGGGCATCAGCGGTCTGGGCAACGTCTATTACAACGATATCGAACCCGCGCTTGTCGAAGCGGCCGTTCGTCGTGGCGAGGGGCGTCTTGGTCGCGGCGGGGCGTTCCTCTGCACCACCGGCCAGTTTACCGGCCGGTCGCCAAAGGACAAATTCGTGGTCCGCACCCCTGCCGTCGAAGATTCGATCTGGTGGGAAAACAATGCGCCCATGTCGTCCGAAGCCTTTGATCTGCTTCATGCCGACATGCTGACACATATGAAGGGCCGCGACTATTTCGTGCAGGATCTCTATGCCGGTGCCGATCCGGAGCACCGCCTGGATGTGCGCGTCGTGACCGAACTGGCATGGCACGGCCTGTTCATCCGCCATCTGCTGCGCCGCCCGGCGCGCGAGGAGCTGGACAGCTTTGCTCCGGAATTCACCATCATCAACTGCCCCAGCTTCAAGGCTGATCCGGCCAAGCATGGCTGCCGCACCGAGACAGTTATCGCGCTGAACTTCGACAAGAAGGTCATCCTGATCGCCAATACCGAATATGCGGGCGAGAACAAGAAGTCGGTCTTCACACTGCTGAACTACATCCTGCCCGCCAAGGGCGTGATGCCGATGCATTGTTCCGCCAACCACGCCATCGGAAATCCCGACGACGCGGCGGTGTTCTTCGGCCTGTCGGGCACCGGCAAGACCACGCTTTCCGCCGACCCGTCGCGCATCCTGATCGGCGATGACGAACATGGCTGGTCCGACAAGGGCAGCTTCAACTTCGAGGGTGGCTGCTACGCCAAGACGATCAACCTGTCGGCCGAGGCCGAGCCGGAGATCTATGGCACCACCTCGCGTTTCGGCACCGTGATCGAAAACATGGTCTATAACCCCGAAACGCTGGAGCTGGACTTCGACGATGCCAGCCTGACGCAGAACATGCGTTGCGCCTACCCGCTCGATTACATCTCCAACGCCTCGGCGACCGGCCTTGGTGGTCAGCCCAAGAATGTGATCATGCTGACCTGCGACGCATTCGGCGTGCTGCCGCCCATCGCACGTCTGACGCCCGCGCAGGCAATGTATCACTTCCTGTCCGGCTTCACCTCCAAGACCCCGGGCACTGAACGTGGCGTGACCGAGCCGACCCCGACCTTCTCCACCTGCTTCGGCGCGCCCTTCATGCCGCGCCGCCCCGAAGTTTATGGCAAGCTGCTGCAGGAAAAGATCGCGCAAACCGGCGCCGAATGCTGGCTGGTGAATACCGGCTGGACTGGTGGCAAACATGGCGTGGGCAAGCGGATGCCGATCAAGGCAACGCGCGCGCTGCTGACTGCGGCCCTCGACGGCTCGCTCTCGAAGGTCGAGTTCCGTAAGGACCCGAATTTCGGCTTTGAAGTGCCGGTCGCGGTGCCGGGCGTCGATGCGACCCTGCTGAACCCGCGCGAAACCTGGGCCGACAAGGCGGCCTATGACGCGCAGGCGCAGAAGCTGGTGAATATGTTCGCCGAGAATTTCGGTCAATATGTGCCCCATATCGACGCCGATGTGAAAGCGGCGGCGATCGGTTGATAAGCCCCCGGGGGCTTTGCCCCCGGATCCCCAGGATATTTGGGAACAGATGAGGATGCCTCGGGTTTCGGCCCGGGGCATTTTTCTTGTCTGCAGGATTGGAAGGCTAATCGCCACTCAGGCAGGTCATTTATGGAAAGATTTATCGCAACATATTGAATTTTTCTTGCGCTGCAGTTGCGAAGGGATTAGCAATTTTGCAGTTGCAGAATTCGAGGAATCGCCATGCCGCATGATGGTCAAGCCATGCCCGCCTCCCCCCTGCTGGCCGATCTGGAGGCGCTGACCAAGGCCGCGCTTCCCGAGATTGACGCCCTGTTCATCTCCGCCCGTGAGGCACTGCGCGCAAAGGTCAGCCGCGACGGCAAGATTTCCGCCGGGCTGCTGGAGCAGCATCAGTTTGCGGCGCATACGCTCAGCTGGCTTGCGACCTATACCGAAAGTCTGCGTCAGCTTTCCGCCTGGGCCGATCGGCTGCAAGCGGCAGGCAGCTTTGGCGCGATGGAGGCGCTGATCCTGCAGATCGGTTTTGGCGAGTATCTGGCCCAGATCGCGGGTGGCATTCCGATGTCACAGAACGAGACTGCGCGGCTGGCCGATCTGGATCAGACCTGGGCCCCGGGGCCGGAAGCTGCGGCGCTGATTGCGGGCGGCAACACGCCAGATGCCCGCGCGGCGCTGGTGGCGCGGATGCGCGACAATCATGGCCGCGCCACCTTTGGGGCCACAGGATTGGACGCAGAGCTGGAAATGATCCGCGATCAGTTCCGTCGCTTTGCGGATGAGCGTGTCATTCCCTTTGCGCATGACTGGCACCTCAAGGATGAGCTGATTCCGATGGAGATAATTGAATCGCTTGCCGAAATGGGGGTCTTCGGCCTGACCATCCCCGAAGAGTTCGGCGGCTTTGGCCTTTCCAAAGCATCGATGGTGGTGGTGTCGGAAGAACTGTCGCGCGGTTATATCGGTGTGGGCAGCCTTGGCACCCGCAGCGAGATCGCGGCCGAACTGATCCTGTGTGGCGGCACCGATGCGCAGAAGGCAGAATGGCTGCCCAAACTCGCCAGCGGCGAGATCCTGCCGACCGCCGTCTTCACCGAACCCAATACCGGATCCGATCTTGGCAGCCTGCGCACCCGCGCGGTGCGGGTTGGCGAAGATTGGGAAGTGACCGGCAACAAGACCTGGATCACCCATGCCGCGCGCACCCATGTGATGACCCTGCTGGCGCGCACCGAGGCGGACACCACCGACTGGCGCGGGCTGTCGATGTTTCTGGCGGAAAAGACTCCCGGCACAGATACCGACCCCTTCCCGACACCGGGCATGACCGGCGGCGAGATCGAGGTGCTGGGCTATCGAGGAATGAAGGAATACGAGCTGGGATTTGACGGGTTCAAGGTCAAGGGCGCGAACCTTCTGGGCGGCGTGCCGGGGCAAGGGTTCAAGCAGTTGATGCAAACCTTTGAATCGGCCCGCATCCAGACAGGTGCCCGGGCCATTGGTGTCGCGCAATCAGCGCTGGAAACCGGAATGCAATATGCCGAGGATCGCCAGCAGTTCGGCAAGGCGCTGATCGAGTTTCCCCGCATCGCGGGCAAGCTGGCTATGATGGCGGTCGAGGTGATGATCGCGCGGCAGCTGACCTATTTCAGCGCCTGGCAGAAGGACCACGACAAGCGCTGCGATCTGGAGGCTGGCATGGCCAAGCTGCTGGGCGCGCGCGTTGCCTGGGCCTGTGCCGACAATGCATTGCAGATCCATGGTGGCAATGGCTTCGCACTGGAATACCGGATCAGCCGCATCCTGTGCGATGCACGCATCCTCAACATCTTTGAAGGTGCCGCTGAAATTCAGGCACAGGTCATCGCCCGCCGCCTGCTGGACTGATCAACCTGGGTCGAGAGTGATCCGCCGGATGGCCCCCGGCGGATCTCACGCCCCGCCTCGGGATGGCCGCGCCGCACCGAGGCGGGGATGCAGACGCCCTGCGACCGTATAGGCCGCGGCAAAGGCCAAGCCGCTGGCGGCAAAGATCCCGGCAACCGGCGTCACCAGCAGAACGACCCAAGCGACGCCCGGGGACACCATGCCGGAGACATCACGGAAACTGGAGAACACCGCCGCCATCTCCACCCGCTCTGACGGCTTGACCGCCAGCATGAAGGGCAGGCCCCCGATCGCGTCCAGAAGCACAAGTCCCAGCGAGCCGAGCATCAGGCAGGCCACCGTCATCCAGGGCCAGCCCGAAAAAGCAGCCGCGCTCAGGAACAGCAAGGCGCAACCGGCAAGCGCCGCACGCACCGCCCGCCGCACCGAGGCGCGTTGCGACAGTTTCAGGATGAAGGGTGTGAAGAACAGCAAGGCATTGGAGATCGAAAGGGCGATCCCCCCGACCTTGTCGCCCAATCCCGCCTCGATGCAAAAGATCGGCAGATAGACGATATAGACCCACCAGCCGCTGCTGCGCACCACCGCGAACATCCAGCCTGCGATCAGCCGAGGCTGATGCAAGAAGCGGCTCAGATAGACCAGCGGGTTGATTGCCGGGGCCCGTGCCCTGGCAATCTGGCGCCCATTGCCCAACCGGAAATGCCAGAATGCCGCCAAAAGCGCGACCGCGAAGGCCGCCGCCAGCACGAAGGGCAGCGGCCACCACAGATCGCGCAGCCAGACCCCGGCCATCGGACCAATCGCCCAAGGAGCGGCGGCATAGAACATCTGCATACTTTGCAACCGCCCAAGATTGCCACGCGCGACATAGTCGAGCACATAAGCGTTGAAGCAGACAAAGCAGGTGGCAGTCGCAAAGATCATGGACAGCAGCGCGATCAGGGTGGGCACAGTTCCCCCAATCAGGGCCAGGCCCATGGCGAGCAGATAGAAGCCGCAGCCGAGACTATACATCCAGCGGCGCGGCACCAGTCGCGTCATGCCGGGCACGAGGAACCCCCAGACCATGGAGACCAGTCCCACCACAAAATAGGCGAGACTGACCAGACCCGGGTCTTGCAGAACCTCATACATCGCCAAAGGCATGACGGATATCAAAAGCCCCCGCACCGCCGCCTCGAGACCGGCCAAGGTCGCAAAGGCCTCAATCTTCGGCACGCTGGTGCGATGCACCTCCGGTAACGGATAAACCATGATGTCGCAGTCTCCCTGCCGCCATCATCGCGATGGCGGCCATCGGCGCTGCATCATGGCCGACATCCGGCGTCGTCTTTCGGCCAGCCGATCCAAACGCCTGCCCAATGGCTTGCCCATCACTGGCCGGTCGGCACGGTCAGCCCGCGTGATCCGCCTTCAACAGCGTCAGAAGTCGAGCTCGCGCCTCGGGAAATGGCCGCCCTTCCTCTGCCAGTTCGCGGCGCAAGAAATGTCCGGTGATCGCAAGGCCCTGCTGTAATTCCGACCCGATCAGCGGCCCCTGCCCGAGCAGCGCGGGTGGCAGAGGCAACAGCTTGTCCGCCCACTCCCCCGCCCCCGTGCGACTGACGGCCCGGCCACTTCGCGGGCTGACATAGGCCAGATCATCGCGGAGCCCAGTCACCGCACAACGGCTCAGGTCCAGACCAAAGCCGGTCTCTTCCAGCAGGAGCATCTCCCAACGCAGATAATCGGCGGCCCAGCCCTCGGCGACTTCAACCTGCTGCAACAGGGCCTGCGTCTGTCGGTAAAGCTGCGGATAGGCTGCGCGCTCGGGCAGCGTGAAACGCAGCATGGCACAGATGGCATTGAGCCCGGCCAGACGCAGATGGCTTTCCAGAACCGACGCCCGACTGTGCAGCGGCTCCACCACGAAGCTGCCCAGCTGGTCGTCCATACGCGCCCGCCATGTGACGGCAAGCTGACTTCCCGGCTGCAAGGTCGCTGCCATCTTGCGAGAGGCTCCGCCCCGAACCGCGCCCGCATGACGACCATGGAATGGAGTAAACACCTCGATCCGCGCCGAGGTCTCGCCCAAGGGACGGCTTGCGATCAATGTGCCTTCATCTTGCCACTCCATACCGCATTATCCGATGCGACCAGTCTGCGGGCAAGAGAAGAACAAAGCGTTAACAGGATCAATCGCTCAGGCCAGGTTGATCCAGAAGCGTGCGTCCGGCGCGATCCTCCAACTCGATCACCCAAAGATCGGGGTCAGAGCGACGCGCGCGCGCCACGGCCTGATCGACCTCGGCCTCGGCCCCTTCGGCAAAGGGCAGCCAGATCCGGCGATCCTCCAGCAGATCATAGCTGCGCTGAAAGGCACGCGCCCGACCGTCAAGGGTCGCGCATTTCACCAGCACGGCCCCCGCCGTCGCATCGCCCTTCGCCGTGATATAGACAGCGATATCCGCAAGCCGCAGCCGCGTCAGATAGGCGTCGACCCAAAGCCCGCTCGCGAGTCGCGCCACGGCTCAGTCGCCATCCTTGAAATCAAGTCCCATTTCGGAATAGCGGTCGGGCTCTTCCAACCAGTTCGGGCGCACCTTGACCTGGAGAAACAGATGCACAGGGCGATCCAGAAACTCGCTCAGATCAACCCGCGCAGCCAAGCCCACGGCCTTCACTGTCTCTCCCTTATGGCCCAGAACGATGCCCTTATGCCCATCGCGCGCGACATAGATGATCTGGTCGATCCGGGTGGAGCCGTCTGGGCGATCCTCCCATTTCTCGGTCTCGACGGTCAGCTGATAGGGCAATTCCTCGTGTAAACGAAGCGTCAACTTCTCGCGCGTAATCTCGGCGGCAATGATGCGCATCGGCAGATCGGCGATCTGATCCTCGGGGTAAAGCCACGGCCCCACAGGCAGTTCTCCGGCCAGCCAGGCGCGCAGCTTGTCGACCCCATAGCCTCGCTCGGCGGAGATCATGAAGGTTTCAACAAAAGGATAGGCCGTGTTCAGCTCTTGCGCCAATGCCAGCAGGTTTTCGGCCTTGATCCGGTCGATCTTGTTGATGGCCAGCGCCACCTTCTGGTTGGTCGCACGTTCCTTCAGCGCGTCCAGAATGTTCTGGACACCTTCGGTCAGGCCACGATGCGCCTCGATCATCAGCACAACGATATCGGCGTCTGCCGCCCCCCCCCGGCCGCCGCGACCATCGCACGATCGAGACGACGACGTGGCCGAAAAAGACCGGGCGTATCAACAAAGACGATCTGCGCGTCGCCCTCCAGACAGACGCCGCGAATACGCGCGCGCGTCGTTTGCACCTTGTGCGTGACGATGGAGACCTTGGCCCCGACCATGCGGTTCAACAGGGTGGACTTGCCTGCATTCGGCTCTCCGATCAGGGCCACGAAGCCCGCGCGTTGTTCAGCCATCAAGACCCTCCATCCGCGCCAGCAGCGCCTTGGCCGCGGCTTGCTCCGCCGCCCGTTTCGTTCCGGCGCGCGCTTGTTCCGCCTCGCCGCTATCCAGCCGCACTTCAACCGTGAAAACGGGCTGATGATCCGGGCCCTCACGCCCAAGCGCGGTATAAGTCGGCGGGGTCTGGCCGCGCGCCTGCGCCCATTCCTGCAAGGCGGTCTTGGCGTCGCGGGCATCAGATTCAACCGCACCGATCCGTTTGCCCCACAGCGAAAGGATCATTCGCCGCGCGGCCTCCAAGCCGGCATCGACATAGACGGCGGCAATCACCGCCTCCATCGCATCGCCCAACAGGGCTTCCTTGCGACGCCCACCCGACAACATTTCGGATCGCCCCAGCTTCAACACCTCGCCCAGCCCGATGCCGCGCGCGACATCGGCACAGGTTTCCTTGCGCACCAACGCATTGAAGCGGGGCGCAAGCTGGCCTTCCGCCGCAGATGTATCCGCACCAAGCAGCGTCTCCGACATGACGAGGCCCAGAACCCGGTCCCCAAGGAATTCCAGCCGCTGATTATCGGGCCGGGTCGGCGACGACAGCGAGGCATGGGTCAGCGCCTGGACAAGCAGTTCAGGATTGGCAAATTCATGCCCCAACTGGCGCTGAAAGGCCTGGAGATCGGCAGAGAGTTTCACTCGATCGCCTTGAAGAAACGATCCGACCGCCAGGTCCAGAAGAACAGCATGGATCGCCCGGCAGAGGAGAAAATGATACGATCCGCACGGCCGATCAGGTATTCGGCAGGTAGCATCCCCACCCCGCCCACGGCCTGACTGTAGCGGCTGTCGGTAGAGTTGTCGCGGTTGTCCCCCATGAAGAAGTAATGCCCCGGCGGCACGGTGAAGACATCGGTATTGTCCCCATAGCCGTTGGTATCGATGTTCAACACGTCATGCTGACGCCCGCCCGGCAAGGTCTCGATAAAGCGCGAGCGGGTGCAGATACCGCCCTGCCCCACCGGGCCGTTCTCGCATCGCGGCAAGCTGCCCATCGGGCCCTGCGGCTCGTAGACTTCCTCGAATTGCCCGTCCGGGGTCTGCGGCACTTCCTGCCCGTTCAGCCAGAGCACCCCGTTCTTCATCTGCACGGTATCGCCCGGCAGGCCGATCAGGCGCTTGATGAAATCGGAATTGTTCACCGGATGGCGGAACACCACGACATCGCCGCGCTCCGGCTCGGTGGAGAAGATGCGCCCGGTGATCGGGCAGGCCGCGAAGGGGCAGGAATATTTCGAATAGCCATAGGCCATCTTGTTCACGAACAGGAAGTCGCCGATGAGCAGCGTATCCTTCATCGATTCCGACGGAATCCAGAACGGCTGGAACAGCAAGGTGCGGAAGACACCGGCGATGACCAGCGCCCATGCAATCGTCTTGCCCCAATCGAGGATGCTGTCGCCCTGCTTGTCCTTGCTCGCCATTTTCGCCTCTCAGCCGGTTTTGCGGCTACATGCGCGCGGGGGCGCGCGGAGTCAAGTTTGGAAGGGGGGCTGCGGCACCGGGCGCGCCTCGATCACCACGAAAGCCTGCGCCCAAGGGTGATCATCGGTCAGGGTGACGTGAATGATCGCCTCATGCCCCGGCGGGGTCATTGATGCCAGACGCGCCGCCGCCCAGCCGGTCACATGCATCACCGGCTGGCCGGTAGCCAGATTGGTCACCGCCATGTCGCGCCAGCTGATCCCCATCCGCAACCCAGTGCCAAGCGCCTTGGAACAGGCCTCTTTCGCGGCCCAGCGTTTGGCATAGGTGGCCGCGATCAGCGGCGGCCGCGCCTCGGCCCGACGCTGCTCTGTGGGTGTGAAGACGCGATTGCGGAAACGGTCGCCATGCCGGTCCAGAACGGCGGCGATCCGTTCGATATTGGCCAGATCGCTGCCAATGCCAAGGATCATCGCGCCCGCCCTATGCCCGCGCTGCATCCATACGGCGGCGCATTTCCTCGATGGCGGGGCCAAGACCCAGATAGATCGCCTCACCGATCAGGAAATGCCCGATATTCAGTTCCTGCACCTCGGGGATCGCAGCAACAGGCGCCACATTCTCATAGGTCAGGCCATGGCCGGCATGGACTTCCAGCCCGAGGCTTGCGGCCAGCGTGGCACCCGCGCGCAGGGCGGCAAGTTCCGCATCCGCCTCGGCCGCGCGCCCTTCGGCATGAAGATCGGAATAGTGGCCGGTATGCAGTTCCACCACCGCCGCGCCGATCCGGGCCGAGGCCTCGATCTGGCGGGCGTCATGGCCGATGAACATGCTGACGCGGCACCCGGCCTCGCGCAGCGGCACCAGATAATCGCGCAGTCGCGCCTCGTCGCCCGCGACGTCAAGGCCACCTTCGGTCGTGCGCTCCTCGCGCCGCTCAGGCACCAGGCAGACGGCATGGGGGCGCAGCCGCAGCACAATCGCCTGCATCTCGGCGGTGGCCGCGCATTCAAAATTCAGCGGAATGCCGATCCCGGCCTTCAGCGCCTCCATATCGGCATCACGGATATGGCGGCGATCCTCACGCAGATGTGCGGTGATGCCATCTGCCCCGGCGGCCTCGGCCAGAAGGGCCGCGCGCAGCGGATCTGGCCAGACCGATCCCCGCGCGTTCCGCACGGTCGCCACATGGTCGATATTCACCCCAAGCCGCTGCTTCTGCATTGCCGATCTCCTGTCAATCGGCCCGACCTTACGGTGCGGCGGGCGGCTCGTCACCCCCTGATGAAGACCCTGATGCGGGGGTTGATGCAGCCGCTGCCGCCTCCTCACGCGCCTGCAGCCGGGCCCGCAAGGCACGCCGCCGCTCGGACCGTTCGTTGAACTTCGCGGCGCGCAGTTTCTGATAGGCATGAACCAGCGGAATGGTCATGTAATAGGTGGCGATGCTGGCCAGAACCCCCGGAATGATCGACCCGACCGTATAGGGCCAGAACAGATACCAGAAGAAATCGATCAGCTTGTCCCATTGCGCCACATCATGGGTTAAGATGGACAGGAAATTGTTCCAAAGCTGCCAGCCCGCATCGGTGAAGGCGTTCAGCACCTCGGTGAAGGTCAGCGGCCGCTCGATCCCCAGCATCCAGTGCCCAAGCTTGAGGCATCCCATGGCAAGGAATGGGGTGGTCAGCGGGTTGGAGATGAAGGTCGCCAGAAGCGCCGCGATGATATTGCCGCGCATGACCCAGGCAAGGCCCGCCGCCGACAGCATCTGCACCATATAGACCGGCGGAAAGTTTACGAAAGTGCCCGCAGCCACACCGCGCGCGATGCGATGCGGCTGATCCGGTAGTCTGCGCATCCTGTGCAACACATATTGCACCGCGCGACGGATCCCGCCCTTGGGATAGATGAGGTCGCGCGCCAGCTGCGCATATGTGCGCCTGTCGCGCCGTTTGAATACCACGTTCTTGGTCCCTGCCCGTCCATGCGTCCCTTAGGACTGGCGGTTTCGATCTCGATGCCGCGCGATCTGCGCCACATCGGTTTCCGCCTCCAAAGCTGTCATCACCATATGGAGATGTTCCAGATCACGCAAATCGACATCGATCACAAGTCGGTAAAAGTCCGGTTTACGATCAATGAAATTCAGATCCGAGATATTGGCCTTCTGCTCGCCGATCAAGGTGCAGATCCGGCCAAGCACGCCCGCGTCATTCGCAATGGTCAGTTCCAGGCTGACGGTATTGACCGCCGCGTGGCGCCCGGCCTGCCAGCGCAGATCGACCCAGCGTTCCGGCTGTTCCTCATACTCCGCAAGCGCGGGGCAATCGATGGCATGGGCCACAACGCCCTGGCCGCGATAGGTGATGCCCACGATCCGTTCACCCGGCACAGGCTGACAGCAACGCGCCCGGCTGAAATGCTGATCCGCAGAAAGCCCCAGAACCGGGCGTTGCGCATCCACCACCTCGGGTTTGGACACCTGAAGCTCGGGATAAAGCACCTCGATCACCTTGCGCGCGGCAAGTTCGGCGGAACCAAGCTGCGCCAGCAGCTCCATCTCATCGGGCAGGGCCAGCATCCGCGCTGCCGTGCGCAACGCCTTGTCGGTGGCTTTCTTGCCTGCATGGTCGAAGGCCGCACGGGCCAGTTCCTGCCCCAGCTTAATGAATCGTCCACGATCCTCTTCGCGCAGGCTGCGGCGGATCGCGGATTTCGCGCGCCCTGTCGCCACGATATCGATCCAGCTGGCCTGCGGGCGCTGACCTTCGGCGGTCAGGATCTCGACCGACTGGCCGTTCTTCAGCCGGGTCCAGAGCGGCACGCGAATGCCGTCCACCTTGGCAGAAACAGTGGAATTGCCGATGCGGGTATGGATCGCATAGGCGAAATCCAGCGGCGTCGCGCCGCGCGGCAATTGCATCACATCGCCCTTGGGGGTGAAGCAGAACACCTGATCGGTGTACATTTCCAGCTTCACATTCTCCATGAAATCGTCGGTGTCTTCCGCGCTAAGCCGCTCGTTCAGACTGGCGACCCATTTGACAGGATCCACCGCGAAAGGGTTCTGCACCCGCACGCCTTCACGGTAAGACCAATGCGCGGCCACGCCGGATTCGTTGACCTCATGCATCTGCCGGGTGCGGATCTGCACCTCCACCCGCTTGCCGTCACGTCCGGACACCGTGGTATGGATCGAGCGATAGCCATTCGATTTCGGCTGGCTGATGTAATCCTTGAACCGCCCCGGCACCGCGCGCCAGCGCGCATGAATGACGCCCAGAATGCGATAGCAATCGGCCACATTCGTGGTGATGACACGAAAACCATAGATGTCGGACAGGCGCGAGAAGGCCAGATCCTTCTCCTGCATCTTGCGCCAGACGCTATAGGGCTTTTTCGCACGGCCGTAGACATCGGCCTCGATCCCTGCCTTCTCCAGCTCGTGGCGGATATCTGCGGTGATCTTGTGCACCACATCGCCCGCCTCGCGTTGCAGCGTGATGAAGCGGCGGATGATCGAATTGCGCGCATCGGGATTGAGCACCCGGAAGGCAAGGTCTTCCAGCTCATCGCGCATCCATTGCATCCCCATGCGACCCGCGAGCGGTGCGAAGATCTCCATCGTCTCGCGCGCTTTCTGGGCCTGCTTGTCGGGGCGCATCGACTTGATGGTGCGCATATTGTGCAGCCGGTCTGCCAGCTTCACCAGAATCACGCGCAGGTCTTTCGACATGGCAACAAACAGCTTGCGGAAATTTTCCGCCTGCTTCGATTCGGTGGAGGTCAGCTGCAAATTGGTCAGCTTGGTGACACCATCGACCAGTTCCGCCACCTCCTCGCCGAATTCGCGGGCGACATCGGTATAGCTGGCCTTGGTGTCTTCGATAGTGTCATGCAACAACGCTGTGATGAGCGTTGCATCATCCAGCCGCTGTTCGGTCAGGATCGCCGCGACCGCCACGGGATGCGTGAAATAGGGCTCGCCCGATTTGCGGAACTGCCCTTCATGCATCTGCATCCCGTAGGCATAGGCCCGGCGGATCAGATCGGCATTGGTGCGCGGGTTGTAGTTGCGAACGAGCGCGACGAGGTCCTCGACATCAATCATGCCCCGCCGCCTGCCCTATCAGCGTTCGCCATTCGCTTCCATAAGGGCGCGCAACAGCTTTTCTTCCGACATGTCATCGGTGGCCGGACGGTCAACGGCATCGCCATTGCCCATCAGCAGCGCCATCTGATCGTCTTCGGGCTCATCGACCTCGATCTGGGTCTGATAGCTTTCGATCATGCGCTCGCGCAGATGGTCGGCGGACTGGGTTTCTTCCGCGATCTCGCGCAGGGCGACGACCGGGTTCTTGTCGTTGTCACGATCAACCGACAGCGGCGATCCAGCCTGGATCTCGCGCGCCCGATGGGCAGCAACCATCACCAGCTCGAACCGGTTGGGAACCTTGTCAACGCAATCTTCGACCGTCACACGGGCCATGGAGTTCTCCTAGCGGATGGCATGGAAACGCCTCCATACCGCCCGACAAGACTATTGACAAGGCCGGAATCCCATCCTTGCCCGCCAAACAGGCAATGTCACGCGGCTTTGACCAGGGGCTTCACCTCGTCCACCGCCTCCGGCGGCAGATCCGCCAGCATCTCGACCACGCTGCGGTGAAGAAGGGGGTGCCGCCAATCCGGTGCAACCTCTGCCAACGGCACCAGAACGAACGCACGATCCTGCAGGCGCGGATGTGGCAGGATCAGTTGATCGGGGGCAAGCCGCGCCTGATCCGCAGCGGCGAGCTCGCGCCATTGCCGATGCGTTTCGGCATCCGGCAGCACCGTGCTCCCCATCGCGATCAGATCGATATCCAAGCTGCGCCCGGCCCAGCGACTTTGCCGCGCGCGGCCATGCCTGGCCTCGATCCGATGCAGTGCGCTGAGAACGGCCTCGGCCGACATGCCATCGGCCGACAGGACGGCGGCTGCATTCACATAGTCTGGGCCGGCCCCCGCCGGAAAGCACGGCGTTGCGTAATAGCGGCTGTGCCGCAGGACACCCAACCCCTCGGCGGCAAGGTCATCTGTGGCCATCTGCAATCGATTGCGCACAGAGACATCACCAAATGACAAATTCGCGCCAAAAGCGACAATAACGGGATTTTCAGACAGCATTGCCGGTGGCACTCTCTTAAGTATGGGTTGCGCAGTTTGACAGTGGATTGCTATCCAATCGCGTTCCGCAGGCGTTTTTTCAGGGTTCCACCACCCCCTGAATGCACGGCGCGGGGCGTATTTTGAGGGGACATGGAATGTTTTACAAGGACGAGCGCCTTGCGTTGTTCATAGACGGATCAAACCTTTACGCGGCCGCGAAGGCACTCGGGTTCGATATCGACTACAAACTTCTCCGCCAGGAGTTCATGCGTCGCGGCAAGCTGCTGCGCGCCTTCTACTATACGGCTTTGCTTGAAAATGATGAGTATTCGCCGATTCGCCCTCTGGTTGATTGGCTTCATTACAACGGTTTCACCATGGTGACAAAGCCCGCCAAGGAATATACCGACAGCCAGGGTCGCCGGAAGGTGAAGGGCAACATGGATATCGAGCTGACCGTGAACGCGATGGAACTCGCGCCGCGCCTCGATCATATCGTGCTGTTCTCGGGCGACGGCGATTTCCGCCCGCTGGTCGAAAGCCTGCAACGTCAGGGCGTTCGCGTTTCGGTTGTATCGACCATCCGTAGCCAGCCGCCGATGATCGCGGATGAACTGCGCCGTCAGGCCGACAACTTCATCGAACTGGACGAGCTGCGCGAAGTGATCGGCCGCCCGCCGCGCGAGCCACGGCTGGAGCGTGATGAGACGATGCCGCCGGTTCATGCAAAGTGAGATCCGGTCGGTCAGGATCAGGCCGGGCACTGTCTGCATGACGCGCCGCCCGGCCAGACCCTTTCGGATCGCAGCCAAGTCGAATCACCCAACCGCCCTGCCCATGGCCCAGTTCACCTGATGCTGGCATCCCTTGGCGGGCTGATGCTTGCAGCCTTTCTGGCCGCGACCCCGATCCCCATGCAATCCGAGGCGGTGTTCATCGCCCTGCAACTGGCTGGCACCGCGCCGGTCGGGCTGATGATCCTATGTGCGGGCCTCGCCAATACCGCAGGTTCGGTCGTGACATGGGCAAGCGGACGTGGCCTGCGCGCGATGGAGGGCAGGCTCCGCATCCCGCAAGCGCAGCTGGCGCGCGCCGAAACCTTCTACCGTCGCTGGGGACTTTGGACATTGCTGCTGAGTTGGGCACCCGGCGGCGATGTGATCTGTTTCATCGCGGGCGCGCTGCGCGTCCCGCTCTGGCAATTCGGGCTTGTCGTCGGCCTGGTCAAGACTGCCCGCTATGCCCTTGTCGCCGCCGCAACTGCCGGAATGACCGCTTGGCTCTGGACGTGAGCCGTCGGAACGCCTACCTCTGGCCCACGCGAACGAGGCCCCGGACATGACCCAAGCCCCCCCATTGACGCTTTATCTGGCTGCCCCGCGCGGCTTTTGCGCAGGTGTGGACCGCGCGATCAAGATCGTGGAAATGGCGCTGCAGAAATGGGGCGCCCCGGTCTATGTGCGGCACGAAATCGTGCACAACAAGTTTGTCGTCGACGGGCTGAAGGCGCTTGGCGCGATCTTCGTCGAGGAATTGGACGAAGTGCCCGATGATCGCCCGGTCATCTTCTCGGCGCATGGCGTGCCGAAATCGGTGCCACAGGCCGCACAGGCGCGCCAGATGGTCTTTGTCGATGCGACTTGCCCCTTGGTCTCCAAGGTGCATATCGAGGCCGAGCGCCATCATGAAAACGGCCTGCAGATGGTGATGATCGGCCATGCCGGCCACCCCGAAACCATCGGCACCATGGGGCAACTGCCGCCGGGCGAGGTTTTGTTGGTGGAAACGGTCGCCGATGTGGCCCATGTCACCCCCCGCGATCCCGAACGACTGGCCTTCATCACCCAGACCACCCTGTCGGTCGATGATACGGTGGAGATCGTGGCCGCGCTGAAGGCGCGTTTCCCGGCCATTATCGGGCCGCATAAGGAAGATATCTGCTACGCCACCACCAACCGTCAGGCGGCGGTGAAGGCGATCGCCCATAAGATCGACGCGCTTCTGGTGATCGGCGCGCCAAATTCCTCTAACTCGCGGCGCCTTGTCGAGGTGGGCCGCGCCAATGGCTGCAGCTATTCGCAACTGGTGCAGCGCGCCACGGATATCGACTGGCGCGCCCTGACCGGGATTCGCGCCATCGGCATCACCGCCGGGGCCAGCGCCCCGGAGGTGCTGGTCAACGAGGTGATCGATTCTTTCCGCAACCGCTTTGAAACCACCGTCGTGCCGGTCGAAACCGCGCAGGAAAACGTGGAATTCAAGGTGCCGCGCATCTTGCGCGTTGCGGAATGACGCCGGATGCGGCACCTGTCCGTTTGCCAAGGCCTTGCCTCAGCCACCCAAACCCCTAGTCTGCGGGTCTAACCGGAGGTTGCCATGACACCCGACTTGCTTTTGACATTCGCCGCTCTCTGCCTCGCCCCGGCCCTGCTTTGGGTGGCGCGGCCGGTGGCTGCATCGCAATCCGTGAAAGCTGTGCGGGGTCGCCGGGCATGATCCCGCGTGGCGCCGCCATTTTCGGCATTATCGGCATCGTGCCCTTTCTGGCCGGTGCATCTCTTGCGCGCTGGCCCATCGTCAACCCGACATTGACCGCGCTGGCCAAGGATGATTGGCTGCTGCTGCATTACGGCACAGTGATCCTTTGCTTCCTCAGCGGGGTGCTCTGGGGCTTTGCTACCCGCACCGAGGGGCGTGAGGCGGGCTTTGCCTATACATTCGCGGTGCTGCCCGCGATCTTTGCCGCAACCGCCCTGCTGCCGCTGCACCCCTACCGGGTCGAGGCGATGATCCTTGGCTATACCGCGACCCTGCTGATCGATTTCTGGTTCTGGAACGAAGGCATCGCCCCCATGTGGTGGATGCGCTTCCGCGCCATTCTGACCGTGGTGGTGCTGGCTTCGCTGACCTCGGCGCTGTAAGCCACGCCGAACGCCGCCGCTACCGCAGGATCCTTGCCCCGATGCCCGACCTTTTCGCCTATACCGATGGTGCCTGCTCCGGCAATCCCGGCCCCGGAGGCTGGGGCGTGCTGATGCTCGCGCGCGAGGGCGAGGTGGTGGTGAAGGAGCGCACGCTGAATGGCGGCGAGCCTGATACGACCAATAACCGGATGGAGCTTCTGGCCGCGATCTCCGCATTGGAGGCGCTCAGCCGCGCCTCGGTGATCACCGTGGTCACCGACAGCGCCTATGTGAAGAACGGGGTCACCGGCTGGATCTTCGGCTGGAAGCGCAATGGTTGGAAGACCGCTGACCGCAAGCCGGTGAAGAATGTCGATCTGTGGCAGCGGCTGGACGCGGCGCAGGCGCGCCATCAGGTCACCTGGAAATGGATCAAGGGCCATGCGGGACATGCCGAGAACGAGCGTGCCGATGAACTGGCCCGCGAAGGCATGGCGCCGTTCAAGAAAAAGGGCGCGGCATGACGGTGCTGGCCGCGCTCGATTTTGCCTCCGTCGCGGTCTTTGCCCTGACCGGGGCTTTGGTGGCCAGTCGGGCACAGCTTGATCTGGTGGGGTTCATCTTCATCGCCTGCCTGACCGCCGTCGGCGGCGGCACGGTGCGCGATGTGCTGATCAACCGCGACCCGGTGTTCTGGATCGGCCAGCCGATCTATTTGGGCGTTGCAGCCGCCGCGGCGGTGCTGGTGTTTTTCGCCGCTCACCGGCTGGAAAGCCGCTACCGTGTCTTGCGCTGGCTCGATGCCTGCGCGCTGGCGGTCGCGGTGCCAGCGGGCGTGGGTGTGGCGCTTGCCGCCGGCCTGTCGCCGGCGGTCACCGTCGTCATGGGCATCGCCACCGGGTGCTTGGGCGGGCTGATGCGCGATGTGGTCTGCAACGAGGTGCCGATGGTCCTGAAGGCGGGCGAGATCTATGTGACCGCCGCCTTTGCCGGGGCACTTGCCGCCGTTGTGCTGACCTGGATCGACATGGACGGGGCGCTACTGGCCTGCGCGGTGGTCACCTTCGCCTTGCGCGCGGGTTCCATCGCCTTTGGCTGGCGCCTGCCGGTTTATCGCCCGCGCCCGCCGCGTGACGGATTGCGCTAATTCCGCTTTGCTTGTCACACAAGCCGGTTACAAAGGGCCATGCCCCGTAAGAAGCTCATTTCCGACAGCGCCGTGCTGACCGCGACTCTCCGCCTGCTGACCGACACAGGCGCGCGGGGCGTGTCCTTTGCAACCGTCGCGCAGGCAACCGGCCTCGCCGCTCCGACACTGGTGCAGCGTTTCACCACCCGCGACGCCATGTTGCGCGCGGCGATCAGCCAGGGCTGGCAGCAGCTGGAGACCGAGACCACCCAATTCGAAAGCGCCTGCCCGCTGAATGGCAAGGGCGCGCTTGCGCTGCTCAAGGCGCTTGGCGGCGATCTTTCCATCTCGCCCATGTTGCTGCTCACCGCCGATGACGATCCGGGGTTGCGGGCCCAGGCCGAAAGCTGGCGGGCGCAGGTCGAAACCGCATTGGCGCTGCGGATCGGCGGCGGGCCAAAAGGCCGGGAGGCCGCAGCGGCCCTGTTTGCGCTGTGGCAAGGGCAATTGCTGTGGCAAGAGGCCAGCGGCAAGCCGGTGCGGCTAAAGGACGTGCTGAAGCGTCTCAGCGATTGAAATATTTCTGCCAAAGCCAGATCAGCGCCATCGCCCCGGCAATGGCCCCGATCAACATGACGCCCGACCCCATCAGCCGATAGATCAGCCGCAGAACGAACCACGACACGCCCGCGCCAACCACGCCGATCAGAACGGTCGTCACCACGTCCAGCTGCACCCGCATGAATCGCGTGGCCAGAAAGCCCGCGGCGGCACCGACGATCAGGATCATGACAAAATTCATGCGGGCCTCACAGGGTTGGATGCGTGCAGTCTGACGCAAGGCCCGCGCGCTGTCCATCATCGCTGCACGGGCGCAATTTCCGCAGGCGGTTCATCACAGCAGACAGCGCGTTACCCGAGCACCGCAGGCAATGCAAAGCCACGCAACGCCTCATCCGGGGTCATTGCGCGCTTGCCTTCGCGTTGCAACAGGGTGATTTCCACCGCATCCACACCACAGGCAATGATGACACCGTGCAGCACCGCGCCGGGCGCACCTTCACCTTGCACAACGCGGCTGCCCAGCAGTTTCACCCGCTCGCCCGCCACATCACACCAGGCCCCGGGAAAGGGTGCCAGGCCACGGATCAGCCGATCCACCTCATGCGCGGGGCGCGTCCAGTCCAGCCGCGCCTCGGCTTTGTCGATCTTGGCGGCATAGGTCACGCCGGCGTCCGGCTGCGGCACGGGCTGCAATTGCGGCAGGTCGGCCAGCGCATCAAGGATCAGCCGCGCGCCCATGTCGCTCAGGCGGTCATGCAGCGCGCCGGTGGTTTCCTCCACGCCGATCGCGGTCGCCTCGCGCAGCAGCACCGGCCCGGTATCCAGTCCCGCCTCCATCTGCATGATGCAGATGCCGGTCTCCGCATCGCCCGCCATGATCGCGCGATGGATCGGTGCCGCCCCACGCCAACGCGGCAAGAGCGAGGCATGGATGTTCAGACAGCCATGGCGCGGCGCATCCAGCACCGCCTGCGGCAAGATCAGGCCATAGGCCACCACCACCGCAAGATCCGCGCCAAGGGCCGCAAATTCCGCCTGCGCCTCGGGCGATTTCAGGCTGGTCGGATGGCGCACAGGCAGACCCAGTTCCTCGGCCTTCATCTGCACCGGCGAGGGGCGATCCTTCTTGCCGCGCCCGGCGGGGCGGGGCGGTTGGCTATAGACGCAGACCACCTCGTGATCGCGCGCCAAAGCCTCCAGCACTGGCACGGAAAAGTCCGGCGTGCCCATGAAGACGATCTTCATCCCCGCCGTCTTCACCTCCGGTGCCTTCATCTCCGCCGCCTTCATCCGCGTCTCCGCAGCTTTTCCGATTTGGCGATCAACATCTTGCGCTTCACTGGGCCCAGATGGTCGAAATACATCTTGCCGTTGATATGGTCGATCTGATGCTGGACCGAGGTCGCCCAGAGGCCGACGAAATCCCGCTCTTCCACCACACCTTCGGCGTTCAGGAACCGGACCGTCACCGCACGCGGGCGGCTGATTACCGCAGAGACACCGGGCAGATTGGGGCTGGCCTCTTCATGCTCGCGGAACTGGATCGAGGCATGGAGAATCTCGGGATTGGCCATCAATACCGCCTGCCCGCGCTCCGTCGAGCAATCGACCACCGCCAGCCGCTGCATGACGCCGATCTGCGGCGCGCCAAGGCCATAGCCCGGCATCGCCTCCATCGTGTCGACCATATCCTTCCAGATGGCGCGCACCTCATCGGTGATCGCCTCCACCGGGGCGGCGGCGCTGTGTAGCCGCTTGTCGGGCCATTGCAGGCAAGCGCGTGCCGTCATGCCAGATACTCTGCTTCGGCCCGGGCGCGCGCTTCAGGCGACAGGCGGTTGAAGGTCACGACCCCGTCCAGATGATCGAATTCATGCTGGGCGCAGATCGCGTCAAATTCGGTCAGATCGGCCTGATGGGTTTCGCCCTCCAGATCCATCCAGCGCAGCTGGATCGCCCGCGCCCGGCTGACCTCGGCTGTCACGCCGGGAATGGACAGGCATCCCTCTGGCCCGCTGACCCGGGTTTTCGACATCCAGAGAATATCGGGATTAAGGCAGATGCGCGGATTGCGCGGCCCGGTCTTCCAGCCGCAATCCATCACGAAAACCCGCAGCATTGCCCCCACTTGCGGCGCAGCCAACCCCCGCCCGGGGGCCGCATACATGGTGTCCAGCATATCGGCGACCAGCTGACGCAGCTCATCGGTCACTTCTGTCACCTCGGCGCAGCGCGTCGACAGGCGACTATCGGGCCAGTGCAGAACGGGAAGCACGGCCATATCAGGCCTGCCGTGCGCGTTCACGCTTCAGCTTTTCCATCTTGCGGGTAATCATCTGCCGCTTCAGCGGCCCCAGAAAATCGATGAACAGCTTGCCGTTCAGATGGTCGATCTCGTGCTGGATACAGGTCGCCCAAAGGCCCGCAAACTGTTCCTCTTGCGCATGTCCATCCAATGCCAGCCAGCGCACGCGCACCTCTGCCGGGCGCTCGACTTCGGCATATTGATCGGGGATCGACAGGCAGCCCTCCTCATAGGACGACAGATCCTCGGACGACCAGATGATCTCAGGGTTGATCATCGCGATGGGGCGATGCGCCTCGGGTTCTTTCGCGCAATCCAGCACGATCACCCGTTTCATCACGCCGATCTGCGGCGCGGCCAGGCCAATGCCGGGTGCGTCATACATGGTTTCCAGCATGTCTTCCGCAAGCCGCGCAATCTCTGCCGTGATCTCGGTCACGGGGTCGCACAGCTTCTTCAGACGCGGGTCGGGATGGATCAGGATCGGGCGTATCATGGCCCTGATTTACGCGCTTGAGCCTTTTCACGCAATGCCAAGCACCAGCCCGGTGGAGCCTTGCCACCCCCCATCAGCGCGGCGCAGGAAGTTCGACATGTTCTCCCGAAACTTTCCTTAATGGTGGGATGAGATCCCAACATAACACATAAATAATGGATGAAATTTCTCACAGGCATAAAAAATTGCACCGCAACTGCGGGCAAACTAGCCTGCTGCCCAGATCTTGCGCCCGCCGCCAAGCGCGCTAGGCTCGGCCCGAACAGGAAGGACGACCATGACCAGCCCGGATTTTGACGAACAGATCGACCGCATCGGCACCCATTCGGTGAAATGGGACATGATGGAGACGCTTTATGGCGTCTCGCCGCAAGACGGGATCGCGATGTGGGTGGCGGATATGGAATTCCGGCCACCAGCCTGCGTGCAGGCAGCCGTCGAGAAAATGGCCGCCCATGGCCTCTACGGCTATTACGGCGACGAGGCAGAATATCTGGCGGCGATTCGCTGGTGGATGAAGACACGCCACGGCTGGGATGTGGCACCAGAGGCGATCTTCACCACCCATGGGCTGGTGAACGGCACAGCACTTTGCGTAGACAGTTTCACCAAGCCGGGGGATGGAGTCATTCTGATGACGCCGGTCTATCACGCCTTTGCCCGCGTGATCCGCGCGGCGGGGCGCGAGGTGATCGAATGCCCGCTGTCGCAGACCGATGGCCGCTACAGCTTTGACACCGCCGACTGGGAAGCCAAGCTGACGCCCACGACACGGATGCTGATCCTCTGTTCGCCGCACAATCCGGGCGGACGGGTCTGGTCGCTGGCCGAGTTGCGGGCCATTGCCGAGTTCTGTCGCAAGCATGACCTGATCCTGGTCTCGGACGAGATCCATCACGATCTGGTCTTCCCCGGCCACAAACATACCGTGATGCCGCTGGCCGCGCCTGGCATTCTCGACCGACTGGTGATGATGACGGCCACGACCAAGACCTTCAACATCGCAGGCAGCCATTCCGGCAATGTCATCATTCCCGATGCGGCCTTGCGGGCGCGTTTTGCCCAGCGGATGAATGCCCTTGGCATTTCGGCCAATTCCTTTGGCCTGTTCATGGCAACCGCCGCCTATAGCCCCGAAGGTGCGGCCTGGGTCGATCAACTGGTCGCCTATCTGGATGGCAATCGGCGTCTGTTTGATGAGGGGGTGAATGCCATTCCCGGCCTGCGCTCCATGCCGCTGGAGGCGACCTATCTGGCCTGGGTTGATTTTTCGGCCACGGGAATGCCCGCACAAGAGGCCATTGATCGCGTTCAGAAAACGGCGAAAATCGCCGTGAACCACGGCGCGAGCTTCGGCATGGGTGGCGAAAACAGCCTGCGCTTCAATCTGGCCGCGCCCCGCGCCCAGGTCCAGGAGGCCGTGCGCCGTTTGCAAGAGGCGTTCAAAGACCTGCAATGAGGCAAAGTGACGACAGGCGCCCGCGCCGGGGCCAGCGGTTCGCCCGCGCGTTTTCCCTGCTGGCGCTGATCTTTCTGATCGTGGCGGGGCTGATCTGGCTCCGCCACGATCTGCCCCCCGTCACGCCGCCCATTCCTCTGCCTCCGATGGCTCAAGGCCCGCTCGACGGCAAGGTCGATCACATCCTGATCGAGAAATCCGCGCGCCGGATGACGGTGTTTCGGGATGGGGATCCACTGAAAACCTATCGTATTGCGCTTGGCTTTGCCCCCATCGGCGACAAGGACCGCGAAGGCGATGGCCGCACACCCGAAGGGCGCTTTCGCATCGACCGGCGCAACGGGGCCAGTGCCTATCACCTGTCGCTTGGCCTCGATTATCCGCAACCCAAGGATATAAGCCGCGCCCGCGCAGGCGGCTACAGCCCGGGTGGCGATATCTTCATTCATGGCCAGCCCAACAGTCGCAAGGGCCAACCCACATTGATGCAGGACTGGACCGCCGGCTGCATCGCGGTTTCTGATAGCGAAATTCAGGAACTTTGGGCCGCGGTCGAGATCGGCACCACCGTCGAGGTTCGTCCCTGAGGCTTAATGCCTGGGCAGGTAGCCCACCGGCGCATCCGGGTCGCGCACATAATCCAGCGCCGGGCGATCGGTCACCACCGTCACCCGCTTGAAACTGCACAAAAGCAGCCCGCCCTCGACACGACTGGCCACGATCAGCGCCTGCAGGATATGGCGTGCGCCATCATAGACATCCACCAGCCCGCGCAGACGCGGTGCTTTTTCGGCGTCAAAGCTCAGCATACTGTCGGTCAGACCGACGACGGGAAAAACTGCATCGCCGATCTGCACCCGCAGACGCGACCGCCGGGCAGAGCGTGTCCGGGCAAGGCGCAGCCCCTCGCGCAGTTCTTCGGGCAAATGTTCCAGCATGGCCGCTCCTCCTTCGTCCAGCTTGTTCCAAGTCTCCGCCAGAACGGGTTAAAATCAAGTCAACCAAGCGACAGGATCTATCGTTTTCACGACAGATGCATGACAGCAACAGCACTGTGGCCTGCACGCCGCGTTGCCTTTGCGCCACGGATCGGCAATCTGGCGGCGCAGAGGCGGAGGGTGGCATGTCGGACCAGGCGGATCATGGCGGCGGGATCGATGCGGCGGCGGCGCGCTTTGGCGGCGCGCGCGGCGACTGGCTTGATCTTTCCACCGGGATCAACCCGGATCCCTATCCGGTCCCGCCCCTCCCCGCCGATGCCTGGACCGCGCTGCCCGATCAGGCGGCGCTGGATCGCCTGCTGCGTGCCGCGCGCGCCTTCTGGCAAGTCCCCGATGCGGCCGAGATCGTCGCAGCCCCCGGTGCCTCGGCCCTGATCGCCCGAATGCCCGCGCTCTGCCCCGCTGCTGCGGCGATCCCCGGCCCGACCTATAATGAACACGCGCGCGCCTTTCGCGCCGCGGGGCTTGCGGTTTCCGAGGATGCCTCGGCGCCGGTGCGGGTGGTCGTCCATCCCAACAACCCCGATGGGCGGCTTTGGCCAGTCACCACGGCTGGCGAAAGCCTGACCGTGATCGACGAGAGCTTTTGCGACACCATGCCCAAGGCAAGCCAGATCGCGCGCGCAGCAGAGCCGGGGGTCGTGATCTTGAAAAGTTTCGGTAAATTCTGGGGGCTGGCCGGTCTGAGGCTCGGCTTTGCCATCGGGCTGCGTGAGACATTGACCGGCCCGAGCGGGCATCTGCGCGATCTGCTGGGCCCATGGGCGGTCTCCGGCCCGGCGATGACGATTGGCGCGGTGGCCTTGCAGGACCGGAATTGGGCTGCAACCACACGTCAGAATCTGGCGGCATCTGCCGCGCGGCTGGATGGGTTGGCTTCTGCGCGCGGGGCACGTCTAGTTGGCGGCACCACGCTGTTCCGGCTTTATGAGGTTGGCTCAGCCTCATCATGGCAGGATCACCTCGCCCGCCACCGGATCTGGAGCCGGACCTTCCCATGGTCTGGCAGCCTGATCCGCCTCGGATTGCCACCGGATCACGGCTGGAACCGGCTCAGCACCGCGTTGGAGGGCCTGGCATGAGTGCGGCGCTGCTTCTGCCCGCGATGCTGCTGGATGCGGCGCTTGGCGAGCCGAAATGGCTCTGGACGCGTTGGCCGCATCCGGCGGTGCTGATGGGGCGGCTGATCCAGGCGATCGATGATCGCATCAATCAAGGGGCCGCACGCCAGATGAAGGGCACGGCCGCCATGGCGGTTTTGGGGGCCGGTGCCTGGGGCCTCGGCATGGCCATTGAGGTGCTGCCGGATTTCGGCCTGATCGAGATCATTCTCGTCGCGATGCTGCTCGCACAACGCTCGCTGGTTGATCATGTGGCAGCCGTCGCGCGCGGTTTGCGCGAATCCCCCGTGCAAGGTCGACGCATGGTGGCCCGGATCGTGGGCCGCGACACCGCCGATATGGACGGCCCGGCCATTGCGCGCGCCGCCATCGAAAGTGCCGCCGAGAACCTGTCGGACGGTGTGGTCGCACCGCTGTTCTGGTATCTGGTGGCGGGCCTTCCGGGCCTTCTGCTCTATAAAATCACCAATACCGCCGACAGCATGATCGGCCACCGCACCCCGCGGCACGAGGCTTTTGGCTGGGCTGCCGCGCGGTTCGACGACCTGTTGAACCTGATCCCCGCCCGGCTGACCGCATTGCTGCTGGCTCTGGCCCATGGCCGCTTCGATGCCGGGCCGGTCATCCTGCGCGATGCGCCGCTGCATCGTTCCCCCAATGCGGGCTGGCCCGAGGCCGCAATGGCGGTTGTGCTTGGGGTCGCGCTATCGGGCCCGCGCAGCTATCATGGCCAAAGCCGCAACTTCCCCTGGGTCTATCCGGAGGGGCGGCGAGACGCAGGCCCCGCCGATATCGACGCCGCCTGCCGCGCCTTGTGGCGCGCCTGGGCCGCAATGCTGATCCTGACCTTTGTTCTGGTGCTGATATGACCTCCTTTCATCCCTCGACCGAAGAACTGATGGCAGCTTTGCCGCATGTTCTGGCCGCGCCCTCTGACGCCGCCGAGGTGCTGCAACTGTGTTTCCGCCCCGGCTTCAACCAGCGCAGCTTTCCCGATATGCTACAGCTGACCCGCGCCTCCGGCGTGCCGGGTGAGCGGTTCACCACCGCACCCTGGCTGAAACTGCCCGATGGCAGCGGCGATCCGCGCATTCAGGTCTCCATCCTGCCGAAACGAGTGATGGATCTGGTCTGGCGCGACCGCACGGGCACCCCCCATCCCGGCGATACGATCATCGCCGATCTGGACACATCCGAGGCCAATCTGCCTGCTGGCAGCCTGCTTTCGGTGGGCAGCGCCGTGCTCCGTGTCAGTGATGTGTTCAATGATGGCTGCGTGAAATGGAAGGCGCGCTACGGGCGCGATGCCAAGGACTGGATCACCGCCCCCGGCCATCCCACATTGCGCCTGCGGGGGATCCTCTGTGCGGTCGAACAGGATGGCGTGATCCGGCGGGGCGACCTGATCCGCAAACGGCCCTGACCTACCTTATACCCAAACCCTTCACCTGCCTTTCCTGACGTGCCGTCCTGCGTCAGGAAAAGCCGATTCTGTTTAACACAGGGTTAAATGCCGATCTGCTCCAGCGCAGCACAGAAGGGTTCAGCGCCTACATTCCCTCTGCGGGGCGCCGCGCGCGACGCCAGAGGATGAAATGCGCCTCCGCCTCGGCCGCCAGGGCGGCCCATTGCGCCAGATCGCCCAAAGGCATTACCAAAGCCGCCTCGCCCGCGATGATCTGCATCCGTGCAAAGCCCATATTCTCGTTCCATGCCTCCATCGCCGTCACCGGCGGGCGCACGTTCCACGGCAGGACCAGCCGCCAGCCGCCCTCGGTTTCCTCGGCGCGAAACTCCGGGGCCTGTGCGGCGATCCGGGCATAGACTTGCGCGCCATCCCGTTCGACGCCGCAAAATCCGGCATCGAGAAATGCCCGTTCCACATCATCTGGCGTCATGCAACCATCGCCTCGGCCTTTTTCAGATCAACCGAGACCAATTGGCTGACGCCCTGTTCCTGCATGGTCACACCGAACAGCCGATCCATCCGCGCCATGGTCACCGCATGGTGGGTGATGATGAGGAAACGCGTCTCGGTCCGCCGTGTCATCTCGTCCAGAAGGTCGCAGAAGCGGGTGACATTGGCATCATCCAGCGGCGCATCGACCTCGTCCAGCACGCAGATCGGTGCCGGATTGGCCAGAAATACCGCGAAGATCAGCGACAGCGCGGTCAGGGTCTGCTCGCCGCCGGACAGCAGGCTGAGCGTCGACAGCTTCTTGCCCGGTGGCTGACACATGATCTCAAGGCCCGCCTCCAGCGGATCATCGCTTTCGACCAGCACCAGCCGCGCCTCGCCCCCGCCAAAAAGATGCGTGAACAGCGTCCCGAATGAGCCATTCACCTGCTCAAACGCGGTCAGCAGCCGCTCGCGCCCTTCACGGTTCAGGCCTTGAATGCCGCTGCGCAGCTTTTTCACCGCCTCTTCAAGATCCAGCTTTTCCTGCGCCAATTGGCCATGTTCGGCCTGCACCGCCTGCGCATCCTCTTCAGCGCGCAGGTTCACCGCGCCAAGCGCCTCGCGCTGACGTTTCAGGCGGCCCACCTCGACCTCCAGCGCATCCGCTGCCGGGATCGCCTCGACCTCGATACCCAGCGAGGCCAGCAAAGCATCCGGCGCGCATTCGGCCACCTCGGCAATCTGATGGGCAGCGGCGTCCTGCACCGCCCGCGCGGCCTCGGCGCGCGCCTCGGCACGGGCGCGGTATTCACGCGCCTCACCGGCCAGACGTTCGGCATCGCGCTCGGAGATCTGTGCCTCGCGCAGCGCGGTTTCCGCCGCAGTCAGCGCCTCGGTCGCGATGCGGCGGCGCTCGGTGGCGGCATCAATCGCCTCGGCCAGTTCCTCGCGGCGGATGGCGATTTCTTCCGGGGCCGCGCTGGCCTCCAGCAACTCTTCCTCGGTCTCGGCCTTGCGTTCAGCCAGTTCGGCGCTGCGCTTTTCGGCGGTCTCCAGCCGGTGACGCCAGCCGGAAAGTTCCTTTTGCACCTCCTGTCGCCGCCGGATCCGCGCCTCGCCCTCACGGCGCACCTCATCCTGACCGGCACGGGCCGACATCATCGTGATGCGCGCGGCCTCGACCGCCATTTTCAGCTGTTCGACCATGCTGCGGGCGTTATCAAGATCGGGCAAGCCCCCCATGCCCGCCTCGGCCTCCGACAGACGTTGCCGCGCCGCCATCGCCTCATCGTCAAAGCGCGCGACCGACAGGCGCGCGGCCTCGAGCCGACCACCGGCAAGGGCACGGTCCGCCTCGGCCCGCGCCAGAATCCGCCCCGCCTCGGTCACCCGCGCATCGGCGGCGCGCCGGGCCTCGCGCGCCATCTGATCGGCGCGGTTCAGGTCGGACAGCCGGGCCTGCAAGGCCTCATGGGCCTGACGCGCGCCCTCGGCCCGCGCGGCCACATCCTCCAGATCGCGCTTCAACTGCACAAGCCGGTTCAACTGGCGCAGCCGCAGGGCCGCGGCAGAGGGCGCATCCTCGGCCCCGGCGCGGAAACCATCCCACCGCCACAGATCGCCCTCAAGGCTGACCAGGCGCTGACCTGGCCGCAGCTGCGCCTGCAAATCCTGCGCCTGACCCTGGGTCACAAGCCCGATCTGGGCAATGCGCCGGCGCAGCACATCGGGCACGGTGACATGATCGCCAAGCGGCGCGGCCCCCAGCGGCAGCGGTTGATCCTGATGGTAATCGGGCAGCGGCACCCAGCCCGAGGCCCGATCCCCGGCGATTTCGGGTGCGCGCAGATCATCGGCCAGCGCCGCACCAAGGGCCGCCTCATATCCCGGCATCACCTGCACCCGGTCCAGCAGTTGCACGCCCGCCTGCGCCTCGCGCTCGACCAACCGCGCCAGCGTCGCCACTTCGGCCCGCAGCGCATTGGCCTCCCCCTCGGCACCGGAACGGGCAGAACGGGCCTCAGCCTCGCGGGTCTGGGCATTGGCGCGCGCCTCTTCGGTGCTGGCCAGCGCCTCTTCGGCAGCAATGGCAAGCTCTGCGGCCTCTTCCTGCGCGATGGCCGCAGCTTCCTGCGCCTCTGCCGCCGTTTCCTGTGCGTCCACCGCCGCATCCACCGCTTCGCGGGCGCGCAGCGCCTCGGCTTCGGCGCGGTCCAGCGTCACACGGCCCTCGGCCAGCATCCGCTGCGCCGATTGGTGACGGGCGGCAAGACGCGCAACATCCTCGGTGCGTTCCGAAAGCTGGCCCTCGCGTTCGGTCAGGATGGCACCCGCTTCGCGCGCCACCTCGCTGGCCTCGGCCAGTTTCTCGTCATGGCCCTCATGCGCTTTCAGAAGCTGCGCAAGTTCCCAGTCCAGCCGGGCAATGGTTTCGCCCGCATCGCGGTTCAGCCCGGCCTCGCGCTCCATATCGCGGATCAGCTGGGTAATCCGACCATTCAGCGTCTCGATCACCTGCCGGGCGCGGGTTTCCTGATCGCCAAGGGCATCACGCTGCACCATCAGGCGCTGCAAGATGGCCCCGGCAATCGCCTCTTCCTCGCGCCGGGGCGGCAGCACGGCCTCTGCCGCTTCGCGCGCGGTGCCCGCCTCGCGCGCGCGCCGTTCGGCGGTGGCAGCACCCAGCAGCAACTCGCGCAGACCCGCCTCGGCCTCGGCCCGGGCCTGATCGGCCTCGCGCCAACGGCGATACAGCAACATGCCCTCATTGCGGCGCAGATCCTCGCCGATCTCGCGATAGCGCGCGGCCTGACGCGCCTGCCGGGCCAGCGTCGCCAGCTGGCTGGCCAGCTGTTCCAGCACATCATCGACGCGGGCAAGGTTCTGCTCGGTCGCGTTCAGCCGCAACTCGGCCTCATGCCGACGCTGATACAGCCCACTGATCCCCGCCGCTTCCTCAAGAATCCGACGGCGCGCCTTGGGCTTGGCGTTGATCAGCTCGGATATCTGGCCCTGCCGCACCAAAGCGGGCGATTGCGACCCGGTGGAGGCATCGGCAAACAGCATCTGCACATCGCGCGCCCGCACATCGCGACCATTGGCCTTATAGGCCGATCCGGCATCCTTGGTGATGCGGCGCACGATTTCCAACGTATCAGCATCGTTGAACCCCGAGGGTGCCAGCCGGTCGGCATTGTCGATGATCAGCCCGACTTCGGCAAAATGGCGCGCACCGCGCGTGGCGGCCCCGGCAAAGATCACATCCTCCATGCCACCGCCGCGCATGGCGGTGGGGCGGTTCTCGCCCATGACCCAACGCAGGGCCTCCAGCAGATTGGACTTGCCGCAGCCATTCGGGCCGACCACGCCGGTCAGCCCGTCATGGATCACCAGCTCCGTCGAATCGACGAAACTCTTGAAACCGTTCAGGCGCAGGCGGGTGAACCGCAAAACACTCTCCGTCAATCAGACCGGCCGCCATCGTCGGGGGTGGCGAGGCGTGTGTCAACCGATCGGCGGTTGACCGCAAGGGGTGGTGCCGCAAGGATGGTCCGATCTTTCCCGTATTTCTCTGCAGGGAGCAGGGGCATGACCTTCCCACCGCCGCACCGGATGCGTGAACAGGATGATCCGCTGCCGGTTCTGGCCCTGATCCGTGCGGCCTTCGCCTATATGGAAGGGCGGATTGATCCGCCCTCATCGATGCAGACCCTGACCGGGGCGGATGTCACCGCCCATGCCAAGGGTCAGGAGGTCTGGCTGATTGGTGCCGCGCCCCTGGCCTGCATGTTTCTGACGCGAAAACCTGCGGCGCTCTATATCGGCAAGCTGGCCACCGATCAGGCGAAGCGCGGGCAGGGGCTGGCGAGGGCGTTGATCGCGCAGGCCGCCCTTCGGGCAGAGGCCTTGCATCTGCCCGCACTGGAGCTGCAAAGCCGGATGGAACTGGTCGAAAACCACACCGCCTTCTGCGCAATGGGCTTTGCCTGCGTGGCCGAAACCCGCCACCCCGGCTATGACCGCACCACCAGCCTGACCTTCCGCCGCGATCTTTGACTCAAGTTTCGGGTAACAGCTTTGCGCAAGCCGGGTCTTTTCGCGCGACCCCAATCCCGTCATTCTGGCGCAAATATCCCCGGAGGTGCCGATGATCGCCGCTTTGCTGCCCCTGCTTGCCGCGCAACTGGCGGGTGAGACCCTGATCCGCATGACCGGCCTGCCGCTGCCGGGGCCAGTGGCGGGGATGCTGATCCTGCTTCTGGGCTTTGCGCTGGTGCCAAGGCTGGTCGAGGTGATGCGCCCGCTGGCCACTGGCATCCTTGGCAATCTGTCCCTGCTGTTCGTGCCCGCTGGGACCGGGGTTATCGGCCATCTGGGCACGTTGAGCGCCAATGGCCCGGCGCTGGCGGTGGTGCTGATCGTCTCCACCCTTGCCGCCATCGCGGCGGGCGCACTGGCCTTCACCCTTGTCGCAACACTGACGGGGACGGAGGTCGAGGAATGACCGATTTTACCGAGATCTGGTCCTATCTGGCGCAGGGGCCGCTCCTCTGGCTGACCGCGACCCTGGCCGCCTATGCCATCGGCAATGCTTGTTTTCAGGCCTCGGGGCGCAGGCCCTTTGTCAACCCGGTGCTGATCGCGGTGGCGTTGCTGGCGGGCCTGCTCTGGGTAACCCGAACGCCTTACCCCGTCTATTTCGAGGGCGCGCAATTCGTGCATTTCCTGTTGGGCCCCGCGACAGTCGCGCTTGCCCTGCCGCTTTGGGACAATCTGGGCCATGTGCGCCGCGCGGCCTTGCCATTGCTGGCCGCGCTGCTGGCCGGATCGACGGTCGCAGTCGTCTCGGCCCTTGGTATCGCCGCAGCCTTCGGGATCAAGGGTGAGATTCTGGCATCCCTCGCCCCGAAATCGGCGACCGCACCCGTGGCGCTTGGCATATCGGATCAACTGGGCGGATCGCCCACGCTGACCGCCGTGCTGGTGATCCTGACCGGGATCATCGGCGCGATCTGCACCACACCGCTGCTGAATGCGCTGCGCATCCGCGATTGGCGCGCACGCGGCTTTGCCACCGGCGTGGCCGCCCATGGCATCGGCACCGCGCGCGCCTTTCAGGTGAATGCGACCGCGGGGGCCTTTGCAGGCCTTGGCATGGGGATGAACGCGGTGCTGACCGCCTTCATCGCCCCTCTTGTCCTGCGGCTGTTTCAGTAAACGCCGCTGGTCACGCCAAGCGCCTCGTTCAGCGCATCCTGCAGCGGGTCGCCGGTGCTGCCTTGCGCCGGCGGCTGCGGCACGGGTTGGAGTTGCTGACCATCGCCATTCACCCAGGCCCCTGGCACATTGCCGGAATTGGCACCCATATTGCCGCCGGCCATATTCCCAGACGGGATGACGTCCCCAACGCCCTGGCCCGCAGCAATATTGCCCGAACGCGGTTGCGGCGGCAGCATCGGCAACGGCGTGGCCGGCACCCCTTCATGCACCCGCTTCATGACCTCGTGCCAGATCTCGGCGGGCAGCCCGCCCCCAGTCACACCGGCCAGCGGGCGATTGTCGTCATAGCCCATCCAGACGCCCACGACATAATGCGCCGAAAAACCGATGAACCAGGCATCGCGCGCCGCATTTGTGGTGCCGGTCTTGCCAGCCACCGGCACATCGCCCAGCTTTGCCCGCCCCCCGGTGCCGCGCTGGATCACCTGAGTCAGCATATAGATCAACTGCTGCGCGGCCTCGGTCTGGATCACGCGTTCGCCAATTCCGCCCTCCTGGCCGATCAGCTCGGTCTCTTCGCCCTGCAATTGCAGGCTGACCAGACCATAGGGCTGCACCGAAGACCCGCCATTCAGGATGCCCGCATAGGCGCCGGTCATTTCCAGCAGCGTGCTTTCCGATGCGCCAAGCGCCAGCGCGGGCCCCGCCGCCAGATCGCTTTTCACCCCGAATTGCGAGGCAACCGTGCGCACCACATCGCGCCCCACGGCCTCAGACAGACGCACGGCGGGGATGTTGCGGCTTTCCGCCAAGGCCTGCACCAGCGTGACCGGCCCCTTGAACTTCTTGTCGTAGTTTTCCGGGCTCCAGGGCCCCGAGCCCTTGATGTTGATGGTCAGCGGCGAATCGTCGATCAGATCCAGCGGGCTGTAGCCCAGATCCAGCGCCGCCGCATAGACGAAGGGTTTGAACACCGATCCGGTCTGGCGCAGCGCCTGCGTCGCCCGGTTGAAGCTGCCAGCACCCTGGGTCTTGCGGCCACCGACCATGGCACGCACGGCACCATCCGCGCTCATCACCACAATGGCCGCCTGCGCCTCGGACCCCTCTTTCACCTTGGTGGCAAAGACATCGGCCAAAGCCGCCTCGGCCTTGCGCTGGATCGCCTGATCGAGCGTGGTGCGGATGATCACATCCTCGGTCGTGTCCTTGGTCAAGAAGGTCGGACCGCTTTCCATGACCCAGTCGGCGAAGAAGCCGCCCGCATTCTTGGCCGCGGCTTCAGACAATTGCGCCGGATTGGCGCGGGCCTGATCGGCCTCGGCCTTGGTCAGAAAACCCTGCTCTTCCATCAGGCCGATGATGACATTGGCCCGGTCCTGCGCGCGCTTCAGGTTGCCGGTCGGCGCATAGCGCGACGGCGCTTTCAACAGGCCCGCCAGCATAGCCGCCTCGGCCGCCGTCACATTGGCCGCCGACTTGCCGAAGTAACGCTGCGCTGCGGCTTCAAAGCCGCGCGCCCCCGCACCCAGATAGGCGCGGTTGAAATAGATGGTCAGGATTTCGGCCTTGGAATATTTGGCCTCCATCGCCAGTGCGAAGGGGATCTCCTTGACCTTGCGCCAGACGCCACCCGCACGGCAGTCTTCTTCATAGGCGGCCTCTGACGGCCATTCAGACGGCACATAATCCACGCCCAGACACAAGAGTTTCGCCACCTGCTGCGTGATGGTGGAGCCACCATTGCCTGAAAGCGGTCCACGTCCTTCCGAAAGGTTGATGCGCACGGCGCTGGCAATCCCGCGCGGGCTGACCCCGAAATGGCCATAGAACCGCTTGTCTTCGGTCGCGACCACCGCTTCGCGCAGGTATTTCGACACATGATCCGACGTAATCATGCCGCCGAAGGTTTCCCCGCGCCAGGCATAGACCTGCCCGTCACGGTCCAGCATGGTCACCGAGCCGCGCGCCCGCGCATCGACCAGCCCGCTGACCGGCGGCAATTGCTGATAGAAATAGAAGCTGGCCCCCAGCACGATCAGACCAATCAGCGCGGTCACACGCCAGCCAACGCCCCAGATGATGCGCCAGATCAGCGACACAAGCCCAAGGATCAGCGTCAGGATCAGCCCGTGCTTGCGTGGCGGGCGGGCGCGGCGCGGGCTGCTTTTTTGCGCCGCAGGCTTTTTCGGCGGTGGTGTGCCACGACCCGATCCGCCACCGCTGCCTGCCGGTTTTCCAGCCGCCCGATAGCGTTTGTCCGCAACAAGGGGCGCACCCCATTTTCCCGATCCACTCATGCCCGTCACGCCTGCATCGATTATCGTTTTGCCGGGATCTTCCCGACTTTGACGGAATCTTACTCTGCGATGTCGCGAATGTGGAGTGGTCGAAAAGCCGATTCGCAATTCCATGCCGCCCATTATTTAGGCATCACCCGCCATTTGTGCAAAAGATGTGCATCAATCGCTCAATCCCCGGTTTTCCTGAAGGCCGAAAACTTGTGCAACTGCGGCAATCCCCGCCTCCTTGGCCTCGCAAGGCTCGTCCGCGGGCCGTCTGCCAGAAAAGGGGACGCACGTGAAACTGATCATCGCAGCAATCAAGCCGTTCAAGCTGGAGGAGGTCCGCGAGGCGCTGACCACCATCGGTGTGCGCGGCATGATGGTCACTGAAATCAAGGGCTTCGGCTCTCAATCCGGCCATACCGAGATCTATCGCGGGGCCGAATATGCCGTGAACTTCGTGCCGAAGATGCGGCTTGAAATCGTCGTGGCCGACAGCCTCGCGGATCAGGTGGTGGAGACGATCCGCACCACGGCGCGCACCGACAAGATCGGCGATGGCAAGATCTTCGTGCTGGACGTTGAGCAAGCCGTGCGCGTGCGCACCGGCGAGACCAACGACGACGCGCTCTGAGCGAACAAGGGTGGAAGGGGAAGACAACACCATGAAAAACCTGATGAAACTCTCTGGCCTGACGGCGCTTGCGTCGCTCGCGGCCTTGCCCGCGCTCGCGCAGGAAGCGACCGAGGCTGTCGTGGAAGTGGCCGAGGCCGCGCCCACGCTGGATACCGGCGACACCGCCTGGATGCTGATCTCCACCGCGCTGGTGCTGTTCATGATCCTGCCCGGCGTCGCACTGTTCTACGGTGGCCTTGTGCGCACCAAGAACATGCTGTCGATCCTGATGCAGACCACCGCCATCACCGCGATGTGCATGGTGATCTATGTCCTTTATGGCTATTCTTTCGCCTTCGGCGGCTCGGAAAGCGCCTATTTCGGCGGGTTGGGCAAACTGTTCCTGTCGGGCATCACGCCGGACACGCTGTCGGGCACCATTCCCGAATATGTCTTCATCTCGTTCCAGATGACCTTCGTCTGCATCACCTCTGCCCTGATCATCGGCGGCTTCGCCGAGCGCATCAAGTTCGGCGCGGTGCTGCTGTTCGTGGCGCTGTGGGCGACCATCGTCTATTTCCCGATCGCCCATATGGCATGGGATGCAAACGGCCTGTTCTTCGGCTGGGAAGTGTTTGACTTCGCCGGTGGCACCGTGGTGCACATCAATGCCGGTGTTGCAGCCCTTGTCGGTGCCATCGTTGTCGGCCCGCGTATCGGCTACGGCAAAGAAAACATGGCCCCCCACTCGCTGACCCTGACGCTGGTTGGTGCCTCGATCCTGTTCGTCGGCTGGTTCGGTTTCAACGCCGGTTCGGCACTGGGTGCCTCGACCACCGCAGGCCTTGCGATGATCAACACCTTCACCGCAACCGCTGGCGGCATCCTGGGCTGGATCGTCGTGGAATATCTGGCACGCGGCAAAGCCTCGATGCTGGGTGGTGCCTCGGGCATGGTGGCCGGTCTGGTCGCGATCACCCCGGCGGCTGGCGTTGTCGGCCCGGTGGGCGCGATCTTCCTCGGCGCGATTGCCTCGGCAGCCTGCTACTACTTCGTGGCCGTGGTGAAGAACAAGCTCGGCTATGATGACAGCCTCGACGTCTTCGGCATCCACGGCATCGGTGGCATCATCGGCGCGGTCGGTGCAGGCATCTTCTGCGCCCCGTCGCTGGGTGGTCAGGGCTTCGCCGGTGAGCGTGGCATGATGGAGCAGGTGACCTATCAGGTTCTCGCCGTCGGTATCACCATCGTCTGGTGTGCAGTCATGTCTTACATCCTCTTCAAGATCGTCGGCGCGATCTTCGGTGGCCTGCGTCCCGCCCCTGAGGCCGAGCGCGAAGGTCTGGACCTGACCTCGCATGGCGAACGCGCCTATCACTACTGATCTCCATCCGGCTGCGGGGCCCCTCCTCCCGTCTCGCAGCTGAATGGAAACCTAGAAGGCCCGGGGTTTGTCTCCGGGCCTTTTCCATTGCGGACCCGCTTGATCCGGCGATAGCAGCGGCTTGTTACATCAGGCCCGGATTCAGGCGTGATCTGTCAGGAGATGCTGCCGGGCCCTATAGATCAAGCGATGGTCATGGTGGCGAGGGAAAGCTCCGCTACCTTAACCACGCAGGTCTCGCCGCGCTGCAAGACGATACTGCCGGGCTGATCCCGCCGGACAATGGTGCGGGCCTTATGTCTCAGGCGATGGTGACGGTGGCAGGCGACAGCCCCTCAATCTCCACCACGCAGGTCTCGCCGCGCTGCAAGGCACCGACGCCCGCAGGCGTGCCAGTCATGATCAGATCGCCCGCCTCCAGCCGGACGAGGCTGGACAGATAGGCGATCACATCGGCGACCGGCCAGATCATGGTCGACAGATCCGCCTCCTGCCGCGTGGCGCCTGCCACGATGCATCGGATCACCCCCTGCGGCACCGCCTGCCCCGGATGGATCGCCCCGACCACAGCCGACCGATCAAACCCCTTGGCCATGTCCCACGGCCTGCGCGCGGCCTTGGCCGCCGCCTGCAGGTCGCGCCGGGTCAGATCATTGCCCGCCGCATAGCCAAAGACATGATCCAGCGCCCGATCCACCGCGATATCCGCGCCGCCCTTGCCAATGGCCACCACCAACTCTGCCTCAAAGTGCAGATCCTCGGTTTGCGGCGGATAGGGGATGGTCGCGCCGCTTACCACCAGCGCATCGGCAGGCTTCGTGAAGAAGAAGGGCGGCTCCCGATCCGGGTCATGTCCCATCTCGCGGGCATGTTCGGCATAGTTGCGCCCGACACAGAAGATGCGGCGTAACGGGAACCGCGCAGATTGCCCCAGAACGGCCAGACTGGGTGGTGCGGTTGGCGGAAAGACATAGTCCATGAAACGAAAACCTCCGGGTCAGGGGATCACCCTGCCCGGAGGTCAGATCAAGTTCAAGCTGCAGGTCTGGCTTCAATCTACCAGTCTGGCTTCAGGCGGCCGGTCTGGCCGTCACGGTCCGATGGCAAAGCACTGGGTGCCGCGCGCCTGGAGACGCAGGCAGGCAAGCTCGGCCTGTTTCTGGCTCAGCCCCATGAAATTCGCGTCGAAGCCGCTATTGCGCTGCACGATCTTGCGCAACGATTCATTCAGGGTGGCGCTTTCCTCAAGCATGGTGGTGGTCAGCGCGCGTTCGGCGGCGACCCGGCTGGGGAAACGCCCGATATTGACGCCCCAATGCCGCCCGCCAGATGTGGAAATGCGGGTGACCACCTCGACCGGGGTTGGCTCCACCAGTGCCGCCACCACCTCGCCACCCGCAGGGGTCGCGGTATGGATGACGACCGGCACATGTTCAGGCTCCGGTTCCGGGCGGGCCTGCGGGCTGGGCACCATCGCGGCCAGCGACATCACGCTGCCATCATCAATCATCGGCGCTGCCGCCAGCTGCATGGCGGGCGCGGGCATTTCGCCCCCGGTCGCCTCGGCCAATGCGCCAAAGATATCATCCTGCATGGCATTCACCGCCACCTCGGCCGCGATCATCTCGGCAATCGGGTCAGAGCCATCGCTCGCTGCGGGCGCCGCAGCCACCTGTGCCACCGCAGCCTGTGCAGGCCGCGCGCGCGGACGCGGCGAGGATGCGACAAGGCCACTCACCCGCACCGTCTTGGCCCCCACTTCGCGCGCCCCCGGCAGCGTGGCCTCGGCCACCAGCGCCGGATCCTCGACCGGATCAGGCTGCGCCTGCACCGGCGGCAAGCCGACAGGGGCCACCTTCTTGCCGGGTTTCACCGAGGCAAAGCCCAGATCCAGCAGCTCCGCCACCTTAGCATTGCGCTGCGCGGTAGAAGTTCCCCCGAAAACGGTGGCGATGATGCGCACGCCATTGCGTTCCGCCGAAGCCGTCAGGTTGAACCCTGCCGCATTGGTGAAGCCGGTCTTGATGCCGTCAGCCCCCTTGTAGGCGTCAAGGAAACGGCGGTTGGTCGAAACCACGTCGGTCACGCCCGCATCGGTCTCGCGACGCGAGAAGATGTTGTAATATTGCGGGAAATCATAAAACAGCCTTCTCCCCAGGATCGACATGTCATGTGCAGTCGACAGATGGCCCTTGCGGGTCAGCCCGTTGGCATTGGCGAAAGTCGTATTCGACATGCCGATGGCCTTGGCGGTGCGGTTCATCCGGGCCGCGAATTTCTCTTCCGATCCACCCACAGCTTCACCGATGGCGGTGGCCGCATCATTGGCGGATTTGATCGCCGCTGCCCGGATCAGGTGCCGCAGCGCGATGCGCTGACCCGGCTTCAGCCCCAACCGCGACGGCGGTTCCGCAGCGGCGTGTTTGGAGATCGTCACCATCGTATCAAGGCTGATCTCGCCCCGTTCAATCGCCTCGAACGCGATATAGAGCGTCATCATCTTGGTCAGCGAGGCGGGGTGAAGCCGCGCATTCGCATTGGATTCGTAGATGGTTTCCCCGGTGCGGGCATCCATCACATAGGCTGCATAAGGCGCGGCGCCCGAGGGCGTCGGCTTACTGGCCGAACAGGCCGCAATCACCACAAAAGTGGCCAGCAGCGCAAAATTGCGGAGAAACCGCTCAAGTCGCGAAACCACGTCGCTACCCCTTGCCTTCGAAAATCTGCCTCTGGACCGCCCCTGTTCTCGGGGCTTTGAAGGCAAGGGTAACATGGCCGACCATGGGCGAAAACCCCATAAATTCGGCACAGTTAGCATGTGACATTCATGCATAGGCACAAAATATGGGCAAATTCCGCATGTATTGTGCGACCCAGACACAAGATCAAGGGTCCAGCCGCGCCAGCAAATCGGCAAGCCCCGACAGATCGGGCAATTCGGCAAAGCGTGGATGATCCAGCGGTGCCTCGGCATGTTCCAGCGCCCAGGTCAGCGCGTGTGGCACATGCACCCCCCAGCCGCCGGTCTCGATCACCGGCAGTACATCGGATTTCAGCGAATTGCCCAGCATCATCGCATCAGCGCCGGTCACGCCATGGCGCTGGAACAGCCGCGCATAGACCTCGGCGCGCTTGTCACTGACGATCTCCACCGCGTGGAACAGATCGCCCAGGCCCGATTGCGCCAGCTTGCGTTCCTGGTCCAGCAGGTCGCCCTTGGTGATCAGCACAACCCGCGCGCCCCGGTCTGCGGCCAGTTGCACCGCCTCGCGCGCATGGGGCAGCAGGTGGATCGGGTGGGCCAGCATCTCGCGCCCGGCCGCCATCAGCTCGGCAATGACGGTCGCGGGCACCCGGCCCTCCGTCACCTCGATGGCGGTTTCGATCATCGACAACACGAACCCTTTTACGCCGAACCCATATTGGCCGACATTGCGCCGCTCGGCCGTAATCAACCGCTCATGCAGATGGTCGGGGGCGGCATAATCGGCCAAGAGGGCCTCGAACCTATCCTGCGTCAGCCGGAAGAAGGTCTCGTTCTGCCAAAGGGTGTCGTCGGCATCAAAGCCGATAAGGCGGATCTGGGTCATGACCGGACCCTGCCGGAAAGGCAGCATTTTCGCCAGCCTCTTTTCGTTCCGGCGATCTGCGCTATAATCGCGCCGCACACCCATGCCGATTCCGCGCCCAACCGGAGAATGCCCTTGTCCCTTCGCCCGATGATGAATTCGGAGAATGAGAACGGCAATGGATCGGAAACCTCGATCCTTGCCAAAGCGAAGCCGCGCACACAGCGCCCGCCGCTCTACAAGGTCATGCTGTTGAACGATGATTACACGCCGATGGAATTCGTCGTGCATATTCTGGAACGCTTCTTCGGCCTGAATCACGCGCAAGCCTTCGAGATCATGCTGACCGTCCACAAGAAGGGCCTCGCCGTCGTCGGCGTCTTCTCCTTCGAGGTGGCCGAGACCAAGGTGGCGCAGGTGATGGATTTCGCCCGCCGCCATCAGCACCCCCTGCAATGCACTATGGAGAAAGAGTGACGGGGACAGACCCCGCACTCGCAATATATGCGCGCCACCCGCCTTTCCCTTGCGCTTGACAGCGCAGCCTTCGTTTTGCCCGAGACCGGCCCGATTGCCGTGATGCGCCCGCGCGCGGGCGATGATCTGTCCCCCCTGCCCCGCGAACGGGTTGTGGTCGTGACCGGCTTCAAACCGGATTTCGATCATTTCACCGCCCGCGGTCTGACCTGCGCGACCGATCTGCCCGAAGACATCGCCGCCGCCGTGATCTGCCTGCCGCGCGCCAAGGCCGAGGCGCGGGCGATGCTGGCCGCCGCCTGTGCGGCACTGCCCCCCGGGGCCCCGGTGCTGGTGGATGGACAAAAGACCGACGGGGTCGATGCGATCTACAAGGACCTGCGCGCGCGCGGTCCGGTCGGCGAGGCGCAGGCCAAGGCGCATGGCAAGGTCTTTGTCTTTCCCGCCAGTGATGCGCTGGCGGATTGGGCAGCGCGGCCCGCACAGGTGGATGGCTTCACCACCCTGCCTGGCGTGTTCTCAGCCGATGGGCCGGATCGGGGATCGGCGCTGCTGGCCACCGCCCTGCCCGCCAAGCTGCCCTCGCGTGTCGTCGATCTGGGCGCGGGCTGGGGCTATCTGTCGCAGCATATCCTGACCCGTGATGGCGTGAAGGAATTGCATCTGGTCGAGGCCGAAAAGGCGGCGCTGGATTGTGCCCGCCTCAACGTCACCGATGCGCGCGCCCAGTTCCATTGGGCCGATGCCACAGTATGGCAGGTGCCGCATCTGGCAGGGGCCGTGGTCTGCAACCCGCCCTTCCATACCGGGCGCGATGCCGATCCCGCGCTTGGCCTCGCCTTCCTGCAAGCGGCGCGCAAGATGCTGGCCCCTGATGGCACGCTCTGGCTCGTGGCGAACCGCCATCTGCCCTATGACGCCGCCCTGCGCGCCGCCTTCCGCGAGATCGAAGAGATCGGCGGTGACGGTGCCTTCCGCGTGACCCGCGCCGCCTATCCCATTCGCAGCCGCTGAGGCAGAAAGGCCCCCCATGTCGCTTTCCCTTCAGGGCAAGACCGCCATTGTCACCGGCGCGGCCAACGGGCTTGGCCTCGCGATTGCGCGGCATTTCGTCGACAAGGGCGCGAATGTGATGTTCGCGGATATGGACGAGGCCCGGCTGGAGGCCGAGATCGGCGAAGAGGCCCGGGCAGAAGGGTCGCTGCGCATGTTCGCGGGCGATTTGCGCCAGAAACTTGCCATCACCAACCTGCTTTCCGCCACGATGGACGCGTTCGAACGCGTCGATATCCTTGTGAATGCCTCGCGCCAGACCGTCCTGTCCGATCCGCTCTGTATCGAGGAAGACGGGGTGGAGGCGATGCTGCAACAGAACCTGATGACCAGCCTGCGCATCAGCCAGTTGGCCGCCAAGCGCATGATCGCGCAAGGAGACAGCGGCGGCGCGATCATCAACCTGTCCTCCATCGCCGCCCGCCAGACCCGGCCAGAGCTGATGGCCTATTCCATCGCCTGCGCCGCCATCGACCAGATGACCCGTGCCATGGCGCTGGCGCTGGCCCCCAAAGGCATCCGCGTCAATGCGCTGGCCTTAGGGTCGGTCATGAGCGCAAGCCTTCAGACCCAGTTGAAAGAGGCCCCCGATTACCGCGAGACGATCCTTCGGGGCACGCCACTCGGCCGGATCGCTGCGGCGTCGGAAATTGTGGAAACCGCGCAATTCCTGGCATCCGATGCGGCGGCCTTCATCACCGGCCAAGTCATCACGGTGGATGGTGGGCGCAGCCTGCTGGATGTCGTGCCGACACCGGCACATTGACCCCCGTCCATTGACGCCTGCACTTTGAGGAAGACGAAGCATGGATGACCACAAGGCCCGCGCCGCGCATTGGTTCGCAGATCTGCGCCAGGAGATCGTCACCGCCTTTGAGGGGCTGGAGACCCGCTTTGGCGGTGCCGCGGCGGGACGGTTTGAGGTCACGCCAACCCACCGCGACAATGATGGCGGTGGCGGCATCATGAGCGTGATGCGGGGTGGCGCGGTCTTTGAAAAGGTCGGCGTCAATATCTCCACCGTGCATGGCACGCTGGGGGACAAGGCGCAAAAGGCCATGGCCGCGCGCGGGGTGCCCGGCATGGCAGACGACCCGCGCTTCTGGGCCAGCGGCATCAGCCTTGTTGCCCATATGCAGAACCCGCATAGCCCGGCAGTGCATATGAACACCCGCATGTTCTGGACCCCCCATGCCTGGTGGTTCGGCGGCGGGGCCGATCTGAACCCCTGCATCGAATATGCCGAGGATACCGCGCATTTCCATGCGGCGCTGCAAGCCGCCTGCGATGCCCATGCGCCGGAGTATTACCCCCGCTTCAAGGCCTGGGCGGATGAGTATTTCTTCATCCCGCATCGCGGCCGTGCCCGTGGTGTCGGCGGCATCTTCTATGATGATCTGAACACCGGCGACTGGGAGGCGGATTTTGCCTTCACCCAGGATGTCGGCCGCGCCTTCCTGAAGGCCTTTCTGCCCGTCACCGAACGCCGGTTGGGAACACCGGCATCAGACGACGACCGCGAGACGCAGTTACGCCATCGCGGCCTCTATGCCGAATATAATCTGGTCTATGATCGCGGCACGAAATTCGGGCTGGAAACCGGCCATAATGCCGATGCGGTGCTGATGAGCCTTCCGCCCGTCGCCAAGTGGTATTGAGGGTCAGCCCTGCGCAGGGCTGAAACTTTCGACCCAACGCACCATGCGCGGCAGGCAGACCGTTTGCAGATCATAGCCCTGCAGGATCGTCTCACGCGCGGCGCGGCGCATCTCGGTGAAACGGTCGGGGCGGGCCAGCGCCTTGGTCAGCATCTTCGACCAGCCCGGCACGTCGAAGAAATCGACCAGACGCCCGTTCACGCCATCCTCGATCAGCTCCTGCACCGGCGCGGTGCGCGATCCGACCACCAGACAGCCCGCGCTCATCGCCTCCAGCATCGACCAGCTGAGGACGAAAGGATAGGTCAGGTAGGCATGGACCCGGCTGACCTGCATCATCGATACAAAAGTCGGATAGGGCACCTTGCCGATGAAATGCACCCGGCTCAGATCCAGCTGATCGCGCACTTCGGACAGGAAGATATCCTTCCAGCTTTGGCCATTCGGCGCGGCGCGGCCATAGCTCACCTCATTGCCGCCGACGATCACCACCTGCGCATTGGGGCGTTCTGCCATCACCGCAGGCAGTGCCCGCATGAAGCTGTGATAGCCCCGATAAGGTTCGAGATTGCGGTTCACGAAGGTCAGAACCTCGTCGCCCGCGCGCAAGGTCGGACCGCCATCTGGCAGTTCCAGCACCGCGTTCGGATCTGGTTTCATCACCTCGGTGTTCACGCCATCAAAGATCACCTCGATCTTGTCGCGCAGCGTCGGCGGATGGGTTGAGGCCTGCCATTTCGTGGGGCTGAGGCCCGCATCGGCGTGAACCAGCGCCTGCCCCAGATGCGCCGCACGCCCCTGGGCGATCATCACCTGATCGAAACTTGGCGGATCGAATTCGGGATCAAACCCCACATCGGCACCCATGCCGCGATAGTAAAACTCGGAATAGACCAGCAGCTTGGCCTCGGGCCAGACCTCTTTCAGAAACAGCGTCTCGCCCCAACCGGAATGGCCAAAGATCACATCGGGGCGATAGCCCTGTTCGCGCAGTTGCATACAGGCGCGCGCGACCGTCACGCCACGATCGCTCATCTGTGTGTAATTGCGGCCCAACCGGCAGGCGGCAGGATCGGGTGCTGCAACATTGTGGCGGTATTTCACCACCGGAATGCTGATATTGCGCGTGTTGGACTGGTCGGTCAGCGCAAGGCAATCATGGCCGCGCGCCTGCATCGCCGGGGCCAGATGCAGGAACTGTCCCGGAAAATTCTGGTGAATGAAAAGGATCTTCAAATCTGGCTTCCTTCGCCGAATGCCGCCCGCAGCAGGGTTCGGGTATAATCCTCGCGCGGGGCCTCAAAAATCTGTGCGCCCTCGCCGGCCTCGACCACATCGCCCGCGCGCATCACGATCACCTTATGCGACAGCGCCCGCACCACCCGCAGATCGTGGCTGATGAACAGATAGGCCAAGCCCCATTTGCGTTGCAGATCGCGCAGCAATTCCACGATCTGCACCTGCACGGTCATGTCCAGCGCCGATGTCGGCTCGTCCAGCACCACCAGCTTGGGGCGCAGGATCATCGCGCGGGCAATCGCGATGCGCTGGCGCTGTCCGCCGGAAAATTCATGCGGATAGCGGCCCATCATCGACGGATCGAGCCCGACCTCGGTCATGATGCTCGCAACCATGGCGAGCTTGTCCTGCCCCGGCTCGGTGCCATGGACGCCAAGGCCTTCGGCGATGATCTCCTCGACCGTCATGCGCGGGGACAGCGATCCGTAAGGGTCCTGGAACACGATCTGCATATCGCGGCGCAGATCGCGCATCGCCCGGGCCGACAGACCGGATATGTCGCGCCCCAGCAGCGCGATGCGCCCGGTGGACGGGATCAGCCGCATGATGGCCAGCGCCAGCGTGGTCTTGCCCGACCCGCTTTCGCCGACGATCCCCAGCGTCTCACCAGCGCGCACCGAGATGGAGGCCCCGTTGACCGCCTTCACATGGCCCGTCACCCGGCGCAGAAGGCCGGTCTTGATCGGGAACCAGACCCGCAACTCCTCGGTCTCCACCACCACCGGCGCGCCCGGGGGCACGGGACCCGCGCGGCCCTGAGGTTCCGCCGCCAGCAGCTTTTGGGTATAGGGATGCTGCGGATTGGCAAAGATTTCATTCGTGCGGCCCTGCTCGACGATCAGCCCGTCCTTCATCACGCAGACCCGGTCGGCGATGCGGCGCACGATGCCCAGATCATGGGTGATGAACAGCATCGACAGGCATTCGCGCGCCTTCAGATCGGCCAGCATCTCAAGGATCTGGGCCTGGATGGTCACATCCAACGCGGTGGTCGGCTCATCCGCGATCAGAAGTTCCGGCCCGTTGGCCAAGGCCATTGCGATCATCACCCGCTGGCGCTGCCCGCCCGACAGCTCATGCGGATAGGCGGTCAGCCGGCTTTCGGCATCGCGGATGCCAACTTTGGTCAGCAGCTCCAGCACCCGTGCCCGCGCAGGTGCCCCCGACAGGCCCTGATGCAAGGCAAGGCTTTCCGCAATCTGGGTCTCGATCGTATGCAGCGGGTTCAGGCTGGTCATCGGCTCCTGGAAGATGAAGCTGATATCATTGCCGCGAATGCCGCGCAGATCGCGTTCTGACGCCGTTGCGATATCGCGCCCACGATAGCGGATCGTGCCTTCGACGCTGGCATTGTCGGCCAGCAGCCGCACGGTGGACAGGGCGGTGACTGATTTGCCCGATCCGCTTTCGCCGACCAGCGCCACCGTCTCGCCCTTGGCCACGTCAAAGCTCACGCCCTTCACCGCATGGATGATGCGGCCATCCTGCCGGAAGCGGATGTTCAGGTTTTCAACCGACAGCACGGTTTCAGACATGGTCGCGCTCATCGGAACGTCTTTCGCGGGTCAAACGCATCGCGCACGCCTTCAAAGATAAAGACTAGCAGCGACAGCATCAGGGCGAAGGTGAAAAAGGCGGTAAAGGCCAGCCAGGGTGCCTGCAGATTGTCCTTGGCCTGTTGCGTGAGTTCCCCCAGCGACGGTGCCGAGGCGGGCAGGCCGAAGCCCAGAAAATCCAGCATGGCCAGCGTTCCGATTGTGCCGGTGACGATGAAGGGCAACATGGTCAGGGTGGCGACCATGGCATTGGGCAGCACATGGCGGAAGATGATCACCCGATCCGGCACACCAAGCGCCCGCGCCGCGCGGACATATTCAAAGTTGCGGGCGCGCAGAAACTCGGCCCGCACCACGCCAATCAGCGAGGTCCAGCCAAAGGCGACCATCAGCGCAACCAGCAACCAGAAGTTCATCCGCCAGATCGCGGCCACGATGATGATCACATAAAGCGTGGGGGTCGCGCTCCAGATCTCGATCACGCGCTGGAAGATCAGGTCGACCCAGCCGCCGAAATAGCCCTGCACCGCGCCCGCGGTGATGCCGACGACCGAGGTCAACGCCGTCACGATCAGCGCAAACAGGATCGACAGGCGGAAGCCATAGATCACCCGTGCTAGCACATCGCGCGCGGTATCATCGGTGCCCAGCCAATGCTGCGCATCGGGCGGCGACGGGGCCGCGCGGCCGATATCATTGATCGTGTTGTAGCTATAGGGGATCGGAGGCCAGAGGATCCAGCCCGCCTCAATCGCCTGCCCTTCAACTGTGCCCGATTGCGCCTCGGCCAGAATGCCCTCAGGGTCGTCCCAGCAGGCCTCGGCCCCCTGCGCGACGATCAGGCATTGCACCTCCGGGTCGCGATAGGCGGCTTCGGTGCGGAAATCGCCGCCAAAGGCAGTTTCGGGGTAAAACTTCAGGAAGGGCGTGTAATATTCGCCCTTGTGGCTGACCAGCAGCGGCTTGTCATTCGCCAGCACCTCGGCAAACAGCGACAGGCCGAACAGCAGGGTGAACAGCCATAGCGACCAGAAGGCCCGGCGATTGGCCTTGAAGTTGCGCCAGCGGCGTTGGTTCAGGGGCGAAAGGGCCATCGCGCTTACCCCCGCTTCTCGAAATCGATGCGCGGATCAATCAGCACATACATCAGGTCTGACAGGATGCCGACCAGCAGCGCCAGCAGCGAAAACGCGTAAAGCGTGCCGAACAGCACCGGGTAGTTGCGCTTGACCGCCGCCTCAAAGCCAAGCCGGCCCAGACCATCCAGTGAAAAGATCGTCTCGATGATCATCGATCCGCCAAAGAACACCGCCACAAAAAGTGCCGGGAAGCCCGCGATCACGATCAGCATCGCATTGCGGAAGACATGGCCGTAAAGCACCCGAGATTCCGACAAGCCCTTGGCGCGGGCGGTCATCACATATTGCTTGCGGATTTCATCAAGGAAGCTGTTCTTGGTCAGCAGCGTCATGGTTGCGAAACTTGCGATGGTGGAGGCCGTGATCGGCAGCACCATATGCCAGGCGTAATCCGTGACCTTGCCCCAAAGGCTGAGGCTGGACCAATTGTCCGAGGTCAGGCCGCGCAGCGGGAACCATTGGTAATAGGTGCCCCCGGCAAAGACCACCATCAGCAGCACTGCAAACAGGAAGCCGGGGATGGCATAACCCACGATGATGACGCCCGAGGTCCAGGTATCAAAGGCGCTGCCATCGCGCACCGCCTTGCGGATCCCCAGCGGGATCGAGACCATATAGGCGATCAGCGTCGACCACAGACCCAGCGAGATCGAGACCGGCATTTTCTCCACCACCAGTTCCATCACGCCCTTGGAATGGAAGTAGCTTTCGCCGAAATTGAAGGTCAGGTAATTGCCCATCATGATGAAGAAGCGTTCGACCGCGCCGATCTTCTCCTTGTGGCATTCTGCGGCGCGCAGACTGGGCGTGCCGGTAAACCCATCTGCGCAGACAATGCGGGCGAAACCGAACTGCACCTCCAGCTGGTCGATGAATTCCGGCGGCAGGCCACGCGCGCCGATGTAATCGCCCTGTCCGCCCTGACCACCGCCACCGGGATCACCGCCACTGCCCGAGACTGCGCTGAAGGCATCGCCGTCGCCGTCCAGCTGGGCAAGGATCTGCTCGATCGGTCCACCGGGCACGAATTGCGTCAGCGTGAAGTTGATCACCATGATCCCGAGCAATGTCGGGATGATCAGCAGCAGCCTGCGAAGGATATAGGCACCCATGGCGTGCGTCAGCCTGTTGTCGTTGTTCTGCCCGGGCCCTTGATGGGCCGACTTATCGGATCGCGCCTTCGGCCTTCAGCCGCGCGGCCTTTTCGGCGTCATACCACCAGAAATCCATTTCGCCCAGTGCGTAGTCGGGCAAGGCTTCGGGGTGACCGAACAGGTCGTAATAGGCCACGGTATGACTGGCCTTATACCATTGCGGGATCCAGAACCGTTCCGCGCGCAGCACACGGTCCAGTGCCATGGTGATATAGGTCAGCTCATCGCGGGTCTTGGCGGCAATGGCCTGATCGATCAGCTTATCCACTGCCGGGCTTTTCAACCCCATCAGGTTGAAGGCGGAATCGTCCGCCGTCGCACCGCCGAAAAACTGCTTCAGTTCCGCCCCGGAGATATAGGTGGAGCGCGCATTGCCGGTAATCAGATCGAAATCATAATTCGGCGGCCGGGTGCGGTTTTCCATCTGCGCCGGATCGACCTTCACATTGGCCGCATCAATGCCAAGCGCGCGCAGGTTCTCGACAAAGGGATTGATCACGCGGTCAAAGGCGGAATCGTCGTTCAGCAGTTCGATCCGCAGCACCTCGCCCTTGGCATTACGGCGCAGCCCATCCGCGCCGACCTCCCAGCCCGCCGCGTCCAGCAGTGCGGAAGCACGGCGCAGATTGCCACGATCCAGCTGGCGCGCACCCGAGACAGGTGCCAGCACGGCTTCATCGGTCAGGATCGATGCGGGCAGCAGCTTGGCATCCACCAGCGGCTGCAAGACCGCGATCTCTTCCGGGCCGGGCGTGCCCTTGGCCTCCATCCAGGTGTTTTCCCAGATGGATTCGACCCGGTCGTAAAGCCCATAGAACAGCGTCTGGTTCGACCATTCAAAGTTGAACATCAGGCCCACGGCCTCGCGCACGCGGGGGTCCTGAAACTTTTCGCGCCGCAGATTGATCAGGAAGGCCTGACCCGAGGCCTTGGCACCCGAATGCAGCTCTGCCTTCACCGCATAGCCCTTGGTGATCGCCGGAAAATCATAGGCGGTCGACCATTGCTTGGCAGAATTTTCATTGCGGAAGGTGTAGACGCCCGACTTGAACGCCTCAAACGCGGCCGCACTGTCGGCGAAGTATTCCAGCCGGATGGTATCGAAATTGCTGCGCCCCACATTGATCGGCAGCGTAGCCCCCCAGTAATCCGGGTTGCGCTTGTAAACCAGCGTGCGGCCCACCTCCATCCGGTCGAACATATAGGGACCAGAGCCGATATAGGGCGTCAAGGTCGCGCTCTCGAGGTCCAGCTTGTCGCGCTCGAACTGTGCCTTGGACAGAACCGGCAGTCCTCCGACCTCTTGAATCAGGTCGCGCTTGGGGAAATCCGGCTTGAAGGTGAACTTGATCCGATGCGGATCCAGCACCTCGGCCCCCTCGACCTGCTGCGCCAGCACCGTGCGGAAATCCGACAGGCCCTTTTCCAGCAATGTCTGATAGGAGAACATCACGTCATCGGCGGTCAGGGGCGTGCCGTCCGAAAATTTTGCCTCGGGGCGCAGGTTGAAGATCACCCAGTCGCGGCTTTCGGGATATTCGATGGTGGCACAGACGAGACAATAGGCCGATCCGATCTCATCCGAGGTGCCGGTCATGATCGGCTCCAGCATGACGGTCGACAAGGCACCCGCCAGCCCCTTCACGGTGAAGGGGTTCATGCTGTCAAAGCCCCCCATCGTCCATTCGCTGATCTCGCCGCCCTTGGGCGCATCCGGGTTCACATAATCCAGATGCTTGAAATCAGCCGGGTATTTCAGATCCCCAAAGGTGGAGATGCCATGCGACACCATCACCGCATCGGCACGGCTGGCGGTGGTAAACGCGGCCAGCGCCAGTAGCGCCGCGCCGGCCAGAACGATCCCTGCCGCCATCCCCTGCCCGCGATCCGAAAGCCCCCGGTCCTCAAGACGGGCCGCACGCGTGGCGGCATGGGCAGAACGGCGGGTCGGGTGGTGCGCCATGAAGCGTCTCCTGTCTTCGGATGCTATGGACCGAGACTAGCGGAAAATCGTGCCCCCTCAAGGCGCGATTCCGTGAAAGCGCGGTGAAAGCACCGTGAAAACAAGGCCAAGCAGACGATCAGGGCGCAAAATACAAAGGCCGCCTGAAAAGGCGGCCTTTCCGATCCGGGATCAACCCCGGGATATCTGCCGACGCTTATTGCTGCTGTGCCAGCCAGGCGATCAGGTCGGCGCGATCCTGAACCTTGGGCAGCCCCGCGAAGGACATCTTGGTGCCCGGCATATAGCCTTTCGGGTTGGTCAGGAACTTTTCCAGATTTTCCGGCGTCCAGTGATCGGCGGCCATTGCCTTGAGGGCGTCGGAATAGCCGAAGCCCGCGACCGAGGCCTTGGCACGATCCACCACACCGTTCAGATGCGGGCCGGTGCCATCGCTGCCATCCACCTTGTGGCAGGCCTTGCACTTGGCAAAGACCTTCTCGCCCTTGGCGGCATCGGCGGTGGCATAGACTTCTGCGAAGGCGGGGCCTGCATCGGCTGCGGCAGCATCACCACCCTCGGCTGCGGCAACCTCGATGACATAGGACTGGGTTTCCTCGCCGCCATGGCCGCCACCGCTCATCGAGTAGAGACTCGTGCCGGCCCAGCTCAACAGCAAAAACGCGAGCAAAGACCCGCAGACTGCGCCCGTCCCCTTGGTGAGTGTCATCGTGTCGAACATGTCGCGTCCCGTTCTTGGCATGTAGCTGATCGGCTTCTATCCGCTTCCCCCCCCCTTTTTCAAGGTGTAGTAGCGCGACAAAGAGGCCAATTGCGGTGATTTGGCTGCGGAGTGTGACATCATGGCAGGACGTATCGCGTTCCAGGGCGAACTAGGCGCCTATTCCCATCAGGCCTGTGCGCAGGCACGACCGGGCTTTGAACCCGTTCCCTGCACCACCTTTGAAGATGTGGTAGAGATGACCCGCGCGGGTGAGGTCGATCTGGGCTGCCTTGCCGTTGAAAACTCAACCTATGGTCGCGTGGCCGATGTCCACAGTCTGCTGCCCAATGCAGGGCTTCATATCGTGGACGAGGCCTTTGTGCGGGTGCATGTGAACCTGCTGGGCATCAAGGGTGGCAAGTTGGAAGATGTGCGCGAGGCCTATGGCCATGTGGTGATCCTGCCGCAATGCGCGGGCTTTCTGCGTGCGCATGACATCAAGGGGCGGGTCAGCTCCGACAATGCCCGCGCCGCCCGCGAAACCGCCGAGGCGCGTGACCCGGCCCGCGCGGCACTGGCCAGTGAAATGGCGGCCGAGATCTACGGCCTGGACGTGCTGGCCCGCCATATCGAGGATCACGCGAACAACACCACCCGCTTTCTGGTGATGAGCCGCGACGGCGATCATACCCGGCGCGCCGCGCGGATGATGACGACCTTCACCTTCCGGGTGCGCAACATTCCGGCCGCGCTTTACAAGGCGCTTGGCGGCTTTGCCACCAATGGTGTGAACATGACCAAGCTGGAAAGCTATATGGTCGGCGGCAGCTTCACCGCGACCGAGTTCTATGCCGATATCGAGGGCCATCCGCAGGATGCCAATGTTGCGCGGGCCCTGGAAGAGCTGCGCTATTTCACCAGCCACATGAACATTCTGGGCGTCTACCCCGCCGCGTTGGAACGCGAGGGGGCAGCGGGCATCGGTGGTCAGGCCTGAGCTGCTGGTTCAGGCGGGGGGCCGTCAGGCCCCGCCGCCATCGGCGGAAGGTGCCCGGTTGCGCGGGCCTCATCTCAGGATATCAGCCGCGCTTTCAGGCGCGGGCCTGTGCGCGGTAACGCTCTTCGATCTCGTTGCACAGCGCGCCGACACGCGCCTCGAACTTGCGGTCGATCTTGCCGCGCGCAAGTTTCATGGATTGCAGGAAGACCCGCGCCGCCAGATTGCGCGGCTTGACCTCAACGCCCAGGGTGACGCGCGTGCGCCGGGCTGACATCTCCACGAAATCCACCTTTACCTCGGCATCGACCATCTTGCCAAAGCCTTGGAATGTCAGGGCATTCGGCTTGTCTACGGCCGCGAGCTTCACCGAGATGCGACGCATCTTGCCGCGATAGAGGAAGCCCACGTTCCACGCCATGCCGGGCCCGAAACCCTGCAGGCGGTCGGTGCGGGTCACTTCGGCACCGCGCCGCAGCGCCGCACGTTCCCAACCTTCGGTGTCGGCGAAGCTGTCAAAGACAAAGGCCAGCGGGGCTTCGATATCTTCGCGGGTGCTCAGTTTCATAGGGGTCCGCTCCTGGCCAATGGGTCAGGCTTGCCCCTGCAATCGGGCCGCCTTGCTGTCGGGCACCAGTTTTCCCCTCAATCCAGCCGGTCTGCAAGCCAGTTTGTCAGCAAAAAATGCGCAATTGATCCGTTGCGCGGTAGTTTCAGATCCTCGCGCTGCCCGGCATGGGCGGCAAGCAGATCTTCACGCGAACACCACATCGCAGCCTCCAGCTCAGCCGGATCAAGGGTGATGGTCTCGCTTGTCGCCTCGGCCGCACAGCCGATCATCAGGGATGCCGGGAAGGGCCAGGGCTGGCTGGCCAGATAGCGCACCGGACCGATCTGGACCCCGGTTTCCTCAAGCACCTCACGGCGCACGGCGGATTCGAGGCTTTCGCCCGGTTCCACAAAGCCTGCAAGACAGGAATACATGCCCTCGGGCCAGCCTGAAGAACGGCCGAGCAACGTGCGGTTGCCTTGCGTCACCAGCATGATGACCACCGGATCGGTGCGTGGGAAATGTTGCGCGCCGCAGCCCGGACATGACCGCTGCCAGCCCGCCATCACCATGTCGGAGGCATGGCCACAGGTCGCGCAATAGGCATGGCTGCGATGCCAGTGCAGCACGGCGCGCGCGGTTGCGGCCAGCGCCGCCTCCTCGGGCGAAAGCGCCGTCATCACGCCCCGCAATTCGTGGAAACCCAGATGATCTGGAAGCGCTGGATGGGCCTGTACCGACGGATCGAAGAACCCGTGCTCCACCGCTTCGGCACCTGCTTCGGGCGACCAGTCCGAGATGTCGCGCGCAAACCATGCCGCGCCCCCGGTATCCAGTCCCAGAAAGATCGCAGAACGCCCATGGGCCAGCGCCGCATGACCTTCGGCCAGCCAGCCAAGCGCGCTTTCATCCCGCATCAGCACCTTGCCACGCCAAAGCGGCAGCACCTTGCCCGTGGCCAGCAGCGCGGCCATGCGATCGGTATCGCCGCGCAGATGGGCGGCACGGTCCGGGCCGGCTGCGGCAAAAGTCACCGTTTCCGCGATTTGCATTCTGCTCTCCCGGGTCCTGCGCCAAAGTGACGCGCCGCCAAGAGATAGCCCGCCATGCCGCCAAGGCCAAGCCCGCCAGAAGATGGATGGCAGCCGCCGCGCCGATAATGCCAATGAATACCGAACTCTAAATTATATCTTGTGCCAATATCTTTTCCGATCACGAATTGACAGATTCTGCTCGAACATGCGTAAATCGCTCAGATGTTCCGTGGCAGGTTGATTTGAACAACCCCACAGATCGCTTAATCTGCCCCCGCGCTTGGCCCGTGATTTCAGCCTGGAGATACCGCCTTCAGCATGTCAGTGCCCGTTTCCCGGTCAAGCGGCCCCGATATGGTGCTGCGCATTCTCGCGACCACAGACTTGCATGTCCATCTGATGGGCTATGACTATTACGCAGATCGTGAGGATGCCCGGCTGGGCCTGGCGCGCACCGCAACATTAATTGCCGCAGCCCGGACCGAAGTGGCGGATTGCCTGCTTGTTGACAATGGTGACTTCCTTCAGGGCAATCCGATGGGGGATTTCATCGCCCTCCGACGCTCTGGCCAGCACGATTCCGGGCCAGAGGGGCTGCCTCCGGTTCATCCCGCAATCCGGGTGATGAACCGGTTGGGTTACGATGCCGCAACCTTGGGCAATCACGAATTCAATTACGGATTGGAGACTTTGTCCCTGTTGCTGCGCGGCGCGAATTTTCCGATCGTGTCTGCCAATATCGCCCATGCGCTTGGGGGGCGACCACGCGAAGACCGCACTTATATGCCGCCCTTTGCCCTGCTTGATCGGCAGGTGACCACGGCGGATGGTCAATGTTTGACGCTGCGTATCGGCGTCATCGGCTTTGCGCCGCCACAAATCGTGCAATGGGACCGGCTGTTGCTGGAAGGTGTGCTAAGCACACGCGATATCGTGGCGGCGGCCCGCGATTGGGTGCCGGAATTGCGGGCCGCCGGCGCTGATGTGGTGATTGCCCTGTCGCATTCCGGGATCGGCAATGCCGATGACCTCGACGGGGCCGAGAATGCCAGTGCAGCCTTGACGCAGGTGCCCGGCATTGATGCGATCATCGCGGGCCACAGCCATCTGGTCTATCCCTCGCAGGATTTCGCAGCCTTTCCCGGTGCCGATCTGACGCATGGCCGGATCCTTGGACGCCCGATCGTGATGCCGGGGGCCTATGGATCACATCTGGGGGTAATCGATCTGCACCTTGCCCATGACAGCGCAGGATGGCGCGTGACCTCCTCACATGCCGAGGTGCGGGCGGTCCGGGCGGACACGTCCCCCCTGCCCGAGGTCGTGCAGGAGGTGCGGCAAGAGCACGCGCAGACGCTGCACTTTTGCGGCCGCAGCGTCGGGCAAAGCCAGGCCCGGCTGCACAGCCATTTTGCCACCATCGCGGCCAGCAATGCGCTGGATGTGGTGGCCGAGGCGCAGCGGCGCTTTGTGGCGCGGCAGGTGCAGGGTCGCCCCGAGGCGGGATTGCCGATCCTCTCTGCCGTCTCGCCCTTCAAGGCAGGCGGACGCGGCGGCGCGGGCCATTATATCGATATACCCGCGGGCGATCTGGCCATGCGCCATATCGCGGATCTCTACATCTTTCCCAATACGATCATCGCGCTGCGCCTGACCGGGGCAGAACTGGCCGATTGGCTTGAAGCCTCGGTCGGGCTCTATCGCCAGATCCGCCCGGGCAGTCATGACCAGATGCTGCTGGACGAAGATTTTCCAAGTTACAACCATGACCGCATCAGCGGCCTCAGCTTCGAGATCGATCTGAGCCAGCCCGCCCGCTTTGACCGGCACGGGCAATTGCGCCACCCGCAAAGCCGCCGCCTGCGCAACCTGCGTCACGGCGATGCGCCGGTGGATCCGGCGCAGCATTTCATCCTTGCGACGAACAGCTATCGCGCTGCGGGCAGCGGCGGCTATGCCGGACCCTGGCTGGCACGCAGCCTTGATCTTGGGCGGGTGCCGATCCGCGATATCCTGATGCGCCACGTCGCCGAGACCTCGCCCCTTTGTGGAACGCCCACGCCCGGGCCGCGTTTTTGCCCGATGCCCGGCACCTCGGTCCTGTTCGACACCGCCCCGGGCGCGTTGGAAACCCGACAGGATATCGCCCATCTGCAGCCCGAATTTCTCGGCCACCAGCCAAGCGGCTTCGCGCGCTTCCGTCTGCATCTGTGATCCGCTAGGCTTCGCCACGAGAGCAGGACGCAAGCGAATACGGGACAGGATGTGACGATGTTTGAGGCGGTGATCTTCGATCTGGATGGAACTCTGCTGGATACCGAGGCCGTGGCGATGCGGCTTGGCCAGGATATCCTGCGCGATCTGGGTCTGGACCCTGATCCAATGATCTTTCACCAATTGGTCGGAAAGGATGCCGAGGCCAGCGACCAGATCTTGCAGATCGCCTATCCGGCGCTGGATATCACCACCTTCGGCGCGCGCTGGCGCGGCGGCTTCGAGGCGGCGCTGGAACAGGAGATGCCGCTGAAGCCGGGTGCTGCGGCTCTGCTGGATTTGTTGCCACTTCCCAAGGCGCTGTGCACCTCGTCGCATCGCGAAAGCGCACATCGCAAGCTGGCGCTGGCGGGGCTTGCCCCGCATTTCCCGGTGGTCATCACCCGCGATGACGTGGCGCAAGCGAAGCCCCATGCCGAACCCTATCTGCTGACCGCTGCGCGCCTTGGCGTCGATCCGGCGCGCTGCCTTGTGTTTGAGGACAGCGAACCGGGGGCCGAGGCCGCCCATGCCGCAGGCTGCACCGTGGTGCAGGTGCCCGATATCATCCCGGCCACGGGCCGCTATGCCCATCACGTCGCCGACACCTTGCTGGACGGCGCACGCCGCGCCGGTCTCTTGGCATGACGCCGCGCCCCGGCCCGCGCTGGCCGCGCCGCCTGATCGTCGGCTTTACCCTGCTGGCCGGGCTGGCCATCCTGTTTTCCACATGGTTCAGCCACCGGCTGATGACGGGCGTCCTCACAGGCGCGGCCCTGTCTCAGCACATGGCCCCCCCGACTGACCCGACACAGCTTGGCTATCGCGGCGACCCGCAAGCCGCCTTCGGTTATGCCTATCAGACGCTTGCGGTGGAGACCCCGCTTGGCCCCGCCCCGGCCTGGCTGGTGCCCGGCGCGGCAGAGGCCACGCGCCCCGATGCCAAACTTGGTGCGATCTTCGTGCATGGCATCGGCGGGGCGCGCGAGGATGGCTATCTTTACCTGCCCGCCCTGCATCGCAGCGGCATACCTGTCTTGTTGATCAGCTATCGTCAGGACCCGGATGCCCCCATGGCCCCCGAGGGAATGCATCTGTTCGGCCTGACCGAATGGCAGGATCTGGATGCAGCCGTGGAAATGCTGCGCGCGCAGGGCATGGAACGGGTGGTGCTCGTCGGTGCTTCCATGGGTGGGGCGATCATCGGGCAGTTCCTTGCCCGATCCGATCAGGCACCGCATGTGGTCGGGGTGATCCTTGATGCACCCGCACTGAATTTCCCGGCGGTGCTGCGCCACATCACCGATCGGCTGGGCCTGCCGCTGCGCAGCCTTGGCGCGCGACTGGCCATCCCGGCCTTCACGCTGACCCATGGCGAAAACCTGGGGCAAGCCGTGGCCCTGCCCGCTATTGCCGCGTTTGATGGTCCGGTTCTGGTGTTTCAGGGCCGCGCGGATCGGCTGGTGCCGGTGACAATCGTGCAGGATCTACTGGCCACACGCCAGGGCGGGACGACTGTTCTGCTGACGCCGGGCGACCATCTGCAATCGGCGACACAAGATCCCGCCCGCGTGGCCAATCTGATCGCCAGCATGATCGACGATCTGAAGGCCGCCGCAGCGCCCTGAGGGCCGCGGGCCTTTTCACCGCCCCCGGCGCAGAGGGCTTGCAAAGCCCCGCGCAACCCCCTAAATGCAGCCTTGAGAGGTTGGCGCGGGCAGGCACCTCGCCAACCCGGTCAGGTCCGGAAGGAAGCAGCCGTAACGAGCCCCGCTTGGGTCGTTGTCCAGCCTCTCACCCTTTCCCCATACAGCGCTTTGAAAGATCACGGCCTCACGGATCTATCACCCTCTCTGCGATATGTGACCCGACAAGGCCTGCGGCAAACGGGGCACGCAGGCGGCATGACCTGCCCCCGGCATCACCGACGCATCGACGCTCCGCTTCACCACGCCCAAGGCGCTCAGCCGCATCGCCGCCATGCCTGCGGTGATTGAAAGCAATCATCAATCAAGGCTTCCTCCACACGCGGCGTTGCGTGACAGGCCCGGCCCATGGCATCGTCCACCGTTTCTTCGCACAGATCGCACTCCCCCCAAGCGGGCAGCATCAGCAAATCCGCAACAGCTTGGATGTCGCAAGTTTCGGGTCAGCCATGCGCAAGATCCGGGTCGTATCGCACCCTCATGCCCCCCTAGGAAAAGCCATCAAAGGTTGAAAGGACTTAGGATGCTTCTCCAAGACAAGACCGTCATCATCACCGGGGCTTCCAGCGGCATCGGTGCCGCCGCAGCCCGGCTTTTTGCCGCGCAGGGCGCGCGTCTGGTTCTCGGCGCGCGACGCCTGCCGGAATTGCAGGCCGTGGCCGATGAAATCTGCCATGCGGGCGGCACAGCGGTCCCGCTTGCCGGGGATGTGACCGACCCGCACTATGCCGGGGCGATGGTCGATCTCGCAAAGCAAGAGTTTGGCGGGCTGGACGCCGCGTTCAACAATGCGGGGCGCCTTGGATCAGGGGCCAAGATTGCCGAGACCGAGCCGGAGGAATGGGAAGAGGTGTTGGCGACCAACCTGACTGCAGCCTTCCATGCCGCGCGGGCAGAAATCCCTGCATTGCTCGCGCGGGGGGGCGGGTCGCTGATCTTCACCGGCACTTTCATCGGCCATACCGCGACCCTGCCCGGCATGGGAACTTATGCAGCCTCCAAAAGCGGGCTCATCGGGCTCGTTCAGGCGATTGCCGTCGATTACGGGCCGCAGGGGATTCGTGCCAATGCCTTGCTGCCCGGCGGCACCCTGACCGGCATGGCCGGCGATGCGGCGACCAACCCACAAACCGCCACCTTTATCGAGAACCTTCATGCGCTGAAGCGGATGGCGCAACCGACCGAGATCGCCAATGCGGCGCTGTTCCTCGCCTCTGACCTGTCAAGTTTCGTGACAGGCTCGGCGATGCTGGCCGATGGCGGGAACTCGATCGCCAAGGTCTAGGCCAAGCGCCGCACCCAGGCCACAACCGGGGCCGCCTGAGCAAACGGCCCGTCCCGGCCAATACAGTCGGGGCGCGGCCATTGTCGGCCCCCTAACAGCATCGCCCCATCCCCCGCGTCCCGGTGCCCGGGACCACTTCGAAACTGCGGAACTGCCCCCGACCCTCTCCCTGAATCTGACTTCGTAGCAGCGGCAGGCGGGCTTGCCACATGAGGCGATCAGCCGTGCCAGCCGATGCATCAAGGCGACAGATCCGCGCCCGCCATCAGCAGCGGGAAGGTCCAGTGATCCCGGCAAACTTGAACCGGGCTTGGGACTTTCGCCAAAGGTGCCGCATCCCCCCGAACGGCCCCAAGAAAATGTGCCGTTCACGGCTCACGGCTCACGGCTCACGGCTCACGGCTCACGGCTCACGGCTCACGGCTCACGGCTCACGGCTCACGGCTCACGGCTCACGGCTCACGAACATCGAGCCACAATACATCCCGGACGCGATCGAAAACGCGAGAATTTGTTGTCTATCGTCAGTATTTCAGAAACTTGGCGACCCCGGGAGGACTTGAACCCCCAACCCCAGACTTAGAAGGTCCGTGCTCTATCCAGTTGAGCTACGAGGCCGTGCTTCCTCTGATAGCGGTTCGGAAAGCGGTTCGCAACGGCTTGGCGGCTTGCTGGCCCGCCATGCTGGCGTCGCTATTCTGTGCCGATCATGGGGCAAAAATCGCAGCGGCCCGCACGAGGGCCAGGGCGCGGATCCAAACCGAAATTCCGCCGCATTCTGGCGGGGTGCCACATGCCCCACGGGCCTCATGCCTTCAAGCGCGTCAAACTTACAAGCAAATCAAGCCACGACCATGGCTCCCAAGACGACTGCTCTGCGTGATCGCGCGCGACCAAGCCGCTATCGCAAGCCGGGGATTGCGCCCTATGGGCGGCGCGCGGGGCTCAGGCCGGGGCCAGCGCCTTCGTCATGAAGAAACTGTTGGGATCATCCCAATAGCCTTCGAAGGGCGGGCATTGCTCAAATCCCGCGCGGAAGTAAAGCGCGCGCGCCGGCGCAAAGACCTCCTCGACGCCGGTCTCGAGGCTGAGACGGGCATAGCCGAGGCGCTGTGCTTCCGACATCAGGCGATCCAGCAGCAGTACGGCAAGGCCGCGTCCGCGCGCCTCAGCGACCACATGCATGGATTTTATCTCGGCATGACCCGCGTCAATCCGTTTGATCGCCCCCATGCCGAGCACGGTTTCACCCTCGCGCAAGGTGAAAAAGGCGACATCGGCGACGGCCAGCTCAGCCGGGTCCAGCGCGTGCACGCTCTCGGGGGGCGAGGCGGCCCACATCAGATCCAGATGACGCTGCAGAAGCGGCAGAACCTCGGCGGCAAGCGGCGTGTCGCGGCGAATTTCAAGGGCGGGCTTGTCAGAGGGCATGGCAATCTTCCGGCTGGGTTCGGAAGTTGAATACCGCGCGCGCGGCAGACGCAATGCCCAAAGACGGAGGATTGAAGGGGTTTCGGCGAATTTGACCGCCGATCAGCCCCTATGCCCTAATGGAGCCCACTTGAACGCAAGCCTTCTTCGAGCGCGAACCTGTGTTCGGCAGATCGCTGCCCGGATCGCAGCCCGCCGCCGCACATGTGCTCGAATATCTGTGGGGCAAAAGAAATTCATCGCTGTCCGAACGGCCGCAGTCAAATTCCTCTCCTTAAGCACTGGGGTTTGGAATCGCGATGGGCGCCGCCTGGTCGCATAATCACGACACATGAGATCGTTGTTATGGCGCGCATCCCGCGCCCATTCCTCTGGTCTCGTGGGCCGGATCAGAGGCAGCCATGAATTTTCAGATGACGCCCCATATGGGCCGACCGCCCCGCAGGTCGCCCCTGCCGCATCCGCAGGCGCGGTTGGTCCCCCAGACGCTGGCGCAGGCATTCTGGCCTCGAGCGGCATCGTATCGGGCGCGGCCGGACCATCACTGCATCCTGCCTTTGACCGAGCCTCCGTCCCCTGCGACCTTGGGCGGTAAATCCAGCGCGATGGATGACGGCGGAGCGGGCGACGGCGGGCGACACCGGACCAGTGCGGCCCCCCGGCAGGCGGGCAGCGCCTTACGCCGCGCGATCACCATCGCCCAGCGCGAGGCGGCCTATGTTGCCGCGCGTTCGGACTTCGCAGCGACAACGCGGCTCTGCTCCAACCGGCAAGGGATTTGGTCGGAGCCCAAGCGGTTTGCCACGCCCCAGATCTCGGTCATATCGGCCATTTGCGATCCCGACCGGGAGAATGCCGACCGCGAGCGGCGGCACCCTCCGGTGAGATCGACACCTTCTGCCGCGGGCCATACGCGCCGAACGGCATCCCCCTTCCCCGACATGGAGCGACCTGATGGCAGATCGGCTTAGAAAACACATTCTGGTCAATGCGTTCAGCATGAATTGCGTGGGCCATATCAATCATGGCCAATGGACGCATCCGCGCGACACATCCATCGATTACAAGCGGCTGGATCACTGGACCGACCTAGCGAAAACGCTGGAGCGCGGGCTGTTCGATGCGGTGTTTCTGGCGGATATCCTTGGCGTCTATGACGTCTATGGCGGCGGCATCGACGTGCCCGCACGCGAGGCGGTGCAACTGCCGGTCAATGATCCGATGATGCTGGTCTCGGCCATGGCCGCCGTCACCAAACACCTGGGCTTTGGCATCACGGTCAACGTGAACAATGAGGCCCCCTATACTTTCGCCCGTCGCATGTCGACGCTGGACCATCTGACAGACGGGCGGATCGGCTGGAACATCGTGACCGGCTATCTCGACAGTGCCGCCCGCGCTGTCGGGCGCGATGGCCAGACCGGGCACGACCTGCGCTACGATCAGGCCGATGAATATCTGGAGGTGCTTTACAAGCTTTGGGAAGGCTCGTGGGAGGATGGCGCTGTTCTGGGCGATCGTGCTGCGCGTATCTATGCCGACCCGTCCCGCATCCACCGCGTGCATCATCGCGGTCAGTTCTATCAGGTCGATGGCTATCACCTGTCGGAACCCTCGCGCCAGCGCACGCCGGTGCTGTTTCAGGCCGGCACATCCGGGCGCGGGCAGGCCTTTGCCGCGCGCCACGCAGAATGCGTCTTCATCTCGGTCCCCGACAAGGCCGCCGCCCGTGCCGCCTCGCGCGCGGTGCGCAAGGCGGTAGCGGATGCCGGGCGCGACCCTCAGGACATTCGCATTCTGGCCGGGATCGCGGTGATTGCCGACCGTTCGGAAAAGGCTGCTCAAGAACGGTTGGCCGAGTACACAGCCAGCGCCAGCCCCGAGGCGGGCCTTGCGCATTACTCGGCCTCCCTCGGGATCGACTTTGATCGTTATGGTCTGGATGATCCGATCCCCTTCGGCCAATCGAACGCCATCCAGTCGGCGGCGAAATTGGCGCAAAGCCGAGGCTATACCAAGCGCGCACTTCTGGATCAGCTGGCCATGGGCGGGCGCTATCCGCCGATCACCGGCACCGCGGCGCAGGTTGCGGATGAGCTGGAAGACTGGATCCGCGAAGGCGAGATCGACGGCTTCAACCTGACCCGCATCGTGACACCGGAAAGCTATGTCGATTTCGCCGATCTGGTCGTGCCAGAGCTGCAATCGCGCGGCAGCTACAAGACCGAATATGCCGAGGGCAGCCTGCGCCACCGCACCTTCGGCAAGGGCGACCGCCTGCCCGCCACCCATACCGCCCAGGGCTTCCGCCCCGGTGCCCGCCTGCTTGGAGCCGCAGAATGACCGCCCTGTCCCCACCCGATATCTTCTGGTTCCTGCCCACCTCGGGCGATACCCGCTATCTTGGTACCTCGGATTTTGGCCGCGCGCCAACGCTGGATTACCTGCGCGATGTGGCGGTAACCGCGGACCGGCTGGGTTATGACGGGTTGTTGATCCCCACCGGATCTTCCTGCCAGGACCCTTGGGTTGTGGCGGCCAGCCTGATCCATGAGACCAAACGCATCAAGCTGCTGGTGGCATTGCGCACCTCGATCAGCGGGCCCACAGCCTCGGCCCGGCAGGCCGCGACGCTGGATCAGGCGCTTGGCGGACGGCTGATTCTGAACGTGGTGCCGGGGGGCGACGCAACCGAACTGGCCGCCGATGGCGTGTTCTTCAGCCATGACGGGCGCTATGAGAATGCCGATGAATTCCTGACCGTCTGGCGCAGGCTGCTGACCGGCGAGACGGTGGATTTCGCGGGCAAGCACATCACCGTGCAAGGCGCGCGCAATTTCCATCCGGCGGTGCAAAGCCCCTATCCGCCGCTCTACTTCGGCGGCTCTTCCCCCGCCGCGCATGAGTTGGCGGCAAAACATGTCGATGCCTATCTGACATGGGGCGAGCCGCCCGCGCAGGTCGCCGAAAAGATCGCCGATGTTCGCGCCCGTGCCGCAAAGCATGGCCGGACGGTGCGCTTTGGCGTGCGCCTGCATGTCATCGCCCGCGAGACCGAGGCCGAGGCCTGGGCCGAGGGGGATCGCCTGATTTCCCGCCTGACCGATGAAGAGATCGCGGCCGCACAGGCAGGCTATGCCAAGATGGATTCCGTGGGCCAGTCGCGCATGGCGGCGCTGCATGGCGGGCGGCGCGACCGGCTGGTGGTCGGGCCCAATCTCTGGGCCGGGGTGGGGCTGGTGCGGGGCGGCGCGGGCACCGCTCTGGTTGGCGCGCCGGAACAGATTGCCGAACGCCTGCGGGAATATCAGGCGCTTGGCGTCGATACTTTCGTGCTGTCCGGCTATCCACATCTGGAGGAAAGCATCCGCTTTGCCGAACTGGTCTTCCCGCTGCTCGGCAAGGATGCCGTGACGCTTCGGGGCAGCAGCCAGACCGGCGGTGCCTTTGACGCGCGCCGCCGCCAATCCGCATCCTGAAGGAATATCCCATGAAAATCATAGATATGCGCTGCCGTCCGGCCTATCTGCACGACTTTTTTGGCAAGACGCCGGGGGGTGCGGATTACGAGGTGGTGAAATGGCTGAATGGCCGGGTCGGGACCCGCGGCGATGTGGAGCATTTCACCCGCTCTGCCACGCCAGACGGCTTTCTGGCCGAAGTGTCTGAGGCCGGGTTGACCCGCGCGGTCGTGGTCGGTCGCCACACGCCGACGCAGCATCTGCCCAATGACGTGATTCATCAGATCACCAGCACCTCACCGCTGCTGGAAGGGATCGGCTCGGTCGATATCGTGGGTCAGGGCCGTCAGACCGCACTGGATGAGGCCGAGCGCGCCATCCTGACCCTTGGCCTGAAGGGCATCGATGTGGAGCCGGGCTTTGGCAACCCATTCCGCCATGCCGATGATCCGGTGTTCTTTCCACTTTATGATCTGTTGCAGGGCCTGAATGTGCCGCTCTGTCTGATGAGCGGCCCGACCACGCCCGATCCGCGCTATAACGATCCGGCCCCGGTCGCCAATGTGGCGCGGCTGTTCCCGCGCCTGCGGATCGCGGCCTATCACGGGTTCTGGCCCAATGTGGCGGGCATCATCGGCGTGGCCTTCCGGCATGAGAACGTCTTCCTGATCCCCGACATGTATCTGTTCCAGCCCGGAAGTCAGCTTTACATCGAGGCTGCGAACAGCTTTCTCGGCGATCAGCTTCTGTTCGGATCCTCCTACCCGTTCCGCCCGATCCGCCAAAGTGTGGAGGATCTGCAAGCCCTTGGCCTGCGCGACGCGGTGCTGGAAAAGGTGCTGCATGACAATGCGGCGCATCTTCTGGGGCTTTGATGCAGCAGACGGCGCTCCCGTCCAGAGCCTTCCGCGAAGCCCTGCGAAGAAGATCGCGTCAAAAGGAAAGGGCCGGGATCTTCCCGGCCCTTTCTTGCCTGGTCCAGAACAGTGGACTGCCATCCCTGCCCCGGCCTGCATCCTCGGTGTTCTAGCGTGCCCGCAGCCGCCGCACGGCAGTGTCGCCGCTGATCTGCACAAGACTGACCAGTGCAACAAGGATCACGATCACCACCACCATGATTGTGGTGTCAAAGCGCTGATAGCCATAGCGGATCGCCACATCCCCAAGGCCCCCGGCCCCGACGGCACCCGCCATGGCGGAGGCCCCGATCATCGAAACCACGGTGATGGTGAAGCCGCCGATGATGCCCGGCAATGCCTCGGGCAGCAGGACATGGCGAACGATTTGCCAGCGGCTGGCGCCGATGGATTGCGCGGCCTCCACCAGACCGGGATCGACTTCGCGCAAGCTCACCTCGGCGATGCGCGCAAAGAACGGCGTGGCAGATATGGCAAGCGGCACGACTGCCGCCCAGACCCCGATCGTGGTGCCGGTCACCAGCCGCGTGAAGGGGATCAGCGCGACCAGCAGCACGATGAAGGGCACCGCGCGAAAACCGTTCACGATGGCACCCAGAACGCGGTTCAGGCGCGGTGCCGGGAAAAATCCGCCGGGGCCGGAAATCACCAGAAACACCGCCAGCGGAATGCCCGCCACAACCGCGATCCCGGCCGAGGCCGAGACCATCAGCACCGTGTCGAAAAATGCGCTGATCAGCCGGTCAATCATCTGCGGCGACATGGCCAAGGCTCCTTGCGGCAAGGGGAAGGCGGGCCAGATCGGCACGGCCGGGCAACAGCACGACCAGCCGCCCGATGGCATGGCCCTCGATCCGTTCGACGGCGGCCTGAACCAGCCGCACCGGGCCATTGATGGCCGCAGACAGCGCCGCCAGATCTGGCGCAGCCTCACCGGCGAAGGTCAATTCCACCACATGCAGATCCGTCAGGCTTTCGGCGCGCGGGCGCAGCCTTGCCGCCAGATCGGCGGGCAGATCCCGCTTCAGCGGTGCCAGCAGCGCCTGGGTCGCATCATGCTGCGGACGGGCGAACACCTGCCAGACCGGACCTGTTTCCACAATCTGCCCGCGTTCCAGCACCAGAACCCGGTGGCAAACTTCGCGGATCACGCTCATTTCATGGGTGATCAGGATGATGGTCAGGCCCAGCCTGCGATTGATGTCCCGCAGCAGCCGCAGGATGGACAAGGTGGTTTCCGGGTCCAGCGCCGAGGTCGCCTCGTCGCATAGCAGGATCTCGGGCCGGTTCACCAGCGCCCGCGCGATGCCCACGCGCTGCTTCTGCCCGCCCGACAGCCGCGAGGGGTAGGTGTCTTCCTTGCCCTCAAGCCCGACCAGTTTCAGCACTTCTGCCACGCGGGTCGCGGCCTCGTCCTTGGGCACACCGGCAATCAGCAAAGGCAGCGCCACGTTCTCGCGCACGGTTTTGGAGGCAAGAAGGTTGAAATGCTGGAAGATCATGCCGATGCGGCGACGCAGCCGGATCAGCCCGGCCTCGTTCAGCCCGGCAATATCCTCGCCATCGACAAGAACCCGGCCTTCGCTCGGACTTTCTAGCCGGTTGATGCTGCGCAGCAGGCTGGATTTGCCCGCGCCAGAGCGGCCAATGATCCCGTAGATCTCGCCCGCCTCAATCTCCAGATTGATATCGCTCAGCGCCTGCACTTCGCCCGCCGAGGAAGTATAGGTCTTGCCCAACCCCTCGAACCGGACGGTGCCCGCTATCCGCCGCACAGAGACGTCAGGGACGACACGCGCCCCCGACCGTTCCGACACCCCGATGGCAAGCGCGCCGGTCATGGCAATTCCCAGGCAAGCACATAGAGCTTGTCGCTGCTGGCGAAGGATTTGTGGATCTGGTCTTTCACTGCCTGTGAGCCCTGGAACAGCTTCACGAATTGCTGCACGCGGGGGTCGTTTTCCTCGCCGGCGCGCGACACGAAACTGACGTTGAAGATCTTGTCCTCGACGCCGGAATAGATCAGGCCCGAACTGGGATCGAAGGCACCCGAGGCCACGATGAAATGCGGATAGCCCTGCGCCAGATCGACATCGGGCGTCACATGCACCAGCTGCGGCCCCTCGACTTCGGTGAATTTCAGGTTCTTCGGGTTCTCGATGATGTCATCGACGGTGCCCTTGAAGCCCACGCCATCCTTCAGCTTGATCAGACCTGCCTTTTGCAGCAGCAAGAGGCCCCGGCCCTGATTGACCGGATCATTGGCGATGGCGACGCTGCCGCCTTCCGGCACCGCCTCAAGCGAGGGGTGTTTGAGTGAGAAGAAACCGAAATTCTGCAAGATGCCCGCGGCCACAATGGAGAAATCATAGCCCTTTTCGGCTTCGGCATTCTCCATGAAGGGCTGATGCTGGAAGAAGTTGAGGTCGATATCCTTGGCATCCAGCGCAAGATTCGGGGTGTTCCAGTCGCTGAACTCGGTCACCTCGACCTCAAGGCCCTGCGCCTTGGCCTCTTCGGCGGCCACCTCCACGGCATCGGCATAGGCACCCGGCACCACGCCGATGCGCAGCGCCTCGGCGAAGCCCGGCAGGGCGGTGCTCAGGGCCAGAACGGCGGCAAGCCCCAGAGATCTCAACGTCATTTTCATATCCTTCAGAGGGTCGTGGACGGCGGGCCTTGGCTGCAAGCGTTCATCACGACAATTGCTATCGGGATTAAGCTAACCCGCTGACCGATCTGCGACCATTCCATAGTCGCCGCAGCATGAAGAAGGATTGTTCTGTGCAGATCCCGGCTGCGGAAAGCCTGTTCCCGGGGCTTGGAGGAACAGGCGCAGGGTTCAGATTCGGGTGAAGGCGACCAGCGCTTCCGCTACGCGGGCCGCGATATGTTCGGCCCAAAGCGTGACCTCGGGCAGCCCCATCAATTCGCCCACCGTGCCGCGCGCAAGCGGCCCGGCAATGAACAAGCCCGGCACCGGACCGCTTGCCCCGATGGCCTGCCCGCCAGGGGCGGTATGGATGCCAAACCCCAGCGGATCGGGCTGCAGGGCCCCTTGTGTCTGCAAACTGGCCAGCGCCGGATTTTCCGCGATGACGCTGCCATGCGCAGGCCCGGTGGCCAGGATCACCCGATCCACCGCCAGCCGGGTGATCTGGCTCTTGCCGCGCGGCCGGATCGCGATCTCGCGCCCGCGCGGTGTCACCTCGACCCCGACCAGGCGTGCGGCATGAAACACAGCGCGCCCCGCGCGCTCTGCGCGGAGCAGCGTTTCATGGGTCTGCGGCGCAATGCGGAAGCGATGCACATCCCACAGCGCACGCAGATGGCGCAGCAGGCGCTTTCGCTCGGGCGCGGGCAACGCGGCCCAGATCTGCGGGCCCTGGCTGCGCAACTGATCGAAGACCGCGTGCCATGTCAAACCCTGCGCCGCATCTTCCCTCAGTGCGCGACGGATGCGGCGCAACAGGCCAAGCGCGGTGCGCGCGGGGTCGCGGCTGAACTCTGCCACCGTTTCCGCCTGTTTCGGCCCATGCGGCTGCGAGCGCCAGCCATGACGCGACAGGATATGGACCGGCGCGGAGCGGCCCTGTCGTTCCAGCGTGGCAAGGATATCGGCGGCTGTCAGGCCGGACCCGACGATCAGCACCCGCTCATCCGGGCCAACGGCTGCCAGCGCGCCGGGCTGCGCCGGATCGGCGATCAGGTCGGGGTCGCCTGCCAGATCCTGCAATTCACGCGGCAGGCCGGGTGCTGGATGCGAGACCGCCAGCACCACCAGATCGGCGCGAATCGGCGCGCCATCGGCAAGATGCAGGGTAAAATCGGTGCCGTGATCGATGCGCTGCACGCGGTCCCGTATATGAATTACCCGGCCCTCGGCCAATAGCGGTGCCATCTGATCTGCCATGTAACGGCCAAAGACCGCACGCGGGGCGAAGATATCGCCCGACAGCAGCGCCGATCCCGCCGGCAGGCGTGGCGCCTGGTCCGAGGCGAGCCAGCGCCGGAAATGCAGCGGATCATCGCTGCGCAGGGTCATGCGGTGATCGGGCACGTTCAGCCGGTGATCGGGATCGGTCGTGCCATAGGCCAACCCCTGCCCCAGTTCGGAACGCGGCTCAATCACCAGAATCTGGTTGCCCGCAGATGCCGGATGTTGCGCCAGATGCCATGCGACCGTCGCCCCGGAATAGCCCCCACCAATGATCGCAATCACTGGGGCAACCACGGGTGCCGTCCTGCGGGCACCCGATTTGCGCGTGTCACCACGATCCAGAAACATCCGATCCACTCCCTGCTGGTCCAAAGGCGAAAGTGGCGGCCGGGGGCCACCTGCAAGCGCGCATAGTCTACCCATGCAGTCGTGATCATTTCTTCCCAATCGGTGGGCGCGCAGGGAAAATCATGCCATATCAGGCGGTCCCTGCAAGCGGATAACACCGTTCGGACATTCCGTGGCCCTAGCTGAATGCAGGCAAGAAAAAGCCCCGCAACGCTTGCGCGCCACGGGGCTTTTCCAGGTCAGTTCAGACGATCAGCGCCAGCCAAGCGCCGGGGCCACATGTTTCAGGATCGTTTCGATCACATGGGCATTGTAAGCCACCCCCAAGGTGTTCGGCACGGTCAGAAGCAGCGTATCGGCCTCGGCAATCGCCTCATCCTGCGCCAGTTCCTTGATCAGCCGATCGGGTTCGGCCGCATAGGACCGGCCAAACACCGCACGCTGATCGTCGATCACCCCGACCTGATCCTGATCCGGGCGCGAAGAACCGAAATACATCCGGTCCTCATCGCTCACGATCGGGAAGATCGACCGGCTGACCGAAACGCGCGGTTCGCGATCATGCTCGGCGGCCTTCCAGGCCTCGCGATATTTGCGGATCTGCTTGGCCTGCTGAACGTGGAAAGGCTCGCCCGTCTCATCCCATTTCAGGGTCGAACTTTGCAGGTTCATCCCCAGCGTGCCCGCCCATTCCGCCGTTGCATCCGAGGCAGCCCCCCACCAGATCCGCTCACGCAGCGTCTCGGAGTGGGGCTCCAGCCGCAGAAGACCCGGCGGGTTGGCGAACATCGGGCGCGGGTTCGGTTTGGCGAAGCCTTCGCCCTCCAGCAGACGCAGGAAGGTCAGCGCATGGTCACGCGCCATATCCTGATCGGTTTCGCCGGGTTTCGGCTCATAGCCGAAATGACGCCAGCCATCGACCACCTGTTCGGGCGAGCCGCGCGAGATGCCAAGTTGCAGACGCCCGCCCGAAATCAGGTCGGCCGAACCCGCATCCTCAAGCATGTAATGCGGGTTTTCGTAGCGCATGTCGATCACGCCGGTGCCGATCTCGATCTTTTTGGTGCGTGCGCCCACAGCCGCCAGAAGCGGGAAGGGCGAGGCCAATTGGCGGGCAAAGTGATGGACCCGAAAATAGGCCCCATCCGCACCAAGTTCTTCGGCGGCTTCGGCCAGTTCGATGGATTGCAACAGGACATCCTGCGCCGACCGCGTGGCGGAGCCTTGCTGGGTCGACCAGTGGCCAAAGGAAAGGAAGCCGATCTTTTTCATATCCGTATCTCCGCGCCGAAGGCTGTGTGCCATTGGCTCTGTTGTCGTCCAATTAAGGGTGGGCGCGCCTGTCCGGCAAGACCGGGCACGGGGCCCATGCCGCGAGCCGGATGTGCATAATTGCACAGATCCGCGCCCAGCGGAGAACCGACCATTCCGGCACGACATGAAGTCATGCGAAACTCTTGCTGGCGCGCCCGGCAGAAAAGCCCGATGAAAGCGTGACCGCCCCCGCCGCATGAGGACAGAATGCGCAACGATCCGCGATCCCATGGCCTGTGGGAACAGACCGCCCCAGCCGCGCCGCGCACCACGCCGCTCGAGGAGACGCTGACCGTCGATGTCGCGATCATCGGTGCGGGCTATACGGGCCTTTCGACGGCGCTGCATCTGGCGCATCGCGGCATGTCCTCGGCGATTGTCGAGGCCGAAGAGATCGGCTTTGGAGGTGCCGGGCGCAATGTCGGGCTGGTGAATGCCGGCATGTGGGTGATGCCCGAGGACCTGCCTGGCAGATTGGGGGCTGATTACGGCAATCGCCTGATCCGCCTGTTGGGCGACGCCCCCGCGCAGGTCTGGGAGCTGGTCAAGCGTTACAACATGGAGTGTGAGGCCAATCCGGTCGGCACGCTACATGCAGGGGTCGGTGCCAAAGGCCTGGCCGAACTGACTGAGCGTGCGCGGCAATGGCAAAGGCTGGGTGCCCCGGTGGAATTGCTGGACAAGGCAGAGGCGGCCAGAATGCTGGGCACCGGCTGCTATGAAGGCGCGCTGCTGGATCGTCGGGCAGGCACCATTCAACCCTTGGCCTATGCGCGTGGGCTGGCCCATGCGGCGACCGGGCATGGCGTGCGGATCTTCACCGGCAGTCCGGCCACAAGCATTGATCGCGACGGCCATCTGTGGCGGGTGAAAACCCCGCGCGGCGCGCTGCGGGCCGCATCGGTGGTGCTGGCGACAGATGCCTATAGCCGCCTTGTGATGCAGGATATTGCCCGCGAACAGGTGATCCTGCCCTATTTCAACATGGCAACCGCGCCGCTGCCCGCCGATGTGGCGGCGCAGATGGTGCCGGGGCGCCAAGGCGTCTGGGACACCAAAGAGGTGCTGTCGTCCTTCCGCTTTGATCGGCAGAACCGCCTTGTCTTCGGATCGGTCGGGGCCCTGCGCAATACCGGGACCGCCGTCCATCGGGCATGGGCCAAGCGCGCCCTGCGCAAGATCTTTCCGCAAATCGGTGAGGTCCGGTTTGAACATGAATGGTTCGGCCAGATCGGCATGACGCAGGGCAACCTGCCGCGCTTCCATCGGCTGGAAGACGGCATCGTCAGCTTTTGTGGCTATAACGGGCGCGGTATCGCGCCAGGCACCGTGTTTGGCCAGCAACTCGCCGCGCTCCTTGCGGGCGAGATCACCGAGGGTGAACTTGCCCTGCCGGTCAGCGCAACCGCGCCAGCCGCATGGCGCAACCTGCGCTCCGCCTTTTATGAGGCGGGCGCGCAACTGGTTCACCTGGCCGGTGCCCGGTTCTGATCCGCCCCCTCCCCCAGCCAGCGCAGCAAGGTCGCCAATGCGCGGCTCGGGGAACTGCCATCGGGCCAGACCAGGTAATAGCTGCCCTCCACATCCAGATAATCGGGATAGGCGGGCACCAGCCGCCCGCGCGCGAATTCATTCTGCGCCAGAAACTCCGGCAGCAAGGCCACGCCAAAGCCAAGCGCGGCTGCCTCGGCCATGTTCATGAACTGGTCAAACAGCATTCCGGTCAGGTTGCCCGGGGCCACGCCCATACGGGTGAACCAGTCCTCCCATGCGCCGGGCCGGGTCTCCAGATGCAGAAGTGGCATCTGCAACAGCGCCGCCGCCGCGCAGGGACCAGCGGGGGCCAGAGACGGGGCACAGGCCGGGATCACCCGCTCGCCCGCCAGTTCCAGATAGTTCACCCCGCGCCAGTCGCGCCGCCCGAAATGAAGCGCCGCATCCTGCTTGTCGCGGTTGAAATCAAAGGAAGACAGCCGCGTGGTCAGGTTCACCGTGATCTCGGGATGCGCGGCCGAGAAGGCCTGCAGGCGCGGGCTGAGCCAGAACATGCCAAAGGCGGGCAGAATCGCCAGATTTACGCTGCTGCGCTCACCGCTGGCCTTGATGCGCAGGCTGGCGCGGGCCAGATCCTGCAACACCCCGCGCACAGAGCGCGCGTAATCCACCCCGGCGGGGGTCAGAGCCAGCCCCTTGCCCTCGCGCCGGAATATGGTGACGCCGATCTGGTCTTCCAGCACCTTCAATTGGCGGCTGACGGCGGAATGGGTCAGTGACAGTTCCTCGCCCGCCGCACTGGCCGACCCCAACCGCTCCACCGCCTCTAGCGCCAGCAGGGAGCTGATCGAGGGCAGAAAGCGGCGCGGTGCGATCATGTGAGGTTTTCTCCAACATGCGTTCGGAAACATCACTCGTTTCGGCAGGTTTTTATCCATATCATGTCGCAAAGCGAAAACCACAGGATAAAGCCATGACCGCCAGCCCCGGCTTCAAACGGGCCACGCGCATCGCCGCGATGGAAATCTCGGAAATCGTGCAACTGACCGAACGCGCCGCCGCCCTCCGGGCCGAGGGGCGCGACCTGATCGCGCTGTCGACCGGCGAGCCCGATTTCCCGACGCCCAACCATGTTCTGGCGGCTGCCCATGCCGCAGCCCTTGCCGGCAAGACCCGCTATCCCGCAACCTCTGGCACGCCAGAGCTGCGCAAGGCGATTGCCGGTCTGAACGGCGTGACGCCCGCGCAGGTCATCGTGTCCACCGGGGCGAAGCAGGTGCTGGCCAATGCCATGCTCGCAACCTTGGACAAGGGCGATGAGGTCATCATGCCCGCACCCTATTGGACCAGCTATTCCGATATCGTGGCCATGGCGGATGGCACGCCGGTTGTGGTGACCTGTTCGATGGCAGATGGGTTCAAGCTGAGCCCCGAAAAGCTGGAGGCTGCGATCACCCCGCGCACCCGCTGGCTGATGCTCAACTCGCCCTCCAACCCCTCAGGCGCGATCTATAGTGCCGATGAAATCCGTGCGCTGGCGGCGGTGCTGGCCCGTCATCCGCAGGTCTGGGTTCTGTCGGACGAGATCTATGACCATCTGAGCTATAGCGCGTTCACCCCCTTCACCCAGGCCGCGCCGGAATTGGCCGGACGCACGCTGGTGGTGAACGGCGTGTCCAAGGCCTATGCGATGACCGGCTGGCGCATCGGCTGGGGCATCGGGCCCGCTGCATTGATCGGGGCCATGGGGGCTGTGCAGGGTCAGGTGACCTCGGGGGCCTGTTCCATAGCGCAGGCGGCGGCGCTGGCCGCACTGACCGGCGATCAGGCTTTGCTGGAGGAACGCCGCGCCGCGATGCAGGACCGGCGCGACACGCTGGTGCGCGGGCTGAACGCAACACCCGGCGTCACCTGCCCGCTCCCGGATGGCGCGTTCTATGTCTTCCCCGACTTCTCGGAAGCCATCGCCAAGGGCGGCTTTGCCTCAGATGCCGATCTTTGCGCCTGGCTGATGGATGAGGCGGGCGTGGTCATCGTGCCGGGCCGCGCCTTTGGCCTGCCCGGCCATGCCCGCATCTCTTTCGCCTATTCCAACAAGGATCTGGCGGCCGGCTTGCAGCGCATCCAGCAGGCACTGTCCGCGCGTCTTGGCATCGCGATTTCCGAATCCGCCTGAACCTCAGCCAGGGGTGCCGGGCAAAGGCGTCCGGCGCACCTGCCCCAGAATCCAGTCATGAAACAGGCGTGTCGCGCGATGCGCCTGCCGACCTTCGGGGATCACCACATAATAGGCGTTGTCGGTCGGCATCGGCCGGTCCGACAGCACGACCAACTCCCCCGAGGCGGTCTCCTGCTCGATCAGGTATGATGGCACAAGCCCGACTCCCAGCCCCGCCGAAACGGCCGAAATGATCATGGTGAACTGATCGAACCGGGGCCCGCGCCAGGCGCGCGCCTCGGTCTGGCCGCAATGATCAAACCATTGGGTCCACAGCCTTGGCCGCGCCGTCATGTGCAAAAGCGTGGCATTGGTCAAATCCACCCCGCCATTTGTCATGAGACGCGCCGCCAGATCGCGGCTGGCCACCGGCACCACCGCCTCGGAACACAGAAACGACGCCACCGCGCCGGGCCAGACCGGCTGACCATAATGGATCGTCAGATCAAGCGACTCTTCGACAAAGCTGAACGGACGATCGCGGGTTTCCAACATGGGCAGGATATCGGGATGCAGGCGCATGAAATCCCCCAAACGGGGCACCAGCCAGCGCGCGCCGAATGTCGGCAGCGTGCCAATGCGCAGCGGCTCCACCCCCGGCTCGGCAGCCAGGGTGCCGATCATCAACCGCTCAGCCTCGGCCAGCAAATGCCGCACCTCGGGCAGCAGCGCAAGACCTGCACTGGACAAGACCACCCGTTTGCGGATCCGTTCAAACAGCACAAGATCGCTGCGCGCCTCCAGGTCGCGGATCTGGCGGCTGACCGCACTTTGTGTCAAATTCAACTCTTCTGCCGCACGCGAAAAATTGCCATGCCGCGCCGCACATTCAAATGTCTGCAGCAGCGCAAGGTCGGGGATCAGGCTGCGTCGCATCTTCATTCCATCCTTGCATCAACTTGGGAAGAAAGGTCACAAGACCGCATCCAATTCAGGCCTTATAGTGCGCAATCAGGATAAATAAACTGCCCATGCGGATCCAAAGACGCCGCGCGGTCTCGCAGCCGCAGGCCGACCCCGCGCCGAACCGGAGACAGACAGATGACCGACAAGACCCCCGCCCTTGAGGCTGCCGAGATCCTTGCCCGCCTGGGCGTCACCAAGGCGCAATATACCGGCGGCAGCATGGCGTCCTTCACCCCGGTGACCGGCGCAGAAATTGCCCGCCTGCCGGAAGCCAGCACCGCCGATGCCGAGGCCGCGATCAGCCGCGCGGCCGCCGCCTTCAAGGCATGGCGCCTGGTCCCTGCCCCGCGTCGCGGCGAACTGGTCCGCCTGCTGGGCGAGGAACTGCGCGCCGCCAAGACCGATCTGGGGCGCCTTGTCTCGATCGAGGCCGGCAAGATCGTCTCCGAAGGTCTGGGCGAAGTGCAGGAAATGATCGACATCTGCGATTTCGCAGTCGGTCTTTCGCGTCAGCTTTATGGCCTGACCATCGCCACCGAACGCCCCGGCCACCGCATGATGGAAACCTGGCAGCCGCTGGGTGTGGTCGGCGTCATCTCGGCCTTCAACTTCCCCGTTGCGGTCTGGGCCTGGAACAGCGCGCTGGCGCTGGTCTGCGGCAACCCGGTGATCTGGAAACCGTCCGAGAAGACCCCGCTGACCGCGCTGGCCTCGCAAGCCATTCTGGACCGTGCGCTGGCCCGTTTTGGCGATGCGCCAGAGGGTTTGTCCCAGGTGCTGATCGGTGGTGCCGCCACCGGCAATGCGCTGGTTGAAAGCCCGAATGTGGCGCTGATCTCGGCCACCGGATCGACCCGTATGGGCAAGATCGTCGGCCCGAAGGTTGCGGCACGCTTTGGGCGCACCATTCTGGAATTGGGCGGCAACAATGCGGGCATCGTCTGCCCTTCGGCCGATCTGGACATGGCGTTGCGCGCCATCGCCTTTGGCGCGATGGGCACCGCAGGCCAGCGCTGCACCACCATGCGCCGCCTCTTCGTGCATGACAGCGTTTATGATGCGCTGGTGCCGCGTCTGATCAAGGCCTATGGCTCGGTCTCCATCGGCAACCCGTTGACCTCATCGGCACTGGTCGGGCCGCTGGTCGACAAGCTGGCCTTTGACGCCATGCAAAAGGCACTGGACGGGGCGAAAGCCGCAGGTGGCAAGGTTCATGGCGGGACCCGCGCCGCGGTTGAGGGCGACGCCGCCTATTACGTCCGCCCCGCTGTGGTCGAGATGCCCGCGCAAACCGGCCCTGTGCTGGAGGAAACCTTTGCGCCCATCCTTTATGTGATGAAATACAGCGATTTCGACACGGTGCTGGATCTGCACAATGCGGTCGGTGCCGGCCTCTCCTCGTCGATCTTCACCACCGATCTGCGCGAGATGGAGACCTTCCTGTCGGCGCGCGGCTCTGACTGCGGCATCGCCAATGTGAATATCGGCACTTCGGGCGCAGAAATCGGTGGGGCTTTCGGCGGCGAGAAAGAAACCGGCGGCGGGCGCGAAAGCGGCTCTGACGCATGGCGCGGCTATATGCGTCGCCAGACCAATACGGTGAACTATTCCAATGCCCTGCCCTTGGCGCAAGGCGTGGTCTTCGACATCGACTGACGTCATATCAGATATCAATACAAAAAGCGCCGGGTTTCCCGGCGCTTTGTCGTTGTGGCAGCCCCTTTGACAGTGATCCGTGCCCTATGGATCGCGCGGGGCTTGCGGTCTGATCTGTCGGTGGCTTGGAACACGCCTTGTGCAAAACGGGCCTTTGCCAAGAACGCCATATGGAGCAAGGCCCCGACTGCCACGCCCGTGCCTAATCCATGTCGCAGCATCGCGCGCCCCGCTGGTGCCCGCGCGCCAGAACTCGATCATCTCCGGCTTTCAGGCCATGATTGTGGGCGTTCGGCCAGTCCAAGCACCACATTGATCTGTGACGCAACAGGGCTCAGACGGTTTCCGGTGCGCCGTGATCGCTTTCGCAGCAATGCGCGTGATCGCCCAGAACCTCGATCACCCGGCAATCGGCGATGGTGCCATGGGCGCATTGCACCAGCATCCGTTCCAGCTCGGTTTCTAGCGCGCGCAGGCGCGAGATGCGGGCACGCACCGCCACAAGCTGCGCCCGCGCGATGGCATCGGCTGCGGCACAGGATCGGTCGGGATCATCCGACAGGCTGAGCAGATCGCGGATTGCCTCCAACGGAAAGCCCAATTCCCGCGCATGGCGCACGAAGGTCAGCCGATCACGCGCCGACTGACCGTAAAGCCGCTGGTTGCCCATGCTGCGTTCGGGCGGCGGCAGCAGGCCGATCTGCTCATAATAGCGGATCGTCGGCACCTTCACCCCGGTCGCGGTTGCCAGTCTGCCGATGGTCAGCATGAAATCCTCCGAAACCTCTTGAACCTATAGTTGCTAGAGACATTAGATATCTGATTCGATGAAGGCAACACCCTGACGGGGCCGGAGGACGGATATGGCCAAAGCTACCGATGACGCTGCGCAAACCACCTGCGAATGGACGGTTTCTGGGATGGATTGCGCCTCTTGCGCAACGAAGATCAAGGATGCGGTCGGGCGGCTGCCCGGCGTGTCGGGGGTCGAGCTGGGCGTGATGTCGGAACGGCTGAAGGTCACGCTGGATGAGGGCGTGACGCCACGCACCAAGGTGGAAGGCACGGTCAAGGCATTGGGCTTTGGCATCGACGCACGCGTGTCAAAGGCGGCAAATCGTCCTGACGGAGAAGGTTCCTGTGGGCACGATCATGGCGAAGACGATCACGACCACGGGCACAATCACAGCCATGACCACAGCCCCGCAAAGGCGGCGGATGCCGGGCATGGCAGCCCGGGTCATATGCATGATGATCCGGCGGATCGCGGCAAACGCTGGTGGCAAACGGCGAAGGGGCGGCTGGTAATCGGCACGGCCCTGCTGCTCGGCCTTGCCTATGCGGCAGAGCTGCTGCTGCCCGAAGGCATCGGTGCCTGGGCCTTTGTTGCGGCCTGTCTGATCGGGCTTGCCCCGGTTGCCCGTCGTGCCTTTGCTGCGCTGCGCATGGGCCAGCCCTTCACCATCGAAAGCCTGATGACTGTGGCGGCCATCGGTGCCCTGTTCATCAACGCGGCGGAGGAGGCGGCGATTGTCGTCTTCCTGTTCGCCGTCGGCGAGGTGCTGGAAGGTGTTGCCGCCAACAAGGCGCGCGACGGGATCCGGGCATTGGCGGGTCTGGTGCCGCGCAGCGCGATGCTTGAGGTCGACGGGCAGGCGCGGGAAGTGCCCGCCGAAAGCCTTTCCATTGGCCAGATCGTGCTGGTGCGCCCCGGCGACCGCGTGCCTGCCGATGGCGAGATCGTCGAGGGCATCTCGGGCGTTGATGACAGCCCGGTCACCGGCGAAAGCGTGCCGGTCACCAAGGGGCCCGGCGATGCCGTCTTTGCCGGATCGATCAATGCCGAGGCCGCCTTGCGCATCCGCGTCGCCAAAGCGGCAGAGGACAACACAATTTCCCGCATCATCCGTCTGGTCGAAGAGGCCGAGGAGGCACGCGCGCCGACCGAACGCTTCATCGACCGGTTCAGCCGCTGGTATATGCCCGCGATCTGCACTGTCGCCGCGCTGGTAGTGCTGGTGCCGCCGCTGGGTTTTGGCGCTGCATGGGACACTTGGGTTTACCGTGGCCTTGCGCTTTTGCTGATCGGCTGCCCCTGTGCGCTGGTGATCTCGGTCCCCGCCTCCATCGCCTCGGCGCTGTCAACAGGCGCGCGGCGCGGGCTTCTGATGAAGGGCGGCGCGGTGATCGAGGCGGCAGCACATGTGCAGCAGGTGGCCTTTGACAAGACCGGCACCCTGACCCATGGCCGCCCTGTGATCACCGATATCGTGCCGCTGGGCGATGAGACCGAGGCATCGGCCTTGGCCGTCGCGGCAGCGGTCGAGGCAGGCTCCAGCCATCCCTTGGCGCAGGCCGTGCTGGCGCGGGCGGCAGGCATGGGCATCACGGCCCTCGCCGCGACCGGCGCCAAGGCGATTATCGGCAAGGGGGTGGAGGCTGTGGTAGCAGGCACGCCCGCATGGGTTACCAGCCCGCGCCACGCGGTCGAGGCCGGCGCACTGGACGCCGCAGGTGCTGCCCGTGCCACCGCATTGGAGGCCGAGGGCAAGACCGTTGCGGTGGTCTTCCGTGAAGGCCGGACCCTTGGTCTGATCGCGCTGCGTGATGAGCCGCGTGCTGACGCCGCTGATGCCATGCGTCAGCTGAAGGCGATGGGGGTGGGCGCTGTGATCCTGACCGGAGACAATCCTCGCACCGCCGCCGCCATCGCGAACAGCCTTGGGATGGAGTTCCGCGCCGAGATGCTGCCCGAGGACAAGCTGCGCGAAATCCGCGCCATGGCGGCCAAGGGCGGCGTGATGATGATCGGCGATGGCATCAATGATGCGCCCGCGCTGAAACAGGCCAGCGTCGGCGTGGCGATGGGATCGGGCACCGATGTGGCGCTGGAAACCGCCGATGCCGCGATCCTGCGTGATCGGGTAACCGATGTGCCCGCGACGCTGCGGCTGGCGCGGGCAACCATGGTGAACATCCGCCAGAATGTCACGCTGGCGCTTGGGCTGAAGGCGGTGTTTCTGGTCACCTCGGTCCTTGGCCTGACCGGGCTCTGGATCGCCATCCTTGCCGATACCGGGGCCACGGTTCTGGTGACACTGAACGCGCTGCGTTTGCTGCGCTTCAATCCTGATCGCGAGGCGTAAGAGGATGGCAATCTGGGGCTGGGCGGCGTGGCTGGTGCTGAATTGTTATCTGGTGATGTTCTTCTGGGGCGGCAGACTGGCCGCCCATGCCGCCGGGCGCGAGATCTGGCTGTTCGGCAATGCACGCGGGCGCGACCGGCTGGCGGCGCTGGCCTTTCGCGCCGGATTCGTGCTGGCGGCGCTGTCGCCACTGCTCTGGCTCTTTGTGCCATGGTCAGCCATCGGCATCGTCGGGCTGATTTGTGCCGCCTGTGGCGCGATGATCGCCTTTGCCGCGCAAATGTCGATGGGCGCATCCTGGCGTGTCGGCGTGCAGGCCGGGCAGACCGGCGAATTGGTTCAGGGCGGGCTGTTCACCCTCAGCCGCAACCCGACCTTTCTGGGGCAGGCCTTGCTGCTGGCAGGTATTGCGCTGGCGATTCCCGGACTGGCCTCCGCCCTGGGGCTCGCCCTGTTTCTTTGGGCCGCCCAAACCCAGATCCGCAGCGAAGAGCGCGTGCTGTCCCAAAGCCTCAGCCCCGCCTATCAGGCCTATCTGGCACGCGTGCCGCGCTGGATCTGGCCCCTGACCTGATATTTTTTGTCAATCTGCATATCTCATTTGGTATGGCTTCGCGCCCACATGTAATTTTACCAGCATGTCATGAACGGCTAATCTGACTGCGCCGGGGAGGAACGGCACATCTGAAAGGGATTCGGGCGATTGCCCGCACCTTTGGGGGGATTTGGATCAGATCCGAAAACTCTGGCCACCGCGCCTGCGGGGGGATGTGTCGTGCTGCCCGCGCGGCTGACAGGCCATGCCTGCGGTCCCTTGCCAACACGCAACCGGAAAGACCCGAGCCATGCACCTTTCTCAGATCCAAACTGCCAATGGCCGTATCGTTGTCTGCCGCATCGGGGATGTGGCCCGGATCGTGCCCGGCGTGGCAAGCGTGGTCGAACTGGCGCAGGCGGCCATTGCTGCGGGCCGGGGTCTGGCCGATGAGGTAGCATCGCGCCCCGCAGGCGAGACGGTCGATCTCGCTGCCGCACTGGCCGAGGGCCGGGTGCTGCTGCCGGTGGACCACGCCGATCCGGCGCATCTGCATCTGACTGGCACCGGCCTCACCCATCTGGGGTCTGCGGCCACCCGCGATGCGATGCACGCAAAAGCCGATCCGGAGGCGATGACCGACAGCATGAAGATGTTCCGCATGGGGCTGGAGGGTGGCAAGCCCGCGGCTGGCACCATCGGGGCGCAGCCCGAATGGTTCTACAAGGGCAATGGTCATGCGGCTGTGGCCCCCGGCGCGGCCCTGGTCTCTCCCGGTTTCGCGTTGGATGCCGGCGAAGAGCCCGAGATTGCCGGGATCTATCTGATCGGCCCCGATGGCACGCCGTTCCGTCTGGGCTTTGCCCTGGGCAATGAGTTCTCCGACCATGTGACCGAACGCGGCAATTACCTCTGGCTTGCCCATTCCAAGCTGCGCCCGGCGGCCTTCGGGCCGGAGCTGCTGGTGGGCGATCTGCCCGCCCATGTCGAAGGCAGCAGCCGTATCCTGCGCGATGGCGAAGTGATCTGGCAAAAGCCGTTCCTGTCGGGCGAGGCGAATATGAGCCACAGCCTCGCCAATCTGGAACATCACCACTTCAAATATGCGATCTTCCGTCAGCCCGGCGATCTGCATGTGCATTTCTTCGGCACCGCGACCCTCAGCTTTGCCGATGGTGTGACGGCGCGCCCGGGCGATGTGTTCGAGGTCGAGACACCGGAATTTGGTCTGCCGCTGCGCAATCCACTGGTGCAGGAGGCCGGATCGCCCGCGCCGCTGCCCGTGGTTACGCTGTAAGCCCCCGCGCCCCTTTCATCCGGCACCCAAGTTATCCGAGGCACAGATGTCCTTCACCCCCGCTCCCTGGCCCCGTCCGCTCCGGTCGCAGCACTGGTATGGGGGGACGTCGCGTGACACGATCTATCATC
>NZ_WCHR01000033.1 GCF_008973825.1 Gemmobacter serpentinus | reverse complement strand
TCAATGCACTCGGCACTACCGAGATCGAACGCGTGGCCTGAACCCAACGGGGAAAGGGGCGCGTCTAGCCGCAGCCGGACTTCTGCAACAATGCCGATCGGAGGCCGGGCGTCTTCGGATCGTCACTTGTGCCCCACGTCCTCATCTCACCCTGAATAAAGCCGGTTGCCACTCTTTGGGTGGTCCCTCCGGCTTTATTCTGGACCCGGTTGCGGGCGCAGTGCCCGGTGCACTCGCCGACGGTGCCCGGATCTGAATCCAGCAGCTTTCGAGCAGCCAAACCATTTTGGGGCAGGGCAGTTTCGTCAATCTGGCCACGTCTGGTGCAGGTCTACGATCTTGTGTGATACGGTCAACGACTGTCGCTTGACGCGCCTCGTCCAATATATTGATTCATAAGCGAAATGGTGGTTTGCGCCGGAAACTGGCACCCAATCGCCTTGATTATGTTCGCCGAAACCCCGGAAATGGGCCTTAATCGGCTGGTTTTTCAACAGGTGGCCACATCTTCAGGGGCATCTGGTGAGGCGCGGGACTGACTTAGCAACTTTTGCAATTTGCAACTCACGATCTGCCAATAATTTGCAAATTTTCGGAATTTCGTTTTGCCTCAGCCCCGCGCAATAATATTGTGCGCTCGATTCCCGGGGAGAGAACTGCCATGAAAGACATCCTGCAAGAGCTTGAGACCCGTCGCGCCGTGGCCCGGGCTGGGGGCGGGGCGCGCCGCGTCGATGCCCAGCACGCCAAGGGCAAGCTGACCGCGCGCGAACGCATCGACCTGCTGCTGGATGAGGGCTCGTTTGAAGAGTTCGACATGTTCGTGCGCCACCGCTGCACCGATTTCGGGATGGAGCAGGACCGTCCGGCCGGCGATGGCGTTGTGACGGGCTGGGGCACGATCAATGGCCGTCAGGTCTATGTCTTCAGCCAGGATTTCACCGTCTTTGGCGGCTCCCTGTCCGAAACCCATGCGCAAAAGATCTGCAAGATCATGGATATGGCGCTGCAGAACGGTGCGCCGGTGATCGGGCTGAACGATTCCGGTGGTGCGCGCATCCAGGAGGGCGTGGCCTCGCTTGCAGGCTATGCCGATGTGTTCCAGCGCAATGTGCTGGCCTCGGGTGTGGTGCCGCAGATCAGCGTCATCATGGGTCCCTGCGCGGGCGGCGCGGTCTATTCCCCCGCCATGACCGACTTCATCTTCATGGTGAAGGACACGTCCTACATGTTCGTGACCGGCCCCGATGTGGTGAAAACGGTCACCAACGAGGTTGTCACCGCAGAGGAATTGGGCGGGGCCAGCACCCATACCAAGAAATCGAGCGTGGCCGATGGTGCCTTTGACAACGATGTGGAGGCGCTGGCGGAGGTGCGGCGTCTGGTCGATTTCCTGCCGCTGAACAACCGCCAGAAGGCGCCGGTGCGGCCGTTCTTCGATGACCCGGCGCGGGTGGAGGCAAGCCTTGATACGCTGATCCCGGACAATCCGAACCAGCCCTATGACATGAAAGAGCTGATCCTGAAGCTGGCCGATGAGGGCGATTTCTACGAGATCCAGAAGGATTACGCCGGCAATATCATCACCGGCTTCATCCGCATCGAAGGCCAGTCGGTGGGCGTGGTGGCGAACCAGCCGATGGTGCTGGCGGGCTGCCTGGATATCGACAGCTCGCGCAAGGCTGCGCGCTTTGTCCGCTTCTGCGACGCGTTCGAGATCCCGATCCTGACGCTGGTCGATGTGCCGGGCTTCCTGCCGGGCACCAGCCAGGAATATGGCGGCGTCATCAAGCATGGCGCGAAGCTGCTCTTCGCTTATGGCGAGGCGACGGTGCCCAAGGTCACCGTCATCACCCGCAAGGCCTATGGCGGTGCCTATGACGTGATGTCGTCGAAACACCTGCGCGGCGATTTCAACTATGCCTGGCCCACCGCCGAGATTGCGGTGATGGGGGCCAAGGGCGCGACCGAGATCCTGTATCGGTCGGAACTGGGCGACAAGGACAAGATCGCGGCCCGCACCAAGGATTACGAGGACCGCTTTGCCAATCCCTTCGTCGCGGCCGAGCGCGGCTTTATCGACGAGGTGATCCAGCCCCGTTCGACCCGCCGCCGGATTGCCCGCGCCTTTGCCAGCCTGCGTGGCAAGAAGCTGGCAAACCCGTGGAAGAAACACGATAACATCCCCCTGTAACGCGTTCACGCAGATCTAAGGGGATGTCCATGCGGCTCGAGATTGATATCGGTGCGGAGGCCGGGTCAGATGCCATTGCGGCGCTTGACCTTTCGGCTTTCGACAAGGGGGATCTGCTCAATCTGATCCTCCAGCGGTCGGAGGTCATGTATGACCGGCCGCGTTCGGGCCGTATCATCAAGGCATGGAATGGCGGCGATGATGGTCCGATCAATGCGGTGATCGAAGATATGGGCGAAGCGATCGCCCGCCGCGCTGCAGGTGTGATCCATGCCGAATACCGCGCCTTGCAGCCGGTTCTGGCAGAGCTTGCCCCCAACCGTATCGCCGATATCGGCTGCGGCTATGCGCTGTTCGATCTGTTTGCTGCGCGCGATCTGGGCAGCGACATCCTGTTGATCGATCTGGAAAGCAATGAGCATCGCCATTTCGGCTTTGCGCAGGAGGGGGCCGCCTATTCCAGCCTGGCTGTGGCGCGCCGCATTCTTGAGGATAATGGCGTGCTCAGCACCAAGATCGCGACCTTGAATCCGCGCGACGAGCGCCCTGAGGATGGCGGGCCGGTGGATCTGGCTGTCAGCTTCCTGTCCTGCGGATTTCACTATCCGGTTGATCTGTATCTGCCTTTCATCGAAACGGCGATCACCGCCGATGGTGCGGCGATCTTCGATCTGCGCGAGGCGACGGCGACCGAACAGGCCGCGAAACTTGCGACCTTTGGCAGCCTGACCGATCTGCCAGCGCCGCCCAAAGCCCGCCGCGTGCTGCTGCGCAAGGGGAGGGTGGCATGACCGGACAAGCCCTTTCCGAACCAAGCGCAGGCGAGGTGCTGCTGGAAGGTGACGCCGCCCCGATCGCGGTGCCATCAGGCCAGGCGGTTGTGCTTCAAAACGTCATCCGCTCCGAGGACGGGGCGGTGGGGCCGGTGCTGCGCTTCCGCTTTGTCGCGCCACAAATCGCTGAAGGCGTGGATTTCGACACCGCAAGCGCCGATATGCTGGCGCTGTGCCAGAGTTTCGCGCTGCCGCGTCTGACGGCACTCGGGGCCACGCCCCGGCAGGTCGTCATCTCGCTTTCCGCCATGCCCACGCCCTTTGGCGAGGTAACCCCCGATGTCACCCAGTATTTCGAGGCTTACCGCATCGAAAACGGCACCTGCATTTGGGAGATGTTCTGATGAATCCACAACATATGGTTGATGCGCGTGAATTTGCCGCTGACCTTGATGCAGGCACGACACAGGCGCAATTCCTGACCGATTCGACATGTTCATTGGCTCAGAAAGCGCTTATTCTGCAGGCGAAGCATCAACAGGTGCTTCGCGTCCCGGATCGGGGGCCGTTTGCCATGTCTGGTGACGCTGCCCCCCAAGAAAGCAGGAGTAGAGGATGTCGAACGGTATTCGCGTCACCCTGGCCCTTTGCACGCTCGCGTTCCTCGCGGCTTGCGGTGCCAAGCAAGATGCAGTTGTCTATACCAATGAGCCGGCCGTCACGACCGAGCCGGTTTACCAAGGTAAGCTGTAATCATTCCCGGCGACGGGCTGCGCAGGCGCGGCCCGTCACCTTCCTTGAAGGTGTCACGCACCCAAAAGGCGTCACCTTCTGCCGGTCCTTCCAAGTGGAGGGCGTGGTATGCTGAAGCATCGTGGCTTCCCCGGTCGTATGACCGGGACCGATTTCCAGTTCGTGATCCGTCGTGCCAATGTCAAAGAGGGCGCGAGCAAGCTGATCAAACGGGAACGTTTCAGAGATCGCAAAAACGTCGACAAGGCCGCCGATACGGCGTTCATGCGCGCATTGTGGAACCATTTCGGCGAAGAACCCTTTGAACGCGGCAATCTTGATGCCGGGCGGCTGTCATGGCTGTTCGGACGCGAGGTTGTGGCGGCCGAAGATCCTTTTGATCCCTGCTCTTATGAGGCCTTGCTGCGCATAGATGTGAAGCGCGCACAGGTCTCTTTCCCCGACGTTTTCGCCGAAGATGCGGAAGAGCCCGCCTTTGACGACTGGGACGACGAGGACGAGGACTGAGCATGTTTCCGCGCAACCATCTCCGCATCGGGCAGCTTTCCGCGCAGGTTTCACCTGCGTCGGAATTTCCCTTTGCTTGCGGCAGGTTGCGCCCCCATCTTGAGGGAGAGGCGGGCGGTTTCCCCCGGTCCGCCATCCGCAGGGCCGTGTTTGCGTCCCGGCCTTGCGCCCCTTCCCCTGACTTCCTGTCCGGTCCCGCGTGGACCGGACATCTTTTCGCGGAACAGCAACCCCAGGGCCTATTTATTTCGCCGTCGCACGCGCGCCTTTCCGCTGAAACGCGCAATCGTGACCGCGAACGGGACTGTCAGCCGCGCGGGAATGCGTTAGACTTGGCTTCAGAACCAACTCTGAATGGAGGCCGAGCATGCGTCTTTCTTCCCTTACCCTTTTCGCGACCATCGCGCTGGCAACCGCAGGCTGCGTGCAGTCCGGCGGCGGCTACAACAATGCGGGCTACGGCTATCAGCCGCAGCCGACCAACCCGCTGCAAACCCAGGGCGGCCGTGCGCTTCTGGGGGGCGTGCTTGGTGCTGCCGCTGCCGATGCGACCGATCAAAACATGGTCGCCGGTGCCGCCCTTGGCGCATTGGCCGGTGGCGCGTCCTGCGGCGTGCCGGGTCTGCCTGCCTGCCGCTGAGGCGCGCGCAGACCATCTGACCGCATTGCCCGGCACCGCTCTCGCGGCCACGGGATCCAGAATGAAGGCCATTCGGGCACGCCGCCCGGGTGGCCTTTTGTCATTGCTAGACTGCGCGCGCAGGCCCGCGCGCGTTTGAGGGGAAGGAAGCCGAATGTTCAAGAAGATCCTGATCGCCAACCGGGGCGAGATCGCCTGCCGCGTGATCAAGACGGCCAAGCTGATGGGTATCAAGACCGTCGCCGTCTATTCGGATGCCGACCGCAACGCGCTGCATGTGAAGATGGCCGATGAGGCCGTCCATATCGGACCGGCCCCCGCCAACCAATCCTATATCGTGATCGACAAGATCATGGAGGCCGTCCGCCAGACCGGCGCCGAAGCGGTGCATCCCGGTTACGGCTTCCTGTCGGAGCGGATGGATTTCGCGGCCGCCCTTGAGAAAGAGGGCGTGATCTTTGTCGGTCCGCCAAGCCCCGCCATCGAATCCATGGGCGACAAGATCACCTCCAAGAAGATCGCGCAGGAAGCGGGCGTGAACACCGTGCCCGGCTATATGGGCCTGATCGCCGATGCCGACGAGGCGGTGAAGATTTCCGATCAGATCGGCTATCCGGTGATGATCAAGGCCAGCGCCGGCGGCGGTGGCAAGGGGATGCGCATCGCCTGGAACGATCAGGAAGCGCGCGAAGGCTTTGAATCCTCCAAAAACGAGGCGGCCAACAGCTTTGGCGATGACCGCATCTTCATCGAGAAATTCGTGACGCAGCCGCGCCATATCGAGATCCAGGTTCTGGCCGACAAGCATGGCAATGCCGTCTATCTGCACGAGCGGGAATGCTCGATCCAGCGCCGCAACCAGAAGGTCATCGAAGAGGCGCCGTCGCCCTTTCTTGATGAAGCCACGCGCAAGGCCATGGGCGAACAGGCCGTCGCGCTGGCCAAGGCCGTGGGGTATACGTCGGCGGGCACCGTCGAATTCATCGTCGATGGCAATCGCAACTTCTATTTCCTGGAAATGAACACCCGCCTTCAGGTGGAACACCCGGTGACGGAACTGATCACCGGCGTCGATCTGGTGGAACAGATGATCCGCGTGGCGAATGGCGAGAAACTGCCCTTCAAACAGGAAGATCTGAAGATCAACGGTTGGGCGATGGAAAGCCGGCTTTACGCCGAAGATCCCTATCGCAACTTCCTGCCCTCCATCGGGCGGCTGACCCGCTATCGCCCACCGGTCGAGGGCGAGACCAGCCGTGGCGGCATCGTGCGCAATGATACCGGCGTCTTTGAGGGCGGCGAGATCAGCATGTATTATGACCCGATGATCGCCAAGCTCTGCACCTGGGGGCCAACCCGCGATGCGGCCATCGAGGAAATGCGTCTGGCGCTCGATACATTCGAGGTCGAGGGCATCGGGCACAATCTGCCATTCTGCTCGGCGGTGATGGAACATCCGCGCTTCACCTCGGGCAATATCACCACGGCCTTCATCGCCGAGGAATACCCGGAGGGCTTCAACGGCGTGCCACTGGATGACGCCATGCTGCGCCGCGTGGTGGCGGCGACCGCCGCGATGAACCGTGTGGCCGAGATCCGCCGCACCAAGATCTCCGGCACGATGGACAATCACGAACGCCGGGTTGGCGATGACTGGGTGGTCAGCCTGCAGGGCCAGGCCTTCGCCGTCACCATCGCCGCCGACAAGGCAGGCTCCACCGTCACCTTCGAGGATGGCCATGCGCTCCGCGTCAGCAGCGACTGGACGCCGGGCGATCAGCTGGCCCGTATCGATATCGATGGCAGCCCGCTGGTCCTCAAGGTCGGCAAGGTGCCGATGGGCTTCCGCATCCGCTTGCGTGGTGCCGATCTCAAGGTCCATGTCCGCACGCCGCGCCAGCACGAACTGGCGCTGCTGATGCCGGAAAAACTGCCGCCCGACACCTCGCGCTTCCTGCTCTGCCCGATGCCGGGCCTGGTGGTGAAGATCTCGGTCGAAGAGGGCCAGGAGGTTCAGGAAGGTCAGGCGCTGGCCACCGTCGAGGCGATGAAGATGGAAAACATCCTCAAGGCCGAAAAGCGCGGCGTGGTGAAGAAGATCTCTGCCGCCGCCGGTGCCAGCCTGCGTGTCGATGATGTGATCATGGAATTTGAGTGATGGCACGGATCAACGCGTTTACATCGAAGGCGATACAGCGAACGTCGCTACACGATGAAGTTGAGGCCACGTTTCACGCCTTTGAGCGGGATGGTGAGCTTTTCCTCCAAATTGATACTTACGGCCGAGAGGGTAGGAAGTTGGCTGGCAAGGTGAGCCAGTCCATCCAGCTTGGGAAGGAAGGGCGTAAAGCCCTTCAACAGATTCTCAACGATCTTGCTGATTAGGATCTCCGATCCTTTTCATCTGTTCCTCAAGTATCCCGGGAGTCCGGGGGCTGGCCCCCGGCGACTTCCTCCAGCAGACAGGTTTGCAATGACCGATCCGATCGACACCTGGCGCAAGCTCGCCGAAAAGGAACTGAAGGGCAAAAGCCCGGACACCCTGATCTGGGACACGCTGGAAGGCATCCCGGTCAAGCCGCTTTACACCGCCGCCGATGTGGAAGGCCTGCCGCAGATGGGCGAGGTGCCGGGCGTCGCCCCCTTCACCCGCGGGGTGCGTGCCACGATGTATGCGGGCCGCCCCTGGACGATCCGGCAATATGCGGGCTTTTCCACCGCCGAGGAATCGAACGCCTTCTACCGCAAGGCACTGGCCGCGGGGCAACAGGGCGTGTCGGTCGCTTTCGATCTGGCAACGCATCGGGGCTATGACAGCGATCACCCGCGCGTGGTCGGCGATGTCGGCAAGGCGGGTGTGGCGATCGATAGCGTCGAGGATATGAAGATCCTGTTCGACGGCATCCCGCTCGATAAGGTTTCGGTCTCGATGACGATGAACGGGGCGGTGATCCCGATCCTGGCCAATTTCATCGTGACGGGCGAGGAACAGGGCCATGACCGTTCGGTGCTGTCGGGCACCATCCAGAACGATATCCTCAAGGAATTCATGGTGCGGAACACCTATATCTATCCGCCCGAACCATCGATGCGCATCATCGCCGATATCATCGAATATACCTCGAACGAGATGCCGAAGTTCAACTCGATCTCGATCTCGGGCTATCACCTGCAGGAAGCGGGTGCCAATCTTGTGCAGGAACTGGCCTTCACGCTGGCCGACGGGCGCGAATATGTCCGTGCGGCGCTGGCACGCGGCATGGATGTCGATGCCTTTGCCGGGCGGCTTTCGTTCTTCTTCGCCATCGGCATGAACTTCTTCATGGAGGCGGCGAAGCTGCGCGCGGCGCGTCTGCTCTGGACCCGCATCATGCAGGAGTTCAACCCCAAGAAGTCGGGTTCCCTCATGCTGCGCACCCATTGCCAGACCTCGGGCGTGTCCCTGCAGGAACAAGATCCCTATAACAACGTGATCCGCACCGCCTATGAGGCGATGTCGGCGGCCCTTGGCGGCACGCAATCGCTGCATACCAATGCGCTGGATGAGGCTATCGCGCTGCCGACCGAGTTTTCGGCCCGCATCGCCCGCAACACCCAGATCATTCTGCAAGAGGAAACCGGGGTCACCAAGGTCGTGGATCCCTTGGCAGGCAGCTATTATGTCGAAAGCCTGACGCATGAGCTTGCCGAAAAGGCATGGGAGATGATCGAAGAGATCGAATCCATGGGCGGCATGACCAAGGCCGTGGTCTCGGGGATGCCAAAGCTGCGGGTCGAGGAAACCGCGGCGCGCCGGCAGGCGATGATCGACCGCGGCGATGAGGTGATCGTTGGGGTCAACAAGTACCGTCTCGCCAAGGAAGACCCGATCGACATTCTGGATGTCGACAATGTGGCCGTGCGCGACAGCCAGATCGCCCGGTTGAACCAGATCAAGGCCTCGCGCGATCAGGCGGCCTGCGACGCGGCGCTTTTGGAACTTGGTCGCCGCACGGTGGAGGGCGGCAATCTGCTGGAAGCGGCGGTGGAATGCGCCCGGATGCGCGCCACCGTGGGCGAGATCAGTCTGGCGATGGAAGGCACCTTCGGGCGCCATCGTGCGGAGGTGAAGACATTGGCAGGGGTATATGGTGCCGCCTATGAGGGCGATGAAGGCTTTGCCGCCATCCAGAAGGATGTCGAGGACTTTGCCGAGGCCGAGGGCCGGCGCCCGCGGATGCTGGTGGTGAAGATGGGGCAGGATGGTCATGACCGGGGTGCCAAGGTCATCGCCACAGCCTTTGCCGATATCGGCTTTGACGTCGATGTCGGTCCGCTGTTCCAGACCCCTGAAGAGGCTGCACAGGATGCGGTCGACAATGACGTGCATGTGGTGGGCATCTCAAGCCAGGCGGCGGGCCACAAGACCCTGGCGCCGAAGCTGGTGCAGGCCCTGAAGGATGCCGGTGCAGGCGAGATCCTTGTGATCTGCGGCGGCGTGATCCCGCAGCAGGATTACGATTTCCTCTATCAGAACGGGGTGAAGGCGATCTTCGGGCCGGGCACCAATATCCCCAATGCCGCGCGCGATATCCTGAAACTGATCCGCGAGGCGCGGGGCTGACAGATCCGGCCGGCATGGCAAAGGGGCGGCGGGGCAACCTGCCGCCCTTCGTTGTTCGGGGCCATGGTCTCAGGCACCTGACACCGCCTGCGACCATCGGAAGCGCCGTTTCAGTCTTGATTTCCGCGTGGAAATGACCAGTTAGCTGAATGGATAACAGCAAGGGAAAGATCGATGTCGAACGGAGGGCCTTGGGGCGGCGGTGGTGGCGGCGGTGATGACCGCGACGGGCGCGACGGCCGTGATGACGGGCGTGGCAATGAGGGACGTGGTCCGCGTCGCCCCGGAAATGAAGGTCCGCAGATCCCCGAGATCGACGAGATCGTGAAAAAGGGCCAGGAACAGTTGCGCGTTCTGATGGGCGGGCGCGGCCGTCAGGGCGGTGGCAATGGCGGCGGCGGGCGCGGCCCGGGCGGTGTCGGCCCGATCTTCACGCCGCAGGGGCTGGCGCTTGGCGCGCTGGCGCTGGTGGCGGTCTGGGGCTGGATGTCCTTCTACACCGTGAAGCCGGAGCAACGTTCGGTCGAGCTGTTTCTGGGCGAGTTTTCCGATATCGGCCAGCCAGGCCTGAACTTTGCGCCCTGGCCCGTCGTCAAGGCTGAACTGGTCGAGGTGACCGGCCAGCGCACCACCGATATCGGCACCGGGCGCAATGGCGACGGCGATAGCGGCCTGATGCTGACCCGGGATCAGAATATCGTGGATGTGGCCTTCCAGGTGGTCTGGAACGTGAAAGACCCCGAAGGCTTCCTGTTCAATCTGGCCGATCCCGCCGATACCGTGCGCGCGGTTGCGGCCTCGGCCATGCGCGACATCATCGCGCGTTCTGAACTGACCCCGGTCCTGAACACCGGCCGTGCCAGCATTGCGGCTGATCTTCAGGCCAATGTGCAAGCGACGCTGGACGAATATAACGCCGGCATTCAGGTGCTGCGCGTGAACTTCGACCGAGCCGATCCGCCGCGCGAGGTGTCGGATGCCTTCCGCGAGGTGCAGGCCGCGCAACAAGAGCGCGACCGTCTTGAAAAAGAGGCCGATGCCTATTCGAACCGCGTCACCGCCGGTGCGCGTGGCGAGGCTGCGCGTCTGATGGAGGATGCCGAAGCCTATCGCGCCCGCGTCGTCAACGACGCGCAGGGTGAGGCCAGCCGCTTCCTTGCGGTTTACGGTGAATATGTGAAGGCACCTGAAGTCACGCGCCAGCGCATGTATCTGGAAACCATGGAAAACGTCCTTGGTCGCATGAACAAGGTCATCCTTGATGGCGTCTCGAACGGGCAGGGACAGGGCGGCGGCGGCGTCGTGCCCTATCTGCCGCTGAACGAACTGGCCCGCCCGGCCCAGCCGCAAACGCAGGGAGGCAACTGAGATGGCCCGCATCCAATATATCCTTCCCGCCGTTCTGGCCGTGGGCGCACTGGCGCTGTCTTCCGTCTTCATCGTGGATGAGCGCGAGCAGGTGCTGGTGATGCAGTTCGGTCAGGTGAAACAGCAGATCAGCGAGCCGGGCTTGGGCTTCAAGGTGCCGTTCATTCAGGACGTGGTGCGCTATGAAGACCGGATCCTTGGTCTGCAATCGCAATCGCTGGAAGCCACGCTGAAGGACAATCGCCGCCTGATCGTCGATGCCTTCGCGCGCTGGCGCATCACCAATGCGGTCGATTTCCGCGAAGCGGTGGGTGCCGGCGGGATCGAGGCTGCGCAATCGCGACTTGACCCGATCATCAGCGCCGCGATGCGGCAGGTTCTGGGCTCGGTCAACTCCAATGCCGTGCTGTCGGAAGACCGCACCGGGTTGATGAACGCGATCCGTGATATCGCGCGTCAGCAATCCGCCAGCCTTGGCATCGAGGTGATCGACGTGCGTCTGACCCGCACCGACCTGCCGGAGCAGAACCTTGCCGCGACCTACGCGCGGATGCGCGCCGAGCGCGAGCGCGAAGCGGCCGACGAGATCGCCCGCGGGAACGAGGCCGCAAGCCGCGTGAAGGCCTCTGCTGACCGCGCCGTGGTGGTCACCACTTCGGATGCGCGCCGTCAGGCCGAGGTCATCCGCGGTGAAGCCGATGCCGAACGCAACGCGATCTATTCCGAAGCCTTTGGTCGTGACCCTGAATTCTTCGCCTTCACCCGATCGCTGACCGCTTATGAACGGTCGCTGCGCGAGGGCAACAGCTCCATCGTGTTGGAACCGAACAGCGATTTCTTCAGCTATCTGAACTCGCCCGAGGGCCGGGCTGCCGCAGAATAACCCGGCGCAGATTGCAGAGAATGACGGGCGCGGGGGCAACCTCGCGCCCGTTTTTCATTCCGGGCGCTATGTTTTGTCACATCGCTGCGTCTATAACATGGCGGGCAACAGGATATCGGCATGGATGGCGGCGAAAAACATCGGCAGGGCCGCGTGGCCGAGGTGGGCGGTGCCTTCCTCAAGCTGGGACTGACGGCCTTTGGCGGGCCGATCGCGCATCTGGGCTATTTCCGCGATGAGCTGGTGATCCGGCGGCGCTGGCTTTCGGAACAGGACTATGCCGATCTGGTGGCGCTGTGCCAGTTCCTGCCGGGGCCGACCTCCAGCCAGGTGGGCTTTGCCCTTGGCCTGATGCGGGCGGGCTGGGGCGGGGCGCTCGTGGCCTTTCTGGCCTTCACCCTGCCATCCTTCGCGATCCTGTTCTTGCTGGCCAGTGGCGTCAGCCTGCCGGACGGGCCTGTAGGCGCGGGGCTGCTGCACGGGTTGAAGCTGGTCGCGGTGGCTGTTGTGGCGCAGGCGGTCCTTGGCATGGCGCGCACGCTTTGCCCCGATCGTGCCCGCGCGGGCATTGCGGTGCTTGCGGTGGCGGTGCTGGCCTTTTGGCCCGGGATCTGGGCCATGGCATCGGCGATCACTCTGGGGGCGGCGCTTGGCCTTGGGCTGAAGGTCGAACCGGCAGCCCAAGCGGCGCAGGGGCTACGCCACCGGATCACGCCCCGCGCTGGACTTGCGGCGCTGGTGCTGTGCCTTGTGCTGCTGGTGCTGCTGCCCATTCTGGCGGCCAGCCATCCCGGTCTGGCGCTGGCGGATATCTTTTATCACGCTGGGGCCATGGTCTTTGGCGGCGGCCATGTCGTTCTGCCCTTGCTGGAGCCGGGCATGGTGCAGTCGGGCCGCGTCGCACCTGATGACTTTCTGGCAGGCTATGCGCTGACCCAGGCCATGCCGGGGCCGCTCTTCACCTTTGCCGGCTGGCTTGGCGCGGTGCAAAGCCCGGTGCCGCATGGCCTGCTCGGGGCGCTGCTCGCCACGGGCGCGATCTTTCTGCCGGGCTTCCTTCTGCTGATCGCGGCCCTGCCATTCTGGGCGCGCCTGTCGGATCTGCGCACGGCGCGCGCGATGATGCAGGGGGCCAATGCGGCGGTCGTGGGCATCCTTGGTGCGGCGCTTTACCAGCCGGTCTTCACCGGCGCGGTCAACGGCCTGCCCGATCTGGCGCTGGCGCTTGTCTTGTTCGTGGGGCTGACCCGCTGGTCGGTGCCGCCATGGATCATCGTGCTGGTCGGGGCCTGCGGTGGGGTGGGCCTTGCCTGCCTCTGACCCGCGCCGCTCGGCCCGGTCGGATTAAAGCCCTGTCGGATTGAAGCCCTGTCGGATTGAAGCCCTGTCGGATTGAAACAAAGAATCACATCCGTTTGACGCGCCGCGATGGGGGTTTGCATTGCCTTCGCGCCGCCCTACCTGTTTGGTGTGAGACGGGATCGGCCGGGGAGGCCGTGCCATTTGCGACCGAAAAGGAGTTCTGCGGTGCAATCGAGAGCCATCACTCTGGACAGGCCTGCTTTCGACCCAAGCCCGCGTGCCCGCCAGCCACGCGGTGCGACGCGGCTGATGGGTGCCCTGCTGCTGGGCCTGACCGTGGCCATGGGCCCGGCCCATTTTGCCGAGGCGCGCGGCGCCCCGGAAACCTTTGCCGATCTGGCCGAGAAGATCAGCCCGGCGGTGGTGAACATCACCACATCTGCCGTGGTCGAAACCTCGGCCGAAGATCTGCCGCGCCTGCCCGAAGGCTCGCCCTTCCAGGATTTCTTCGACCAGTTCCAGAACCGCGATGGCGGCAATGAGCCGCGCCGTTCCGAGGCGCTTGGCTCGGGCTTCGTCATCTCGGAAGACGGCTATATCGTGACGAACAACCACGTCATCGAGGGTGCCGACGAAATCGAGATCGAGTTCTTCTCGGGCAAGCGCCTGCCGGCAAAGCTGATCGGCACCGATCCGAAAACCGATATTGCGGTGTTGAAGGTCGAAAGCAAGGATGCGCTGCCCTTCGTCAATTTCGGCGACAGTGACGGGATGCGCGTCGGCGACTGGGTGATGGCGATGGGCAACCCGCTGGGGCAGGGCTTCTCGGTCTCGGCCGGGATCGTCTCGGCGCGCGGGCGCGAGCTGCAGGGCACCTATGACGATTACCTTCAGACCGATGCCGCGATCAACAAGGGCAATTCGGGCGGCCCGCTGTTCAACATGGATGGCGAGGTGATCGGGGTGAACACCGCGATCCTGTCGCCCACCGGCGGCTCCATCGGGATCGGCTTCTCCATGGCGTCCAATGTGGTGACCAAGTTGGTCAATCAACTGCGCGAGTTCGGTGAGACCCGTCGGGGTTGGCTGGGCGTGCGCATCCAGGATGTGACACCGGATGTGGCCGAGGCGATGGCGCTTGGGGACGGGGTTGTCGGCGCGCTGATTACCGATGTGCCCGATGGCCCGGCCAAGGCCGCGGGGATGGAGGCGGGCGACGTCATCACCCTGTTTGACGGCAAGACCATCAAGGATGTCCGTGACCTGACGCGCCGCGTGGCCGATGCGCCGGTGGGCGAGGGCGTGAAGGTCGAGGTGCTGCGCAAGGGCAAGACCGAGACGCTGGAAGTGACGCTTGGCCGCCGCGAAGAGGCCGAGGCGACCGAAACCGCCGCCACCAAGCCCGGCGCGCCCGCGCCCTCAGCCAAGGCCGAGTTGATGGGCCTGACGGTGGAGCCTGTCACCAAGGAGCTGGCCGAAAAGCTGGGCCTCGCGGCGGATGCCGAAGGTCTGGTGATCACCAAGGTTGACGGCACCTCTGAGGCGTTCACCAAAGGCCTGCGCGAAGGCGATCTGATCACCGAGGCCGGCCAGCAAAAGGTGGCGCGGATCGACGATCTGAAAGCCCGTGTCGATGAGGCCCGCGAGGCCGGGCGCAAGTCGATCCTTCTGCTGATCCGCCGTGGTGGCGATCCGCGCTTCGTGGCGCTGTCGGTCGAAGATTGATCGGGCGCTGACGATCTGCTGTTGAAACGGGCGGCGGGCCATGGCCTGCCGCCCTTTTTCATGCGGGCGGAGTGGCGGCCATACGGCAGGGCTTTCGCAAGCGGCGGCGTTTTGCCATTCTGGCCCCAGCCAGAGGAGCCTCAATGTCCGACCAGCCGCAAGACGCAGCAAAAGACCAGCCGCCAGAAACCGAACCCGTCATCCGCACCATCGCCATGCCCGCCGATACAAACCCTTCGGGGGATATCTTCGGCGGCTGGCTGATGTCGCAGATGGACCTTGCAGCGGGCAATCTGGCCGCCCGCATCGCACGCGGGCGCGCAGCCACCATCGCGGTCGAGGGGATGACCTTTCTCAAGCCGGTGAAAGTGGGCGATGAGGTCTCGCTTTATGCCGATCTGGAGGGGCAGGGCCGCAGCTCCATGCGGATCCATGTCGAGGCCTGGCGGCGCGACCGTTACGGTGCCGAAAGCATCAAGGTGACGGATGCGACGTTTACCTTTGTGGCGCTGGACGATATGGGCCGCCCGCGCCCGATCCCTGCGGCGTGATCGTCATCTGTCAGACTGCCTGTGAGGTGGCGATTGTTGGGGGGCCGTCTCTCAGGGGTGCCTCTCGGGGGGTCTCTGAGGGAATGTCTTTGACGGAACGCCCGCTGCGTCCTGCGCGCCGTTCTCTCTGCTCGACGATCGGCAGATTGGCCACCTTGCGAATGATTGGCTGCGCCCCGGATCTGTCTGACCACAGGGCGCCGCTGACCTTTGTGACAGGCTTCTGTGACAGCCTTCGCGTTGCAATGTCCGTGCGGCGAATGGTTGACGGCAGGTGCCGCCTTGGCAGCCGCGCTTTACCGAGATTAGATCACCTGCATCCGACCTCAGGGCCGGATCTCGATCGGGGTGCCATCGGGGACCAGCGACCAGATCTGTTCCATCTCGGCATTGGTGACGCCGATGCAGCCATCGGTCCAGTCCGCCAGCAGATGCAGCCGCCCAAGCGCGCCCCAGCCATTGGGCAGGCCATGGATCATCACCGCCCCACCGGGGCTGACACCCATCGAGGCCGCCACCGCGCTGTCCTCGGGATGGGGATAAGAAATATGCAGGCTCATATGCGCAATCGAACGGGCATTGCGCCAGTCGATGATATATTGCCCCTCGGGCGTGCGCTCGTCGCCCTCTTGCTGCTTGTGGCCCGCCTCGGGCGCGCCACCAAGCGCGATGTCATAGCGGGCCAGCAGGGTGTCACCCTGCCACAGCTCCATCCGGCGCGCGGATTTCTCGACCAGAATGCGATCCGCCTGATCGGCCACCGGCGCCATGGCGGGCGGTGTGCCGGGGGCCAGACGCGCCATCACCTTGGTATAGGCGGGCACCGCCAGAACCATCGCCGCAGCGATCAGGAACCAATAGCGTTTCCGCATCAGCCGATCTCCCGCAACAGGCGGCTGCGGAACGACCCCATCCATTCGGCGCGTTCTTCCGCCATCTGGCGGCCCGCATGGGTCTGCATGGCCTGCGCCACGGGAAACAGCTTCACCTCCAGATGATCCAGCGCAAAGCGACGGTCGTCCAGCGGGCGGTGCAATGCCATCGGGTCGTGGTCATCGAACAGTGCGGTGCCGATCTGGCCCGCCACCACAAACAGCCGCGCCAGGCCGATGGCCCCAAGCGCCTCCAGCCGGTCGGCATCCTGCAGGATGCGCGCCTCCAGCGTCTCGGGCGGGATGGCGGCGGAAAAGCTGTGCGCGGCAATCGCATGGGCCACAGCGGGCAGTTTGGCTTCAGGGAAGCCCGCTTGCCGCAACCAGATCACCGCAGCCTCGGCCGAAAGGCGCGAGGCCTCGGCCCGGTTCGGCGCGTCCTTTGGCAGATTGACCAGATCATGCAGGAAGGCCGCAACGCGCAGCACCTCCAGATCTGCACCCGGCTCATCCAGCGCGATGCGGCGGCAATTGGCCCAGACCCTGCGCAGATGGCCCAGATCATGCGCGGCGTCGATGCGATGGTCATCGGTCTGATGGGCCAGCACCGCCGACTCAAGATCCGTGTCAGAAATCACAACTCGTCCAGCTCCGTCTTCACAAGCCCAAGGGTCTTTGCGCCCGCCAGCGACAGGACTGGGCTATCAAGGCCCTGATCCGCCTGAAAGCGCCGCACAGCCGCCAATGTGGGCGCATCCATCGCCCCGGTCACCGGCGCGGCGTAGAAGCCGCGCGCCTTCAGAGCCCGCTGCACCGAGGCGATGAACTCCACCGTCATATCCTCGGGGCAGGGGGTGCGGATATGGATCGATTGCCGGTCGCGCAGGATGCGTTGATGGGTCGATGTCGCATAGCGGGCGGGGCTGGTCACATTGCCCTGCGCATCGGTGACGGCAGGTGCGTCGATCACCTGTTCTGAAACCGTCTCGATGATGGCGGGGGTGGTGTCGGTGGTCCAGCAGCGCCCGGGCTCAGAGGCGGGCGCTGCGGTGTCGCTGCCGCGCACCCGGATCACGCCTTTGGAAAGATCGGCGGTGGAGGGACGTGCCACCCGGTCCTGGGTGCAGGCAGCCAGCAGGATCAGGACCGCAACCCCGGTCGCCAAGCGTGCGATCATGCTGTCCTGCCCCGTTCTGCTGCCTAGTTTGTCTTGTTGTGCAAAACCATAGCGACAAATGCGGGTGCAGAAAAGGGGCGCGGGACCGGCGGCTGCGGGAAACGGCTGCGCGCACTGGAAGCGGATGAAAATTTCGCCTATCTCTGCATCAGCAATGCTTTGGAGAGGCCGGGAATGGCAAAGATCACCTATGTGGAGCACAGCGGGAAACAGCATGTCATCGACGTGCCGAACGGGCTGACGGTCATGGAGGGCGCGCGCGACAATGGCGTTCCGGGCATCGAGGCCGATTGCGGCGGTGCCTGCGCCTGTTCGACCTGCCATGTCTATGTGGCTCCCGAATGGGTGGACCGGCTGCCGAAAAAGGATGCGATGGAAGAGGATATGCTGGATTTCGCATGGGAACCCGATCCCGCCCGTTCGCGCCTGACCTGCCAGATCAAGGTGAGCGACGCGCTGGATGGGCTTGTGGTGCAAATGCCTGAAAAGCAGATCTGACGCCGCGCGCATCGTGGCGGCGGGTTCTGTTGTCTGCAACCTGCCCGACCTGATGCGACGCAATTCTCCGACCCCGTATCCGGGGGGCTGTCTGCCCCCCGCGAAGCCTGACGGCTTCTCCCCCCGAGGATATCTGTGAAAAGGTGAAATTAGGCGGGCCTTCGATCGCGCCTGATCGCCTATTGTCATGCAGTCTCGGCCTGCCAATCTGGCTTTTCGACATCAAGCCTTCAGGGACTGCATTTTCTGGTCTTCTTTGCTCGATTATCCTGGGGGCAGGCATCCCGCAGGGACATGAGGGGGCAGACAATTCCCGGTGACATCCCCCAACGCTGAACGCTGACAGGGGCTGAAGCTTCTACAGGCTGATCGCGGATCAGTTTGCCTTGCGGCCGGGCAGGAAGGGCAGCGGCGCGACGGGAATGCCATCTTCAAGCAGGCGGCGCGCCTCATCGAGCCGGGCCTCGCCATAAATCGCGCGCTCGGGGGCTTCGCCCTCATGCATACGGCGGGCCTCGGCCACGAATTCACCGCCGACATATTCCGAATTGGCCTCTACTTCGCGGCGCAACCGGGCGAGGGCCGCCGCGGCAGGGCTTTCGGGGCTGCTGAGATCGGGGCGCGGTGCGGCGGGCATCGCGGCATCGGGGGGCGAGTTGACCGCGGGTGCCATCAGCGCCTTTTCCACCTGCGACACGCCACAGACCGCGCAGGCCACAAGGCCACGCGCCCGCAAGCCATCGAAAGCATCGGCCGAGGCAAACCAGCTGTCGAAGATGTGGCCGTTGGAACAGGTCAGGGCGTAGCGGATCATAAGGGGCCTATATTCGGGGCCTATGGGTGCGAAGGACTGATCCAGAAATGGCCTTTCCCGAAGGGAAGATCAACCATTGCCGCGCATTTCGCGCGCAAGCGGGGCGCCCTCTCCCTGTTCGGCCGCCGGGCGGCCATGCTTGCCATCCCAGTGCGCCAGTGAGGCCAGCAAGGCTTGCAATTCTGGCTCGGCCACCTTGCGGGCGGCCTCATCAGGGCGGAACCATTTGCGGCGGCGTTGCTTGCGTTCGGGAAAGCGGTCTGCCAGTTGCGCCACGCGCAGCCCGTAGACCGCGACCACGCAGGGCAGGGGATTGCGCTCTGGTCCGACGCATTTGTCATAGGAGTAAAGCCCGAGGCAATGCGGATCGGGGCGGCCTTCCACCCCGGCCTCTTCCCAGGCTTCGCGCGCGGCGGAGGCCTCGGGGGTCAGATCGCGGATCGGCCAGCCCTTGGGGATCACCCAGCGGCCCGTATCGCGGCTGGTGATCAGCAGGACCTCGACCTCGCCCGCATGTTTCTTTTCGCGCGCAGGGCGCCAGCACAAGGCACCGAACTGCGTCTTGGTTTCCTCCGGTTTTGGCGGGGCCGGGCCACCCTCGGGCGACCATGAATGGGTCTTGTGCGTCACGCCTGTTCTGCCTTCGATGCCAGATTGTGTGCCAGCAATATGGCCGGACCTCTGGACTTGAGATGAGTTAGGGCCGGCTTGCCGAAATATCCAATAAAGTTCGCTGCCAGCCTCTGAAGGTTCATAATGAAATCTGTGCGACAGATTGCAAGCCTTGACCCCGGCGATTTTGACGGAACCAATGGGCATATGTGGTGTTTTTATCGCAGCAGCCGCGCTAGGTCGGGTAATCTGCGCCAAGGTCCGAGGCGCTGCCGGGATTCTGGGCGCAGGCTGGCTATCGGCAAATTTCAGGTTTTGGGCGTCGCAGCGTGATATGAGCGGGAGGGGGGCGAGACGGATGGCAGCCATGCGGATCGATCGGCGGGGCGGCCTGGCTTTGCTGGGGGCTGGCTTGGTGTTTTGTGCTGCGGCCGGGCGCGCTTTTGCGGCAGACCCGCCCGATTTTCGCTTTGACGGGCTGGATGGCGGCCAGCACGACCTGTCGCTTTGGCGTGGCGCGCCGGTGCTGGTGGTCAATACCGCCTCGCTTTGCGGTTTTGCTCGGCAATTCGATGCGTTGCAGGGGCTGCAGGACCGCTTTGCCGCGCAGGGCCTGCATGTGCTGGCGGTGCCTTCGGATGACTTTCGGCAGGAATTGGAGGATGACGCCGCCGTGAAACGCTATTGCGCGGTGAATTTCGATCTGACCCTTGCCATCGCGACGATCACGCCGGTTCTTGGGCCAGAGGCGCATCCGTTCTATCGCTGGATGGCCGAAAGTCACGGCTTTGTGCCGAACTGGAACTTCAACAAGATCCTGCTGGGGCGAGACGGCCAGCCCCGCGCCACCTGGCGCGCGGTGGTGGATCCGCTTTCGACCCCGGTTCTGACCGCGGTGGAGGCGGCGCTATCTGCGTGATCTGTGCAGATCCGCAAGTCAAACGATGCATCTGCCTTGGCCGCAATCCAAGCAGAGCGCCCCCCACTCAGACCGTCACCCCAATCACGCGGGCAATCCAATCACGCGGGCACTCCAAACAGACCCGTAACCCAGACATGCCGGCGGCAGAAACCATGCGGCAGTTCATTCCCGGCATCGACCAATCTTCGCGCGCCGTCCTGATCAGCGCCCTTGCCGAGATATGCGCTTTCGATCAAGTTGCGCGGTGTCCCATCCCGGAAACCAGATGATCCGAACCTTCATTGCCCTGCCCATCCCGGAAGATCTGCATCCGCGCCTTGCATTGTTGCAGGCGTTGCTGCCGCTGCCTGAACAGGTGGAGGCGCAGGATTTCCATATCACGCTGGCCTTTCTGGGCGCGCAGCCGGTCCATGTGCTGGAGGCGCTGCACGAGGGGCTGGAGGCGGTGCAGATGCCGCAGTTCGTGCTGGAAATGGCCGGGGTGAATGCCTTTGGCGGGGCAAAGCCGCGCGTGGTCTGGGCGGGATTACAGACCTGTGCGCCCTTGATGCGCCTGCAAGCCAAGGTGGCGCAGGTGGCGGTCAGAGCCGGAATTGCGGTGAAATCGCAAGGCTTTACCCCACATGTGACGCTGGGCCGGTTCACTCCACCGCCGCCCGATCATGCAGCGCGGCTTGAGGCTGCGATGGTTGCGCAACAGGGCTTTCGCGCCGGACCTTGGAGCGTCACGGAATTTGCGCTCTATGCGTCATATCCGGCCCATGCCGGGCCGCGCTACGAGCTGATGGCGCGCTATCCTCTGGCCTGATCCGGCACTTGCGGCAGGGCTGCAAGAATGGCGGCCCGCAATGCAGCCCCCCCTTCGGCCTTGGAAAGCGTGGCCGTTGCCGCCTCGGCCAAGGCAATCTGGCTTTGCGCGGTCAGGGTGGCCAGCGCATGACCAAGGCCATCGCGACCCACCGCAAGCGCAGCCTGCGCCTGATCCAGTTCGGCAAAAACTTCGGCAAAATTCGCGACGCCGGGGCCATGCAGAATGGCCGAACCATGACGCGCGGGTTCATATGGGGTATGGCCGCCCGCATCGCCAAAGGTGCCGCCGATGACCGTCGCACCGGCCATCTCATACCAGATCGGCATCTCGCCCAGACTGTCGGCCAGATAGACCGCGGTGCCGGGCCCCGGCACCTCGCCCATGGAGCGCGTGGCGAAAGACAGGCCATGGGCCCGGATCGCCGCCGCCACCTCTGCGCTGCGACGCGGGTGGCGTGGGGCCAGGATCAACAGGTCGAACTGGCCACGCGCCTGTGCAAAACCTTGCAGGATGACTGCCTCTTCGCCGGTATGGGTGGAGGCCGCCAGCAGGATCCGCGCGCGCGGATGCATCGGCGCGAAGGGCGGGGTCGTGGGGCTTGCCGCCTGGGTGCCTTGTGCCTTCAGCATCAGCCGTGGTCCGATGCGATCGGCGGGCAGGCCAAGCGCCAGAAACCGTGCCTCCGATCCGGCATCCTGCGCCGAAAGCAGGGTGATCCGCCGCAGCATCGCCGCGATCAGGCCGGGGGCAAAGCGTTGCCAGTTGCGGGCGGAGCCTTGCGACAACCTTGCGCCGATGCCGATCACCGCGCCTTGCGCGGCCATGCGGATGATCCGTTCCGGCCAAAGCTCGTTTTCGATGAAGATCAGCGCCTTGGCACCCGATCTTGCGATCATGCGCCGGGTGGCACCGGGGGTGTCAAAGGGTGCAAGCTGGGCCGTGACACGCGGCAGGCCCCAATCCCGCACCATGGCCCGCGCCGTCCAGCTGTTGCAGGTGATGACGATATGCAGGTCGGGCCGTGCCCGCAACAGATCGGCGATCAGCCAGCGTGCCGAGGTCAGCTCGCCATTGGAGGCGCCGTGCAGCCAGACCACGTTTTGGCCCGCCGCGGGCTGCGCCGCGCGCCCCAGGCGTTCCGACAGGGCCGCGCGACCAACCCGGCCGCGCAGCCGCTGCACCAGCACCAGCCCCGCCAGAACCGGCGTCAGGGCCGAAAGGATCATCCGATAGGCCAGCAAGGGCAGCTCCGCTCCGCATTCGTGCCCCGGCATAGCCAGAGGTCCCGCGCAAGGCAAGCGGGCGCAGCTTGGGCTTGGCACGGCCCGCCCGGCGCGGCATGGTGGCGGCGCTTAACTCATGTGGGGGTCTTCGTGCCTGATCTTCTCCGTGCCATCTGCCTTGGTATGATGCTGGCGGGCCTGCCATTGGCCGCCCAGGCCGCGCTGGATTGCCCGCAGGCGGCGCTGGTGACTGTGACCGGGCAGGGTGAGGGGCTGGTGGAAGGCATGGGTGAGACCGGGCTCTGCCTTGTGCGGCTGGCCGGTGGCAGGCTGATCGAGGTGCCCGCCGCCGATCTCCAGCACGCACAGGCAGGCGACACTCCGCCGCCGGCGCCGCTGCCCAAGGGGCTGCTGTCCTGCGGTGAGGGGCAGGCGCGCTTTGGCATCGCGCTTGCGCCGGGTCTCTATATCGATGACAGCGGCATGGCCGGGCGCTTTGGCCAAAGCGGCGGCGATCTGGGCTTTGAAACCGGACCGCTGGCGGGGGCTGCGGGCCGGATTGAGGGGGACAGGGTGGTGCTGTCCCTGCCACGCCGGGCCGAAGCGGTCTGCACCCATTGGCAGGCAGGCTAGCTTGCGGCGCTAAAGGGCGGGCGGTTGCCGTTCCGGCCAGCGCGTCGCCTGATGATATTGGGCCCCCATGGCCAATATCTGCGCATCGGCCCCAAAGCGGCCAATGATCTGCATCCCGGTCGGCAGGCCGGCTGCACCAAAGCCGCAGGGCACGGCAAGGCTGGGCAGGCCGATCAGGCTGACCGGGATCACGATCTCCATCCAGCGGTGATAGGTGTCCATTGCGCGACCATTGATCACCTGCGGCCAGCGCCAATCGGCCGGGAAGGGCCAGACCTGGGCCGCCGGCATCACCAGCGCATCATAGCGGGCCAGCAGCTTGGCCGCCCGCGCATACCAGCGCGAACGCGTCTCGCTGGCGCGGTAAACCTGCATGGGGGTCAGGTTCAGGCCCTGCTCGATCTCCCATTGCGTCTCGGGCTTCAGTTGCGCCCATTTTGCCGGATCCTCGCGCAGCGCGCCTTTGGATCCGGCATTGAGGAAGCCGCGCAGGGTGATCCAGGCCTGCCAAAGCCGTTCGGCCGGGAAGGGCGGTGCCAGCTCCTCGACGATCGCGCCCTGATCCTCCAGCACGGCAAGGCCCGCGCGGCAGGTCTCCAGAATGCCGGGCTCGCAGGGATAGGCCCCACCCCAATCCCCGAGCCAGCCGATGCGCTTGCCTTTCACATCCATGTCCAGATGCGCGGCATAATCCATGGGCTGCACCGGGAAGGGGACCTCCGGGTTTTCGCCCGCCAGAACGGACAGAAAGCGGGCGATATCCTCGACGCTGCGCGCCATCGGGCCTTCGGTCGCCATCGTGGCGGAAAAGGTGTCGCCTAAGGCATCGGCGGGCACCAGCCCGTAGGACGGGCGAAATCCATAGACATTGCAAAAGGCTGCCGGGTTGCGCAGCGATCCCATCATGTCGCTGCCGTCCGCCAGCGGTGCCATGCGCGCGGCCAAAGCCGCCGCCGCCCCTCCCGAGGATCCGCCTGCGCTGCGGCTTAGATCATAGGGGTTGCGGGTCACGCCGAAGACCGGGTTGAAACTGTGGCTGCCATGGCCCCATTCCGGCGTATTGGTCTTGGCGGTGAAGATCGCACCCGCCTTGCGCATCCGCGCCACCACCAGATCATCGGCCAGCGGCACATGATCGGCATAAAGTGGCGAGCCATAGGTGCTGCGCAAGCCCTTAACCGCCAGCAGATCCTTCACCGCGATTGGCAGGCCATGCATCCAGCCCTGCGGCGTGGCCGCATCCGCCGCCCGCGCCTCCTCCATCAGCTGCTCGGCATCGCGCAGCGAGACCAACGCATTCACCGCCCCGTTCACCGCAGCGATGCGCGCCAGATAGGCCTCCATCACCTCGGAGGGTTTCACCTCGCGCGCAGCAATCAGCCGCGCCAGATCCGAGGCCGAAAGGTCGGTCAGCGCCACAGCCGTCTTCATGTTCTGTCCAAAAATATCGTGGGGAGTGTGCGGGGGGCAAAGCCCCCCGCGCTTGTTTTCCAAGGGTAGGTAAATCCCCCCGGCTTTTCCTGATGGCGGGCAATGCACCTGCCATTTCCGTGAAAGCAGATGCAGCCCGTTCTCCGGGCTGCCTGGTCCGCTTACTTCTGCAGCTCGGTCCAGATCGCGGTCAGATATTCCTGCGCCTTGGGCGAGCAGGTCGGCAGGAAGTGACCAGAGGCCTTGAACTCTTCCGGGATCATGACCTCGGGCGCGGTCTTCATGTCTTCCGGCATGAAGGCGTCCGATCCGGTAATGCCATTGGCATAGCGCGCAAAGGCCGAGATCATCGCGGCATTTTCCGGCATCATGATGAAATCGAGGAACTTGTAGGCCTCATCGACATTCTTCGCGTCGCTCAAGAGCGCGACCGAATCCATGAACAGGGTATAGCCCTCTTTCGGATAGCCGTATTTCACATCGGGATTGGCCAGACGCGCCCGCATGGTGGAGCCGTTCCAGTTCACCGAGGCCGCCCAGTCATTGTTCGACAGCCGCTCGGTCGCGCCGTAATCCATCGACAGCCAGTCGGGCTTGGCGGCCAGCAGCGCGTCGCGCGCCTTTTTCAGCACCTCGGTATCTTCGGTGCAGGCCTCGCCGCCGACATACCAGATCGCAAGGTTCACCACGTCGTTCATTTCCGGCACGACGTTGATCTTGCCCTTCAGCTCATCCGGCACATCCAGAAACACCGCCGATGTATTGATGTCGCCGCCATAGACCTTGGTGTTGACGGCCATCCCGACCGAGCCCCATTGCCACGGGATCGAATGCTTGCGGCCCGGATCCCAATCCACATTCTGCCATTCGGGGGCGATATTGCCGAAATGCGGCAGCTTGGACTGGTCCAGCTCGGTCACAAGGCCCTTCTCGACCCAGATCGGCACATAATTGGCCGAGGGCACCACAAGGTCAAAGCCGTGGCCGCCGGCCTCGATCTTGGCCAAGGCGGTGTCGTTGCTGTCATAATCGGTGACGGTGACCTTGATGCCGGTCTCTTTCTCGAACTTGGCCAGCAATTCGGGGCTGGTATAGTTGCCCCAGTTGTAAAGCTGCAGCACGCCCTCGGCATGGGCAAGGCCGGTGCCGCAGAGCAGCAGCGCGGTCGCAGACAACAGTCGTTTCATCTTTCTCTCCTTGTTGGTCTTTATCTGGTTATGGCCACCCCCGGTGGTGAAGGGGGCGGGTGGTCATATGAACTGGAAATCGCTGCTGCTCAGCCGGATCGTGGCATCGTCACGCAGCACGATGGTCTGATCGTCAAAACGGATGATCCATTCGCGGGCATTCACCCGGTCGATATCCAGTGCGGCGAAGTTGCGGGCCAGATCGCGGTCGATGACGATCATGTCGCGGCCATCCTCGAAATCGCGGATCAGGTCGCGCGCGCGGCCCTTGGTGTCGAAGACAAAGCGGTCGGCCCCGGCACCGCCGTGCAGCGTGTCATTGCCGAAGCCGCCAAGCAGGTGGTCATTGCCATCACCGCCGAACAGGCTGTCATTGGCCACGCCGCCGTAAAGCCGGTCCGCGCCCTTGCCGCCGTACAGCCGGTCGATGCCCTTTTCGCCGAAAAGCACATCGTTTTCGCTTTCGCCATAGATCAGGTCATTGCCCTTGCCACCATGGAGGGTGTCGTCCTGGCTGCCGCCGCGCAGAGAATCCCTGCCGCCATGGGCTCGGATCACATCCTTGCCGGTGCCGCCCAGGATGCGATCATCAAAGTTAGACCCGGTCAGGGTGTCGCGTCCGTCGCCACCATCGATATAGCCATTGGCCTCGTATTTCCTTGCCCCCAGTAGACTGACCCTGTCATGTCCGCTGCCCGCGATGACGACCGTGCCGGATGTGCCTTTGGTCTGCTCCAGCACATCGTCATTTGGTCCGAGCATGGCCGATATGCGCACCTCGGCTTTCACAGCATCGCGCCCGATCGAGCCGATGATCGATGCCAGCTTGTCACGGATCACCACCTGATCCAGCCCGGCTTCGAGGGCCACGAAATAGCCACGATTCTCAAGATCCGAACGGTTATAGGTGTTGGAGACGATGGCCTTCTGGCTTGTCAGCAGATTGACCAACCGCGCAATGCCGGCGCTGTCCAAGCTGCCCTCGTCGCGCATCATCTCGGTAAATATCACCCGCGCATCCCGTTGCGCCTGCCAGAAACGCTCTAGATCAGGCGTAATGACGCTGCGGAAATTGCCGTCGCTGTCGGTGAGGGTCAGCGCATCCAGCACGTCAAAGCCCGAGGAGCCGATCAGGTCCATCGCGGCCATGGCCTCGTCTTCGCTGAAGGCCGCCAGTCGGAGATCGCCGGATGCTTGGATGCCGAAGGTGCCAGACACCCATTGGAAAAGTTCGGCATTCACGGTGCCATTGCCGAGCTGCCCAAGCACCTTTTCCATCATGATCAGCATCTGCTGATCGCTTTTGGCATAAAGGCGATACAGTCCATTGGTCTGCGGATAGTAATGGATCATGCCATTCTCATCCGTCCAGTGATCGCTCCACCGCTCCATATAGCGAGGGTCCGGCGGATTGGGTTCAACCGGCGGCTTCGGGGGTTTGGGTGGCTCGACCGGGGGCTCCACGGGAGGATCCACCGGCGGGTCAACCGGCCCGTCGCTGTCGATCACCCCCCATGCCAGCCGCGAGGTGGCGGCCCCTTCAACGAAGGTGGTGTTGAATTCGGCAGGGCGCGAGGGATAGACCGCAATGACCTGATATTCCTCGTAATCCTGATCGCTTCCATCCCAATAGGCCCCGTAGCGGGTATGGGCGACAAGGCTGCCATTGCTTTGCAGGGCATAGACCACCGACCCGCTATGGGTCAGGACCGTGCTCAGACTGCCAGGTTGGTCCTCGTAGCTGCGCACCAGTCCCAGCTTCACATAGAATCTTGCCATATCCGCATCCCCCTTTGGCCGGATCAGCCCTTCTTCCGCGTCAGCAGGAAGAAGGCGGTCAGCAGGATCACGGTCAGGCCCAGCAATCCGGTAGAGATCGCATTGACCTCGGGCGTGATCGCGCGCCGCATCTGGCCCAGCATATAGGTCGGCAGTGTATCCTGACCGCCGGATTTCACAAACTCCGTAATCACCACGTCATCCAGGCTGATGACAAAGGCAAGCATGGCACCGGCTAGGATGCCGGGGGCAAGCAGCGGCAATGTGACATGGCGGAAGGTCTGCCAGGGCGAGGCATAAAGGTCGGCGGCGGCGGTCTCGAGGCTCAGGTCCATCCCCTCCAGCCGGGCGCGGATCGGCAGATAGGCGAAGGGCACGCAGAAGGCGCTATGCGCGACGATCAGATAGCCAAGCCCCTGATAGCCGGTCCAGGTCTTGACCACGCCAAACAGGATCAGCAGCGCCACGGCGGTGACGATCTCGGGCACCATCAGCGGCTGGTTGATCATCACATAGATGAAGGTCTGGCCCTTGAAGGCGCGGCGGCGCGTGGTGCCAAGGGCCGCCAGCGTCGCGCAGGTGGTGGCGATGATCGCCGCGCTGACCGCGATGGTCAGGGATCGCAGGGTGGCGGCCTTCACCGCTTCATTCGCCCAGGCCTTGCTGAACCAATGCAGTGAAAACCCTTCCCAGACCCCGATGGAGCTGCCGCCATTGAAGGCATAGACCACCAACGTGAAGATCGGCAGGTAAAGCGCCACGAAGGCCAGAATGGCGATGGGGCGGAAGAACGGGATCCGGCTCGGCTCGAAGGATGCGTCAGCCATGGGCGCTGTCTCCCTTGCTGGCGGCGCGGACATAGACCAGCAGCGCCACCATGACGATCAGCAGCAGCGCGACCGAGAGCGCCGCCCCCAATGGCCAGTTGCGGCCCTGCCCGAATTGCAGCTCGATGAAGTTGCCGATCATCATGTTCTTGCCGCCGCCCAGCACGCGCGGCGTGACATAGGCCCCCAGCGAGGGCACGAAGACAAGGATCGAGCCCGCGACGATGCCAGGCTTCACGATGGGCAGGATCACTCGGCGCAAGACCTGCCAGCGATTGGCGTAAAGGTCATAGGCGGCTTCCAGCAGCCGCATGTCGAAACGGTCGATCGCGGCAAACAGCGGCAGCACCATCAGCGGCAGATAGACATAGGTCATGCCGACCAGCACCGCAAAATCGGTGTTGATCATGCGGATCGGGGCCTCGATCATGCCGATCTTTTGCAGAACCGTATTCACCAGACCTTCATTGCGGATCACCTCGTTGATTGCGAAGGTGCGGATCAAGAGGTTGGTCCAGAACGGAATGGTGATCAGGAACAGCCACAGCGCGCGGGCCTTTGGCGGCCGTGTCGCGATGAACCATGCGGTCGGAAAGCCCACCAGAAAGGTGATGCCGGTGGTCAGCAGCGACAGTTTCACCGAGCGCCAGAAGATCGTGATATGCGCATCGGCCAGTTGCAGCGTGTCGTCGAAGATATCCTTGGTGAACAGGATGCCGCGCCAGCCATCCAGGCTGAAGACCCATTCGACATTGCCGTATTTGCCAGGACTGAGGAAGGAATAGATCACAACGATCAACAAGGGCCCGGCTGCGGCGCAGGCCAGCAAGACCAGGGCCGGGGCCGAGAGCGCCCAGGCATTGCGCACGGACCTTGCGCGGGATTGGTCTTCTAATGTGCGCATGGCCTCAATCCCCCACGATCTGGGCGGCGCCCGGCGCAAAGCGGATGCCGACCGGCGCATCTTGGCTCAGGCCGCTATCGCCTGTGGGGTTGCTCTGCAGCCGCGCCACCACTTCGGTTCCGTCGGCCAGCAGCAGATGGACATGGGTATCGGTGCCGAAATAGACCCAGTCGCGGATGGTGGCGGGCACCGATCCTGCCTCGCCCGCGGGCGTCAGGCGGACCTGTTCGGGGCGCACGGTCAGGGTGACGGGACCGGCCGGACCCTCCGCCCCGGGCAATTCCACCACATCGCCCGTGGCCAGCCGCGCGCCACCGGGGACCAGCGTGGCGGGCAGGAAGTTGGTCTCTCCGATGAAACTTGCGACAAAGCGGTTCACCGGCCGGGTATAGATGTCGCGCGGGGTGCCGATCTGCTGGATCTTGCCATTGCTCATCACGCCGATCCGGTCGGACATGGTGAGCGCCTCTTCCTGATCATGGGTCACGAAGATGAAGGTGATGCCGGTCTCGGTCTGCAACCGCTTCAGCTCGACCTGCATTTCCTTGCGCAGTTTCAGATCCAGCGCCGAAAGCGGCTCGTCCAGCAGCAGCACCTCGGGCTTTGCGGCAAGGGCGCGGGCCAATGCCACGCGCTGTTGCTGGCCGCCCGACATCTGGGTGATCTTGCGATCCGCCAGATGGCCCAGCTTTACCAGATCCAGCATCTGCCTTGCGGTCTCGGCCACCTGGGCCTTTGGCTTGCCCTGCATCTGAAGCGCGAAGCCCACATTCTGGGCCACCGTCAGATGCGGAAACAGCGCATAGCTTTGAAACACCGTGTTCACCGGCCGCTTGTTGGGCGGCAACATGGTGATGTCGCGCCCATGCAGCAGGATCTGCCCCGAGGTCGGGCTTTCAAAGCCTGCGATCAGGCGCAAAAGCGTGGTCTTGCCGCAGCCCGAGGGGCCAAGCAGGGTGAAGAACTCGCCCTTGCGGATCTCGACCGAGACATCATCAAGCGCGCGAACCGCCGCGCCGCCCTGTCCAAACGCCTTGACGGTGTTGCGGGCCTCGATGGCTATGCCCGCAGCGTCAAGGGTTGCGGTTGCTGTTGTGGCGGTTGCTGTCACAATGCCGTCCCCGTTGCTGACTCTGTTCTGGTTTTTGATCATATTTCGCGGGGAATGCGCATCTGGCAAGTCATTTTGCCCAAACGGGTGGCTTTCGTGCCAACCAGTCGCCAGATTTCTCGACTTCTGCACAAAGCGCGAGCAGTTCCTCATCATTGCCGAAGGGTGCGGCAAGGTGGATGCCGATGGGCAGGCCGCTTGCGCTCATCCCCAGCGGCAGCGAGGCGGCGGGCTGCCCGCTGGCGTTGAATGCGGCGCAGAAGGGGGAATAGGCGAAGATTCCCTTGGGGCCGTTGCGATAGCCGACATAGTCTTCGGTCTTGTGGTCAAAGCGGCCGACACGGGCCGGAAGCTCGGCGAGTGTCGCAGACAGGATGATGTCATACTGCCCAAAGGCTGCGGCCATCTGGCGGCCAAAGGCATGGATCTCGCCCACGGCTTCCAGATAGCGGGTCGGGTGCAGGGTTTCGGCGTAGGCGCAGGCACCGCGCCCCACACCTTCGACCAGATCGGCGGTCAGCGGGCGGCCCTTCAGCGCCTTGCGGATGCCAAGGGCCGTGCCCACGCCGACAAGATCGGTCCAGGCCCGCATCATCCGCGTCACATCGGCGTTTGGCAGGCCGGGGCTGACATGATGGCCTAGGCCTTCGAGAAGGGCTGCGGCATCAAGGACGGCCTGTCGCACCTCGGGGTCGATCGCCTCGCCGGTAAAGGTTGTCTCCACCAGCATCACGCGCAGGCGGCGCGGCGGGCGGCTGATCGCATCCATATGGCCATGGCGTAGCGGCGGCGCGTGATAGGGCGCGCCGGGATCGGCACCATGGCAGGCGTCCAGCATGGCGGCGGTGTCGCGCACCGTGCGGGTCAGAAAGCCGTCGATTGCCATGCCCGCCCAGCCCTCGCCGACATAGGGGCCATCGGGCAGACGCGCACGGGTGGGCTTGTAGCCGAACAAGCCGCAGCTTGAGGCCGGGATACGGACCGAGCCACCGCCATCCGAGCCATGCGCGAAGGGCACGATGCCTGCGGCAACCACCGCCCCCGCACCGCCCGAGGATCCACCGGGCGTGTGATCAGTGTTCCACGGATTGCGGCTTGGCCCGCCATAGACAGCCGCTTCGGTGACCGTTCCGACGCCACCTTCGGGGCTGGTGGTGCGCCCCCATGTCACCACGCCGGTGGCCCGGATGCGCTCAAAGATCGCGCTGTCGCGGTCATAATGCGTATTGGCCAGCAGCCGCGATCCGTTATGGGAGGGGAAATCCACCGCCTCGCAGCCCAGATCCTTTAGCAAGAAGGGCACGCCCGTGAAGGGGCCGCGCGGCAGGCCCTCGGCGATCTTGCGGCGCGCGACATCCTCTTGCGGCAGGGTGATGGCGTTCAGGACGGGGTTCAGGCTTGCTGCGGCCTCCAGCGAGGCGTCCAGCAATTCGGAAGGTGATACCGCCTTGCGGGCCACAAGCGCCGCAAGGTCGGTGGCATCGCGGGCGCCGAAACGGTCGAGCATGGTGATTCCCCGTCATCTGATCTGAATATTTGATCATATGTTCGGGGCGCAGCAGGTATCTGGCAATCCTGCCTGCGACATTTGTCATGCCGCAAAGCGGCGATATGGCCCTTCAAGCCGCCCGGCGGTGTGGAAGCGGGCCATCCAAGCGGGGCTCGGCCCGAAAGCTGCAAGGATCGGCAACCCTCTTGCCGCCTTTATCGGTTCACCGCGATTTCCTGTGTCATTTGGCCATTCGTGTCGAAGATCAGGATCCGGCCATCATCGGTCACCACCGCCACCCAACCCTTGCCGCGGGTGATTGCCTGCGGGCTGACGCCCTCTGGCAAGGTCAGGTTCTCCGGGAAGGCCGGGGTGGTGCCAAGGGGCAGGCGCGTGACAAGCAGGCCCACGATGGTTATGACGCCGAGGATCAGGGTGAGGGTCAAGGCCGTCACCAGCCATTTCAGCCAACGCAGCGAGGGCGGCAGCTCCAGCTGTTCCGAGGTATCGTCCATGACCCGCTCCTTTGACGATGATGATGCAGCCGACGGCCCGCTGCTGCGCGTGGTGATCGGCGAGGACCCGCCCGACCGTCTGGATAAGGCACTGGTGCGCGAGGTGCCAGAGGAGGCGTCTCTGTCACGCTCGCGTCTGATGAAGATGATCGCGGCGGGCGAGGTGCTGCGCGACGGTGTGGCGGTGACCGATCCGAAGACCCGTGTTTCAGCGGGCGAGGTCTATGATCTGGTGGTGGGACAGGCCGCCGAGATCGACACCCAGCCCGAGGATATCCCGCTGGAGGTGATCTGGGAAGACGGTGATCTGATCGTCATCAACAAGCCGGTCGGCATGGTGGTGCATCCGGCGCCGGGATCCTGGACCGGGACGCTGGTCAATGCGCTGCTGTTCCATTGCGGTGACACGCTGTCCGGGGTGGGGGGCGAAAAGCGCCCCGGCATCGTGCACCGGATCGACAAGGATACATCGGGCCTGCTGGTCGTTGCCAAAAGCGATCGCGCCCATCACGGGCTTGCGGCGCAGTTTGAAAAGCATACGGTCAACCGGCATTATCTGGCGCTGGTCCATGGCGTGCCCTCGGCCGCTGATCCGCGTCTGCGCGGCACGCGGGGCGTGAGCTTCGAGACCGGGGGGATCCTGCGCATCGCCACCCATCTGGCGCGCCACAAGACGGATCGTCAGCGTCAGGCCGTGGTTTGGAATGAGGGACGCCACGCGGTGACCCGCACCCGCGTGCTGGAGGCTTACGGCACGCCCGAGGCAGCGAGCCTTGTGGAATGCTGGCTGGAAACCGGGCGGACACACCAGATCCGCGTGCATATGGCCCATGCCGGTCACGGGCTGCTGGGCGACCAGACCTATGGCGGCAACAAGCGCCGGGTTGCGGCCAAGGCGGTGGGGGATGCGGCCTCCGAGGCCGCCAATGCCTTCCCGCGCCAGGCACTTCACGCGGCAAGCCTTGGCTTCACCCATCCGGTGACCGGCGAGGATCTGCAGTTCGAAGCGCCCTTGCCAGAGGATATGGCGGCACTGGTCGATCTGTTGCGCGCTGGAATTGCGTAGCTGCCTGACACCCGATCGGGCCCAGACGCGCTGGGCAGGGTTCGGGGCTGGGGTGCTTGCGCCTTTGCAGCGCGCATGACGCTGCAAGACCAGACTATCGGGTCTTGTCTGAAAATGAATGGCGGCCATGCTTGCGCCACGCCCTGTTGACGCTGGGCGGGCAGGTGGGCGTTGGTCCTCCACCCGGAGAGCCATACACGCGGATAGCCAGCCACCCGGAGAGCCGCCGCCTATCGACAACCTTCCGCCGGGCAAAGCGCGGATCAGACTTTGACCCTCAGTTGCCTGATCCGGCTGTCGCTGGCGCTGGGCATGTCTGTGCGGGTCTAGAACGCCAGTGGCCCGTAAAGGATCAGCCCCGGTTGTGACGTATCGGCATTGCGCAAATGCGCGGCCAGCGAGGCAATGCTATGGCGCGCGATCGTCTCATCCGGGGTCGAGATGCCATGCGCCAGCAAGGCGGGCGTTGCGGCATCCATCCCGGCTTGGATCAGCCGCGCCGCCAGATCGGGGAAGGTGCGCTGCCCCATATAGATTACCGTCACCGCCATCGGATCGGCCAATGCGGCCCAGTTCAGATCGCCGGGCAATTGCCCCCGCGTATCGGCCCCGGTGATGAACTGAACACGTCGTGCGGTCAAGCGGCGCGTCAGGGGCAGGCCTGCGGCCGCCGTGGCCGATGTCGCGGCGGTGACCCCGGGCACGATCTCGAAGCCGATGCCTTGCGCGCTCAGCGCGATGATCTCTTCTTCCAGCCGACCGAACACCCCGGCATCGCCCGATTTCAGCCGCACCACCCGTAGCCCGCGGCGGGCATGATGGCAAAGCAGGCGGTTCACCTCTTCCTGACGGGCCGAGGGGCGGCCCGCGCGCTTGCCAACCGCAATGGCCTCGGCCTCGGGTCTGATCATTTCAAGGATCGGGCCGGAGCTCAGATCGTCGTAAAGCACCACATCGGCCTGGCGCAGCCGGTTCGCGGCGCGCAGCGTCAGCAGATCGGCCGCACCGGGGCCGGAGGATACGAAGGTGACGAAACCGGGCATGGCATGGTCCAGCGGCAGGGATCGGCGATCAGGGTTGCCTGATGCCATAGCGGGCCGGAACGCCCGGGTCAAATGCGCAGGGACAAGTGGGTGGGTCGATCAAATTGGCGGGCCAAGTCAATTGGGTGAGCGAGCCCAATGCGGAGCGAGCCGAATGGGGGGGCAGCCAGATACGCAGGGCAGCCAGATACCCAGGCAGCTCTGCTGCGGATCAGACCTGCGGCGGGAATGCGCCTGCCAATATCCGGGGCGCTTGGCCTTGCCTAGAATCTGCGCAGCAGGCGATTGGCCCCTTGCGACAGATCCGCCAGCGGCTGCGAATTGTCGACCAGCACATAATTCGCCGCATCGCGCGAGAACACGGCGAAGGCCTTGCCGTCGCGATGATAGGCGCGGGGGGGCTGATCCTGCGCGGTGCCGCTTTGCGCGACCGAGAACAGCATGATCTCGCCCATATCGGGGGTCTCGATGGCAATGGCCACGCCAGGGCGGCTTTGTGTCGCCACCACCTGCACATCGCGCACCAGCCAGTCCTGAGGCAGACCGGGCAGGGTGATGCCAAGCGCGCGGGCGATCTCCGCCGTATCAAGGCGGGGGCTTTCGGGCTGTGATTGCATGGCAAGGCGCAGCGCCATCGCCGCCTCGGCATCCAATGCGGCATCGATCAGCGGCGTCACGGTGGAGCCGGGTGAATGCGGTGACAGTGCGGTCATCAGCGATTGCCCGCTCCAGCCAAGGGCGAAACAGGCGATGGCCGCCGCAATGGGCAGATAGCGGCGGCGCAGGTCCTGGCGCTCCAGCCCGGCAGAGACCCGGCGCGCCTCGGACCGCATGGCGGCGGGGGCGGGGCCGTTGATCGCGCCGAGCGCAAGCCGCAAGCCTTCGGTCAGGCGCAGATCGGCCATGGTCTGGGCCGCAAGATCTGGATGCTGTGCCAGATAATCCGCCACTTCGAATCGCTGCTCGGGCGGCATCTGGCCATCGGTCAGGGCGGCCACGAAGCCCTCGATATCATGATCGCCATGCGGGCGATCCGCATCTGTCGGCGCAGACATGGCACCCGGTTCACTGGTCCGGGGATCATTGTCATCGATTGTCATCGCGACCTCCTACCAATCGCAAGCCCGCCAATCGCAAACCGGGCCGCGTGCCATCGGGGCTTTGGGCGCGGCCCGCAGGCTGTGCGCCACCTGCCACGCCTGCAGCCTGAGGGGCATCCGCCTGCCGGGGCGGGCCATCCTCGAACCGCCGCAGCGCCGCACGCGCCCGCCCGATGCGCGACATCACTGTGCCCGGCGGTATCTGCAACACCGCCGAGGCCTCGGCAATGCTCAAGCCCTCCATCGCCACCAGATGCAACGCCTCGCGCTGATCGGGGGGCAGGTCGAGAAAGGCCAGCCGCAATTGTGCCAGCCGCATCGCCTGTTCGCCATCCGGCGTCGAAAAGCCGGGATTCAGTTCGGCCCAGGCCTGCTCGCGCGCCTCGGATGCGCGCCGGCTGCGCATCTGGTCGATGAAATGGTTGTGCAGGATCGACATCAGCCAGACGCGCAATGACCCGCCGGGCCGAAAGCTCGCCCGGCGCTCATAGGCTTTGAGAAGCGCACCCTGCACCAGATCATCGCCTTCCTGACTGGCACGCGTCAGCACCCGCGCATAGCGGCGCAGCGCGTCGAGATGTGGTTGAAGGTCGAAATCGCTTTGTCCCATATTGGCTATACGATACCGGCGCAGCTTTCATCCGCAAGGCGGCGCAGATTTTTCCGTCGATCTGCTGGAAAGAGGCGGCGCTTGCCCCTGCCGGTCATTTCGCCAGAATGCCGTCGAAACGGATGGGGCGAGGGAATGGTCACGGTCTTTGTCTGCACCGAATGCCCGACAGGGGCCGAGCGGTTGGCCAAGGTGCAGAAGGCGCTGCGGGGCCAGCCCTGCCGGGTGCAGGGCAATGCCTGCCTGTCGGGCTGTCGCAGCGGCGCCTCGGTCGCGCTGCGGGCATCGGGGCGGATGGCCTATCTGTTCGGCCCGCTCCAGCCCGAGGATATGGCCTTCCTGCCGGTTCTGATCGGCGAATATCTTGCCGCACCCCGGGGCGAGATCCTGGACGCGCGCCCGTTGGGATCGCTGCGGCTGCGGGTGCTGGCCCGCATCCCCGCCTGCCGGGAAGACTGATCCCGGGTCTTGACCTGCGGCCCCACCACCGAGACCAGACTACCGAAGCCAGAGGCTGGAGGTTTACCCACCTGGGCTGACCGCTCGAGTCCGGCCATCCTCCGCCAGACCACAGACGCCTGTGTGCTCATACCCCCGACCTTTGTGCGCTTGACCCTGCCGGGGGCAGCTGTCACAGTTTCCTCGCAAAAGCGTGACCGGGCCCATCCCGGTGACAGGGAACATGGCAGGCAGCCCGACCAATGGGTCAGACCTGAACCAGACCGCCCCCGCGACTGTGAGCATCGAGCCAGTCCGACAAACCACTGTGGCCCCCGCGCCATGGGAAGGGTCGGCGGCAGCGACATGCAAGTCAGGAGACCGGCTTTTCGCGCGCACTCAACCGCCGTCGGGGATGACGGCCAGGAGAATGACATGACGACTGCAACCCGTGCCGCGGGCACAGCTTCCGTATCCTATGGCAATATCGCCATCGTGGCCTTGATCGGTGCGATCCTGATCTTCACCGCGGGCCTTGCCCAGTCCGAGGCGCTGCATGATGCCGCCCATGACGTGCGCCACGCCACCGGCTTTCCCTGCCACTGATCCATGCTGACGAAAATGCTGACCAGCGCCTTGATCGCTGGCGCTGCCGCAGGGCTGATTGCCGCCCTGCTGCAGCTTTTCTTCGTGCAGCCCGTGCTGCTTCATGCCGAGCTTTATGAGGGCGGCGAGCGGACCCATTTCGCGGCGGCCTCTGGCCATGATCATGGTGCGGGGGCAGCGGAAGGACATGACCATGCCGCACCGGCGGAGGGGCATGACCATGCGGCCCCGGTCGAGGCGCTGGCTGCTGAAGGGCACGCAGCACCCGGCATCGGCTTTGACGCGCCGCGCGACGGTCTGTCGATCCTGTTCTCGATCGTCGTCTATTCAGGCTATGGCCTGCTGCTGGTCGCAGCCTTCGCGCTGTCCGAGGCGCGCGGGCATACCGTCAGCGCTCGCGAGGGGCTGCTTTGGGGTGTCGCGGGCTTTGTCGCCGTGCAAATGGCCCCGGCCTTTGGTCTGGCACCCGAACTGCCGGGGATGGCGGCTGCCGATATCAATGCCCGCGCCCTTTGGTGGATCATGACCGTTCTGCTGTCGGCAGGCGGGCTGTGGCTGGTGGCTTTTGGCCGCAACTGGACGGTCTGGGCGCTTGCCCTTGTCATGCTGGCGCTGCCGCATGTCGTGGGTGCCCCGCATCCTGCCGATTTCACCGGCCCGACCCCGCCGGAACTGGCGGCGCAATTCGCCGGACGCGCGCTTGGCGTGGGGCTTGCGGCCTGGGCTGTGCTCGGGCTCTTTGCCACCACGCTCTGGACCCGCGCCCGCGCGGCCTGATGCCTTTGCCGAAGGGCCCCGCGCTTTGGGCCCTTCGGAACCGGATTGTGCCCGGCGGGATTTAAGCTGCCCGTTTGCCGCCGATCCAGACCGCCTGCACCGCGCGGTCATCGCCCATCATGATGGTGGGGAACAGCGCCTGCCACAGCGTGTCCGCCCGCGCGCTTGCCTGGGCAATGGCGGGGGTGGAGGCCAGATCGATCACCACAAGATCCGCCTCAAGCCCCGGGGCAATATTGCCGATCTGGTGATCGGCATGAAGGCTGCGGGCCGAACCTTGCGTTGCCAGCCACCAGAGCTGCGCCGGATGCAGCGCATGGCCGCGCAGTTGCGACACTTCATAGGCCGCGGCCATGGTGCGCAGCATCGAAAAGGATGATCCGCCGCCGGTATCGGTGGCAAGGCCCACGCGGTGACCGGCCGATTTCAGCCCCGCCATGTCGAACAGGCCCGAACCGATGAAGGTGTTGGAGGTCGGGCAATGGATCAGGCTGCCATCCACCTCGCGCAGCCGGTCCTTTTCGCGCGGTTCCAGATGGATCGCATGGCCATAAAGCCCCCCTTTGCCCAGCAGGCCGAAACGTTCATAGGTATCCAGATAATCGCGGGCATCCGGGAACAGATCCTTGACCCAGGCGATCTCGTCGGTCTGTTCGCTCAGATGGGTCTGCATCAGGCAGGACGGATTGGTGGCCCAAAGCGCCCCCATCGCCTCAAGCTGTTCCGGCGTCGAGGTCGGCGAGAAGCGCGGGGTGATGACATAGGACAGCCGGTCCACCCCGTGCCATTTGGCCAGCAGCGCCGCGCTGTCGTCATGCGCCGATTGTGCGGTGTCGCGCAGGCCCTCGGGGGCGTTGCGATCCATGCAGGTCTTGCCGGTCCAGATCCGCTGGCCGCGTGCCTGTGCCGCCCCCATCAGCGCATCGACCGATGCCGGATGGATCGTGGCATAGGAACAGACCGAGGTCGTGCCATGCGCCCGCGTCAGATCCAGATAGCGGTTGGCCACGGCCTGCGCATAGGCGGGGTCGGCAAAGCGCATCTCTTCGGGAAAGGTATAGCTGTTCAACCAGTCGATCAGACGCTTGCCCCAGCTCGCGATGATCGCGGTCTGCGGGTAGTGCACATGGGCGTCGACAAACCCGGCGGAGATCACCGAAGTCCCGTAATCGGTAACCTGCGCCTGCGGATGGGCGCGGGTCAGCGCATCCCGGCTGCCGGTCGCGACAATGCGGCCAGCTTCGACCAGCACCGCCTCATCGATGCGCGCAGCCTCTGGCCCCGCCTCGAACGGATCGGCGGAGAAGGACAGCACCTGTCCCAGCAGAAGATCGGCCATGGCATTCTCCCTACATTGGCGACCCATGTTAAACCCGTGTCATCTGTTCGTAAATTTCCCTTCCTACTCTGTTTCTTTGAAACAGCTTGGCATAAGGTCCGCACAATCGGATCGGAGGCGCGATGAACGAAACACAGGCAGCAATGGACGAGGAAGAGGCCCTGGACCCCCGCCGCGTCACCGCCATTCTCGAGGCGGTTGAAGCCGGGGACGGTGCCCGCCTGCGCGTCCTGGCGCAACCCTTGCACGCTGCCGACGTGGCCGACCTTCTGGAACAGATCGGCCCTGCGGAACGCCGCGCCTTCCTTGCGCTTTACGCGGGCGAGATCGACGGCGACATCCTGTCGGAAATTGACGATTCGATCCGCGAAGAGGTGATCGAGGCGCTGCCACTGAATGTGGTGGCGGATGCGGTGCGCGAGCTGCACACCGATGACGTGGTCGACATTCTGGAAGACCTTGAGGCACCGCAGCAGGAAAAGATCCTGGAGGCGCTGGAAGATGCCGACCGGATCGCGGTCGAACAGGCCATGGCCTATCCGGAATATTCCGCAGGCCGCCTGATGCAGCGCGAGGTCGTGGTCGCGCCTGAACATTGGAATGTCGGCGAGGCCATCGATTATCTGCGCGTGGCCGATCATCTGCCCGACCAGTTCTATCATGTGATCCTGATCGATCCGCGGATGCGCCCCAAAGGCTATGTCACGCTGGGGCGGCTGCTTTCCTCACGCCGCGATGTGCGGCTGCGTGATATTGTCGAAGACAGTTTCCGCACGGTGGAGGCGACCGACGAGGAATCCGATGTTGCCTATATCTTCAACCAGTATCACCTGATTTCCTGCCCCGTTGTCGATGAGAACGGCCGCCTGGTTGGCGTCATCACCATCGATGACGCGATGAACGTGCTGGATGAGGAACATGAGGAAGACATGCTCCGCATGGCGGGGGTGGGGGATGAAAGCTCCATCGCCGACGGGGTGGTCGATACGGTGAAGGGGCGGCTGCCCTGGCTGCTTGTCAATCTTGTGACCGCCAATATCGCGGCCTTTGTGATCTCGTTGTTCGAGGGCACGATTTCGTCGCTGGTGGCGCTGGCCGCGCTGATGCCAATCGTGGCCTCGATGGGCGGCAATGCCGGCACCCAGTCGCTGACGGTTGCGGTGCGGGCGCTGGCCACGCGCGACCTGACCGCGCAGAACGCCGCCCGCGTGGTCTGGCGCGAGGCGGGGGTGGGGCTGATCAACGGGCTGACCTTCGCCCTCATCATGGGGGCCGTGGGCTGGCTGGTCTTCGGGATGCCGCTTCTGGGTCTGGTTCTGGGGCTCGCGCTGATCTTCAATCTGCTGATCGCGGCGCTGGCGGGCATTGTCGTGCCGCTGGTGCTGGATCGCTGGGGCTTTGATCCGGCGCTTGCTTCCGGCACTTTCGTCACCACCATGACCGATGTGTTCGGCTTCTTCTCCTTCCTTGGCCTTGCCACGCTGGTGCTGTTGTGACCGGGATCGCGGCGCTGAAAGCGCAGGCACGGCAGGCGGCTTTTGCTGCCCGCAAACTGGCCTTCGCGCAAGGGCAGGGGCAGGCGGCGGCGATCCTTGCGGACCTTCTGTCGGAATACGGCGCGCGGCCGCTGGCCGGTTACATGGCAATGCGGACCGAGATCGACCCGACCGAGGCCATGGCGGCGCATCCCGGCGTGGTTGGCGTGCCGGTCATCATGGGCGCAGGGCAGGCGCTGCGGTTTCGCGAATGGACGCCGGGTTGCGCGATGGTCGATGGCCCCTTTGGCGCACAAGTCCCGACTGAGGGGGCCTGGATCGAGCCCGAGGTTCTGATCGTGCCGCTGGTCGCCTGGGATCGGCGCGGCTATCGCCTGGGCTATGGCGGCGGCTTCTATGACCGCACGCTGGAGGGCTTGCGCACCCGCCGCCCGACGCTGGCGGTGGGATTTGCCTTTGCCGCGCAGGAACTGCCCGAGGTGCCGGTAGAGTCGATCGATCAGCCGCTGGATGCCATCGTGACCGAGGCGGGCGTGTTGCGCTTTTCCTGAAGTGGCACCTTGCGGATGGCCGCATTCAATCGCCTTGCAAGCGGCCATTCGCGCAATGCGCCCTGTTGTCCAGACGCGTGACTGGTCTTTAGACGCCGCGCAGGCGACTTGCTGTTAGATCGCCGCACAGGCGGCTTGCAGCCAATCCAGCACCGCGCCCTCGACCCTTGGCCCGATCTTTGCCAGCACCTCGGCGTGATAGGCGTTCAGCCAGTCCCGCTCACCCGGGGCCAGCATGTCGGTCACGATCAGGCGGCGGTCAAAGGGCGCAAAGGTCAGGGTCTCGAAGCTGAATTGCGCGCGATTGTCGCCAAGCGCCGGGGCCTCCTGCACGACGATCAGGTTTTCCAGCCGGATCCCGAAAGCACCCGCGCGGTAATAACCCGGCTCGTTCGACAGGATCATACCTGGCTGCAACGGTACGTCGGACAGGCGCGAGAGGCGTTGCGGCCCCTCATGCACCGACAGGAAGGCCCCCACACCATGGCCGGTGCCATGGTCATAATCCTGTCCCGCCATCCAGAGCGGCGCACGCGCCAGCGCATCCAGATCACGCCCGGCCAGACCGCGCGGAAACCGCGCCCGGCTGATCGCGATCATGCCTTGCAGCACACGGGTATAGCAGGCGCGTTCCTCGTCGCTCGTGGGGCCGGTCGCCATCGTGCGGGTGATATCGGTGGTGCCATCCTGATACTGGCCGCCGCTGTCGACCAGCATCAGTTCACCCGGCGTGACGGGGCGGTTGGTGGCCTCGGTCACCCGGTAATGAATCACCGCGCCATTCGGCCCGGCGCCACTGATCGTGTCAAAGCTGATATCGCGCAACGCATTGGTGTCGCGCCGGAACCCTTCCAGCGCCTCGACCACCGCGATCTCGGTCAACTCGCCCTTCGGGGCCTCGGCATCAAACCACGCCAGAAACCGCACCACCGCCGCGCCGTCGCGCAGATGCGCCTCGCGGGTCGCCGCGATCTCGGCCCCGGTCTTGCAGGCTTTCGGCAGGCGGCAGGGATCGTCGCCCCAGGCCACAGAAACCCCCGCAGCCGCAAGCCGTTGCGACACGATCAGGGGGGCGGCGCTGGCATCGACGCGGACCGGACCGGCAAGGCCCGCCAACGCGGGCAGGAAATCCGCGACATCGTGCAAACTGACCGCGTCGCCCATATGGGCGCGGGTCTCGGCGTCGAATTTGGCCGCATCTGCAAACAGTTGCACCCGCCCGTCATCGGCCAGAATGGCAAAGCCATGCAGCACCGGGTTGCGCGGCACATCGGCACCGCGGATGTTCAGCAGCCAGCAGATCGAATCCGGCAGGGTCAGCACGGCAGCCTTTTGTCCGGCCTTGCGCAGATCCGCGGCCAGCGCGGCGCGCTTTTCGTCGCTGCGCCGTCCGGCCAGCGCATCGGGATGCGGGAAGGCGCGGCCCGTCGGAGGGGCAGGCTGATCCGGCCAGATCGCGTCGATCATATTGGCAACCGGGCGCAGCGTGACCCCGGTTGCGGCAAGGGCACTCTCCAGCCGCCCGATTTCCTCGGCGGTGTGCAGCCAAGGGTCAAACCCCACCACGCCGGCCGCCAGGTTTTCCGCGATCCAGACCCCCGCCTGCATCTCGGGCCAGTTCACCGGCGTATAGACGGACAGATCCACCTGATCGCGCACCTGAAGGCGATAGCGGCCGTCGATGAAGACCCCGGCAATCGCGGGCAGCACCACGGCAAAACCCGCCGATCCGGTAAAGCCGGTCAGCCAGGATAGCCGCTCGTCATGCGCCGCGACATATTCGCCCTGATGGGCATCCGCGCGCGGCACCAGAAACCCGTCCAGTCCCTCGGCCACAAGCTGTGCCCGCAGCGCGCTCAGCCGCGCCGCTCCCGTTGAGGGATCAAAAGTCGAGCTAAAGGTCTGAAACACCGCAGCGCCTTTCTTCTTTTCAAAAATAGCTTATGGGCGGGAAAAGGCGGTGCGTAAACGCCCTTTGGGGGGGGCAGGCAGCCCCCCTTCATCTACCCGGCCTTGCGCGACAGCCCGCGCGCCCGTTTGCGCGGATCGCTTTCAAACAGGCTTGCCAGCTGTTCGGTCATCGCGCCCGCCAACTGCTCCACATCGGTGATGGTGACGGCGCGCTGGTAGTAGCGCGTCACGTCATGGCCGATGCCGATGGCGATCAGCTCCACCTGTTTGCGCTTCTCGACCATGCTGATCACGTCGCGCAGATGCTTTTCAAGGAAGCTCGCGGGGTTCACGCTCAGGGTGGAATCATCGACCGGCGCGCCGTCCGAGATCACCATGAGGATCTTGCGCGCCTCCTTGCGGGCCATCATCCGGCGATGCGCCCATTCCAGCGCCTCGCCATCGATGTTTTCCTTCAAAAGCCCCTCTTTCATCATCAGGCCCAGATTGGGCCGCGCCCGCCGCCAGGGCGCATCGGCGCCCTTGTAGATGATGTGGCGCAGATCGTTCAGCCGCCCCGGTTGCTGCGGCCGCCCCGAGGCCAGCCATTTCTCACGGCTCTGGCCGCCCTTCCAGGCGCGGGTGGTGAAGCCCAGGATCTCCACCTTCACGCTGCAGCGTTCCAGCGTGCGCGCCAGAACATCGGCGCAGATCGCGGCGATGGAAATCGGCCGCCCCCGCATGGAGCCGGAATTGTCCAGAAGCAGCGTCACGCAGGTATCACGGAACTCGGTGTCCTTCTCCTGCTTGAACGACAGCGGCGTGGTCGGGTTGGCAACCACACGCGCCAGGCGCCCGGCATCCAGCGTGCCTTCCTCCAGATCGAACAGCCAGCTGCGGTTCTGTTGGGCTTGCAAGCGCCGTTGCAACTTGTTGGCCAGACGCGAGACCGCCCCCTTCAACGGATCAAGCTGCTGGTCGAGATAGGCGCGCAACCGTTCCAGTTCGGCGGGTTCGGCCAGATCCTCGGCGCGGACTTCCTCGTCGAACTCGGGCGTATAGACGGTATAATTCGGATCGGCATCGGAATAGGGCGCGGGCGGTGGCGGCTCCAAGGGCGCCTCGCCCTCGGGCAGCTCCGATTCCTCGGCCTGCTCCATATCCGCGTCATCCTGCATCGAGACCTGAGCCTGGCTCTGATCCTGCTGCTGTTCCTGACTGCGCTCGGCATCCGCCTCGGCGTCTTCCTCCTGCTCCGACTGATCTTCGCCGGTGCTTTCGGGATTGTCGTCGGCCTCGGCCTGATCCTCGGCCTCCTGATCCTCGTCCTCGGCATCCGGGTCATCGCCCAGCTGATCGCCATATCCCAGATCGGAAATCACCTGCCGGGCCAGCCGCGCGAAAGCGGCCTGATCGGCCAGAACATCGTCGATGCGGTCCAGCGCGCCGCCCGCCTGCTCTTCGATGAAGCCACGCCAGAGGTTCATCACATTCTCGGCCGACTTGGGCAGCGGCTGGCCGGTGGCCAGGTGGCGCACCAGATAGCCCGCCGCGACAGAGAGCGGCGCGTCGGAGGCCTGGGTGATCTGGCCATAGCCCTTGCGCTCGGCCTCCTGACCCAGCTTATGGGCGATGTTCACGGCAGTGCCGGGCATGGCGCGGGCCCCTAGCGCCTCGGCGCGGGCGGTCTCCATCGCGTCATAGATCTCGCGGGCGAGGCCACCGGGCGGGGCGTATTTGCTGGCTACGCCTTCGTCATGGTGACGGCGGCGCAGGGCGAAAGCATCCGCCGTGCCGCGCGCCAGCATCACCTCGTCGCGGGTCATGCGGCGGCTGACTTGCGGCAGGCGCACACCCTCGGAGGTCATGCCGGCGGGGTCGACCGAATAGGTGACCGTCATCTCCGCATCATCGGCCATGGTCTTGGTGGCTTCGGCCAGGGCCTTCTTGAACGGATCGGCGGGGTTGTCGGTGGGCTTGGTCATATCTCGCGCGCTCCGGGTCTTCGTGGTTTCCCCAAGGCCGGGGGGCTGTCTGCCCCCCGCGCTTCCCTTCGGGAAGCTCCCCCCGAGGATATTTGGGAACAGATGAGAGGCAGGGCGATGCCCTTGATCTCACCTGTTTCGAAATATCCTCAGGGGGGTGAGGCCGCAGGCCGAGGGGGGCGCGAGCGCCCCCCTGCGACGCATCACTTCATTGCAGTCGAGGCCGCACTTTCTGGCAGTTCCTCGCCGAAGCAACGCTGATAGAACTCGGCCACGGTCTGGCGCTCCAGCTCGTCGCACTTGTTCAGGAAGGACAGCCGGAACGCATAGCCGATATTGCGGAAGATCCGGGCATTCTCGGCCCAGTTCAGCACGGTGCGCGGGCTCATCACGGTCGAGAGGTCGCCATTGACAAAGGCGGTGCGGGTCAGATCGGCCACCGTCACCATCTGGCTGATCTGCTTGCGCCCATCCGCGGTATTGTAATGCGGATTCTTGGCCAGCACGATCGCACTTTCGGCGTCATGGGACAGGTAGTTCAGCGTGGCCACCAGGCTCCAGCGGTCCATCTGCGCCTGGTTGATCTGCTGCGTGCCGTGATAAAGGCCGGTCGTGTCGCCCAGACCCACGGTGTTTGCGGTCGCAAACAGCCGGAAGGACGGGTGGGGGGTGATGATCTCGTTCTGGTCCAGAAGCGTCAGCTTGCCGTCATGTTCCAGCACGCGCTGGATAACGAACATCACATCCGCGCGCCCCGCATCATATTCGTCGAATACGATAGCCACCGGATTCTTCAACGCCCAAGGCAGGATGCCGGGATGGAACTCGGTCACCTGCTTGCCGTCTTTCAGCTTGATCGCGTCCTTGCCGATCAGGTCGATCCGGCTGATATGGCTGTCGAGGTTGACGCGCACGCAGGGCCAGTTCAGCCGCGCCGCGACCTGTTCGATATGGGTCGATTTGCCGGTGCCGTGATAGCCCTGGATCATCACTCGGCGGTTATAGGCAAAGCCCGCCAGGATCGCGAGCGTGGTATCGGGGTCGAACTTGTAGGTCGGATCGATCTCGGGCACGCGGTCGCCCCGCTCGGCGAAGCCCTTGACCTTCATGTCGGTGTCGATGCCGAAGACATCGCGCACGGAGATTTCTTCGGTGGGTTTCGCAATCTGGTCGAGCATTCCATCCGCCATTCGGTCTGGGGCGCGCGCGTCCCGGGCGGGGCGCCTGCGCAGTCATGGGTTCGCTGTTTTGTGAAACATTCCGCGCAGGGCTGCAAGGGGTCGGCCTGTGCCCCTTACAATCGCAGATCCCGAGATGGCGCAGGCCGCGCAGGCGCGCTGCGGCGCGGGGTTTACGAATCCTTTCGCTGTGCTAAGCAATGCTCTATGAATGTTCTATGAATGTTTTAGTTTGGCTCCGGCGCGATCTGCGGATCGGCGATCATGCGGCGCTTGCGCTGGCGGCGCAGCGCGGGCGGGTGCTGCCGGTCTGGCTGGCAGAGCCTGCGCTGTGGCGCGCGCCATCTTCCTCCGCACGGCAATGGGCTTTTGTGGCGGAAACCCTGACCAGCCTGCGCGCCGATCTGGCGGGGCTTGGTCTGCCACTTGTGATCCGCACAGGCGACGCGCGGGCGCAGCTGGAGCGGTTGGTGCGCGCGCATGATATCAGTGAAGTCATCACGCTGCGCGGGGCGGGCACGATGCCTGGGCCTGCGACCGCAGGGGCGGCCTGGGCGCGTGCTGCGGGCTTGCGCTGGACCGAGTTGGAGGCAGGCGCCGAGATCGGGCCGCTGCCCGAGCGGATTGTCCCGGTGCCGGGAGTGGAGCCGGGCGTTCTGCCTTCTGCGCGTGCGCTTGGTCTGGCCGATGATCCTTGCCCGCATCGGCAAGCGGGCGGCTGGGCCTCGGCGCAGATCCTGCTGGAAAAGCTGGGCCGGATGCAGACCGCCCCGACCCACCCGTTGATGGCAGAGCGCGCATCCTCTCGTCTGTCGCCGCATCTGGCCTGGGGGGCGATCGCGCCGGGGGAGCTGGCCGCTGTGCCGGGTATGGGGGGGCGGCATCTGCGGGCGGGTCTCGCCCGGCGGGCGCAGGCCCTGAGCCGCTGGGAGGGCGGCGGGACGGGTTCGGGACCTGCGGATCGCGGCGTTCTGGCGGCCTGGGAGGCGGGCGAGACCGGCTTGCCATTCCTTGATGCCTGCCTGCGCTATCTGCGGGCGACCGGCTGGCTGCATCACCGGCTGCGCGCGATGCTGGCGGGATCGGCGCTGCGTGTCTTCGGGCTGGAGGCGCAGGCGGCGCATGATCTGCTGGGGCGGCGCTTTACCGATTTTGACCCGGCCTTGCATGGGGTGGCGATGGAGGCGGCGGCTCATCTGCCGCTGGCGCAATGCGATGCAGTCGGGCAGGGGCTGCGGCTGGATCCCGATGGCACCTTCATCCGCCGCTGGCTGCCCGAACTTGCGCCGGTGCCGGGCGATCATCTGCATCGGCCATGGCGATGGGAGGGCGCGGCGCGGTTGCTGGGCCGGCGCTACCCCGAGCCGCTGCTGGACCCTGCCAGCACCTTGCGGGCCTTGCGCGAGGCCAGCCCGCCGCGCGACCCACGCCCCCGCAGGCCTGTGGTGCCGGTGATCTTGCTGGAAGGCGATGCGCCCGCGCGTCCGCGCGGGTCATCGGGACAGCAGTTGCAACTGGATCTTTAGGTCCATTCTCAAGGATGGCCAGCAAGTGTTATCTTGCCGATTTTGCAAATAACGGGTCCTGATTTGTTGCGCCGGGCGCGTCTTTCCCGCATCCTCGCCCGCGATTGCATATCCAAGGAGACTGCCATGGCCGAACGGATCGTCAAACACGGGCTGCAAGTCGATGCACGGCTTGTCGATTTCGTCGAAGGTCGGGCGCTGCCGGGCACCGGTATAGCGGCAGATGCGTTCTGGCAGGGCCTGTCCGAAGGGGTGGCGGAATTTGGTCCGCGAAACCGGGCGGCATTGGAAAAGCGCGCGGCGCTGCAGGCCGCGATCGATGCCTGGCACCTGGCCCGCAAGGGCACAGAGATCGTGGCGGAAGATTATGAATCCTTCCTGCGCGAGATTGGTTACATCGTGCCGGAAGGCGATGATTTCACCATTGAAACCGCGAATGTAGATCCTGAGATCGCGCTGATCCCCGGCCCGCAACTGGTGGTGCCGGTGATGAATGCGCGCTATGCGCTCAATGCGGCCAATGCGCGTTGGGGCAGCCTTTATGACGCGCTTTACGGCACGGATGCGCTTGGCGACCTGCCCGCCGGCAAGGAATACGATCCGGCGCGGGGCAAGCGGGTGATCGACTGGGCGCGCGGCTTCCTCGACAGCGCGGTGCCGCTGGTTGGGTCGTCCTGGCGCGATGCGCGGCGACTGCGCATGGTGAATGGCCAGCTGATGGTGCAACTGGATGCGGGCACCTCGGCGCTGGCGCAGCCCGACAAGTTCATCGGCTTTGAGGGTGAGGCCGATGCGCCGACCGCCTTCGTGCTGCTGGATAACGGTCTGCATATCGTGATCCGCATCGACGCCAACTCGCCCATCGGGGGCACGGACAAGGCGCAGATCTCGGACATTCTGCTGGAATCGGCGCTGTCGGCGATCATGGATTGCGAAGACAGCGTGGCGGCTGTGGATGCCGAGGACAAGGTCCTGGCCTATGGCAACTGGCTGGGCTTGATGAAGGGCGACCTGAGCGAAGAGGTGGTGAAGGGCGGTCGCAGCTTTACCCGCCGCCTTGCCCCGGACCTGAGCTTCACCGCTGTCAAGGGCGGCACGATCAGCCTCAAGGCGCGCTCGCTCATGCTGGTGCGCAATGTGGGCCATCTGATGACCAACCCGGCCGTTCTGGATGCCGAGGGGCGTGAGATCGGCGAAGGCATTCTGGATGCGTTTGTCACCACGCTTTGCGCGCTGCATGACCTGCAAAAGACAGAAGGCAACCGCAATTCGGTGGCGGGATCGGTCTATGTGGTGAAGCCCAAGATGCATGGCCCTGAAGAGGTCGCCCTTGCCGCCGCCATCTTTGACAAGGTCGAGGCGGTGCTGGGTCTGCCCGCGAATACCGTCAAGCTGGGCATCATGGATGAGGAACGCCGCACCAGCGCCAATCTGAAGGAATGTATCCGGGCCGCCAAGGCGCGGGTTGCTTTCATCAATACCGGCTTCCTGGATCGCACCGGTGACGAGATCCACACCTCGATGGAAGCTGGGCCGATGATCCGCAAGGGCGATATGAAGAACGCCGCCTGGATCAAGAGCTATGAGGATCGCAATGTCGATATCGGTCTGGCCTGCGGCCTGAAGGGCCGGGCGCAGATCGGCAAGGGCATGTGGGCCGCGCCCGATCTGATGCAGGCCATGCTGGAACAGAAGGTGGCGCATCCCAAGGCCGGGGCGACCTGTGCCTGGGTGCCGTCGCCCACCGCGGCCACGCTTCATGCCACGCATTACCACAAGATCGACGTGCTGGCGCGTCAGGACGAGATCGCGGCGCAGAACGCCAAATCCGGCGCGCCGCGCGGCAGCCTGCGCGATCTGCTGACCATTCCGGTGGCGCAGGGCCAGAACTGGTCTGCCGAGGACATCCAGTCCGAGATCGAGAACAATGCCCAAGGCATTCTGGGCTATGTGGTCCGCTGGGTCGATCAGGGGGTGGGCTGTTCCAAGGTGCCCGATATCCATGATGTCGGCCTGATGGAAGATCGCGCGACCTGCCGCATCTCCAGCCAGGCCTTGGCGAACTGGCTGCATCATGGGGTGGTCAGCCGGGATCAGGTGATGGCCGCGATGCAGAAAATGGCCGCTGTGGTGGATCGCCAGAACGCGGGCGATGCCGCCTATCGCCCCATGGCACCGGGCTTTGATGGTGTGGCTTTCAAAGCGGCCTGTGATCTGGTCTTTGAAGGCCGGGCACAGCCCTCGGGCTATACCGAGCCGGTGCTGCATTCCCGCCGACTTGAGGTGAAGGCCGGGAGGTGAAGGCCGGGAGGTGAAGGCGGGGGCGTAAGCGCCAAGCGGGGCCGGTCGATCCGGCCCCCTTTTGGCCTTCAGCCGATATCGAGGGACAGGGCGTGGATGCGCACCGTCAGATCGCCAAGCGCCTGATGCACGGCGCGGTGACGTGCCACCCGGTTCATCGGTGCGAAGACGCCGGCGCGGATCGTTACATTGAAATGCGTCTCACCGCCTTCGCGCCAGCCGCCATGGCCGCGATGCTTTTCGCTATCATCCTGAATTTCCAGCACATCCGGGGTAAATGCCTCGGTCAGTCGGGCAGAAATCTCGTCCTTGATGCTCATTTTCACAGTCATTTTTCGTGCTGCCCCCTTCCCGTTGCCGCCCAATCACCTAGTATTGGCGCCCCGAGTCGGAAAGGCCCATCATGCAGAAACCCCCGTTTGAATTCGATATCCGCGTCACTTCCGACAAGAAAAAGAAGAAGACCGGCCGCCGGGGTATGTCGGGGGCTTTCGAGACATCGCAGAAGCAATGCGACTTTCCCGGCTGCGAGGCGGCGGGGCTATATCGCGCGCCGAAATCGCCGGATCTGCTGGACGAGTTCTTCTGGTTCTGCAAGGACCATGTCCGCGAATACAATCTGAAATGGAACTTCTTCAACGGCACCTCGGATGACGAGTTCCAGAAGTTTCTGGACAAATCCCGCGTCTGGGAACGCGAGACCAAGCCGTTCAGCCAGAAGGATGACGGGCGCGCCTGGGCACGGCTGGGGGTCGATGACCCGATGGGCATTCTGGGGGAGAAGGCCACGCAGAATCCGGGCAGGGTGGCGACGACCGTGACGCGCAAGCTGCCCTCGACCGAGCGCAAGGCGCTGGAGATCCTGGACGCGCGCGATACCTGGACCCGGGCCGAGATCCGCAAGCAATACAAGAGCTTGGTAAAGGACCTGCATCCGGACATGAATGGCGGCAACCGTGATGATGAGGCACGGTTGCAAGAGGTGGTCTGGGCCTGGGACCAGATCCGCGAAAGCCGCTACTTCCGCGACTGAGCGGTGCCCGCCCCTGGCATCGGTCACAGATGGCGGGGGCCGAATCTGCGGCCTTACGGCCTGGGTCAAGAACAATGCCGGTGGCCAGAAGTTGTGGGGCACAGCCCTGAGGCCGACGGCTTGGCTCTTAACGGTGTGATGCCCAAAAGACCTTTGCTGCGGCGATGGCGGCTTAGATCCGCCGGATCAGCCCGTATTTCAGCAACCAGATCAGCACGCGGTCGACCATGACCGGCGTCGCGCGCTGACTGGTCGCCAATCCGTCCCGGGTTTCGCCCGCCGCACCTGCGATGCGGATGGCATGATGCACCGCGACAAACAGATCGGTCCGTTCGGTCTGGCGACCCTGCGCCATGTAATTGCGCAGCGCCAGCAGATCCTGCGGCGCATGTGGCAGGTCGGTCGCGATGAAACGCTCGCGCTCCAGCCCGCCCTGACGGCTGGGCCAGGCGGCAAACAGTGCGAAAGGCGACGGGCCGACGGGCAGGGCCGCGCGCGGGATCGCCTGTCGGGTCAGGGCCGCGCGGCGGCGCAAACCCAGTTCCTGCCACAGATCCTGCATCTGCGGCACGATGCGCGCCCAATCATACATCTCCTGCGCGCGCTTGCGCCCGGCCTCTCCCATGCGGCGGCGCAGGTCGGGCTGCTTGGCCAGAGTCACGATTGCCGCGATCAGCGCGGGCATCTCCACCTCGGTCATGGCCGACGCCTGCGCGCAATATTGCACATAATTGTCGGTGCCGGTCAGATGGCGATAGCCCTCATGCTCGGCATGGGCGGCGGTCAGGCTCCGGGTCGGCACACGGATGCCGGTTTCGGGCGTCACGGTATCGCGCATCCCGTCCCAGTCGGAGCACAGCACCGGCAACCCGGCGGCCATCGCCTCGATCGGGGCAAGACCGAAGGTTTCCTGAATATTGTCGATGACAAAGGCAAAGGCGTCAGCACCCGACAGCAGGGCGTGGCGTTCGCGGGCATCGGCGCCATCGAGCACATGAAAGCCCACATCGGGCATCAGGCGGCGCGCGCCGTCCTCGAACACCTTGCGCGACAGGTCATCGCGGTAGATGCCGCACAGCGCCAGGTGCAGTCTGGTGCCTTTGGGCATCTGGGCCTGCGCCGCCTGCAGGGCCAGATAGACCGGCAGCGGGTCAAATTTCTCATAGGGTGTCAGCCGGGCAATGGTGGCAAAGATCACATCTGTCTTGGCGACGCCAAGACGCTTGCGCAGCGCGGCCCCTGCCGCCGCATCCGGGCCGAAGGCTGCGGTATCGACCCCCAGCGGGATCACCGGCAATTGCGGGCGCGCCGGTGGCGTGCCGCCAAACCGTTGGCGGATCTGCAGATCGATCAGTTCGAACTGATGCAGCACCGAGGCCAGCACCGCACGCGAGGTGCAGATCACCGCATCCCATTCCATCTGTTGCGCCATGCGCAGATCATAAAACCCCTGCATCACCCCCTTGGTCGAGGTGGTATGGGTGATGCCGCAGATCGACCAGGCTTGATGGCCAAAGGGCGCACGGCGCCAGGTCTCGGCGGCGAAGTTCGGGCTGGGGTAGAACAAGGTGCCCAGCGGTGCCATCTGGTGCAGGTTGCGCAGGGCCACGGCGCGATGGGGCAGGGCCGGGCGCTCTGCGATGGCCATCTGGGAAAACAGCGCCTCGTCGCTGCTGCGCGGGGTCAGCGAGACGATCTCGGCCGCGTCGGCATGGCGCAGATAGCCGCGCAGAAAGCTTTCCCCCGCCACGCGGCGACCATTGATGCCCTTGGCCTTGGGGTCATATCCGTCGGCTGCAAAATAGATTGCGGCATTGCGGGCTGGATCGGCGGCGGGATTGGCGGGCAGGCGCGTCATCAAGGGGCCTCTTGCGGCAGGAAAGGCTGGGGGGGATGGGCGGTGCGCCGGGTCATCCAGAGCCATGGCGTCGGGGTTGCGCGCCATTCCCACAGCAAAAGCAGGCGATCGAGATCGCTCAGTTGCTCCATCCAGCCGGTGAGCGCGCTGTCATCCAGTTTGCGGTCGATACGGCGGATGTCATGGCTGTCGGCAAAGCGGTGGGTCAGCAGATCCACCGCGCCGGGATGGATCGCCTCATGCACCTCGACCAGAATGTCGACATGGCGCAGGCCGGGGGCGCGGTCATGGTCCAGCAGATCAACTTCTGCCCCTTCGATATCACAGATGAGCACCGTCTGCCCGGCGGGCAAGGTGTCCAGATCGGCATGGCCCATCGGCGGGCCGATCTCGATCCGGTCGGCCACGTCATTTGCCGCGCCAAGCCGGGCGCAAAGCCGCTGTGCGCGGGCGTCGCCATCGCGCGCCATCACCCGGCTGCCGGGCATCCGCCGCGCAAGACCCACGGCATAATAGCCCTCTGCCGCGCCGATATCGCAGACAAGCGGATAGGCGCGGGCGATGATCTCCTCGATCACGGGGGCAAGGCTTGCCTCATAGCAGCCCAGCATCCGCGGCAGGCGCGCCCCTTCCGAGGCCCGGACCGGATAGGCCATGCCCTTGAAGGGACCGGCAGGAATGCGGCCGGGGCCGCGCTTTTCGATCTGCCCCTCAAGCAGAAAGGCCCGCCATTTTGCAAGACGGCGCAGCGCCTGCATCAGCGTCTGCGCATCCGATCCGTCGGCAAGCAGCGCCCGGACTTCGGCGGCGATCCGTTCCGTCACCTCTGCGGTTTTCAGCTTCATTCGCCCTGCCTGCGATTTGCGCCCATGTTGCGCCTGCGCGATGGTTATCTGCCGCGCTTTGCCGCAAAGGCTAGCCGTCCGCGCAGGGCCGGTCCATCGCAAATACAGGATGTGCGCCGGGTGGTGTCACATGCGGGGCGATTTGTCGGTATTTGCATGGTCTGCGGCGTGCCGGCGGGCTTGCGATACGGCGCAAGCTGTCGCAGATTGCGCAAGGCGGGCGGGGAACCGACCGACGGGTCGGGGCGTTTGCCCGGGCCAAGTTGTTGAATTACCAGCGCCCTGGCCTGGCAATGCCGGGGTGCCTCTGACCGAAAGGCCGCAATATGCGCATGATTTCCGCCCTGATCCCCCTTGTCGCCCTGCTGGGCCTGACCGCCTGTGAAACCGTGCAGGGGGCGGGTCGCGATATGCAGAAGGCCGGCAGCGCCATCACCCAAGAAGCACAACGCGCCGAACAGAAGATGTAAGGGGCGTGATCGTCCCGCAGGCGACCCGATTGGGCGCGTCTGCGGGGCAGACCGGCGATGGATCTTCCTGGCCGGGTAGGGCCGCCTGTTTGCGAGGCGTCTGAGGGCAGCCCTATCAAGGGCAGCCCTGTCAGTTGTCCATCTTGAGCGCAGAGATGAAGGCGCTTTGCGGGATCTCGACCTTCCCGAACTGGCGCATCTTCTTCTTGCCCTCTTTCTGCTTCTCCAGCAGCTTCTTCTTCCGCGTGGCGTCGCCGCCATAGCATTTCGCGGTCACGTCCTTGCGCATGGCCGACAGCGTCTCACGCGCGATGACGCGGCCCCCGATGGCGGCCTGGATCGGGATCTTGAACATGTGGCGGGGGATCAGCTCTTTCAGCTTTTCCACCATGACGCGGCCGCGCGCCTCGGCGCGGTCGCGGTGCACCATCATGGCCAGCGCGTCCACGGGTTCTTCATTCACCATGATCGACATCTTCACGAGATTGTCCTCGCGATATTCGCTGATCTGGTAATCGAACGAGGCATAGCCCTTGGTCACCGATTTCAGACGGTCGTAGAAATCGAACACCACTTCGGCCAGCGGCAGGTCATATTCGACCATGGCGCGGGTGCCAGCATAAGTCAGATTCTGCTGGATGCCGCGACGGTCCTGACACAGTTTCAGGATATCGCCCAGATATTCATCCGGCACCATGATCGTGGCCTTGATGCGCGGCTCTTCGATATGGTCGACATAGGTCAGATCGGGCATGTCGGCGGGGTTGTGCAGGTCGCGCACCTCGCCGTCTTTCATATGCAGCTTGAAGACCACCGAAGGCGCGGTGGTGATCAGATCGAGATCATATTCGCGCTCCAGCCGGTCGCGGACGACCTCGAGATGCAAAAGCCCAAGAAAGCCCATGCGGAAGCCAAAGCCAAGTGCGGCCGAGGTTTCCATCTCGTAGCTGAAGCTCGCATCATTCAGCGCCAGCTTTTCGATCGCGTCGCGCAGCGCCTCGAAATCATTGGCGTCCACCGGGAACAACCCGCAGAACACCACCGGCTGTGCGGGTTTGAAGCCCGGCAGGGCCTCGGCGCAGGGTTTGCGCTCATGCGTGATGGTGTCGCCGACGCGGGTGTCGCGCACCTGCTTGATCGATGCCGTCAGCACGCCGATCTCGCCCGGGCCCAGTTCGGCAATATCGACCATCTGGGGCTTCAGCACCGCCAGCTTGTCGATACCGTAGACCGCGCCGGTCTGCATCATCTTGACCCGGTCGCCCTTCTTGATGACGCCGTCGATGACGCGGATCATGACGACCACGCCCAGATAGGCATCATACCAGCTGTCGACCAGCATGGCCTTCAGCGGCGCGTCGCGGTCGCCCTTGGGGGCGGGCAGGCGGGTCACGATGGCTTCCAGCACATCGGGGATGCCGAGGCCGGTTTTCGCCGAGATCGGAATCGCATCGGATGCGTCGATGCCGATCACGTCTTCAATGTTTTCCTTGACCCGATCGGGGTCGGCCGCGGGCAGATCGACCTTGTTCAGCACCGGCACGATCTCGTGACCTGCGTCAATCGCCTGATAGACATTGGCCAGTGTCTGCGCCTCGACCCCTTGCGATGCGTCGACGACCAGCAAGGATCCCTCGACCGCGCGCATCGACCGGCTGACCTCATAGGCGAAGTCGACGTGACCGGGGGTGTCGATCAGGTTCAGGATATAGGTCTGGCCATCCTTGGCGGGATATTCGATCCGCACCGTGTTGGCCTTGATGGTGATGCCGCGCTCGCGCTCGATATCCATACTGTCCAGCATCTGCGCCTTCATATCGCGCGCAGCCACCGTGCCCGTCATCTGGATCAGACGGTCGGCGAGGGTGGATTTACCGTGGTCGATATGGGCCACGATGGAGAAATTGCGGATGCGGTCTAGCTGGGTCATGGGCGCGGATATAGCTTGGAAAACAGAAGCCGGGAAGGGGGTGTGAACAGGCCTTTTCCGGTGCGGTGCCCAAGGGGCATGGCCGGGACCAAACCCCTTGGGCCAGGCTGGGGGCAAAGGCGGGCAAACCCGAGCGGCGCCTTGCGCGGCCCGGTTCGCGCCGTTAAACGATGGGCAAACTGTCAGAAGGGGCCTGTCCCATGTCGATTGATGTCGAAACCGCGCGCCGGGTGGCAAAGCTCGCCCGCATTCAGGTGGATGAGGGTGACCTGCCCGCGCTGGCGGGCGAATTGTCCAACATCCTCGGCTTCATGGAGCAGTTGAACGAAGTGAATGTCGACGGGATCGAGCCCATGACCTCGGTCACGCCGATGCGCCTGAAGCGCCGTGCGGATGTGGTGACCGATGGAAATATTCAGGATCTGGTGCTGAAAAACGCCCCCGATGCCCGTGAGGGCTTCTTTGCCGTGCCGAAGGTGGTGGAATGAGCAACGCAAACGAACTGACCCTGTCGGATGCGCGCGACGCGCTGCGCAAGGGCGATCTGTCGGCCACCGATCTGACCATGGCCTGCCTGACCGCGATGGATGCGGGCGACGCGCTTGGGGCCTATGTGCACAAGACCCCCGATATGGCGCTGGAACAGGCCCGTGCGGCCGACGCGCGGCTGAAGGCGGGTGGCGCGCCCGATCTTTGCGGCATCCCGCTGGGCATCAAGGATCTGTTCTGCACCAAGGGTGTGGCCTCGCAGGCGGCCTCGAACATTCTTGAGGGCTTCAAGCCCGAGTATGAATCGACGGTGACGTCGAAACTGTTCGGCGATGGCGCGGTCATGCTCGGCAAGCTGAACATGGACGAGTTTGCCATGGGCTCGTCCAACGAATCCTCCTGCTATGGGCCTGCGGTGAACCCCTGGCGCGTCGATGACCGTGAACTGACCCCGGGCGGGTCTTCGGGCGGGTCAGCCTCGGCCGTGGCGGGGGATCTCTGCATCGCCGCGACCGGCACCGATACGGGTGGTTCGATCCGTCAGCCTGCCGCCTTTTGCGGCATCGTCGGCATCAAGCCGACCTATGGCCGGGTCTCCCGCTGGGGGATCATCGCCTATGCCTCCAGCCTGGACCAAGCCGGGCCGATGACCAAATCGGTGCGCGATGCGGCGATCATGCTGAAATCCATGGCAGGCCATGACCCGAAGGATTCGACCAGCGCCGAACTGGCGGTGCCGGATTTCGAGGCGGCGCTGACCGGCGACATTCGCGGCAAGAAGATCGGCCTGCCGCGCGAATACCGCCTGCCGGGCCTGCGCCCCGAGATCCAGAAGATCTGGGACAAGGGTGCCGAAATGCTGCGCGATGCGGGGGCCGAGATCGTCGATGTCTCGCTGCCGCATACCAAATACGCGCTGCCCGCCTATTACGTCATCGCACCGGCAGAGGCCTCTTCCAACCTTGCGCGCTATGACGGGGTGCGCTATGGCCACCGCGCCAAACTCGCGGCGGGCGATGGCATCACCGAGATGTATGAGAAAAGCCGCGCCGAAGGCTTTGGGGCCGAGGTGCAGCGCCGCATCATGATCGGCACCTATGTGCTGTCGGCCGGCTTCTATGATGCCTATTACAACCGCGCACGCAAGGTGCGGGCGCTGATCAAGCGCGATTTCGAGCTGGCATTTGCGGATGGGGTCGATGCGATCCTGACGCCGGCCACGCCGACACCTGCCTTCGGTCTGGGCGAGATGCACAGCGCCAATCCGGTGGAGATGTATCTGAACGACGTCTTTACCGTGACGCTGAACCTTGCGGGCCTGCCGGGCGTTTCGGTGCCGGTGGGTCTGGATGCCGACGGGCTGCCGCTTGGTCTGCAACTGATCGGCAGGCCGTGGGCGGAGGGCGATCTGCTCAATCACGCCCATGTGCTGGAACGTGCGGCAGGCTTTGTTTCCAAGCCTTCCAAATGGTGGTAAGGCCCCTCTGACCCGATCTTTCCGAATCCGGCCCCTTCGCGGGGCCGGTTCCATATCCAAAGGACTGACCGTCATGCGCCGTTCGGCTCTTTCGCTTTTCGCCCTTGCGCCGCTGGCGCTGGTTGCCTGTGGCCCGACCGTGCCGGAATCCGGCGCAGGCGTGGGCTTTGGCGATTATGACAGCTACAACGCGCAGCGTGAGGCGGCGCTGACCAATGGCGCGCCGATGGTGGCGCCGGGCGCGCAGCCGATCATGGGCAGCGGCGTGGGCGCGCAAGCCATTGGCGGCACGCCGGTGGCCCCCGCAACCGGGTTCTCGACCGACCGTATCGGTGCGGCGATTGACAGCGCCAGCGGCGGGGCAAGCGTTGGCGTTCCTGCGGCGGGTAGCGGCTTTGTCGGCACCGCGCCGCTGGTCGGAGCACCGACCGACCCGCTGGCACCCGTGCCGATGAACCCGACGCCCATGGCCCCTTCAACCCTTGCGCCGACGGTGGCACCGGCAGCACCGACCATGCCGGTGCAGAACCTGCCGACCCGTGCAGGCAATTCGGCCAATATCGTGCAATACGCGCTGACCACCACCAACAGCGTGGGGCAGTCGATGTATGACCGCCCGTCGCTGACCATGCGCAACCCGGAAAAGGCCTGCGCGGCCTTCTCCTCGCCCGATCAGGCGCAGGCGGCGTTCCTGGATGCGGGTGGCCCGCAAAAGGACCGCAAGGGTCTTGATCCCGATGGCGACGGCTTTGCCTGCGCCTGGGATCCGTCGCGCTTCCGCAAGGCGGTTCAGTAAGGCATGGCGGACCTGTCCGCCTATCCATCCCCCAATCGCGGCCCGCGCCGTCTTGGCGCGCTGCCTGATCTGGTGGTGATCCATTACACCGCAATGGCCTCTTGCGCCGAAGCAGAGGCCCGGCTTTGCGATGCGCAGGCCGAGGTATCGGCGCATTACCTGATTTCCGAACGGGGCGACATTCTGCCTCTGGTGCCCGAGGAACTGCGCGCCTGGCACGCCGGGGCAGGGTCCTGGGGGGCCTGTTCCGATGTCAATTCCCGCTCGATCGGGATCGAGCTGGCAAATCGGGGCACGGAACCCTTTGCCGAAGCGCAGATGGCAGCACTTGAGCGGCTTCTGGCCGATATCCTGCATCGCTGGCAGATCCCGCCCGAACGGGTGATCGGGCATTCCGACATGGCACCTGCGCGCAAGTCCGATCCCGGCCCGCGCTTTGACTGGCGGCGGCTGGCGCTGGCGGGCCTTGCCGTCTGGCCCGCGGATGAAGTCGCGGCAGATACGGCGCAGGGCCTTGCCGCTGATGCCCGCGCCTTCACTGAGGATGCCCGCGCCTTCGGCTATGGCGATCTGACACCTGATCTGGTGCTTGCAGCCTTTCGCCAACGCTTTCGCCCCTGGGCGACGGGGCCGCAGGATGCGCAGGATGCGGCCCTGATCGCCGATCTGGCCGCCCGCTTTCCGGTTGACGCCCGCCCGGCCCGCAGCTAAGCCGCCAATCGCGCGGATGGCTGGATGACCGCGTGCGCCGCAAGGCGTGCGAGGAAAGTCCGGACTCCATGAAGAAAGGGTGCCGGGTAACGCCCGGCGGGGGCAACCCCAGGGAAAGCGCCACAGAAAACAGACCGCCCTGATCGGATCCTCGGATCGGTTCAGGGTAAGGGTGAAACGGTGGGGTAAGAGCCCACCGCGGACCGGGCAACCGGGACGGCACGGCAAGCCCCACCCGGAGCAATGCCGAATAGGGGCCTCGCGCGGAAAGGTCCGACGTCCAGCCGCAAGGCTGTCGGAGACCTCCGCATGGGAACTTCAGCCCAAGAGTGCCCGGGTTGGCAGCTAGAGCGTCGTGGTAACGCGGCGCGCAGAGGAATGGTCATCCAGAGGGGGCAACCCCTTGGACAGAATCCGGCTTATAGGCCGTCCGCGCAATAAATTCCCCGTCGATGCATCATGCCTCTGGGCTATCCTGAGGCCCGAATCGTATTCGGAATCGCATTCAGGAGGGGACACCCCATGAGCTTCATCAAGACGCTGGCCACGCTGGCCGTGGGCTTTGCCGCTGCCAAGGGCGTGCAGAAATTCCAGCAATCGGGCGGCATGGCGGGCATGAAGGACGCGTTGCGCGGGGCGGGCCAACCGGGCGGCATGGCGGACCAGATGGGCGCCATGGCCGAAAAGCTGGGCATCCCCGGCGGCGCGCAGGGCGTGCGTGACATCATGGGCAAGCTGGGCCCGCAGGCGGCCCAGGCGACCGAACAGGCCGAGGCGGGCTTTGGCAGCCTGATGGGCGCGATGACGGGGGCCGCATCGGCGGGCGCCCGCAATATGGGCGAGATGATCGGGGCGATCACCGGGGCCACGCCGATGGGTGCCGCGGTGGAAGAAAATGCCAAGCTGATGATCCGCGCGATGATTCAGGCCGCGAAAGCCGATGGTGAGATCGACGCGACCGAGCGCGCCACCATCCTGTCGCATCTGGGGGAGGCCAGCGACGAGGAGATCGCCTTCGTCAAAGCCGAGCTGGACGCACCGATCGACATTGCAGCCTTTGCCGCCGAGGTCGGCGAAAGCGCCAAGGCGCAGGTCTATTCGGCGGCCTTGATGGCCATCACGGTCGATACCGAGGCTGAAAAGGTCTATTTGCGCGGTCTGGCCACTGCCCTTGGCCTTGAAGCGGCGACGGTTTCGGCGATCCATGCCGGTGCGGGCAAGCCTGCGCTGTGAAACGGGGCTTGCGGCCTGTAAAATCAGCGGGTGGCGGGGGTTTTCATGGTTGACTCTGCCGCCCGCATCCGTAAAAGGCAGGCTTCAAGAGATTAGGGAAGGCGACGCTGTTTCGCCTGATGCAGGAGAGACGACTATGGCGAAGCCGACGACGATCAAGATCCGTCTGAACTCGACGGCGGGCACCGGGCACTTCTATGTGACCAAGAAGAATGCCCGCACCATGACCGAAAAATTCTCGGTCAACAAATATGACCCGGTGGTGCGCAAGCACGTCGAATACAAAGAAGGCAAGATCAAGTAAGATCTTCCCCGATTTGCATGGATTGAAAGCCGCGCCCGCAAGGAGCGCGGCTTTTCGCTATGCCCTGCCGACATGGGCTTTTGTGTAAGGGGCGGGGGGCGCTTCGCCAAGACGCGGCGCGCGGCGCGCGGCGGGCATCATGGTGCCCTTTCCTGCAAACCGTGCCATATGGGGCACTTGGACCATATGGCGGCTTTTGGGAGGCGTGGCCACCGCCCCCCTCTTGCCCACGGCCCTGAAAATCCTTGCCATCAATCCCGAGAATCCCCTTTCTCGCCGTATAGGCCGTATAGGCCGTATAGGCCGTATAGGCCGTGTAGGCGCTGCTTGTCGTGCCACAGGAAAGGGCCTGCCCCCCCCTTGCCCTTCATTTCGATCCCCCACCTTCTCGCTGTGCCATATGGCCCCACAAAAGCCTTGCGCGGGCTGCCCCTGCAACGGAAAACCCCCGCCAGCGGGGCTGGCGGGGGCTTCGGTATCATGCCTGTGGGCCGATGCGATCAGTCGCGATTGCCGAGGAATTGCAGCAGGAACATGAACAGGTTGATGAAGTCGAGATAGAGGTTCAGGGCCCCCATGATCGCCGATTTCGCCAGCCATTCCTGATCGCCATTGGCGGCGTGCTGCAGGTAGGTGTTCTTGATGTTCTGGGTGTCATAGGCGGTCAGGCCGGCAAAGATCAGCACACCCAGCACCGAGACCACGAATTGCAGCCCGTCCGATTGCAGGAAAAGGTTGACCAGCGAGGCGATGATGATGCCGATCAGGCCCATCATCAGGAACGCCCCCATGGCCGAGAGGTCGCGCTTCGTCACATAGCCGTAAAGGCTCAGCGAGGCGAAGGCGATCGCGGTCACCAGGAAGGTGGTGGCGATCGAGGCACCGGTGAAGACCACGAAGATCGAGCTGATCGAGACGCCCATCACCACGGCATAGACGTAGAAGAACAGCTGTGCCGCCGCAGCCGACATGCGGTTGATCATCCCGCTCATCAGGAAGACGAGGCCCAGCGGCAGCAGCATCACAACCCATTTCAGCGGGCTGGTATACAGCAGCGCACCGAAGCTGGTCAGGTATTTGTCGGCCCCGATCTGGGCCACGGCATTGGTCGCGTCGCTGGTCACGGCGAGACCGGCAATGGCCCAAGCGGCTGCGCCGGTGATCAGCATCGCCACCGACATCAGGCCATAGACCTTGTTCATATAGGCGCGAAGGCCTTCGTCAATCTGCGCGGCGCGGGCGCCAACCGTGCCCGTGCGCAGGGAGTCAAATTCAGCCATGGGTGCCTCCGAGTTCTGACTGTTCAGCCCGCACGCATTGCGCGCGCACGGATTTCATGTCTGAATATCGGCAGCCCCGCCCGTGATTTCAAGAAGTTTACTGATAAAACATGACCCTTGCGGGCGGGTTTTGCCCTTGGCAGACGGATTTTCCGGCCTTGCGCCGTGCCATCTGGTGCCAGCGCCGCCGACCAGCTTAGCGCCGCCAATGCGCGGGCGCATCCCAGACCGATTGCGCCGCGATTTCCTCGGCTTCGGCCTCGCTCAGCCCGACATCGCGCAACATGCGCGGATCCAGCTGCGCCAGCCGGCGTTTGGAGCGGGCCTGTTCGCGCAGCGCAAACAAATAGCGCAGCCCGAGAAGGGGCGAGAGGCGGACAAGACCAAGGCGGGACAGGCCGATTTGGGACAGGCCGCGCAGGATCACGATCGGTTGCATCGGAAACCTCCTGTTTCTTGATGGATGCGGTTGGTTGGATTTCGTATCGTGATATTGACGCAGTCATGAAAATAATGAAAATGAATGATTGCCATGTATATCATAACGAGGATTGATGTATGCCGCGCAATATGGATCTGACCGCGCTGCGGGCATTTGTCGCTGTTGTCGATGCCGGCGGGGTGACGCGCGCGGCCGGGCTTTTGAACCTGACTCAAAGCGCCGTTTCGATGCAGATCAAGCGCCTGGAGGAAAGTCTGGGGCTGGAGCTGTTCCTGCGCGCGGCGCGCAAACTGTCGCTGACCGGCGAGGGGGCGCAGCTGCTGGGCTATGCGCGCCAGATGCTGGAGCTGAACGATACCGCGCTGGCGCGGCTGTGCCTGTCGGGCTTTGAGGGTGAAATCCGGCTCGGCGTGCCGCATGACATCGTCTATCCGGCGATTCCCGGCATTCTGAAACGGCTGGCCGCGCAATATCCGCGGATGCGGGTGAACCTGTCCTCGTCCTTCACGCTGTTGTTGCGCGATGGCTTCGCCAAAGGCGATTTCGACGTCATCATCACCACCGAAGACCGGCCCGGGCCCGAGGGCGAGGTGCTGTCGCATCAGGATCTGGTCTGGATCGGTGCGGCTGATGGCATCGCCTTTGCCAAGCGCCCGCTGCGCCTCGCTTTCAAGGATACCTGCATCTTCCGCCCCACCGCGCAGACCGCGCTCGACCGCGCAGGTATCCAGTGGGACACCGCATTGGAGGGCGACAGCGAACAGGCGGCCGAGGCGATGGTGGCGGCCGATCTGGCGGTGACCGCCCGGTTGACTGGGCGCTGCCCGCCCGGCGCGGTCGAGATCGTGGGGCAGGGGCTGCCGCCGCTTGGGGGCCTGTCGATCTGCCTCTATGCGGCTCCCACCGCGCGCGGCGAGGCGATGGAGATGCTGCTGGCCGAGCTGCGGCTGGCCTATGGTTCGGCCAGTCAGATGGGCGAACGCGCGGCCTGAGGCCGGACCTGGGTGCCGCTGCCCCTTCCACGCTTGACGCAGCAGGGGCAGGGCGCTAGGGCGGCGCCATTCCCAATGTCAGGCCCCGTTCCGATGACCGATCCGACAAGCAGCCCCGATGATGCCGCCGCCATGGCCCAATCCGCCCCGCAGCCCGAACGGCGCAATTTCTATGGCCGCACCCATGGCAAGACCCTGCGCCACAGCCAGAAGACCTATCTGTCCGAGGATCTGGGCAGGCTGAGCCTGCCCGGGGTGACGGTGGCCGATAACCCTGCGCGCCAGCCGCTGGAGGTGGCGGCCCTGACGGGGGGGCGTCCGCTCTGGCTTGAGGTCGGCTTTGGCGGCGGCGAGCATCTGGTTCATATGGCGGCGCGCTACCCGAATGTGTTCCTGATCGGCTGCGAGCCCTTCGTGAATGGCGTGGCCATGCTTTTGGGCAAGATCCGCGCGGCAGGCATCACCAATCTGGCGCTGCATCCGGGCGATGTGCGCGATCTGTTCGACGTGCTGCCCCCCGCCTGTCTGGACAAGGCGTTCCTGAACTATCCCGATCCGTGGCCCAAGGCGCGCCATCACCGCCGCCGCTTTGTCACACAGGGCTATCTGCAGCCGCTGGCACGGGCGATGAAGCCGGGCACAGAATTCCGCGTGGCGACCGATATTCCCGATTACATCCGCCAGACCTTGGAGGAAGTGCCACAGGCAGGGTTTGACCTGGTCTCGACCACCGGCGCGGGCTTCGGCGGGGGCGAGGCCTGGGATGACTGGCTGTCGACTCGCTACGAGCAGAAGGCGCTGCGCGAGGGGCGCGATCCGCATTATGTGACCTTCCGCCGTCAGAGCTGAGACGCGCGGGCCAGAGGAGTCCGGGCCCCAAGAAACCTGCGCCGAGAAACGCGAGAATTGGGCGGAAG
>NZ_WCHR01000032.1 GCF_008973825.1 Gemmobacter serpentinus | reverse complement strand
ATCCGTCGCGCGGATCACCAGATCATAGACATTGTCGCGCCCGGCGTCCTTCGGGGCCTCGAAATCGGGGGCCGATTTGAAGACCAGCGCGCCGGTTGCGGCATTGATGGTGAAGAGCGCGGCATCCGCCCCGCCCGCGATCGTCCACTTGATCGCCCGCCCCTCGGGGTCAGTCGCCCGCGCCGTGGTGACTGCGGTGGTGTTCTCCGCCACCCGGATCGCCGCCACAGCCCCACCGCCGTTCGAGGTGATGACCGGGGCCTCGTTCACATCGCCCACCGTGATGGTGAAGGCCTTGCTGGTGACATTGCCGAAGGCATCGGTCGCGGTCAGCGTCACCTGATGGCTGGCTGCCGCCTCGTGATCCAGCGCGCGGGTCGCGACCAGGCGGGTCTGCCCGCCCGAGGTGACGAGGGCAAAACGCCCGCCGGCATTGCCGGTCAGCGCATAGGTGATCGCATCACCTTCCGGATCGACGGCCGAGACCACGCCGACCACGGCATTGGCCGCGTTGTTTTCGGCGATCGAGGTCTTCGACAGCGAAAGCCCGGTCGGCGCCAGGTTCACCGCCGGCTCCGAGACATTGATCGTGATGTTCTTCTCGATGCTCTGGCCCGCGCTGTCGGTCACCCGCACCCGGATCGTATAGCTGTCCGCCGTCAGCGCAGAGGCAACTTTCACCGAAGCCCCGTCCAGCACGAAATGGCCACCTGCATTGTTCAGCAGCGTGAAGGTATGGGTATCGGCCACACCAGAGATCAGCGCATCGGTCACCACCAGATTGGCGATCGTGGTGCCTACAGCCGAATTGCCCTGCACCGGATCATTGCTGGCCAGCGCCACGTCGGTCGGCACATAGTTCACCCGATGCGTCGTCAGGTCATAGGTCAGGTTGCCGAACTTCAGGATCTCGATATTGCGCAGCGTGTCGGTGCCGGTACCATTCACGCGGCTGTCGACCATGGTGATGACACCATCTGCGATGGCGAAAGTGTAATCCCCACCATTACGGGCATAGACGCCGTCATAGACCACCACATCGGTGCCCGCGCCGCCATCCAGGCTGTCATCGCCGCCGCCGCCGGTCATCGTGTCGTTGAAGCGCGTTCCGGTATAAGTGTCATTGCCCGCCGAACCGATGAAGTTCTGGGAATAGGCGTCCAATGCGTCGGCATATTTCGCCAGACGTGCCAACTCGCCCGAGGCACCATACATATGGGCAACGGCAAAGTTGTGAATCGGGCCATTGGCCTTGATCGTGGTGGCCTCGGTGGCATCCACCGGAACGAGGTTGGAGAGCGCCAGCCCGGAAATGCGCAATTCGGCATTGCCCCCGGTGAAATAGCCGTTGGAATCGAAGCTGCCGGTGCCACGGGTGCCGTATTCAACGACATTGGCAGTGCCTGCCACGGTATGGGTGCCGAAATGGTATTCCAGCGCGCCATGCATCAGGACGTATTTCGAGGCCGATGTGTTGCCATAGGCGATGAACATCTCCTCGCCGGCAAAGCTGCTGCCATTGTCAAACACCGGCATCCCACCGCCCGAGGTGCCATCCAGGAAACCACCACGGATATAGGCTTCGAAATCCATCCCGTTCGCGCCCGAGGCGTCGATGGTGATCGACGGCGGGTTGGCGATCTCGACGGTCAGTTGACGTTCGACCGATTGCCCCGCGCTGTCGGTCGCGCGGACGGTGATGGTGTGACGGCCCGGTGCCAGCACATCCGCAACCTTGACGCTTGCGCCATCCAGCACGAACTGGCCCCCGGCATCATTCAGCAGCTCATAGGTGAAGGTGTCCGTCGCGTTGCGATCCGTGACGGCAAAGGTGGCAACCGCCGCCCCAACCTGGGAATTGACGTTCAGATCTGCCGCCGCCGCATCGTCGAACACGATATCGGTGGGCGCGTAATTGGCCGCATGGGTGGTGAGGTTATAGGTCAGATTGTTGAACTTCAGGATCTCGATATTGTTGATCACGTCAACGCCGGTTCCGCCGGTGGCGCGGCTATCGGTGATGGTGATCGATCCGTCCGGGTTGGGGGCAAAGCTGTAGGTGCCAGATGCGCCGCCAAAATCGCCGTCGAACACGACCACATCCTCGCCGTCGCCGCCATCCAGCGTGTCATTCCCCCCGCCGCCATTGATCGTGTCGGCCTGCGCGGTGCCGACATAGCTGTCGTCGCCCGCGGTGCCGATGAAGTTCTGGGCGTAGCCGCTCAGCAGCGTGTCCAGCGCGGTGGCGTTGCCACCGGGGATCTGCGTGAACAAGGTGTTCAGGATATTGCCAGCCGGACCGCTGCCGATTGCCACCTCGATATCCAGCCCGGTGATCACCAGATCCTGCTGCAAGCCGGCAATCAGACCGTCATCGCCGATGCCCGGGGTGCCGGTCGTGCCTTCAACCCATTGGCCGAACGTGATCTTGTCAAGCGCACCTGAAAGGCCGTGCCCGTAGGACGAACCATAGACGATCGAATCATAGGCCAGATCCGTGCCTTCCAGCACAACGCGGGTTGCGGTGTCGGTGGCATATTGGATGGCCAGTTGTTCACCGCTCATCGCGAATTGGCTGCCATAGGCAGCGCTCATGCCGCCTCCGTAAAACTTGTAGGAGCCGTTTCCGAGACCGGAAATGTAATTGCTGATGAAGGTGGACCAGTTCACTCCGTCAAGGGCGGAGGCGTCGATCGTGATTGCGGGCATGAGGGGTCCTTTCAAACACTGTCTGCGATGACCGGAACGTCGCGCCCTCGGGCTTCGACGCGCGGGCGAATGGGATCAGATCGGCCATGTTCCGGGGCGAGACGGAACCGGGGCCGATGCAGGGCGATGCGGATGAGCAATTGCAGGGCCGACAGGCATCGCCTGACGCGGAAGCCGCGCACCAAGACAGAACGGAGGTTTCAGTGCAGACATGCCAATCCCAGCCCGCCGGTCAGATGACCGGATCAACGGATGCCGCGCTTGGCGCATCCTGTTTGCGGGTGGGCCTGTCCGTCCGGCAGGGTGTGATTTGACCAAGCCTCGGGGCAATTCGCCTGCCTAATGGCTTTGGGTTCTGTTGAAATCGACAAAAAGAGTCAAGTAACAACTCGCCTGCTTGGGTCATTGTTGCAGAAATGACCCCACAAGCGGCCCAAATCCCGACTGATGCGCCCCGGGCAGTTTGGGGGCAGCTCACACCAAACAGTGCCCGCAACTGCCGGATACCCGCCATGACACCGCTGCATGGCTCGGCGCGCTTCGGGGGCTTGCTGTCCGCAGGCACAGCTCCTATTACTTACCATGCTAACCAATTAGCTAGGCAATGATATGGATTCCCGCCCCAAAACGCTTGACCTGCTGCTGCATGTGATGCGCGAACTGCGCCGCAATTATGATGCGGGCGCCGCCGAACTGGGCCTGACCATGGCGCGGGCGCGCGTGCTGACCACATTGGCCGGGATGGAGGGTGCCACGCAGGCCGAACTTGCCACGGCCCTGCAGATCGAGGCCCCGACACTGAAGCGCCAGATCGACGGATTGGAGCGGCTGGGCTTTATCGAGCGGCGCGGCATCGATGGCGATGCCCGCAAGCGCGCCCTGTTTCTGACGGAAAAAGCGCGCGCCAGCGGCATTTCACGCTTTGTGCTGGCCGTGCGGGCCGAACTGTTCGAGGGGATCGCGGCCGAGGATCGCGCCGTGCTGGATCGCGCCCTGTCGCGCATGGTCGAAAACACCGCAAGGATCGGTGAAAAATGGGGCAAGTAAGCGATCAGGCCCCGGCCGCCACGCCAATGGCGGCAGCAGCCCCCGGAGGCATCCTTGCGGGCATGGGGGTGGCAGCTGCCCTGCCCTATTTTCTGGCCGCCATAGTGATCGGGCTGGCGCAGGGTCTGGGTCAGGGGTTTGTGTCGGCCAATATTCCGCAGATCGCGGGCGATCTGGGCGTGTCCACCACCGAGGCAAGCTGGCTGATGGCGGCCTATATGGTTCCACGCGCCACGCTGCCCCTGATGCTGATCAAGCTGCGCACCCAGTTCGGTCTGCGCCGCTTTGCCGAGGTCAGCATCCTTGTCTTCACCGCCGTGGCCTTTGCCGCGCTGTGGATCAGCGATCTGCGCTCGGCCGTGGTGGTGCAATTCCTTTCGGGCTGCGCCGCGGCCCCACTGTCGACACTGGCATTCCTTTACATGCTGGAGCCGCTGGCCCCGCAGGCCAAAATGCGCTTTGGCCTGCCTGCGGTGATGGCCATCATTCTGATCGGGCCGAACCTTGCCCGTGTCATCTCGCCCTCGCTGATCGGCGACGGCGGGCTGGCGGGCGTGCATTTCGCGGGACTTGGCCTTGCGCTGATCTCGCTGGCGGTGGTCTGGTATCTGCCGCTCAACTCCCCCCCGCGCGAAAAGGTGATCGAACGGGGCGATTTCCTCAGCTTCGGACTGATCTCACTGGGCTTTGCCGGGATCACCATCGGCGCGGTCATGGGGCCGATCCGCTGGTGGACCGATGCGCCCTGGATCGGGGCTTTGCTGGCGATCTCCATCGCAGCCCTGGCGCTGGCGGTGATGATCGAACTGGCCCGCAAATCCCCGCTGGTCGATTTCCGCTGGCTTGCCACGCCCGCCATGCTGCACCTGACGGTGACGCTGCTGCTGTTCCGGCTGGTGCTGTCGGAACAAAGCACCGGCGCGCCGCGCATGTTTCAGGTGCTGGGCCTTGCGCCATCACAGATGGAGGCGCTGTTTGCGGTGATCTGCATTGCGGCTGTGATGGGCGGGCTGGCCTGCGTGGCCTGGATGAAACCGGGACGCGAGGCCGCCTTTCATGCCGTGGCGCTGACCCTGATTGCGGCTGCGGCCTATATGGATGCGCAATCGACCATCGACACAAGGCCCGAACAGTTCCTGATCAGTCAGGCGATGATCGGCTTTGCCTCGATGCTGTTCATGCCGCCTGCGATGATGATGGGGCTGCTGGCCGCGATGCGAAAGGGCCAGAATTACCTGCTGTCCTTCATCATCGTCTTCATCGCCACGCAAAGCCTTGGCGCGGTGATCGGCTCCGGCCTGTTCACCACACTGACCACCCGGCGGCAGGCCTTTCATCTGGCAACACTGACCGAACAGCTGCAGATGGCCGATCCGCTGCTGCAATCGACGCTGGCACGCGGCACCGCGCTGATGGCCACGCAGAACCCCGACCTCGCTGCAGATCGTCTGCAAGTCATGTCGCAGCTGTTGACCCAGGCCGGGCAGCAAGCCTGGGTGATGGCCTATAATGATGCCTATTTCCTGACCTTCCTCACCGCCCTGGCCGCGCTGGCCGCACTGCTGCTGCATGTCTTGCGCGACTGGCTCTGGCGGCGCTGGACACCGCAACCCGTTCCCCCTGCCTCTGCCGCGCCCGATGCGGGCGCGCAAAACCGGACCTGACGCCATGAACCGCTCGCTTATCCTTCCCACCGCCATTGCCGGGATCATCGGTCTTACCGGTGTGCTTCTGGTGCTGTTTGCCTGGCACCTGCCACCCTTTGCACCCGCGCAGCCCACCACCGAAAACGCCTATCTGCGCGGCAAGGTCACGACCTTGGCCCCCCAGCTTTCCGGCTATATCCGTGAGGTGCGCGTCGCCGATTTCCAGACCGTGCAGGAAGGCGATGTGATTGCGGTGATCGATGACCGGATCTATCGCCAGAAGCTGGCACAGGCCGAGGCGACGCTGGCCGCCGCCCATGCCGCCAGCGAGATCGCCACCCAGAATGTGCGGTCTGCCGAGGCCATGCTGCGCTCCGATCAGGCAGCCCTTGATGCGGCCATTCTGGGGGTGGAAACCGCGCAATCCGACAACAACCGCACCGCATCGCTCCGCGAACGCGGCGTGACCTCGGCCAGTGCGACCGAGCAATCGGCACTGGCGCTGCAAAAGGCCCTCTCGGCGAGCAGTCAGGCCCAGGCCACGCTGGAGGTTCAGCGCGAACAGATCGCCAATGCGCGGGCCCAAATCGCAAGCGCGCAGGCCCAGATCGACAGCGCCGCGGCGGCGGTGGAGCTGGCGCGCATTGATCTGGCCAATACCGAGATCCGCGCCCCATCCGCTGGGCGGCTTGGGCAGGTTTCGGTCCGGGTCGGGCAATATGTCTCGCCCGGCACCGCGCTGGTCTCGCATGTCGGCCAGGATCTGTGGGTGATCGCCAATTTCAACGAAGGCAGCCTGAACGATATCCGCGTGGGCGCGACGGCCGAATTCAGCGTGGATGCGCTGGATGGCCAGCGGTTCACGGGCCGGGTCGAGGGCTTCTCGCCTGCCGCCGCCTCGGAGTTCAGCCTGATCGCTGGAACCAATGCCACAGGCAACTTCACCAAGATCGCGCAGCGCGTGCCGGTGCGCATCGCCATTGACCCCGATCAGGACCGCGCCGACCTGTTGGCCCCCGGCTTGTCTGTGGTGGTGTCTGTGACAGGGCAAAGGGAATGATCCCTGCGGCGCGTGGCGAAGGGTTGCGCCGCCCCCAGTGACGGCGCTGTGCTTGTCAGGGCAGAACCCGGTCAACAGGATCAGCGCGCCCGGGCACTGGCTGGCACAGCCTGGCAGCCTGCTGATGTTTGAAACCCCGCACTTTTCGCAGCCCGCTACCAATCCATGGGCACAGCAGAACCCGGTCCGGCAAATGGCGGCGGATTACTCCGCCACACAGATGCAGACGCACGACCGCACAAGATGCTCGGCCTATCGCTCACAGCTGCTTGATTTTCTCGGGAAAATTTTGGTCGGAGCGAGAGGATTCGAACCTCCGACCCCCTGCTCCCGAACTATAGGCCGGGGTCATAGCGCTACCTAATGCAACCTAGCGACAGCCAACATTATGTAGTAAAATCAGTGACTTGAACTCCTTGCGTGATAGTGGCAGACTGCCCATGGTAGCCCTAGCTTGCTGGCATGGTGCTAGCACAGCGCTGGAGGATAGCCACATGCCAAAGCTCACGAAGCCGTTCTGCGAGACCGTTGCACCGCCCGCCACGGGCTATGAGATCCACTGGGATGACAAGGTGTCGGGCTATGGCCTGCGGGTCACGGCACCGAACAAGACGAACCCCGAGGGGGTCCGCGCCTTCGTCGCGCAGGGGCGCGTCAAGGGGAAGGCGGTCATCATGACCATCGGCAGGCTCGGTCTCTACACCGAGGACCATGCGCGCCGCAAAGCACAGTCCCTGCTCCAACAGATGCGCGACGGTATCGACCCGCGCGACGTGAAGCGCGAGGACGAGGCTAAGGCCATCACCTTGCGTGAGGTGGCCGACGCCTTCTTTGCCCGCCCCGGCATGTTGAAGGACAGCAGCCGCGACGAGATGGACCGGCATATCAAGACGACCTTCGAGAAGTGGCAGCACCGCACCATCGCCAGCCTCACTCCGGCGGAGTGCCGCAAACGGTATGAGGAGATTGCCACCAAGGGCGTGACGGGGAAGGGGCCAGCACCGGGCAGCGCCTCGTTCGCCTTCACGGTTCTGCGGACGCTCATCAACTGGGCGCGGGAGGAATACCAGACGAAGGACGGCAAGCCGATCATCGACCAGAACCCTGTGGCCGTCCTCAAGCAAGAAATGGCGAAGCAGGCGGGCAAGGTGCGGACCCGCCATATCGACCGGAGGCAGATCGGGACGTTCTGGAACCTGCTCACCACAGCGCGCCAGAACCCCGCATTCAGCGCCGACACCTACGCAGGGCTGGACCTCGTCATGTTCTTGCTTTGCACGGGGGCCAGACGAAACGAGGGGGCCGCGTTGGAGTGGCGGAATGTCCACCTTGAGGATGACCCTGCCAACTGTTCGTGGTTCATCGAAGACCCCAAGAACGGAAACTCAATTACCTTGCCTCTATCGTCGCAAGCGGTCGCCGTCCTGAAAGCCCGCAAAGCTGCCGACGACAAGGCCACGATCAAGAGTAAGTTCGTGTTCCCGAGCCGCTCGGCATTGGGCCACATCCGCGACACCCGCGCGCCGCTCGAAAGGTTCAGTGTGGCTATCGGCATGGACCGCCTTTCAGCGCACGACCTCCGGCGCACCTTCGTAACTCTCGGGGTGAAGGCCTGCCGTCTGGACATTGCGAAGCTCGAATTGTTGACAAATCATGTGCCAATGGGCGTCACGGCTCGCCATTATCTCGAAACCAGCGACCTTCGGGACTATCACCCCGAGGTTCAGGCCATCGGGGATTACATCGAGCAGCAGGCGCTGATTGCGGCGGGCGCGAATGTGGTGGCGCTGCGGGCTTGACGCCCGCAGCACACGCCGCTCTTACGCATTGCCCGAGCGCAGGACGCCTGCCTTGCCCGGATGCTGCGCCTTGGGGTTCTGCCGCCATACGAACTCGACGGTGACGGGGATGCGCAGTTTCTTCGCCAGCCTGTCAACTTCCTTCCATGCGTCTGCCGCCGACTGCCCCTGCACCGAAATGCCCAGTTCGGGGAAGAACCTGTAACCATCGTCCTCGTAGCTGGACGCCTTGGCCGGGACCGCCAGTTCGCGGACCAGCTTTTCGCCCTCGAAACCCTTGGCCTTCACCTGTGCAATCATCACATGCAGGATCGACGCCCAGTTGGGGTTCTGGATCGGCTTGCCGTTGATGGTCGCCTTCATCGGCTTGGTGAAGGTGAGGCTGGGCGCTGTGTCGAACACGAGCGCGCCATCGGTCGGGGCGACAGGCACACCCTCCAACTCGTCGTCACGCTCAATGCCAAGCTGCTCCATCGCCTCTTGCACGATGCGGTCGATGGTCTCGCTGGGCGACTTGGTTCCGAACCACGTCTTGAGGGTGCTCAGGTTGGCGAACGTGGCGTCGTTGATTCTCAATACCGGCATCATGTCTGTCTCCTTTGGGATGATGGTGGCCGCAGGAAATATGTAACATCGTTTCTCGATTCGTATCAAGAGCATATGTTACCTATTTTCTGCGAAGCGCTCGATAGCCGCCGCGCACAGCCGCGTTGCGCAGCGCCGCCGGGGTAGGGGCGGCACGGTGCTGATCGCAGCTACAGCGCCAGCACACGGGCAGCAGCGCGCCCGCCTCTGTCGCCTCAGCGGCAACGGTGCGTTTCGGGGTGGCGGCAAAACGGGGCTTGCCAGATGCAGACAGCCCCAGCTAATGTGTTACTGCAACCGGCCCCACCTATATAAAGGGGCAGGACACCCCGCCACCGTCTGGGTTCTCGACGGCTTCTGATGGCGGAGTGAATCCAATGTCCGACATGACCTTTGAACAGCTCTGCGAGTTGTTCAGCTACCAGCCCAAGAACCGCCCCCTGTCCAGCAGCGAGGTTGCCGAACTGTTCGGCATCCATCCCGTGACCGTCGATCAATGGCGCGTCCGCGGGGATGGTCCGCGCTACTTCAGCCCGAAGGGCACCCGTCGCGTCTGGTATGCGGAGCGGGACGTTCTGGCTTGGATGGCGGCGGGCGAGAAGCACAGCACCAGCGAAGCCGCCTGACCCGCAAATACTTCATATGGCGCGGGGTCGGTGAATTTTGGAATGCGTCTGTCGGGTTAGCTCCCGTGTCAGGCGCATCACCTAGCCCCAACATAGCGCTCTCAGGAAAAACGGCGGGAGTTGTGCCACCAACCCCCGCCGTCAGATAGAAAGCACAGACATGGACTCCCCAACTATGCAGAACCTCGCGGAAGGTCCGCAAGCAAGCATTTTTCACCGCCTTCCCGCTGAAATGCGCGCCCTGCCGCAATGGTGCGTGACCGCTGGCACGGCCACCGACAAGGCGCCCTATGGCGCTGATGGAAAGCGTGCCAGCACGACCGACCCGTCAACCTGGATGGACTTTGCAACCGCCTGCCGCCTCGCCATTGAATGGCGTGGGCTGATCGGTTTCGTGCTGAGTGCCAACGACCCCTTTGCCTGCATCGACCTCGACGTGAAGGACGACACGACCGCCGAGGACATGGAACGCTTCAAGAGCATCGTCACAACCTTCAACAGCTACTCCGAGTTGTCGCGCAGCGGTCGCGGGATGCACATCTGGGTCCGTGGCAATATCGGTCCCGGCTGCAAGCGCGGCGGCGTGGAAGTGTATTCGCAAGAGCGCTTCATCATCTGCACGGGCAACGTCTATATCGACGCCCCGGTCGAAGACCGGCACGAACTGCTCGCCAACATGGTGACGCAGATGCGCCCGGCGGACTACACAGCAGCGCCCCTCCCCGATGCCCCAGAGAAGGAGGAAGACACCGCCATTATTGAACGCGCCAAGGGCGCAGCGAACGGCGAAAAGTTCCTGATGCTGGCAAACGGCCAATGGCAGGGGCGATACACTTCCCAATCCGAAGCCGACATGGCGCTGATGAGCATCATCGCCTTCTACAGCCCAAACAACGAACAGTGCAGGCGCATCTTCCGCCGCAGCGAACTGGGCAAGCGCGAGAAGGCGACCAAGGACGACCGCTACCTGAACCTGACGCTTGAGCCGATCCGCCGCCGACAAGCGGCTGAGGCGCAGCGCATGGAGGTGCAGCGCTCCGCTTTCAAGCAGGCCGGTGACGGGGTGGGCACCGCCCTCGCAGCCATGCCGCCGTCAATGGACATCAAAGAGATGCACCGTGGCCTCGTCTACATCGCGGCAGAAAAGCCCATGATCGCCTTCCGCGACAATCTTGCCGTGCAGTTGCCACCGCCCGGCATGTCGGCGCTGCTCAAGCACAACACCACGACCATCGTCAGCCCGGAGGGTGAGACGGTCGCATCAACATTCGCCATGTGGATGGGCAGCGACAAACGCATGGTCGCCTATACCCTGACCTTTGACCCGAGCGCCGGGGAGTTTTGCACGGCAGAGGATGGGCGGCACGCCTTGAACCTGTGGAAGCCGCGCCCCCACAACCCGCCCGCCGACTGGCAGCAGCGCCTCGGCATTTTTCTCGACCATATCGCGTTCCTGATCCCCGACGACGTGGAACGAAACAGGTTCCTCGACTGGCTGGCGCACATCGAACAGCAGCCGGGTGTCCTGCCGCACAACCATTACCTGATGATCGCCACGCAACAGGGCGTCGGTCGGAACTGGCTGGCGGCGCTGCTGGCGCATGTCTGGTCCGGGAATGTGGCGATGGACTTTGACCTCAAGTCCAGCCTTGCCAGTGGCTTCAACGGTCAGCTTTCGCGCAAGCTGCTGGCCGTGGTGGACGAGATCAACGAGGGCGGGACGGGTGAGCGCTGGCAGCACAGCGAAAAGCTCAAGTCGATGGTCACAGCCTCGCACCGCTTCATCAACGTCAAATACGGGCTTCAGCATACCGAGAAGAATTGCTGCCGGTGGCTGCTGTTCTCGAACTACGAAACCGCGCTGCCGCTGACCGTCGATGACCGCCGCTGGAACGTGATCCGGAACCCCAGCGAACCGCACAGCGGCGAAGGGTATTACCGACGCCTCTACAGCACACTCTACCCGAAGCCCGATCCGCTGTTCATCGCCTCGGTGCGCCAGTTCCTGCGTGCCCGCAACATCGCCGCTTTCAACCCCGGCGCACATGCTGCACGAAACGACGCCAAGGAAGCGGTGATTGCCAACAGCCGAACCCGCCACGACGAAGTGGCGTTGGAACTGGTGGCAAGCCACCCACGCGACCTTATCACCGCAGAAGACTTGTTCAGCGCGGTCTTTGACGTGGACCCGAACTTCACCCCCGACGCCGGTCGCAAGTGGGCGCTGCTGCCGCACATCGCACGGAAGGCAGGCATCGAGCCGTTGCCGAAGCCGTTCGCCTTGTATGGACGCCCGAAGGTGAAGGTGTGGGCGCTGCGCAACGCACAGGGGTGGCGGGGTGCCCTTGCCATGGCTGTTGAAGCCGAACTGAACCGCATTACGGCCCCCGAAGCCCCCCTTAGCCCCCCGGCCTAAAACCCGGGCCAAGGCCCCCCTGAGCCCCCCATTGCACCCCTACGAGAAAAGGGCATAGCCATGGACCTACCCAACTTCTTCCATGCAGCACTTTTTACAATGGGGGGCAAAGGGGGGCGCCGGGGGGCAAAGGGCATCCGACCGCTTCGACCGTCATATGTCCTGTATGTGGGGCACAGGGTGGCAAACGGCGGGAATGGTTCAGACCGGCAGCATTTAGTTCAGACGGAACTAGCCCAAATCCAGCCGCGAACGCGCGCAGCGAGAAACGAAAAAGACGCAGCGAGGAAGACCAAGCTGCGTCTCAGTTCAGGAAGACAGGGAGAGATGCCGCAATCAGCGCGGCGTGCATGTCATCCCATTCCGCTGGGCGTTCGCGATGCAGTCCGCCTTGTTGACGTAACCTTCGGTCGATGCCCCAACGATACGACCGTTGGACGCGGTCCGCCGCCACCGCCAGTAACCGGAAGCGTCCTTATAGATTTCCCAAGTGTCCCCTTGGCGGTCAGTGCAGGTCTCAGCCATGTCGGCCTCCATTTGCTTCACGTTAGTATAGCCTTCACTATACTCGACGAGTCATACAGTTCGCGCTATACTTCTGTCAAGTGGATCCGAAGGGGAAAGATGTGTCCGAGAAGTTTGGTGAGAAGCTGCGCCAGCTACGCACCGCCAGGAAGGCCACTCTTGAAGAGCTGGCTGAAGCCATCGGCTCATCAAAGGCTTATGTGTGGCAGCTGGAAAACAAAAAAAATGCTAAACCCAGTGCCGATTTACTCCTGAAGATCTCGAACTACCTTGGCGTGGCCCCTGACTTCCTATTAGATGACTCTAGTGAAGAGCAGACTGAAGCACATTTGGAGGATGCCTTCTTCCGAAAGTTTCGAAGGCTCTCTGAGACCGATAAGAGATACATCGACAGGATAATGTCCGGCCTTGACGACAAACCCTAGCAACGCGCCCGAGCGAGAAGCGAATAGACTGACGTTGTTTTGGCAGAAGTTTGGCCCAAACACATATCCAATTGACATTGACGCACTTGTCAGCGGCACATTTAACGGTGACGGATTTCAGGGAAGCCTGTCAACTAGGCTCGAAAGGTTTGACTCTTTTGAGGGCTGCCTTGTCAAAACTTCAGGAACTGATGATTGGACTATCCTCCTGAATAGCAGGACTCCGAACAAGCGCCGTTTGCGATTCACATATGCCCATGAGCTCGGTCATTTCATGTGCCACCGGCATCTCCGAGATCGTTTTGAGGATAGTGAAGCTACGCTTAACGATTTTCATAGTGACGTGGAGCGCGAGGCCAACATATTTGCATCGAGCCTTCTGATGCCCGCCAACCTTTTTAGGGACGAATTTTCCGCAGATCCTTGGACTACTGAACTTCTGTGCGCTATTGGCAGTCGCTTCGAGTGCTCCCTTCAAGCCAGTGCACTTAGATATATCAACCTCACATCAAAACCATGCGCTTTCATCGTGTCTCGAGATGGAATGATTGTTTGGTCCAGCAAGTCCAAGACTTCACCATTTCTTAGGGCATTCAAATTCGGAGACGAGCTTCCAGAACTATCCTATGCGAAGAATCCGCCACCATCGGAGGTAGCGATAACGGATTCGGTTCAAACTGGATACTCATGGAGCGAATCTCAGTGCTGCAAAGAAAGCCAATACTTTGACTACTCCGGAAACGGGTTTCAATATACCTGCGTCGAGTTCACCGGGTGACTCGATGCTGGATCGCACACGCTAATCGCCTCCCAAACGCCCCGAGCAATCCGACCCACATATACCCCATATGATGTTCCGAACTACGTAACCCACTGACGAAAAATAATAATGCTCGCGGACCTTCCCCGAGAACAGCTACCGTTACAGCACAACGCTAGCCGTATCAGGGTTTATCAGCACCATGTCCGACGACATCAACATCGACATCCGAGTCACCCCCGCCCTGCATCCCAGAGTTGTGGAGGAAATCGAGGGGTGGGGCGACGACACCAAAACCGTCCTCGCTGAGACACAGACTGCTTTCAGCACCGCTTACGAGACGCTTCGCAAGGTGCATGACACCCGCGAGGTCGTGAACGCGAACCCCGGCTGGAACGACGATCAGAAGCTGCTCCAGGTGGACAACTTCGCCAAGAAGCATCTGGCAGCGGTCACCAAGACGTTCGATACCGCACGCGCCAACCTCACCAAGGGCATCGACTTCCTTGAAGGGCAGCTTGCCGAACCCGTGCAGGTCAAGGCGGCGACCGCCATCGCGGGGCAAATCCGCGACTTCGCCCGCAACCTGCCGGACGGCAAGCGGCACGAGTTTCTGCGCGAAGCGATCCGCGATGACGACCACGAGACGGTCACTGCGCTGCTCGGCGCGCCGCCCTACCTGTCGGGTCTCAACCGCGAGTTCCAAGCCGTCTACCTGCGGCTCTACCACGAGCGCAATTCGCCCGGCGTCGCCAAGCGCTTGCAGGTGATGCGCGCCGCCAAGGAACTGATCGAGTCCAACGCGGGCAAGGTCTTCACCGAAATGGAGAAGGCCATCGGCGGCAAGGGTGCCAAGGCGAACATGGTTCGCAAGGCTCAGGAAGCGGCTGAAAAAGCGCTTGGCGGCGTCTGATCCACCCTGATGAAATCACGGAACCACGCCACATGACGGAAGCAACTGAAACTGAAACGAAGGCGGGCGTATGGGTGCCGGGGATGAAGTCCCCGAACCCCGCTGGTCGCCCGCCCGGCCCATCCAAGCAGCAGAAGCTTCTTCGCCGTATGCTGGACGAGGCCAACGATGTGCTGGACGCGGTGCTGGCCAAGGCGAAGGAAGGCGATCCTGCTAGTGCTGGCCTAATTTTCGGTAGGATTCTGCCCGTGCTGCGGGCACAGTCCCAGACCGTCACCTTCGACTTTGACCCGTCGCTGCCCGTTGCGCGTCAGGTCGAGCAAGTGCTGGCCGCCATCGCGGCGGGGCAAATCGCGCCCGACCTCGGGCAGCAGATCGTCAGTGCTATCGGCACCCTGTCCAACATTCGCGCGACGGAAGAACTGGCAGAGCGGCTTGCAATCCTCGAAGCGAAGAAGGTGAACTGATGACGCACCTTTCCGAACATGACCTGTGGGGCACAGGCGGGAATCGCGTCGTCGTGCTTCCGCCAACTGAGGGCGACGTGTTCGTTGCCATCGCGATTGGCGGCTCTGCCGCTGTGCTGTGGCCGGTCAACGAATATGACCGGGCGGTTGAGGTCGCCCAGCGGTTCACGCGGCGGCTTCGCACCGCGCAGCCGGTGACGATCAAGGTTCTGTGCGTAACGCTGGCTGAGGCGCAGCGATTCGGTTTCGTGCCGACCGGCACCATGCCCTCACAGACGCCGCAAGAGGACGCGGAGGACCGGCAGTTCGTAATCCGCACCCTCTGGGCCATCGTCCGCAACAGCAACGAAGCCAAGCCCCGCGCCGATGCGCTGGACCTGCTCAAGCAACTTGGAGCCACGACATGAACGCTGACGATGATGACCTGCGCGGCCAAGCGAAGCGCAATCGCGAGGCGGAGGAACACCGCGCCGCGCTGGACGCCATTCAGGCGCGCCGCGAGGAAGCCGCTGAGGCGGAAGCCCTGCGCGGCGAGATGGAGTTTGCCCGATGCCTCGGTGCGGCGCCCTCGCTGGTCGCGGCCATGCAGCGCGTCAAGGATCAGGGGCGCGCGTGATGGCCGGAGTGCGCGGGATGTTGGAGCGGGTCGCCCGACTTGAGGCACAGCGCGCGCCGAAGGCTTCGCCAATCGAAGTTCTCTACGGGTCGGTTGATGGCTTCGCCGCCGACTGCATGGAAGGAGTCGCAAGCGGGAAGCTGTGCCCGGTGGACATGCCCATCGTCCTCGACTGCATTCGGCGCTGGCATCGCGACGGCGACTATGGCGCGCGGCGCACCAGCGGTAACGGCGTCTGGAACCGCGCATGACACACGAATCCTCGGGCTAGGGGTGGCTCGGGGTTACGAAGCCAGCGTTGCCCATGGCGCTGGTGACGGAACGCCCTCGCGCCGCAAGGTGCGGGGGCGTTTTGCTGATCGGCATGGGGATTCGGTCGATAACGCTACAAAGCTAGCACAGCGCTATGACGGGACCGCGCGAGGCACCGCGCGCCCCAAGGGCTGCCGCTAAGTGCTTGAAATTGTGCGGGAAATTGGTCGGAGCGAGAGGATTCGAACCTCCGACCCCCTGCTCCCGAAGCAGGTGCGCTACCAGGCTGCGCTACGCTCCGACCGTGAGCGGGGGATTAAACCGCCGGGCCGGGCTTTGCAAGGGGGCGCGAGGGATTTCCTTCGGAAATTCTGCGCCATGGCAGGGGTAACAGATCGACCCGCGCGCCCTAGCCATCTTTGCGGTCGCGCGCCGCGCGGCGGCGCATCAAGATGGAGATGCGCGGCATCAGCCCGGTCTCGGGGCGCGAACGGGATTCCAGCACCGGGCGGTTTTCCGAGACCTTGCCACGGCTTTCGCGCAGCACGATATAAATGCCCGATGCAATGATGACACCCGCACCGATCAGCGTCCATTCATCGGGCATCTCGTTGAAGATCAGATAGCCGTAGAATATCGCCCAGATCATCTGGGAATATTGCATCGGCGCGACGATCACCGCCTCGGCCCGGCGATAGGCGGCAATGACCAGCAGCATGGCGATGAAGGCGAAGATCGCGATGATCCCCAACATGCCCAGATGCTCGATCTGCATCGGTTTGTAGACAAAGGGCAGCGCGCAGCCCAGCACGACAAAGTTCGCCATCATCGGGTAAAGCAGCAGCACCACAGAACGTTCCTCGGCACCGATCTTGCGCACCACGATCGAGGACATCGAAGAGGTCACCGCCGCCAGCAGCGCCGCGATATGGCCGGGGCTGAGCGGGTCTGTCCCGGGCCGCAGCACGATCAACACCCCGCACAGGCCGACCACGACAGCCATGCCGCGCCGCAACCCGACCTTTTCCCCCAGAACCGGGATGGCCAGCACGGTGATCAGCAAGGGCGTGGCAAACAGGATCGCATAGGTCTGCGCCAGTTCCAGCACCGAAAACGCGTAAAAGGCGGCAACCCCGGTCACCACGGTGGAGGCGGTGCGCAGCGCCATCCACCAGGGATGCACCGGGCGCAAATGGCCGGATGTGCCGTCGCGCATCAGCATCAGCGCAACCAGCGGGAAACTGAGCAATTGCGCAAAGAAGATGATCTGGATCGCGTGGAACTGCGCCCCCAGCGTTTTCACCACCACGTCATGCGTGGCGTAGATGCCGAAAGCGATCAGCGCGAAAATCGCGCCCTGCACATTGGAACTCATGGTCTGACCCTGCCAAGGGCGCGCGGCGCCGGGTTATTGCGCATCCAACCGTCGCAGAAAGCCGCGAATGCCTCAATGCCAGGCAGCACCCGAATGACGAAAATGCGACAGGGTGGATCGCCGACCCGGTTTTATGCCCGTGTCAGATAGGCCCAGGCGGCTCAGCGTTTGGGGTGATCGTCGTAGTCACGGGTCAGGATACGGTTGGCATCGCCATGAGGGTCGTCGAACTGGCCCTTCTTCAATGCCCAGAAGAAGGCGACAAGTCCGATCCCGCCCAGAAACAGCGAGACAGGGATCAGGATGGCAAGGATTTCCATGCTATTTCAGCCTCAGCGCATTCAGCGTGACAGAGATCGAGGATAGGGACATGGCCAGTGCCGCAGCAAGGGGGGTTGCTGCCCCCACCAAAGCAAGCGGCACCGCGACCACGTTGTAAAGCCCCGAGATCGCGAAGTTTTCCTTGATCCGCTTGCTGGTCTGCGTGGCGATCCGCGCGGCATCGGCGATGGGGGCCATATCCTGGCCCAGCAGCACGATATCAGACGCGGTGCGCGCGGCATCCAGCGCAGATGCGGGCGAGATCGAGACATGCGCCGCAGCCAGCGCCGCCGTATCATTCAGCCCGTCGCCCACCATCAGCACATGATGGCCCGCCGCTGCCAGATCGGCGACAAGGGCAGCCTTTTCGGCAGGCAGGGCGCCTGCGATGAAATCGGTGATGCCAAGCCGCCCGGCCAGATCGGCCACCGCCCCTTCGGTATCGCCGGAGATCAGCCGGATCGCCTTACCCTGTGCGCGAAGCGCCGCGACAGCCTCGGCCGCACCGGGGCGCAGGCGATCCACAAAGGTGAAGGGCCGTGCGGCACCATCGCCGGTCGCAAGCCATGTTGCGGTCATGCCGGTCACCTGCGCGGGTGTCACGCCGCACCAGCCCGCCCGGCCCAGTCGCACGCGCTGACCGCGCCATGTGCCCTCAACCCCGTAACCCGGCACCTCGCGCAGATCCTGAACCTCGGTCGGGGTGACCCCGCCCGCGCGTGCGCCCTGCACCAAGGCCTGTGCCAGCGGATGCGCCGAAGCCGCAGCCAGGGCCATTGCGACTGCCGTGGCCTGACGCGGGTGATCGGCCAGATTGGTCAGCTCCGGCATTCCCAGTGTCAGCGTGCCGGTCTTGTCAAAGACCACGCAATCCACCTCGGCCAACCGCTCCAAGGCGGTGCCCTGCTTGATGAGCAACCCCTTGCGGAACAGCTTGCCCGAAGCCGCGGTGACCACCGCAGGCACGGCAAGGCCAAGCGCACAGGGGCAGGTGATGATCAGGACAGCCGCCGAGATATTCACCGCAAAACGCAGATCGCCGCCGGTCTTCCACATCCAGAAGCCAAAGGCCGAGAACGACAGGATATGCACCAGCGGCGAATAGGCACGCGAGGCGCGCTCGGCGAGGCCGGTATATTTCGTCTTGGCGCTTTCGGCGACCGCGACCAGATCGGCCATGCGATGCAGACTGGAATCCTTGCCCGCCGCCGTGACACGCAGGGTCAGCGGCCCGGTCAGATTGACCTCGCCCGCACTGACGCAGGCATCCGGCCCGGCCCAGACCGGCAGGCTTTCCCCGGTCAGAAGCGAGCGGTCCACCTCGGACGTGCCCTCGGTCACCACGCCATCGACCGGCATCCGCCCGCCGGGGCGCACGCGCACCAGATCGCCCACAGCCAGTTCGGTGATCGAGACCGTTTCCTCGCCCGCATCCGTGATCCGCGTGGCGCGCGGCACCTCAAGGGCTGCCAGTTCCTCGGCGGCGGAACGCGCGACGGCCCGGGTGCGGTGATCCAGATAGCGCCCGGCCAGCAAAAAGAACGCCAGCATCACAGCCGCATCGAAATAGGCGTGATGGCCGGAATTGATCGTCTCGAAGACCGAGATCGAAGAGGCGAGGATCAGTGCAAGGCTGATCGGCACATCCATCCCCAGACGCCCTGCGCGCAGGCTGGCCCAGGCCGATTTGAAGAAGGGCTGGCCCGCAAAGGCCACGGTGGGCAGCGCGATCATGCCGGAAATCCAGTGGAACAGATCGCGCGTCGCGTCCTCGGCCCCAGACCAGACCGCGACCGACAACAGCATGACATTCATCATGGAAAAGCCGGCAACGCCAAGCCGCATCAGCAGATCGCGACCCTGCTTGTCGGTCTCTGTCGCCGATAGCAGCCCCGCATCCAGTTCATGCGCCTCATAGCCCACACCCGCCAGCGCGGCGATCAGGGGGGCAGCCTCAACCGCCGCCTCGGCATCGACCGAGACCCGCCGCATCGTCAGGTTGACCCGGGCTGAACGCACGCCGGGCACGGCCTCCAGCGCCTGTTCGACGGTGGAGATACAGGCCGCGCAATGCGCGGTCGGGATAGACAGCATCAGCCGTGTCGGCTGCACCGCCGCCATGGCGGCCAGACGTTCCGCCGAAGGTGCCACCGCGCAGGCCGGACAGGCAGAGGCCGCAATATGGCCGTCATCTCTGACGGCACTGTCGGTCAGCGGCAGGCGTTCGGCAAGGGTCATGGCTCAACCCTCCACCATCAGGTCCAGGCGCTGCTGGAATGGCGTGCCGTCTTCGGCCCGCGCGGTGACATGCAGCATCCATTTGCCCGGCTCCAACACGACCCGCGCCAGATAGACCCCGCCCTCGCGCACGAAATCGGGCTGCTGGTCTGCTGCGGCGGAGGTCGGGCGACCCAGCAAAACCGTCAGCCCCTCGACCTTCACCGGCAAGCCCGCCGCATCGGTGAAAGTCAGGACCAGCCCCTCGCCGGGGCGGTAATCCTGCCTCAATTGCCAGCCCAGACCATCCTGCGCATCGCGATTGGTCTCGAACTGCTGCGAGGCGACATAGGAGTTTTTCACCTCCAGCCCCGGAAAGGTGGAGACCGCCTTATAGGCCATCAGCACATTGACCGCGATGATGATGGCAAAGGCGCCCGCGGTCACCGCAAAAACCTGACGTCCGGTAATCTCAGCCATGATCTGCGTCCTTTTGAGTGTGGTCTACCGGCGCGCACATCACGGGCGCGCCTTGCCGTTGAACACGGTGTCATGATGCACGCGCGTGTCCTTGCCATGCGCCTGGTCCGGGATTTCAGAGACCCAAAGCCGCACGGTGCTGCGTTCCTCGGTGGCGGCCGAACTGCCTGGTGCCGCCTCAAGATAAAGCCGGGTCGACAGCGTGTCATTGGCCGGAACCCGCAACACATTGCCCGTCACCCCTTCCAGGCGCAGCGAAACAGGTTGATCCGAGGTGACGGTCAGCGCGTAATCATGCGCCTCGCCCAGCTTGTTGCGCAGGCGGATGTCATAGGCATTGCGGATCGTGCCGTCGCTCAGCGTGACAAACAGCGGATTGCGCACAGGCGTCACGTTCATGTCGATATCCGAGCGCAGGAACAGGGCCACGACCAGCCCGATGCCGACGCCCGCCCAAAGCACGGTGTAAAGCACGGTGCGGGGGCGGAAGACGTGCTTCCATACCGATTTCGGGCCCTCGCCCGCGCGTTCGCGGGTCTCGTCCGTCAGCGCCAGATAGCCGATCAGATTTGGTGGCTTGCCGATCTTGTCCATCACGTCATTGCAGGCATCGATGCACAGGCCGCAGGTGATGCAGGCCATCTGCTGACCGTCGCGAATGTCGATCCCCATCGGGCAGACATTGACGCAGGCCATGCAATCGATGCAATCGCCCAGCTTTTCCGCGCCTTCGGCCTTGCGATGCTTGCCGCGCGGCTCGCCGCGCCAGTCCCGATAGCCGATGGTCAGCGTGTCTTCATCCATCATCGCCGCCTGAATGCGCGGCCAGGGGCAGGCATAGATGCAGACCTGCTCGCGGAAAAAGCCCCCAAAGGCAAAGGTGGTCAGCGTCAGGATCGCGATGGTCGTATAGGCGACCGGATGGGCGGTTCCTGCCACCAGATCGCGCGCAAGCGTCGGCGCATCGGTGAAATAGAACACCCACGCCCCACCCGTTGCGAGGCCGATCAGGAACCACGCGCTCCATTTCAGCGCGCGTTTGCGGATCTTCTCGGCGTCCCATTTCTGCCGGTGCAGGCGCAGGCGGGCATTGCGGTCGCCCTCGATCCAGCGTTCCACCAGGATCATCAGATCGGTCCAGACGGTCTGCGGGCAGCCATAGCCGCACCAGACCCGCCCGGCGGCCGAGGTGAACAGGAACAGCCCCAGCCCCGCCATGATCAAAAGGCCCGCGACGAAATAGAACTCGTGTGGCCAGATCTCGATCATGAAAAAGAAGAAGCGCCGATTCGCCAGATCCAGCAGAATCGCCTGATCGGGCAGTTCCGGCCCGCGATCCCAGCGGATCCAAGGTGCGAGGTAATAAAGCCCGAGCATGACGGCCATCAGCCACCATTTCAGGGTTCGGAACGTGCCTTTGACCCGTCTGGGAAAGATCGGTTCGCGGGCGGCGTAAAGCGATGGCTCGGTCTCTGGGCTGGACACGGGGGCGGGCTCCGGCTGGCTCGTGGCTTGGGTCTCGGGATTGGGTCTTGACCCCGATATGCCCCACGCGCCGTGCCGCCACCTTGACCTGAGTCAAAAACCACATCGCGGATACACCTTCGCCCCTGCGACATTTCGTGCATGTATCGCGGTCTTTCCCACCTGCCCTTTGCCTTCGGGTCAGCCGGTCCAGTGCGCCAAAAACGCAGCGGCCCGGCACGGGGCCGGGCTGCTGCTTTGGCAGATGGAAGGTCCGGAACAAGCCAAAAAGGCGGCACCACCGTCTTCAGGAAACGCGCGAACAGGATCAGACGGTGGTGCCCTATCCGGCATTGCTGCCCGGATGGCTGATCTGACCCTGTTTCACGCGGGGCTGCCTTGACCTGAATCAAATGCCCAAGGAATCTTGGCTTTCTGCGCAGTAAGTCTCACGGTCGGGCTGCAAGACAGGCCCCCGAAACAAGAAGGGCCTGCGGGAAGGTTCTCCGCAGGCCGTCAGTATCGTGGCCATCCTGCGGATGGCTCAGACCCCGTCATCCAGCGGCTCGAACTGGCTGGCACTGGCCCGGCGCCAGCGCTTGAGATAGCCGAAACGGTCATCATCCTCGCGCAGCAGGAAACCTTCCGGCATATACGGATAGACCTCATCGCCGGTGACCATATCGCGGTCCTTCTCGCGCATCAGCAGGTGATGCGGCAAAAAGCCCGACGGATGCACCAGCCCGGCCGCCGCAGCCATTTCACCCAGCGCCTTGAGCGTGTTCTTGTGGAAATTATAGACCCGTTCCGCCTTGTCGGGCACAACCAGCGCCTTTTGTCGGGCCGGATCCTGCGTGGCAACGCCGGTTGGACAATGGTTGGTGTGGCAGCTTTGCGCCTGAATGCAGCCGACCGCGAACATGAAACCGCGCGCCGAATTGGCCCAATCCGCGCCCAGTGCAAGCGCCTTCGCGATGTCAAAGGCATGGATCAGCTTGCCCGAGGCCCCAAGGCGAATGCCATGCCGCAGCCCCGCCCCGCGCAGGGTATTATGGGCAAAGGTCAGGCCTTCGACCAGGGGCATCCCCATATGATTGGCAAATTCCATCGGGGCCGCCCCGGTGCCACCTTCCTTGCCATCGATCACGATGAAATCGGGGGTGATGCCGGTTTCCAGCATGGCCTTCACGATACACATGAATTCGCGCCGATGCCCGATGCAGAGCTTGAACCCCGCAGGCTTGCCCCCCGACAGATCGCGCATCTTGGCGATGAAATGCATCATCTCGATCGGGGTCGAAAATGCCGAATGCGAAGCGGGCGAGATGCAATCGACGCCCATCGGCACGCCGCGCGCCTCGGCAATCTCGGGTGTGATCTTGGCACCGGGCAGCATACCGCCCTGCCCCGGCTTTGCGCCCTGCGACAGCTTCAGCTCCACCATCTTCACCTGTGGCTGGCTGGCCAACTCGGCAAAGCGCACGGGATCAAAGCGCCCGTTCTCGTCGCGCGCCCCGAAATAGCCCGAGCCCAGTTCCCAGATCAGATCGCCCCCTCCCTGCCGGTGATAGCGGCTGATGCCGCCCTCGCCTGTGTCATGGGCAAAGCCGCCCTTCTTGGCCCCGCCATTCAGCGCCAGGATGGCATTGGCCGACAATGCGCCAAAGCTCATGGCCGAGACGTTGTAGATCGATGCTTCATAGGGCTGTTTGCAATCGGGTCCACCGATGGTGACACGGAAGTCATAGCTTTCGATCTTGCGCGGCCGGATCGAATGGGTCAGCCACTGATAGCCGCTGTCATAGACCCGCTTCTTGGTGCCGAAGGGGCGCTTGTCTTCCACATTCTTGGCGCGCTGATAAACGATCTCGCGCTGTTCGCGGGAGAACGGCACCTCATCCTCATCCCCTTCGATCAGATATTGCCGGATCTCGGGGCGGATCTCCTCAAAGAAATAGCGAAAATGCCCGATGATCGGATAGTTGCGCAGCACGGCATGGCGGGTCTGGCGCATATCGCGCAGGCCGACAAGGCTGAGGAACAGGAAGATCAGCGCGAGGATCCAGGCGTGATCCAGCCAGATTACCGCAAGCAGGCTGAGGCACAGCCCGATCACACTTCCGATAAGCGCCGAGAGGCGTAGATATTGCGACATACGAAACACGTCCCATGGCGGTGCTGGCCCCATGCGCTGGCACCCGTTACCGAGGGAGCATCGTCGGCAATCATGGCAATGCGGTAAAGATCGGCGCGAGGTCCGGCTCTTTCTACATGGCCAAAGCAGTCCACCCGGCCGAGCCTGGGCTCGTCCCTGGCGAATGCGCCGTCAATCCTCCCCTACCCATATGTATGGGTGGCGGATAGGCAAGTGGTCAAGTCCCGCGCCAGCAGCCGTTCCCCGCGCGCAGATGGCCTGATGCCCTGCGCGCGGGGATGCATGGATAGTCGAACGCGGTTTTGCGTCGCTTGAGCGACCTGACGCCCTGTGCGCCGCAATACGCGACACGATCGCCCCTCCCCGCCCCCTGCGTCAGTCAGGCCCTTGCCTCAAGGCCCCGATGGGCGCACCATCTGGGTAGGAGGTTCCCCATGCTTGAAATCAGTCCCGCCAAGGTCGTCCATATCATCTACCAGTCCCGCGAGGGGAATATGGGCGAGCGCGAGTTGCACGCCTTCATTCAGGGTCTGAACGAGGATGAGCAGGCGCATCTTGTGGCGCTGGCCTGGGTCGGGCGCGGGGTGTTCGAGGCTGCGGATTTTCCCGAGGCCGTGCAGACCGCCTTCAGCGAACGCGCGGCCCCGACCGACCAATATCTGATGGGGATGCCGCATCTGGCCGAAAATCTTGAGGCGGGGCTGGATGCAATGGGCGTCGATGTCAGCCAGGTCGAGGATGACTTTCTCCGCGACCATTGACCACGGCCCCACGGACCACGGACCACGGACCACGGACCACGGACCACGGACCACGGACCACGGACCACGGACCACGGACCACGGACCACGGACCAAAACCCCAGGCAAGGCCGCCCGGCAAGATGGCGCTTGCAAGACCATCCCACAAGACTGCCCACACATGGGTGCCTGAACGAGACCGACGAAACAGAACGTCAGGGCAAGACCGCCTGTCCCGACCGCCTGCGCCGGCCTCCGGCACACTTTAGCAACGCGAGCGACCCGCCCGAGCCGGACCCTGCGCACGGGGTCAGCCGGGCGGGGCCGTCCCAAGCACCACCTGTCTTTGTTGACACCTGCGCCATAGCAAAAAGGCCCCGGATTGACCGGGACCTTTTCGACGTCTCGGACGGAGATTACTCGCCGCCGCCCAGCCCATGGACATAGACCGAAACCGCGCGGATCTCGTCTTCGGTCAAGCGGCTGTTCCAGTTCGGCATGACGCCGAAACGGGCGTTGAACACGCTGTCGGTGATCGCCGCACGGTCGCCACCATAGAGCCAGACCGCATCCGTCAGGTTCGGCGCGCCCTGTTCGCGGTCGCCATGACCGGCCTCGCCATGGCAACTGGAGCAATTGTCCGCAAAGACCGTGGCCCCGGCTGCGGCCTTAGCCGCGTCATGCTCTTGCCCCGAAATGGCCAGCACATGTTCGACGACCTCTTCGATCTGGGGTTTCTCCAGCAAAGCGTCGGCACCGAATTTCGGCATTTCCGAGTAGCGCGCATCCGGATCTGCCGTGTTGCGGATGCCATGGGTGACCGTGGTGTGGATCGCGGCCATATCCCCGCCCCAGAGCCAATCGTCATCCAGCAGGTTCGGATAGCCCTTGTTGCCCGCCGCCCCCGCACCATGGCACTGCGCGCACCATGTCTTGAAGACGGCAGCCCCCGCCGATCTGGCATAGGTGTCCAGCTCCGGGTCGGTGGCGATGGCATTCAGATCTGCCGCCACCAGCTTTGCCTTGATCGGCGCATTGGCATCATCGAAACGCTTGATCTCTTCGGCCACAGCCAGACGGGGATCGCCCGCCGCCGTCTGGCCCCAAAGACCCTGCGTGGCACCGCTGACCAGCGGCCATGCCGGATAGAAGATGCAATAGCCGATGGACCAGATGATGGTCAGATAAAAGGTCCAAAGCCACCAGCGCGGCATCGGATTGTCGAATTCCTGAATGCCGTCCCATTCATGCCCGGTGGTCGGAACCTCGCCGGGTTTCTTGATCTGTTTGGCGCACATCGGTCACGCCTCCTTGGTGTTGCGGCTGCCCGTTTCCGCATCGCGCGGCGCGGGGCGCTTCTCGTTGCGGAAGATGGAATTGGCGGCATCGTCCTGCAGTTTCCGGCTGCCGGGGCGGAAGGCGTAGACCACGACCCCCACGAACAGCAGCGTCATCAGCATCAGCATCCAGCTGTCGGCGAACTGGCGCAGCAGGGAATAGGTATCCATATCCGTTCCTCCTTACCGGCTCGGGTCGGGCTGGAAGGTCGAGAAATCGACCATCGTGCCCAGAACTTGCAGATACGAGACCAGCGCATCCATTTCGGTCAGATCGGCCTGGCCATCGAAATTGCTGACATTGGCCTTGGGGTAACGTGCCAGCAGCCCGTCGGTATCGGCGTTCGGATCTGCCTGCGCGGTGAAATCGGCCACCGCGTTTTCCAGCATCTCGTCGCTATAGGGCACCCCGACCAGACGGTTGGCCTTCATGCTGTCGGCGATATAGCGGCCGTCCAGCCTGGTCGTCATGAGATACTCGTATTTCGGCATCACCGATTCCGGCACCACGGATTGCGGATTGATCAGGTGATCGACATGCCATTCATCCGAATAGCGCCCACCCACCCGGGCCAGATCCGGCCCGGTGCGTTTGGATCCCCATTGGAACGGATGGTCATACATCGATTCCGCCGCAAGGCTGTAATGGCCATAGCGTTCGACCTCGTCCCGCATCGGGCGGATCATCTGGCTGTGGCAGACATAGCACCCCTCGCGGATATAGATCTCGCGTCCCGCCAGTTCGAGCGGGCTGTAGGGGCGGACCCCGTCAACCTTCTCGATGGTGTTCTCCAGGTAGAACAGCGGCACGATCTGCACGAGGCCCCCGATGGTGACGACCAGAAAGGACAGCACCATCAACAGCGTCGCGTGGGTTTCGATTGCCTTGTGTTTGTCGAGGAAAGCCATTTTGCGTCCCCTCCTCTCATTCAGCGGGGACGGCCGCGGGGGACACAGCCTTGGCAGGCTGTGCACGCACGGTCATCCACAGATTGTAGCACATGATGATCGCGCCCAGCAGGAACATCACCCCGCCCAGACCGCGCACCACATACATCGGGAATTTGGCGGCCACGGTGTCGGCGAAGGCATTCACAAGGAAGCCGTTTGCATCGACCTCACGCCACATCAGGCCTTCCATGATGCCGGTCACCCACATCGAGGCCGCGTAAAGGACGATCCCGATGGTGGCGAGCCAGAAATGCCAGCTGACCAGACGCAGGCTGTAAAGCCCGTCGCGGTTCCACAGGCGCGGCGTCAGGAAGTAGAGCGCCCCGAAGGTGATCATGCCGTTCCAGCCCAGCGCACCGGAATGGACATGGCCGATGGTCCAGTCAGTGTAATGCGACAGCGAGTTCACCGCCTTGATCGACATCATCGGGCCTTCAAAGGTCGACATGCCGTAAAAGCCGATGGAAACCACCATCATGCGGATGATCGGATCGGTGCGCAGCTTGTCCCAGGCCCCCGACAGCGTCATCAGCCCGTTGATCATGCCCCCCCAGGACGGCATCCACAGCATGACCGAGAACACCATACCCAGCGTTGCAGCCCATTCAGGCAGCGCGGTGTAGTGCAAATGGTGGGGACCGGCCCAGATATAGAGGAAGATCAGCGCCCAGAAGTGGATGATCGACAGTTTGTAGCTGTAGACCGGGCGTTCGGCCTGTTTCGGCACGAAGTAATACATCATGCCCAGAAAGCCTGCGGTCAGGAAGAAGCCCACCGCATTATGGCCATACCACCATTGCGTCATGGCGTCCTGCACGCCGCCAAAGGCGGAGACCGAGCGCGACGAGAAGATCGAGACCGGCACGGCCAGGTTGTTCACGATATGCAGCATCGCGACCGTGATGATCATCGACAGCAGGAACCAGTTTGCCACATAGATATGCGGCTCTTTCCGCAGGACCAGCGTGCCGACAAAGACCACAAGGAAGGCGACCCAGACCACGGCGATCCAGATATCGATATACCAGACGGTCTCGGCATATTCCTTGCCCTGCGTGCCGCCCAAGAGATACGAGGTCGCGGCCAGAACGATCATCAGCTGCCAGCCCCAGAACACGAACCAGCCCAGATTGCCGCCCCAGAGGCGCGTGGCACAGGTGCGCTGCACGATGTAGAAGGCCGACATGATGAGGGCATTGCCGCCAAAGGCGAAGATCACCGCCGAGGTGTGCAGCGGGCGCAGCCGCCCGAAGTTCAGAATGCCCTCGACCCCCGGAATGTTCAGCGCCGGAAAGGCCAGCTGAAAGGCGATGACCACGCCGACCAGAAAGCCCACGATACCCCAGAAGGCGGTTGCGATGACACCGGCGCGCACCACGCCGTCATTGTATGTATCGGGGTCAACCGTGACCGGCTCATACATGCGGCGCAACACCCAGATGAAGGTAGCGGCGGCTGCAAGCATGACGACGATCGCGTTCACCGAATAGGCGAGGTCGTGCCCATACTGCGCGGCTATCGCGGCAAAGACCGCGATCGCGCTCAGCACGACCAGTTTAACGTAATCCCACATTTTGCGTCCCTTCGTCCTGACCCGAATCCCCCCCTTCGCGGCGGGGCGCGGGCACTTCTTGACCCATCCGCTTTCGCAGAAGGCGCAGGTCGGGGCCTTGATCCATGTCAAGCGGTGCCCTAGCTGCTTTTGATCGAGGTCAATGCGGCACTGTGGCGTCTTCCGTAGCCTCGTGGCACAATTCGGCAACCCGAGGAGGTGTTGAGATGGCTTACAAGTCTCTGACGACAATCGTGACGTCCCCCGAAGAGGCAGAGGTCGCGATTTCCGGCGCGGCGCATATGGCGCTGCTTCTGGACGCACATCTGGACGTTCTGGCACTGGGTGTGGACCGCACACAGGCGGGCTATTCCTATCTGGGCGGTGGCGGCGTCTTCATGCAGGTGGCGCTGGACCGGGCCGAAGCCGATGCCCGCGCCGCCGAGGCGGCAGCTCGCGCAGCCCTGGAAAACCAGCCCGCGACGCTGCGCTGGTCTCTGGACAGCGCGATGACACAGGTTGCAGCGCTCAGCGATCTGGTGGCATTGCGCGCGCGCTTTGCCGATCTGGTGGTGCTGCAGCGCCCCTATGGCGAGGGCAAGGGCATCGAGACCGAGGCCACGCTGGAGGCCGCCTTGTTCGAGGGGCAAGCACCGGTTCTGGTCCTGCCCGGCCCGACCGTGATGCCCCAGTTGCCGGAGCGCGTGGTGATCGGCTGGAACCAGAGCCGCGAGGCCATGGTGGCCGTGCGCCGCGCCCTGCCTTTGCTGAAATCCGCCAAACGCGTCGATATCGCGGTGATCGACCCGCCGCAGCACGGGCCGGAACGGTCAGACCCCGGCGGCGCGCTGTGCCAGATGCTGGTGCGGCACGGTGTGAAGGCCGAGGTCTCGGTTCTGGCGCGGACCATGCCGCAGGTCTCGGACATCCTTGCGCGGCATCTGCGTGATTTCGATGCCGATCTGCTGGTGATGGGCGGCTACGGCCATTCGCGCTTCCGCGAGGCGATCCTTGGCGGTGCCACCCGCAACATGCTGGAAGAGGCCGAGATCCCGGTGCTGATGGCGCACTGACTTCCACAGACCCAAAGGACCCGCAGAACCAGCGGGTTGCGACAAGCGGAAAGCGCCAGCAAACCAGAGGTCCCGAAAGGCCAAACGGCCAGACAAATCAAAGGGGCAGAGCCGCAAGGCCCTTGCCCCTTTTCGCATCGCCTCGGGCGCTCAGTTCAGTCAGTTCAGTGGCCCGCCATCGCTATCGTCACCCGCTTCTTCCAGCAATTGGTCGAAATCGGGGATGGTGACGTGGCGCTTGCCTTCCAGCTGGATAACACCGTCGCGTTTCAGCGCCGAGATCTGGCGGCTGACGGTTTCCAGTGTCAGACCCAGATAATCCGCCATTTCCTCGCGCGTCAGCGGCAGGTCAAAGACGATGGCCCCCTTGGTCGCCTTCAGCCGCAGCGTCGCATCACGCCGCGCGATGATGGCCAGCAAGGATGCGATCTTTTCCCGCGCGGTCTTGCGGCCCAGCAGCAGCATCCATTCCCGCGCGGCGTCCAGCTCGTCCAGCGTCATTTCCAGCAGACGCTGCGCAACATGGGGCGTGGTCACCATTATGTCCTCGAACGGTTTCTTGCGGAAACAGCACATGACCAGATCGGTCGTGGCTGTCACGTCATAGGCCGCGTTCGACCGGCCCGGGCGGCCCACGAAATCCGACGGCAACAGCAGCCCGACCATCTGGCGGCGGCCATCTTCCAGCGTCTGGGTCAATGTGGCGATGCCGGTCACCACCGAGGCCACAAAATCCATCCGGTCACCTGACCAGATAATGGTTTGTCCGGCCTGATAGCTGCGATAATATTTGATCTGCGCCAGTTGGGCCAATTCGTCTGCATCACATCGGGCGCAAACGGCCCGATGGCGAATGGGGCATGTTCCGCACTCGAGATGCGTGAGCTGCATATCCTGCATCTGCATCACGGTTTCCTGATCTTGATTTACATCAATGCCTTCGCGCGGCGTTCCGGTCACCTTACCGGCATGGAACAGGAATCGCAACTCGCCCGCCTTGGATTGTTCGATGCAAGGGTGCCCCGCTACACCAGCTATCCGACGGCACCGCAATTCGGAAATGCCGTTGATCCGGCCTTGTTTAGCAGCTGGATCGAGGCGATCCCGCCCGGTGCCGAGATCTCGCTTTACCTGCATGTGCCATTCTGCCGCAGATTGTGCTGGTTCTGCGCCTGCCGCACGCAGGGCACCTCCAGCGATGATCCGGTGATCGCTTATGTCGAGACATTGAAGGCGGAACTTGCCCTGTTAAAGCGCCATCTCGCAGCGGGCGTGCGGCTGTCACGACTGCATTGGGGCGGCGGCACGCCCACCCTGCTGCAACCCAGTCTGATCCGCGATCTGGCGGGGGCGGTGTTCGATGTGGCACCGCTTGCGCCGGGGGCCGAGTTCTCGGTCGAGATCGACCCGGATGAGATCGACGCGGCACGGCTCGATGCACTGGCAGGTGCGGGGATGAACCGCGCCTCCATCGGGGTGCAGGATTTCGACCCAGAGATCCAGAAGACCATTGGCCGGATCCAGCCCTATGAGCTGACGCGCGATGTGGCGCTGATGATCCGCGACCGCGGCGTGAACAGTCTGAATGCCGATATCCTTTATGGTCTGCCGTTTCAAAGCCCGGCCAGGATCGCGGATTCGGTGCAAAAGCTGCTGAGCCTCGCGCCCGACCGGGTGGCGCTTTACGGCTATGCCCATGTGCCATGGATGAGCCGGCGCCAGCAGCTGATCCCGTCAGACGCAATCCCGACCCCGCAGGAACGTCTGCGCCTGTCGGAAACGGCGGCGCAGCTGTTTGAATGGGATGGCTATGAGGCCATCGGGATCGACCATTTCGCGCGCCCCGAAGACAGCCTGGCCATCGCGGCCCGTACGGGCCGGCTGCGCCGCAATTTTCAGGGCTATACCGATGATCCGTCCGAGGTGCTGGTGGGCCTTGGTGCCTCGTCCATCTCGCGCTTTCCGCAAGGCTTTGCGCAGAATGTCTCTGGCACCTCGGAATATACCCGCGCGGTGCGGGCGGGGCAGTTCACCACGCATCGTGGCCATGTGTTCAGCGGCGAGGACCGGCTGCGCGGCCGCATCATCGAGGCATTGATGTGCGATTTCCGCGTCAGCACGACCGAGATGATCCGCCGTTTTGATACGTCCGAGCCACAGTTGCAGGCAATGTTTGCGCGCGCCAAGGCGCAATTTGGCACCATGCTGCGGCTGGATGCGGATGGATTTTCCATCCCGCCCGAGGCACGGCCATTGACCCGGATGATCGCCCGCGCCTTCGACGCCTATGATCAGAGCAAGGCCCGGCATTCGGCAGCCATCTGACCGCGGAGGTTTCAGCACAGTGCCGCGACGACAGCGACGTGACGGCCATGCCTTGAGGCGGGATCGCGCCCGCCTCAGCCGCCGCGCCGTTCCAGCCGGTAACTGCCTTCGGGCAGATCCAGCGCCGCCATCAGATCGCGCAACTGCACCATGGACAGTGTGATGAGCATCGGCTCTTGCGTGATCGGGTGCACCTGTTCCAGCGTGATGCACTCCTCAAAGGCCGAGATGGTGATATCTTCCTGCAAGGTCACGCTGCCCTCATCGATGAGGGTGATGACCGTGGCGTCAAATTCGTGCTCGATGGTAAACATCAGCAAAGCCTAGCAGGCCTGGCCCCATGCGCAACGCCAAAGCGGGGGCAGAGTATCGCGATCTGGCGCGAAAGTGAAACATGCCGTGATCGGGAACGAGCCAAGGCTTGCAACTAGGGCTTTTCGCCGACGCGGCTTGGACCTAGATACGGCAGATAGCGGCAAAAGGGGCAGCGCGATGCGGTGGATGCTGATCTTGGTCACGGCGGTCGCGCTGGCGGGATGCGCCCCCGGGGCGGATCTGGCCCCTGCCCCTGCGCCGGTGCCTCAGGCCCCGGCATCCCCCGATGCCCCCGTCCTGCCGGCCGCCGAAGCCGCGCGCGCCTTTGTCGAAGTGATGACCCGGGTGGAGCCGATGGCCGAGGCCGCCTGCCGCGATCTGGCGCGCGCCGGCACCAATTGCGCCTTTGACATCCGCGTCGATCCGCGCCCCGAGATGGAACCCAATGCCTTTCAGACCGTGGACGAGACGGGGCGCCCGCTGGTGATCTTCACCCTGTCGCTGATCGCCGATGCCCGCAATGCCGATGAACTGGCCTTCGTGCTGGGCCATGAAGCGGCGCATCACATTCTGGGCCATATCCCGCGCCGTCAGGAAACTGCGGCACGCGGGGCCATGCTGGGCGCGGTTTATGGCACGGTGACCGGGGCGGATGAGGCCACGATGAAGCAGTTGCAGGAAATGGGTGCCCAATTGGGCGCGCGGCGCTATTCTAAATCCTTTGAGCTGGAGGCCGATGCCCTTGGTGCCGAGATCGCCTGGCGCGCAGGGTTTGATCCGGTGCGCGGCACCGGATTTTTCGATCGGCTGCCCGATCCGGGCGATGCCTTCCTGGGCTCGCACCCCCCCAATGGCCAGCGCCGGGCGCAGGTGGCAGCGGTGGTTGCCCGGCTGTCACAGCTTTCCGCAGCACAGTAGGGCCGCCGATGTCGGGACCCGCGCGGAAATTGCAGATCGAGGATGTGCTGCGCGATCGTGGCTCGCGCTATGCTGTCTCGGGGCGCGCGGCGACCAGCCGGGCCGATTGCACTGCCTTCATCAATGATTTGAAACGGGTGCGGAAATTCGCCAAGGCCACCCATCACAGCTGGGCCTGCATCCTGTCGGAAGGCGGGCCGCTGAAGGATGATGACGGCGAAAGCGGGGCCGCCGCCGTGATCCTGCGGATGCTGGAACGCGAGGGGCTGAACGATGTGGTCGTGGTGGTCACCCGCTGGTATGGTGGCGTGCATCTGGGCGGCGACCGCTTCGCCCATGTGGTGACCTGCACGCGTGCCTTTCTGGAAGACTGGCGCAAATCGGCCTGATGCCGTGTCAACTCGGGCGTTTTGGCCTGCCCCCTGCCCCCGCACCGCCGTAGCCAAAGACTTGCACCCGGCCCGCTTTCCCGGCACTCACGCCCTATGACGCAGAACCCGCTTCCCATTGACGATGCCCTGCCCGATCTGCTGGCCGCCCTGCGGGCCGGTGGGCAGGCCGTTCTGCAGGCCCCGCCGGGGGCGGGCAAGACGACACGCGTGCCGCTGGCGATCCTTGAGGCCGGGCTGGTCACGGGCCGCATCATCATGCTGGAACCCCGCCGCCTTGCCGCCCGCGCCGCCGCCGAGCGCATGGCCGAAACCCTGGGGCAAGAGGTTGGACAAATTGTCGGCTACCGCATCCGCGGCGAGGCAAAGATCAGCCGCGCCACCCGGATCGAGGTGGTCACCGAAGGCATCCTGACCCGGATGCTGCAAACCGATCCGGGGCTGGACGGCGTGGGGGCCCTGATCTTCGACGAATTTCACGAACGCAGCCTGAACGCCGATCTGGGGCTGGCGCTGGCGCTGGAGGTGCGCGCGGCCCTGCGCGACGATCTGGTTCTGGTGGTGATGTCGGCCACGCTGGATGCAGCGCCCGTGGCGGCATTGCTGGGGGAGGCACCCCTGATCACCAGCGCGGGCCGCGCCTATCCGGTGGAAACCCGCTGGCTGCCCCGCCCGCTTGAGGCGCGGGCGCGCTTCGATCAGGCCATGGCCGCGCTGATCACGCAAGCCGCCGTGGAATGCCCGGAGGGTGGCATCCTCGCCTTCCTGCCGGGCGAGGGCGAGATCCGCCGGGTTGAAGGCCTGCTGAAAGGGCTGCGCGGCTTTGAGGTCCGCCCCCTGTTCGGCGCGATGGAATTTGCCGCACAGCGCGCGGCCCTTGCCCCGCCCGCGCCGGGGCTGCGCAAGATCGTCCTTGCCACCTCCATCGCGGAAACCTCGCTGACGATCCCCGATATCCGGGTGGTGGTCGATGGCGGGCGCGCGCGGCGCGCGCGCTATGATGCGCCTTCCGGCATGGCGCGGCTGGTCACCGAACGGGTGACGCGCGCCGAGGCCGAACAGCGCCGGGGCCGCGCCGGGCGCGTGGCCGAGGGGACCTGTTACCGACTGTGGTCCAAGGGCGAGGAAGGCGGGCTGGCCGCCTTTCCGCCGCCCGAGATCGCCTCGGGCGATCTGACCGCGCTGGCCTTGGAACTTGCGGTCTGGGGCAGTGCCGACCTGCCCTTCCTGACCCCGCCGCATCCCGGTGTTCTGGCCGAGGCACAGGCGTTGCTGACCGCGCTGGAAGCATTGGACCCGCAGGGCCGCATCACCGATCACGGGCGCGCCCTTTCGGCGCTGCCACTGCATCCGCGCCTTGGCCATATGCTGTTGCGGGCGGGGGGCGGCATCGCGGCCGCGACCCTGGCCGCGCTTCTGGCCGAACGCGACCCGCTGCGGGGTGCGCCCCCCGACCTTGCCCCCCGCATAGCCGCGATCAAGGATCCGTCCCGCTTTGCCGAGGCGCATCGCGGCAGTATCGAGCGCATCCGGGCCGAGGCCAGGCGGCTGGCCCGGGCGGTGCCCGATGCGCCAAAGAACCTCTCGCTTGGTCAGATGGCAGCACTGGCCTATCCCGACCGGATCGGGCTGCGCCGCAAGGGCGATACGCCGCGCTGGATCCTGTCAGGCGGCAAGGGCGCGCATATGGCGACCGGCCTGCCGCTATCCGCCGCGCGGCTGCTGGTTGCGACCGATCTGGATGGCGATCTGCGCGAGGCCGAGATCCGGCAGGCCGCCCCGCTGTCCGAGCCTGAACTGCGCACGATCTTCGCACCACAGATTGTGTGGCGCGAGGTTTGCGAATGGTCGCGCCGGGATGGCCGGGTGCTGGCAAGGCGGCAGGAGGTTCTGGGCGCGCTGGTGCTGGATGACCGGCATTGGACCGATGCGCCCGCCGACCGGATCGCCCGCGCGGCGCTGGATGGGCTGCGCCAGATCGGGTTGAACTGGTCGCCTGCAGCAAGGCGGCTGGCCCGCAGGGTTGCGCTCTGCCGGGGCGACGGCATGGAATTGCCGGATATCACCGAGCCCGCTTTGCTGGCGGGCGAGGCGCTGCTGCCCTGGCTGGAAGGGCGCCGCAGCGAGGCCGATCTGAAGGCACTGGATCTGGTGGAGCCGATCCGCACCCTTCTGGGATGGGAGGGCGTGCAGTTGATCGATCGGCTTGCGCCCCCGCATTTTGAAACCCCCTTGGGGCGAAGGGTGCCGATCGATTACGAGGATGAGGTGCCGGGGATCGAGCTGCGCCTGCAAGAGCTGTTCGGGGTGACGCAGCATCCCACCGTGGGTCCGAAGCACCTGCCCTTGAAGATCACTCTGCTGTCGCCGGGCGGCAAGCCGGTTCAGGTCACCGCCGATCTGCCGGGATTCTGGACCAATTCCTATGCCGATGTGCGCCGCGACATGCGCGGGCGCTACCCGCGACACCCCTGGCCGGAAGACCCGCGCGAGGCCGATCCGACCACGCGCGCCAAGCCGCGCGGCACCTGAGCCGCACATCCTGCAGGTGAAACCCGGCGTAATCTTCTGTGATACGGCCAGGGCTTTTCGATAGCGCAAACAGCAGTTATGCACGCAGTTCAAAGCGTTTTGGAGGATTCAATGCAATCGGTGATGCGCGGCCGCTGGGCTGTAGCAGGGATGTTTCTGGTCAATGGAATGTTGATGGGGGCATGGGCACCCCAGATCCCCCTGCTTTTGCCGCGCCATGACATTGGCGAGGCGATGATGGGCCTGCTGATCCTCGGCCTTGGTCTTGGGGCGATTGCTGCCATGCTGTTTGCAGGTCGCCTGATCCAGCGCTTTGGCTCCGTCCCGGTGCTGATCCTGTTTGCAGCGGGTCTGGTGCCGGTGTTGCCTGCGGTGATCTTCGCACCCTCGTTGCCATTGCTCGCGCTGGCCATGATGGCCTTCGGGGCGCTGGCGGGCACGATGGATGTGGCGATGAACGCCAATGCGGTCGAGGTGGAACGCGGGCTTGGCCGGGCGATCATGTCCTCATCCCACGGCTTCTGGAGCCTTGGCGGCTTCCTGGGCGGCAGCCTGGGCGGTGTGGCACTGAAGGTCTTCGGGCGCGAGGGGCAATCACTGGCCATCGCCCTGGTGATGGGGCTGATCGTGGTGCTGGCGGCGCGCCATCTGTGGCGTGGCCCGCAAGCGCCTGCCGAGGCCGCCGAAAAGCATCCCCTGTTGCCGCGCAGCCCGATTGTCTGGCTGTTGGGGCTGACCGCGCTGATGTGCATGGTGCCCGAAGGCGCGATCATGGACTGGTCGGCGCTGTTCCTCATTAATGAGCTGGGTCTGTCGACCGAATGGTCGGGCCTGGGCTTTGCGCTGTTCTCGGCCAGCATGGCGGTGATGCGCTTTGCCGGTGATGCGGTGCGCAACCGCTTTGGCGCAGTGCGCACCCTGCGCGTCTCGGCACTGATTGCAGCGGCGGCGCTGCTTGCAGCCTCGGTCGCGCCGAGCCATGTTCTTGCGCTGGCGGCCTTTGCACTGGCGGGTCTGGGCATTGCCAATACCGTGCCGATCATGCTGTCGGCGGCGGGCAATCTGCGCGGCATGAGCCCGGGCGCGGGCCTCGCCACTGTGGCAATGGTCGGCTATGCGGGCATCCTTGTCGCGCCGTCCTCCATCGGGTTCATCGCCGAACATGCGGGGTTCCGGGGCACATGGGCGGGGTTGTCGCTATGCCTGCTGTTCGTGGCGACACAGGCCGGGCGCGCCCGTGATGCCGATGGGACGCATAGGGCCTGACGCCCGCATCTGCCCGCCCCGGGCGAAGCCGCGCCAGAGCTTGAACACGCCCGCAGCAAAGCGGCAGTCCCAATGCGGCAGCCCACAAGGCCGACCTCGTTTGGGCAGATCCTGCTTGGGCAGAACCGGAACACCCTCCCTGCTGAGCCGGAACACCATTCCTGACATCCGAATGCAAAAGGCCCCGGCAGATCGCCGGGGCCTTTGTCTTAGCCGTGGAATACGCGATCAGCCTTCGGCCGATTCCTCACGCTCTTTCTTCTCGGGTGCGATTTCCTCGCCGGTCTCCTGGTCGACCATCTTCATGCCAAGGCGCACCTTGCCGCGATCGTCAAAGCCCAGAAGTTTCACCTTCACTTCCTGGCCTTCTTTCAGGATCTCGTTCGGGTGGTTCAGGCGCTTGTTGGCGATCTGGGACACATGGACCAGACCGTCACGCTTGCCGAAGAAGTTCACGAAGGCACCGAAATCGACCAGTTTCACGACCTTGCCGGTATAGACCTGACCTTCTTCCGGCTCTGCCACGATCGACCAGATCATGTCATAGGCCTTCTTGATCGCTTCGGCCGAGGACGAGGCAATCTTGATCATGCCGTCATCATTGATGTCGACCTTGGCACCCGACAGTTCGACGATCTCGCGGATCACCTTGCCGCCCGAGCCGATCACTTCGCGGATCTTGTCGGTCGGGATGTTCAGGGTCTCGATCTTCGGCGCGTATTCGCTGAAGCCTTGCGGGGCCGACAGCGACTTGTTCATCTCAGCCAGGATATGGAGACGGCCATCCTTGGCCTGTTCCAGCGCCTGCGCCATGATTTCCGGGGTGATGCCGGCCACCTTGATGTCCATCTGCATCGTGGTGATGCCAGCCTCGGTGCCTGCAACCTTGAAGTCCATGTCGCCGAGGTGATCCTCGTCGCCCAGAATGTCGGTCAGCACAGCCCAGCGGCCATCATCTTCCAGGATCAGGCCCATGGCCACACCGGCCACCGGGGCTTTCAGCGGCACACCGGCATCCATCATCGACAGCGAACCGCCGCAGACCGAGGCCATCGAGGACGAGCCGTTGGATTCGGTGATCTCGGACACCACGCGGATGGTGTAGGGGAAATCGGTCGCAGCCGGCAGAACCGCCTGCAGCGCGCGCCATGCCAGTTTGCCATGGCCGATCTCGCGGCGGCCGGGCGAACCCACGCGGCCAACTTCGCCCACCGAATAGGGCGGGAAGTTGTAATGCAGCAGGAAGTTGGAACGGTAGTTGCCGTTCAGCGCGTCGATGATCTGCTCATCTTCGCCAGTGCCCAGCGTGGTGACCACAAGGCCCTGCGTCTCGCCACGGGTGAACAGCGCCGAGCCATGGGCGCGGGTCAGCACGCCGGTTTCGGCAACGATCGGGCGCACGGTCTTGGTGTCGCGGCCATCGATCCGGGCGCCACCATTGATGATGTCGCCGCGCAGGATCGAGCTTTCCAGCTTCTTGATCGCCGAGCCGAGGTTGATATCGGCCAGATCTTCTTCCGACAGGGCACCCTTGATCGTGGACACGGCAGCCGAGATCGCATTGGTGCGTTCTTGCTTGTCCTTGATCGCGAAGGCTGCGCGCATCTCGGTCTCGCCTGCGGCTTTCACCTTGGCATAGAGATCGGCGTAATCCGGCGGTGCGAAGTCGAAGGGCTCTTTGGCGCTTTCTTCCGCGAAATCGAGGATCAGATCGATCACCGGCTGCATCGCGTCATGGCCGAATTTCACGGCGCCCAGCATCTCTTCCTCGGTCAGCTCATAGGCTTCCGATTCCACCATCATCACGGCGGTCTTGGTGCCTGCGATCACGAGGTCTAGACGCTGCTCCGGGTTCTTGCGGAGTTGCGTCATGTCGTCCATCGACGGGTTCAGCACATAAGCGCCATTGGAGAAGCCCACGCGGGCAGCCCCGATCGGCCCCATGAACGGCACGCCCGAGATGGTCAGCGCGGCAGAGGCCGCGATCATCGCAACGATATCGGGATCATTCACCAGATCGCAGGACAGCACGGTCGCCATAACCAGAACTTCGTTCTTGAAGCCTTCGACGAACAGCGGACGGCAGGGGCGGTCGATCAGACGCGAGACCAGCGTCTCTTTTTCTGACGGGCGCGCCTCGCGCTTGAAGAAGCCGCCCGGGATCTTGCCGGCAGCGTAGTATTTCTCTTGGTAATGCACGGTCAGCGGGAAGAAGTCCTGACCGGGTTTCGCCTGCTTGGCGAAGGTCACGTTCGCCATGACGCTGGTTTCGCCCAGCGTGGCAATGACGGAGCCATCCGCCTGACGCGCAACCTTTCCGGTCTCCAGGGTCAGCGTCTCATCGCCCCACTGGATCGACTTTTTCGTGATATGGAACATCTATCATCCTCATGGGAGCCCCCACGAGGCCCATCCCCGTGTCTCCCGTTTATGGCGGCCCCATTGCCGCCGCCCCCAATCCTTATGCATGCGGCCCGGGGGCAGACCTCACGTCACAGATGCGCGGCCCATACAGGAAAAGTGGCCGTTTGGGAAGGGTGGAGTTGCCACAGCCCAGGGAGGGCGGCGCAGCGCAGGGATACCCGCGCAAAGACTGCTGGCACAACGAGGCGCATTGTGGCGAGACAAATTGCGGGGGGCATAGGTGCAACGCAAAACGCCCGCACCTTGCGGCACGGGCGTTTTGTTGAAACCTCTGGTCGGCTCAGCGACGCAGGCCCAGACGGGCGATCAGCGACGCATAGCGTGCCTCGTCCTTGGACTTCAGGTAGTCCAGCAGCTTGCGGCGCAGGGCCACTTGCATCAGAAGGCCACGACGGGAGTGGTTGTCCTTCTTGTGGGTCTTGAAATGCTCGGTCAGCGTCGCGATGCGCGACGACAGGATCGCAACCTGGACTTCCGGCGAGCCGGTGTCACCTTCCTTGGTCGCGTATTCCTTGATCAGACGGGCTTTTTCTTCCACGGTGATCGACATCGGGATCTCCTTTCGGGGTATAAAGTGACGGCACAAGCCGGGATGTCGTCCAGCAGGGCCCTTGCCGCAGGAACCTGAATGATTCCGGCGGATGCGCGCATATAGGGCAAATCCGCCCGATTGCAAAGCCCCGGCAGAGGTCGGCTGCCTGGCGCATCAGGACCACGCGATAGTCGCGGCAAATCCGGCGCAGATCTGGCACAGATCTGACAGGGGCAAGCCGCGCCCCTTGGAAATACAGCGTCTTTTACCAAAATCCGAAATATCCGCCATGCCCAAGTGACTCCGCCGCCACTTTCATGCCATGATGGATTCAGAAATTATCCATTGATCGCGGTATGTTACCGTAAATATTGGTTAACGCCACGCCCGCTGCTGGATCCGGCGCAGGGGGCGCGGGCCGCCATTGACCGACGGGTTCGGAGGACGCAGGGATGTTGGGATTGTTCGGCTTGATCGGTGCGCTTGGCGCAGGGCTGGTGATCGACGGGCTTTTCGCAAAGGACAATACCGCGCATTCCGATGCCGAGGATCCCGACCGCGAGGCCGAGGATCAGGGCCATGCCGACCGCCCTGACATGCTGGATCTGATCCGCGACCCTGCCGACGACGCGGCGGAGCGCTCTCCCCAACAGGATCTGCATCGCGATGGGGCAAGCGGGCAGGATTTCGAACCCGAGACGCGGCAGGCTGCGGGCGCCACCAAGCCTGATGCCATCCGGTTGGGCACGCTGCGCGATGACCGGATCGGCGGGGGCGAGGGCGATGACAGCATCAAGGGCTTGCAGGGGGATGACCAGATCGTCGGGCGGGGCGGCCATGACACGCTGGATGGCGGGCGCGGTGCCGACCGGCTGGAGGGCGAGCGCGGCAATGACCTGCTTCTGGGGCGCGATGGCGATGATGAACTGCGGGGCGGCGATGGTCATGACAGCCTGCGGGGCGGCAAGGGCCACGACCTTCTGGCAGGTGAAAACGGCGCGGACCGGCTGTTTGGCGCGGCGGGCCATGACAGCCTGATGGGCGGCAGCGGGCAGGACACGCTTTACGGTGGCGCAGGCAATGACTGGCTGCAGGGCGGCTATGGTGATGACCTGCTTTATGGCGGCGCGGGCAAGGACACGCTGGACGGCGATTTCGGCAATGACACGCTGGTGGGCCATGTGCCGGGTCGCATCGAGGATGAGACAGATTTCCTCAATGGCGGCGCCGGCAATGACCTGCTGGTCTTGGGCAATGGCGATATCGGTACCGGCGGCGCGGGGGCGGATCGCTTTCAACTGGGCGATTGGCTGACCGAAGGATCGGGAGCCTATATTGCCGATTTCGACGCGAGACAGGATGAGCTGGAGGTGATCTATGACGCCAAGGCGCATCCCGATCCGGTGCTGACGCTGCACAAGATCGCCAATTCCCCCGATGTGGAGTTGCATCTGGACGGGATGCGGCTGGCCACATTGGCGAATGGCGGCGGGATTGACCTGTCCACCATCCGCCTGACTGCCGCCTGAGCACCACCTGAGCGGACGGATGCAATGCAGCAGGTCTCGGCAGCCCCTTTATCCGCGCAGATCCTTCAATCCAGATTGAACACGCGTTTCGGGTGCAACTCGCCGCTGCGGTATTGCCCCACCGCCAGTGGGCGGCCCTGATAGCTGGCCCAGGCCTCATCGCCGAATTCCAGGCTGGCCAGAACCATCCCCGGATTGCCGTTGCGCAGGCGCGCAGCCCCTTCAGGCGTGGCTTGGACCTGCGGCAGATCAGCCAGCCCCAGTTCCAGCGGCAGCAGCAGCGCGTCAATCTCCGGGGTCCGGGCCAGTTCATCGATCCGCTCAAGGCTCGCGCCCTTGTCGGCGTCAAACGGGCCGGACCAGACACGACGCAGCCACGTCACATGGCCAAGACAGCCGAGCGCCTGCCCCAGATCCCGCGCGATGGAGCGGACATAGCCGCCCTTACCGCAGGTCATTTCCAGCTCGACATGATCGGCATCAGGACGCGCCACCATCTCCAGCGCCTCGACCCAGAGGGGACGCGCCGCCAGTTCCATTTCCACGCCTTCGCGGGCCAGATCATAGGCGCGCTCACCCTCGACCTTCACGGCGGAAAACTGCGGCGGCACCTGCATGATCTCGCCCCGGAAAGCGGCCAGCGCCGCCGCGATCTCGGCATCGCTCGGGCGCGCGTCAGATCGCGCGATCACCTCGCCCTCGGCATCATCGGTGGTGGTGGCAGAACCCAGCGTGACGCGGAAGCGATAGCATTTCAGCGCATCGGTGATATAGGGCACGGTCTTGGTCGCCTCGCCCAGCGCCACGGCCAGAACCCCGGTCGCCGCCGGATCCAGCGTGCCCGCATGGCCGGCCTTCTGCGCCTGAAACGCCCATTTCACCTTGTTCACCACGGCGGTGGAGGTCACGCCTGCGGGTTTGTCGATCACGACCCAACCCGAAACTGCCCGACCCTTTTTCGTGCGCGCCATTACCGCCTCCTGCCTGCGAAGGCCGCCTGCTAGCCGTGCCTCCGGTCGCCGTCAAGGCTGCGGCGTCAAGGCTTGGGAACCGCAAGCCCGACAATCGGCCCCATCGGCAGGCCCAGATCGAACCGCCGCAGCGCAGGCGCATAGAGCCGCGAAACCTTGCCATCGAAGTAAAGCGCGTTGGGCATCTGCAGCGCATCGCGGTAAAGCCGCCCCAAGGTGTCGAAATTCACCGAATCCTCGGAAATCGCAAAGATCGCCCGGCGTCCATCGGCGCTGACGCCAACCCCATTGCGGATATAGCGGCTGTCGCCACCGGGAATGAACCGCGGATGCAGCTTGCCATCGATCACCAGCATCGGCCCCGATTGGGTGGCAAAGCGGCAGGCCGGATTGTTGCGATCAAATTCATTCGATTCGATCACGGCAAAACCATCTTGCTTGATGCAGAAGACGCCATTGGGCAGCAGCCCGAAATTGCCCTTGGAGGCGGGCAGCACAATCCCGTGCGCCTCCCTGCCCTGCTCGACGTAAAGCCCGACCGGACTGCGATCAGGGTGATACATGCCGGCATTCATCGCGAAGGCCAGCGCCTTGCCCTCGGTCTGCAATTGCCTGTCAACTGCGCCGAAACTGCCCAGCAACCGGCCCGACGCATCAGAATGGAACAGGCGCAGGTCCTGCCCTGCCGTGACCTCGCACAAGGTGAAGGCCACACCGTCAAATTCGGTCTGGCGGCAGGGCGCGTCTTGCGCCACAGCCATCGCGGGCATGACCAGAAAGGCCAGCGCCGCCAGCAGCTTACGCATCGTCTTCGTCATCGGCTTCCGGCTGATCCAGATCGCGGCGCACCTTTTCATCGGCAAAAAGGCGGCGCGTCTCATCCAGCTGGTCAAAGGTGCCATCAGGCCGGAACCGCAGATCGGGCGCATATTTCAAAGTCAACTGTGCGCTGACATGGCGGCGCAATTCGTGCTTGTTGCGCGCAAGCGCCGCAATCGCCTCTTCGACCTTTACCGAGCCCATCAACGGCATGACATAGACCGTCGCCACCTTGAGATCGGGTGAACAACGCACCTCGCCCACGGTGATCGACATGCGGTTCAGCTCCGGGTCGTGGATATCGGCCCGGTTCAGAACGTCAGACAGGGTGCGCCGGATCAGTTCGCCGACGCGAAGCTGACGTTGCGAGGGGCCATCGCCCGAGGAGAAGCGGTTTTTCGACATGGTCCCCATCTAAGCGTTTCCGGCCCCGCCCGCAACGGCGGGCTTTCTGTCAAGGCCCACCCGCATCGGCGGGCTGTTTTGCGGGTTCTGCCCGCAAAGGCGTGGTTTCCTTACAGCCTCACCCGCAATGGCGGGCGGGTTTGCGTGCTCTGACCACAATGGCGGGCTTTTCCCCTGTGCGGCTGCGCGCTACATGGCAAGGAACAGCACATGGAGAAGCATGATGGGCGATTTGCCAGGCATTGTCATCACGGGCGCCTCTGGGCGGATGGGGCAGATGTTGCTGCGCGGCGTTCTGGCCTCCGACAAATGCCGTCTGGTCGGCGCGGTGACACGCGCGGGCAATTCCTTCATCGGTCGCGATGTCGCAGAGATGATCGGCGGCCAGCCCACCGGCATTATCGTGACGGATGACGCGCTCGAGGCGTTTTCCAGGGCGCAGGCCGTGATCGACTTTTCCACCCCGGATGCGACGGTGGAATTTGCGGCACTCGCCGCGCAGGCCCGCGCCGTTCATGTGATCGGCACCACCGGAATGGAGGCCAGCCACCTGGCAAAGGTTACCGCCGCCGCCCGTCATGCCGTCATCATCCGCGCCGGCAATATGAGCCTTGGCGTCAATCTTCTGGTGCAGCTGACGCAGAAGGTGGCCGCCGCCCTTGATGCAGAATGGGATATCGAGATCATCGAGGCGCATCACAACAAGAAGGTCGATGCGCCCTCTGGCACCGCGCTGATGCTGGGCGAGGCGGCAGCCGAAGGCCGGGGCGTGACACTGGCGGATGTGCGCGATTCGGGGCGCGATGGCATCACCGGCGCCCGCAAGGCCGGGGATATCGGTTTCACCGCCATTCGGGGCGGCGATATCGTGGGCGAACATGACGTGCTGTTTGCCAGCCCCGGCGAAAGGATCGTGCTGCGCCATATTGCGACCGATCGCACGATCTTTGCGCGCGGTGCGATCAAGGCCGCACTTTGGGGGCAGGATCGCGCGCCGGGCGAATATGACATGATGGATGTGCTGGGCCTTTAAGGCCCTGCCGCTCATCCCGTCATGGCCTTGCTTTCAGCCCGGGCCTTGCCTTCAGGGCGGGCCTTGCGGTCACACCGGACCTTGCGGTCAGAAATCGACGGCCAGGCCCTTCTTTTCCCAATCTCCATAGCGCACGGCTTCCGGGCCATCGCGCCCGCCCAGTTCCGTCGGCAGATCCAGCGGCTTGGCGGCAGCGCGCCGCGCCTCGGCCTCGGCCAAGGCCCGCTGCGCCGCAGGGGGCAGATTGGTCTCTGGGGGAAGGTCTCGCGTCTTGTCCGTCATGGTCGCATTCCTTGCAGGGATGTGTTGCATGATATACGGCCCGGACGGATCACAACAAGGGTGGGCGGGTCATGACGGCAAGGGCGGCAGCGGTGCAGATGCTGGATGCGGTGCTGGGTGAAGGGCAGTTGCTGTCGCAGATCGAGGCCCCTCTGGCAGATCTGTCGCCCGGCGACCGTGCCCGCACGCAACGGCTGGCCGCGCAGGTGCTGCGCCAGATCGAACAGACAGACCGCGTGTTGAAGCCGTTTCTGCGCAAGGCCCCGCCGCTGACGGTGCTGAACGTGCTGCGCCTTGGCACGGTAGAACTGGCATCGGGCGAGGCCGCGCATGGTGTGGTGAATGAAGCAGTGAACCTGATCCGCCCGCATCGCAAACATGGTGCGCTATCTGGGCTGGTGAATGCGGTGCTGCGCAAGGTGGCGGCGCTGGAGGCCCCTTTTGCCAAGCTGCCGCCGCAGCGCCTGCCCTATTGGCTGCGCAAGCCCTTGGTTGACACCTATGGCCGCGAGGTGGTCTCGGCCATCGAGGCGGTGCAGGCCCAACCCGCGCCCATCGACCTGACCTTGCGGCGCGCGGTGCCTGACCTCGGCGGCGATACCCTGCCCAGCGGCAGCCTGCGCATGGGTCCGGGCACGCAGGTCTCTGCCCTGCCCGGCTATGGTGACGGCGCATGGTGGGTGCAGGATGCCGCCGCAGCCCTTGCCGCGCCGCTTCTGGGCGCAAAACCGGGCGAGCGCGTGCTGGATCTCTGTGCAGCCCCCGGCGGCAAGACCCTGCAACTGGCCGCCACGGGCGCGGATGTCACCGCGCTGGATATATCGGAGCCGCGCCTTGCCCGGCTGCGCGACAATCTGGCCCGCACCGGGCTGACCGCGCAGATCGTTGTGGCCGACGCGCTGCATTGGCAGCCCGATGGGGCCTTTGACGCGATCCTGCTCGATGCGCCCTGCAGCGCCACCGGCACCATCCGCCGCCACCCCGATCTGCCCTTCGTCAAGGATGGCTCGGAACTGGCCGACCTGACCGCGCTGCAAGCCGCGCTTGTCGACCGCGCGCTGACATGGCTGAAGCCCGGCGGGCGGCTGGTCTATTGCACCTGCTCGCTGCTGCCCGACGAGGGCGAGGCGCAATTGACCGCAGCCCTTGCCCGCCATCCCGATCTCAAGGTGGAGCGGCCCGATCTGCCCGGCATCGAGCCCGGCTGGATCACGCCGGAAGGCGGGCTGCGCCTGCGCCCCGATTACTGGGCGGATCGCGGCGGGATGGATGGCTTCTTCATGGCCCGCCTCACGCGGGGATAAGCCCTGCAACCAGCCGGGGAAGCTGCGCGAAATCGTCAAACGCCACGTCATGCGGCAGGGCGCTGATCGGAGTTTTGCGATAGCCTTCGGTATAAAGCAGGAAGGGCAGCCGCGCCGCCTGCGCAGTTTCGGCGTCCACCTCGCTATCCCCGACAAACACGGCGGGGCCGCCGCCTAGCTGATCCAGGGCCGCCATCAGTGGCGCGGGATCGGGCTTCTTCACGGCAAGGGAATCGCCCCCGATCACCACCGGGAACACCGCATCCAGCCCGAAATGGCGCAGCACGGCGCGGGTGGGCCCAAGGGGTTTGTTGGTGCAGATCGCCAGCCGCGCACCGCTGGCCTCCAGATCCGCCAGCGCCTGCTGCACACCGGGATAAAGGCGGGTCAGATCCTGCGCTGTCTCGTAAACGGTCAGAAAATCCGCCAGAAGGGCATCCTGAAACGCACCTCCGGATGGCAATCCGCGCGACTCGGCCAGACGCGCCAGCAGATTGGGCGCGCCGCGCCCGACAAAGCCGCGGACCTCATCGGGGGTGAATGTCTGGCCATGGGCGGCAAAGACCCGATTCGCACTGGCATGGATATCGGGGACGCTGTCGATCAGGGTTCCATCGAGATCGAAAATCACTGCGGGCTTCATGGCGCACCTCCTGTTTGCGGCGCAACCTGCCCCGCCCGGCGGCAGAGGTCCAGCCCCGTGAGCCCATTGGCCGATCCCCGCTCACACAGGCTTTTGCGGTGACAGCGCCCAGCCCCGCCGCTATGGTGCGGCGGCAAGAATACCCGGAACGGGCGGCAGGTAAGGCATGGCAGGCGTGACGCGCAGCGCATGGTGGCAAGAGGCTTGGGTGCAGGCGATGAACCGTCTGGCCGCGCGCCGTGCTGCCCGCGCCGAACCCGCCGCAGGCTTTGTCAGCCAGCCCGAACCGCGCACCATCGGCCTGTTCGCGCGCGGCAAGCAACTGGTCGCCGGAAACTTCCTGTTCGCGGGCCATCTGGTCGAGGCACCGGGCATCGGCATCTGGGACATCACCCGCCCCAGCCCGACCTTCGAGGCCGAGTTGCAGGGCTTTGCCTGGCTGGATGATCTCGCGGCGGTCGGTGATCCGGTGTCGCGCAAACGCGCGCAGGACTGGACCTTTGACTGGATCAACCGCTACGGCAAGGGTCAGGGCATGGGCTGGTCGCCCGATCTGACCGGACGGCGCCTGATCCGCTGGATCAACCACGCGATCCTGCTGCTGACCGGGCAGGACCGTCAGCGCGCGTTGGCCTATTACCATTCCCTGTCGCAACAGACCCTGTTCCTGTCGCGCCGCTGGCAGGCGGCATCGCCCGGCCTGCCCCGGTTCGAGGCGCTGACCGGGCTGATCTATGCGGGCCTTGCCCTGATCGGGATGGAGAACCACGTCGATCCGGCCGCCGCCGCCCTTGCCCGCGAATGCGAGCGCGAGGTGGACGCCCAGGGCGGCATCCCGACCCGCAACCCAGAGGAATTGCTTGAGGTTTTCACCCTGCTGACCTGGGCCGCGCAGGCGCTGTCCGATGCCGGACGCATCGTGCCCGCCGCCCATCTGGCGGCGATTGCACGGATCGCGCCCACGCTGCGTGCGCTGCGCCATGCCGATGGGGGCCTTGCCCGTTTTCACGGCGGCGGGCGGGGGTTGGAGGGTCGGCTGGATCACGCCCTTGCCAATTCCGGCGTGAAGCCCGCGCCGCATCCCGGGCCCGCCATGGGCTTCATCCGGCTGTCGGGCGGGCGGTCTTCGGTCATCATCGATGCAACATCGCCGCCGCAGGGTCTGGCAGGGGCCTCGGCCCATGCCTCGACCCTTGCCTTCGAGCTGACCTCGGGGCGGCGCCCCGTGGTGGTCAATTGCGGCTCTGGCGCGCCCTTCGGGGCAGACTGGCACCGCGCCAGCCGCGCCACGCAAAGCCATTCGACCCTGGCCGTGGACGGCTATTCGTCATCGCGCTTTGCCCGCGACGGGCGCGAGGTGCTGGTGGATCTGGCGGGCATCACCGTGCTGGACCCGACCGGCACCGAGGATGGCCCGCATCTGCTGGCCGGTCATGATGGCTGGCGCGGCACCCATGGCCTGACCCATCTGCGCGACCTGACGCTGTCGCATGACGGTCGGCACCTGAACGGCGTCGACATGCTGACCGCCGACACCGCGTCAGACCGCGCCCGCCTTGGCACCCTGCTCGGGCGGCAAAAGGACGGGATCGGCTTCAGCCTGCGCTTCCATCTGCACCCCGATACCGATGCCGCGCTGGACATGGGCGGAACCGCCGTGTCCATCGCGTTGCGCTCTGGCGAGATCTGGGTGTTCCGCCATGATGGGCAGGCAAAACTGACGCTGGAGCCTTCGGTCTATCTGGAAAAGGGCCGTTTGATGCCGCGTGCGACAAAACAGATCCTGCTGACCGCGAATTTGCGGGATTTCGAAGGCCGTATCGGCTGGACCTTGGCGAAGGCACAGGATACTCCGCTCGCCATCCGCGACCTTGACCGGGAAGACGCAGCCTCCCGCCCCTGATCAGGAGAGATCCATGCACAGCGCCTCCGCCACCCCGCCCGTGAACCTTGTCCCCGTGGGGCGTGCGTTGATTTCGGTGTCCGACAAAACAGGGCTGGTGGATTTCGCCCGCGCCCTTGCCGCGCAGGGGGTGGAGTTGATCTCGACCGGCGGCACCTCTGCCGCGCTGCGTCAGGCGGGCCTTGCGGTGCGCGATGTGGCCGAGGTGACCGGCTTTCCCGAGATGATGGATGGCCGCGTGAAGACCCTGCACCCGATGGTGCATGGCGGGCTTCTGGCGCTGCGCGATGATGACGAGCATCTGGTCGCCATGGCCGCCCACGGGATCGAGCCGATCGACCTGCTGGTGGTGAACCTTTATCCGTTCGAGCAAACCGTGGCGCGCGGTGCATCCTATGCCGATTGCATCGAGAATATCGATATCGGCGGCCCGGCGATGATCCGCGCGGCCTCCAAGAACCATAAATTTGTCAATGTCGTCACCGATCCGCAGGATTACGACGCCCTGCTGACCGAGTTGAAGACCCATGATGGCGCGACATCCTATGCGTTCCGCCAGCGGCTGGCGCTGACCGCCTATAGCCGCACCGCCGCCTATGATGCGGCCGTATCCGCCTGGATGGCGGGCGCGCTGAAGGAAGAAGCCCCGCGCCGTCGCGCCTTTGCCGGCCAGATTGCCCAAACCCTGCGCTATGGCGAAAACCCGCATCAGAAAGCGGCCTTCTACACCGATGGCACGCAGCGCCCCGGCGTGGCCACGGCGCAGCAATGGCAGGGCAAGGAACTGTCCTACAACAATATCAACGACACCGATGCAGCCTTTGAGCTGGTGGCGGAGTTCGACCCGGCGCAAGGCCCGGCCTGCGCCATCATCAAACACGCCAATCCCTGTGGCGTGGCGACGGGCGCGACTTTGGCCGAGGCCTATGCCCGCGCCTTTGATTGCGACCGCACCTCGGCCTTTGGCGGTATCATCGCGCTGAACCAGACGCTGGATGAGGCAACCGCCCGCGAAATCACCGGCATCTTCACCGAAGTGGTGATCGCGCCGGAAGCCACGCCCGAGGCCCGCGCGGTCTTTGCCACCAAGAAGAACCTGCGACTGCTGACCACGGGCCGCCTGCCCGACCCGAAGGCCAAGGGGCTGGCGTGGAAACAGGTCGCCGGGGGCTTTCTGGTGCAAGATCGCGACAATGGCGCGCTGGCCATGGCCGACCTGAAGGTCGTGACCAAGCGCCAGCCGACCGAGGCCGAATTGCGCGATCTGCTCTTTGCATGGACCGTCGCGAAACATGTGAAATCCAACGCCATCATCTATGTGAAGGATGGCGCGACCGTCGGTGTGGGCGCGGGCCAGATGAGCCGCGTCGACAGCACCCGGATCGCCGCCCGCAAGGCGCAGGACATGGCCGAGGCGCTTGGCCTTGGCGCGCCGCTGACCCAGGGATCAGTCGTGGCGTCGGATGCGTTCTTCCCGTTTGCCGATGGGCTGATCACCGCAGCCGAGGCCGGTGCCACCGCGATCATCCAGCCCGGCGGCTCGATGCGCGATGACGAGGTGATCGCCGCCGCCGATGAGCGTGGCCTTGCCATGGTCTTCACCGGCATACGCCATTTCCGGCACTGATCCGATGCGGCGCATGGCCCTTGTCGCCACCCTGATCTTCGTGATCGACCAGATCACGAAGCTGGCTGTGGTCTTTGGACTGGACCTGAAGAACCGGCACGAGATCGACGTGCTGCCGCCCTTGCTGAATTTCCGCATGGCGTGGAATCAGGGGGTGAATTTCGGCCTGCTGTCCAGCGCCAGCGAGTTCATGCGCTGGTTCATCATCGTGATGTCGCTGGTGATCACCGCCTGGGTCTGGATCTGGATCCGCCGGGGGGGCCATGGCCGCTGGATGCAGATCAGCGCGGGTGTGCTGATCGGCGGCGCGCTTGGCAATGTGGTGGACCGCGTGGCCTATGGTGCCGTCGCCGACTTCCTGAACATGACCTGCTGTGGTTTTGAAAACCCCTATGCGTTCAACGTCGCCGATATCGCGATCTTTGCCGGGGCCTTCGGCTTGGTGATCTTTGGCGGCAAGGATCGCGGCCCCAAAACGGCGGGCAACAAGGCGGGCGGCAAGCCTGCGGTGAAGCCGGGCGCGAAATCCGGGCAGAAAGCCGCTGCCCCGCGCCGAAAGACCCCGTGACGCGCCATGACCAATGCGCTAAGACGAACACGGAACTTGCGGGAGTGGGCAATGCGGGCGAACCCGAGGGCATATCTGGCGGCGGCTTTGATGCTGGCCCTTGCCGCCTGTGGCGGATCGGACGAGCCGCAATTGATGAACCTGCGCTCGACCGGCGACGGCCCTGACGAATTTGCCATCCTGCCGCCCAAGCCGCTGCAAATGCCGCCGAATCTGCAGGCCCTGCCCACCCCTACACCGGGCGGCAGCAATATCACTGACCCGACCCCGCTTGCCGATGCCGTTGTGGCGCTTGGCGGCAAGCCGGGCGCGGGCAGCAATGATGCGGCGCTGGTCGCCTATGCCACCCGCAATGGTGTGGCCGCCGGCATCCGCCAGACCCTTGCCGCCGAGGATCTGGAATTCCGTCGCAAGAATGACGGTCGCCTGCTGGAACGCATCTTTGACGTGAACGTCTATTACCGCGCCTATGCACCGATGTCGCTGGACCAACACGCCGAGCTGGAGCGTTGGCGTCGCGCCGGGGCGGGCAATCCCTCTGCCCCGCCAGTTGCCAAGCAGTAAACTCCGCGTCACCCCGGCTTGACCCTGCCTGCCCCTCGCGTAGCTATGGGGCAGTGCAAGTCGGAGCCATTCATGCGCCAACTCCTCCTCGGGACAGCTTTTCTTGCTGTCACCGCCCCCGCCGCGCTCGCAGCGCCCGTCAGCCGCTTCACCCTGGACAATGGTCTTGAGGTCGTGGTGATCGAGGATCACCGCGCCCCGGTCGCGGTGCAGATGATGTGGTATAAGGTCGGTGCCGCCGACGAGCCCCCCGGCCATTCCGGCATCGCCCATTTCTTTGAACATCTGATGTTCAAGGCCACCGATGATCTGGCAGCGGGTGAATTCTCGCGCATCGTCGAGGCACAGGGCGGCAATGACAACGCCTTTACCAGCTGGGATTATACCGCCTATTACCAAAGGGTTGCGGCGGATCGGCTGGACCTCATGATGACGATCGAGGCAGACCGGATGCGCGATCTGCAACTGACCGATGACGTGGTTGCGACCGAACGCAACGTGATCCTTGAGGAACGCAACCAGCGCACCGACAGCGATCCGCGCAGCCTGTTTCAAGAACAGACCCGCGCCGCGCAATATCTGAACCACCCTTATGGGGTGCCGGTGATCGGATGGCGCCACGAGATCGAGGCGCTGAACCGCAGGGACGCCGAGGCGTTTTACAAGACCTATTACGCGCCCAACAATGCGGTGCTGGTGGTGGCGGGCGATGTGACGCCCGATGCAGTGCGCGCCATGGCTGAAACCCATTACGGGCCGTTGCAGCCGACCGCCGACCTGCCGCCGCGCCTCCGCCCGCAAGAGCCACCGCAACTGGCGGAGCGCCGCATCACCATGGCGGATGCCCGCGTCTCGCAGCCCTATATGATGCGCACCTATCTCGCGCCCAAGCGCGAAAGCGGTAACCAGAAAGAGGCGGCGGCGCTGCTCTATCTAGCGGAATTGCTGGGCGGGTCGGGCACGACCAGCCTGTTTGCCAAGGGCCTGCAATTCCAGGACCCCAAGGCGGTCTATTCCTATGCCTTCTATGATGGCACGGCGGTGGACAGCGGCACCTTCGGCTTTGGCCTTGTGCCGCTGCCGGGGGTCAACCCCGAGGCGGCCGAGGCCGCGATGGACCAGATCGTGGCGGACTTCCTGAAATCCGGCCCCGACCCGGCGGCGTTTGAGCGTATCCGCACCCAGCTGCGTGCCTCGGAAATCTATGGCCGCGACGATGCGCAGGGCCTTGCGCAACGCTATGGCGAGGCGCTGACCGTGGGCCTCACGCTGCAGGATATCGAGGATTGGCCCAAGGTGCTGCAAGAGGTCACGCCCGATGATGTGATGGCCGCCGCCCGCAAGGTGCTGGATCGCCGTAATGCGGTGACCGGCTGGCTGATGGATACCGATGAGGAGGCTGCACAATGATGCTGCGCCATATTCTGCCCCGCCTTGCAATTCTGCCGGTCCTGCTGGTGTTGGCAGCCCCCCTGCGGGCCGAGATCGCCATCCAAGAGGTTACCTCGCCCGGCGGCATCAAGGCCTGGCTGGTCGAAGAACACGAGATCCCCTTCACCGCGCTGGAAATCCGCTTTCGCGGCGGCACCGCGGTGGATGCGCCCGGCAAGCGCGGGGCGGTGAACCTGATGACCGCCCTCATTGAGGAGGGCGCGGCAGAGATGAACGCCCAGAAATTTGCCGAGACCCGTGACGGGCTGGCGGCGGATTTCAAGTTCAATGCCAGCATCGACAGCGTTTCGGTCTCGGCCCGGATGCTGACCGAGAACCGCGCGCAGGCGGCGGAACTGCTGCGCCTGGCGCTGACCGCGCCGCGCTTTGACACTGACGCGGTGGAGCGGGTGCGTGGTCAGGTTCTGTCCGGCCTGCGCAGCGATGAAAAGGATCCTGCCACCCTTGCCAGTCGCCGCTTCAACGCGCTGGCCTTTGGCGATCACCCTTATGGCACTTCGGGTGATGGCACACCGGACAGCGTGGCCGCGCTGACCCGTGACGATATCCTGGCCGCCCATAAGGCCACGCTGACGCGCGACCGGGTCTATGTCGCGGCCGTCGGCGATATCAGCGCCGCAGACCTTGGCACGCTGCTGGACCAGTTGCTGGGCGGTCTGCCCGCGACCGGCGCGGTGCCCGTGGCCCCTGCCCCGGTCGGGCTGACCGGCGGCGTCACCGTGGTGCCCTTCCCCACCCCGCAGGCGGTGGTGCTGTTCGGCCAGAACGGGATCGAACGCGACGACCCCGATTACTTCGCGGCCTTCATCCTGAACGAGATCATGGGCGGCGAGCGTTTCGGCTCACGCCTGATGACCGAGCTGCGCGAGAAGCGCGGGCTGACCTATGGTGTCAGCACATGGCTTGCCGATTTCGATCAGGCCGACCTGCTGGCCGGGCAGTTTTCAACCGATAACAAGACGGTCGCCGAGGCCATTTCGATCCTGCGGGAAGAATGGGCCAAGGCCGCGCAGGGCGTGACCGAGGCCGAACTTGCCAATGCCAAGACCTATCTGACCGGTGCCTATCCGCTGCGCTTTGACGGCAATGGCCAGATCGCCAATATCCTTGTCGGGATGCAAAGCATCGGCCTGCCCTCGGATTATTCGGCCACCCGCAATGACAAGGTGAATGCCGTCACGCTGGAAGACATCCGCCGCGTGGCCGCAAGGCTGTTCAAGCGCGAAGACCTGCGGATCGTGGTGGTGGGCGAGCCGGTGGGCGTCGAAAGCACCCCGGAATGAGGGATAGCGCGCCCTGCTGAAAGGTGGGGTGCTTCCTTCTGGGGTGCGTTTGTGCTGAGGTAGGCGAGGCGACGGATTGAGCCAATTGCTGGCTATAGCGGATCATGTGCAGAAATGGTCAGCCAACACTTTGCAGGGGTTCCCGATGAAGCATTCTGCCATTCAGCAAGAGTTCGAAAAGCAAGGGCGGTATTGGTTCAGAGGCGCGCTGTCTGCTCATGATCTCTCGATCCTTGATACCGCGACAGACCTGAGCGGGAAGCCGGGAGAGCGGCTTGCCCTGTCCGCCGATCTGAAACGGGCCTTGTCCGGTGACAGCGACCTCGGAAAGCTTATGCGGGTGTTCAACAAGGATCTGATCCCCGCCCGGATTGTCGCGTTCAACAAGACTGCCGGGAATAACTGGGCCGTGCCGTGGCATCAGGATCGCGTCATCGCCGTAGCGGATCGACATGAGGTTGCGGGGTTTTCCAACTGGACCCACAAAGGGCGCGAGTGGCACTGCGAACCTCCTCGGGAACTGTTGGATCAAATGTATTTCGTGCGCGTTCATCTGGATGACAACGCTGCTGCAGACGGCACCATGCGGATTGCCTTGGGGAGCCATATGGGCGGCTATGTCCCGGCAGCGGCAGCCAGGGAAGAGGCTGAACGGTATGAGCAAGAGGACTGTGTGGCGCGTCGCGGCGATGTGCTGGTGCTCAAAATGCTCACCTTGCACGCCTCATCATCCTCAGAGACAACAAATCCGCGCCGGGTTTTCAGGGTCGATTATGCACCGCTGGCCATGCTTCCAAAACCGCTCGAATGGCTCTGATCGACGGACCGATCCGCCCCGCAAAGCTGCCAGCGAAATGTTGGCCGGCGGGAAATTGAGACCTCGCGCCGGAGCGTCCCCCCAGCAATAACAAAGGCCCCCGGCGCAGCTGCGCGAGGGGCCTTTTCACATCGGTAGGGCGCGGATCCGTTTTCTGGATCCTAGCCGCCCCCGAGCCTTCGGGGGTCTTACTTGCCGTAGGCGGCCTCAAAGGCCAGATCTTCGATCTGCAGACGGCTGATGCCCAGATCGGACAGGTCGCGGTCGGACAGGATGCGCAGCTCATTCAGCGTGCGGACATAGATCGCACGACGGGCGCGGGCGGCGCGCAGATTGCTCAGAACATTGGAAACCGTCTCGGCGAAGGAAAAGCCGGAAGCGCGGTTGGAAATCACATGTGCCATTTCAGTGCCTCATCTCTCTCTTGTTGGGCTTGGGTCCCCTGACCTTCGCCGTTAACGCCAACATGGGGCAAATGCTGCACCTGCACAATCCGCCGAGTCGCCAAAGCCGCCATGCGGCAGATGCATGGCTTGTTTCAAAGCTGCCCGTTAAATGATCACACCATATTTCGCCTTGTTTTGCAGGGCATTCGGCGCGGGCATGAAAAATCCCGCGCCAATGGCGCGGGATTTCTGCATGTGCGAAATGATCTGTATGGCAAGGCCCCAGCAGACGAAAGATTGCGTCGCCTGCCGGGATCGCCTTACTTGGCCAAAGCCTTACTTGGTCGGTGCCTTGGCGAAACGCAGATAGGGCAGCTTGATGTCAAGCGGGCCAAACTTTTCCTGCGCCTGCTCGTTGTTCAGGCTCAGCGCCACGATCACGTCCTGACCCGGCACCCAGTTGGCAGGGGTGGCAATCGGCACGCCGTCGGTCGCCTGAACCGCGTCCAGCGCGCGCAGGATCTCGGCGAAGTTGCGGCCCACCGACATCGGATAGGTCATGGTCAGACGGACCTTCTTGTCCGGCCCGACAATATAGACCGTGCGCACGGTGGCGGTGTGGGCCGGGGCGCGGCCCTCGGTCGGCAGGTAGTATTCGGCCGGCAGCATGTCATAGGCCTTGGCCACCGTCAGCGAGGTATCGTCGATGATCGGGAAGTCGGCGGGGCTGCCCGCGAAGGCCTCGATATCGCGCTTCCACTTGCCGTGATCCTCGACCGAGTCGACGGAGACGCCGATCACCTTGGTCTTGCGCTTGGCAAATTCGGGGGCCAGTTGCGCCACGGCACCAAATTCGGTGGTGCAGACCGGCGTAAAGTCACGCGGATGCGAGAAGATGATCGCGTAGCTGTCGCCAAGCCAGTCATGGAAATTGATCTGTCCGGCGGTCGAATCCGCGGTGAAATCAGGGGCGATATCGTTGATACGGATGGACATTGCGTCAGCTCCTCAGGGTTTCGCAGGGAACATAAACCCTCATCCGGCATTTGGAACCCCCCTGCACCCGCTTGATGGCAAAAGAAGGCCGAAACTCCATCCGGCTTGCGCAATGCAGAAGTTTTCTCCGATTTCAGGCCTGCGCGGAAAATCTCCTGACTGCGCGAAGGCCATTGGACGGGCCGCTGTCCCGATGCTAACGACACAGCACCCTGTCGGACAAAGATCAGATGCTGCTGCCCAACCGTCATTTCAGCCCGTTCAAGCTGTTCCTGCATCGCCCGGCGCATGTGGCCGTGATGCTGAACCCCAAGGTGCTGACCACCTTCACCCGGGCGCTTTTGACCGAAGGCTTCCGGCTGCATCTGGGGCGCGATGATCCGTCAGAAGGGCGCTGGCCTATGCTGAAGATCGCGCGGCGCTTTCCGGTGGCCCCAATGGGCGATTACATCGACTTCCTGCGTCATCCCGACCGCTACGAAACCTATGGTTTCGTGCGCAATCCCTATGGGCGGCTGGCCTCGGCCTGGAAGAACAAGTTCCATGACGGCCATCTGAAAAGCCCCGATGGTCGCGATTCCGCCTATCCGCGATCGATCCGGCAATCCCGGCTCAAGCCGCTGCGCGCCTTTGCGCGCGCGCATGGCCTGCCGGGGGGCGATGCCGGCACGCTGGTGCCCTTCGACACCTTCCTGCGCTATGTCGCGACCATCCCCGAGGGGCGGCGCGACCATCATTGGGATAGCCAGTCGCAAGTGCTGATGGTCGACCGGCTGAATTACAGCGCGATCTGGCGGATCGAGGATCAGTTGCAGGAAGGCTTTCTGGCGCTGACCCGTCCGCTTGGCTTTCCCGAGGACTGGGTGATGTCGCAGCTGGAACGCCCGCGCAACCCGAGCAAGACCGCCGCCCGCATCTATACGCCAGAGCTTGCAGCCCTTGCCCGCCCGCTTTGCGGCAAGGATCTGGAACGCTTCGGCTATGACCCCGAAAGCTGGGTCAATTACTGATCCGCAGGTCTTTGGCCAGCGCAGCGCAATTTGATCAAACGCGGCTTGTCTCTCGCGATCCGGCCTGTCACCATGCGCGCGCCGTGAACGTGGCGGCATGACGGAGACCAGAGCATGATCGAGAAACGCGACTTCTATATCAACGGCGCATGGGTGGCCCCGCTCGCGCCCCGCGATTATCCGGTGATCGATCCGGCCACGGAAGAGCCCTGCGCGGTGATCTCGCTGGGGTCGGCCGCCGATTGCGACCGCGCGGTGGCGGCAGCAAAAGCCGCCTTCCCGGCATGGGCCGCAACGCCGCCCGCTGAACGGCGCGCCTATGTCGCAGCGATCCTTGCGCAATATGAGGCACGGGCCGAGGAAATGGCCCAGGCGATCAGCCTGGAAATGGGCGCCCCGATCAAGCTGGCCCGCGAAAGCCAGGCGCCAAGCCTGTCCTGGCATCTTTCGAACTTCCTGACCGCCTTCGATCAGATCGAATGGGTCCGCCCGTTGGGCCCACACGCCCCCAATGATCGCATCGCGCTGGAACCGATTGGCGTGGTTGGCCTGATCACGCCATGGAACTGGCCAATGAACCAGGTCACGCTGAAGGTGATCCCGGCCCTGTTGGCGGGCTGCCCCTGCGTGCTGAAACCCTCGGAAGAGGCCCCACTTTCATCGCTGCTCTTTGCCGAATTCTGCCATGATGCTGGTCTGCCTGCCGGCGTGTTCAATCTGGTGAATGGCGATGGTGCGGGCGTGGGCAGCCGCCTGTCGGAGCACCCGGATGTGGAGATGATCTCGTTCACCGGATCGACCCGCGCGGGCCGCGCCATCAGCAAGGCCGCTGCCGAGACGATGAAACGCGTCACGCTGGAGCTGGGCGGCAAGGGGGCCAACCTGATCTTTGCCGATGCCGACGACAAGGCGGTAGAACGCGGCGTGCGTCATATGATGAACAATTCGGGCCAATCCTGCAACGCGCCCTCGCGGATGCTGGTGGAACGGTCGATCTATGACCAGACCGTGGAAAAGGCCGCCGCCATTGCCCGTTCCATCGAGGTCGGCCCGCCCTCGCAGGATGGCCGCCATATCGGCCCCGTGGTGAATGAGCGGCAATGGAACCAGATCCAGTCCTATATCCAGAAGGGCATTGATGAGGGCGCGCGGCTAGTGGCGGGGGGCTTGGGACGCCCCGAACATCTCAATCGTGGTTTCTATGTGCAGCCCACCGTCTTTGCCGATGTGACCCCTGGCATGACCATCGAGCGCGAAGAGATCTTCGGGCCGGTGCTGGCGATCATACCCTTTGACACCGAGGAAGAGGCGGTGCGCCTTGCCAATGACACGCCTTACGGTCTGACCAACTATGTCCAAAGCCAGGACGGCAATCGCCGCAACCGGCTGGCCCGCGCCCTTCGCGCCGGCATGGTCGAGATGAACGGCAAATCCCGCGCGGCGGGCAGCCCCTTCGGCGGCATCAAGGCCTCGGGCCGCGCGCGTGAGGGTGGCCATTGGGGGATCGAGGAATTTCTTGAGGTCAAGGCGATCTCTGGTTGGGATTCCGCAGCGGAATGACCCCTTTTCCGCAGGGCCGCCACATGCGGCCTTGCGGCACCCCGTCTGCCATGGGGTAACTGCGCAGATCCGCTCCGGTGCTCCGCTTCAAAGCCGTTCTTTTGCCTTGCCGCCCGGGCCTGTCGGGCTTCGTCCCCCGGATCGCCCGCATCCGATTTCGGCACAGCGCGGCGGATGCCGTCATGATACGGCACAGATTTTGCGTTCCCCGTCCCTTCCAAAGCGCGACGCCCCCTCGGATCACGCCGCACTCTGCTGCGGGACGCTGTCTCGCCCCCCCCGTCGTGATGCAGGAAAGAGCCTGCGGTTCTCCGCCATGTTAGACTAAGGTCTGAATGACGCGCCCGGTGGTTGCGCTACTCTGATCCCCGCCATGCGGATCAGGGGAGGCACGCATGATTACTGCCGATCACAGAACACATGTCGCCCGGATCGAGGCGGCATTGCTGGCGGGCGAGGCTGCGCGCTCGCCCATCGCGGCCTCATGGTCGCGCTCGGTGCGGGTGCACGGGCTGGACCCCGCCACACGCCGCGCCGCGGCCCGAATGTCTGACGCCGAACTGGCCCGCCTGCGCAGCGCGATGGAACCCACGATCCGCACCGCAGCCCCCACGCTGGACCGGCTGTTCCGCGCCGTGGGTGGGCTTGGCACCTGCCTTGTCCTCAGCGACCGCGACGGTGTGCCGGTGGAACGGCGCGGCAATGCCGGCGAGGATCGCGATTTCGCCGAGGCCGGTCTCTGGACCGGCACCGACTGGTCGGAACGCGAGGCGGGCACCAACGGGATCGGCACCTGCATCGCCGAAGGGCGCGCCGTCACCATCCTGCGCGACCAGCATTTCCTGCCCGCCCATATCGGGCTCAGCTGCAGCTCGGCACCAATCCATGATGCCGAGGGCCAGCTGACCGCCGTGCTGGATGTATCTTCCGCCAATCCGGGTTGCACCGATGCGGTGATGCAGCTTGTCGCGCTGTCGGTGGCCGAGGCCGCGCGGCGGATCGAGGCCGATCTGTTTCGCGCGTATTTCCCGCAGGCCCGGCTGGTTTTCGTGCCGGGTCTGGATCGGGGCGCAGGCGCGCTGCTGGCGGTGGATGGCGATGATCTGGTGATCGGCGCCAGCCGTGCCGCGCGCCAGCATTTCGGGCTGCGCGGCGATCTGCGCCGGCAATCCCTGCCTGCCGCCGACCTTCTGGGACAGACTGGCCCCGACGGGCTGGAGGACGGCGAACGCGGCGTGATCCTGCGCGCACTGGCCCGCAATCAGGGCAATGCCTCGGCCGCGGCCCGCAGCCTTGGCATCAGCCGCGCCACCTTCCATCGCAAGATGGGGGCACGAAACTAGCAGGGCTTTGGGCACGCCGATCTGTCTCAAATCTGCGACAGACCCCGCCCCTGCCCTGTTCCGACCGGGGTGACCGAGCAGCGGATCCCCCGCAAGATCACAGTCATCAGCCGCAAGGGAGAGCGGCTATTCAGGAGGAGAGAACCATGACCAAACTTGAAACCTTCGATCTGAAGGCCGCCCCCTTCAAGACCCGCTATGACAACTTCATCGGCGGCGAATGGGTCGCGCCGAAATCCGGCCGCTACATGCAGAACGTCTCGCCGGTCACGGGTGCCGTGGTCTGCGAGGTTGCCCGTTCGGATGCCGCCGATATCGAACGCGCGCTGGATGCCGCCCACGCCGCCCGCAAGAAATGGGGCGAAACCAGCGTCACCGAACGCTCCAACATCCTGCTGAAGATCGCCGACCGCATCGAGCAGAACCTCGAGGCCATCGCGATTGCCGAGACCTGGGACAATGGCAAGCCGCTGCGCGAGACCATGGCCGCCGACATCCCGCTGACCATCGACCATTTCCGCTACTTCGCCGGTGCCATCCGCGCGCAGGAGGGCTCGATCGGGCAGATCGACAATGACACCGTGGCCTATCACTTCCATGAGCCGCTGGGCGTTGTGGGCCAGATCATTCCGTGGAACTTCCCGATCCTGATGGCGGCATGGAAGCTGGCACCTGCGCTGGCCGCCGGCAACTGCGTGGTCCTGAAACCGGCGGAACAGACCCCGGCCTCGATCCTGTATCTGATGCAGTTCATCGAAGACCTGCTGCCGCCGGGCGTGCTGAACATCGTGAACGGCATCGGCGAAGAGGCGGGCGCAGCACTTTCGTCTTCCAAGCGGATCGCCAAGATCGCCTTCACCGGCTCCACCCCGGTCGGCAAGATGATCATGAAGGCCGCCGCCGACAACCTGACCAACATCACGCTGGAACTGGGCGGCAAATCCCCCAACGTCTTTTTCGCCGATGTGATGAACGAGGATGATGCGTTTCTCGACAAGGCGCTGGAAGGCTTTGCGATGTTCGCGCTGAACCAGGGCGAGGTCTGCACCTGCCCGTCGCGCGCACTGGTGCAGGAATCGATCTATGATCGCTTCATGGAACGCGCGATCAAACGCGTTGAGGCCATCGTGGCCGGTGACCCGCGTGCCACCTCCACCATGATCGGCGCGCAGGCCAGCCAGGAGCAATATGACAAGATCAGCTCCTATCTCGAGATCGGCCGCAAGGAAGGCGCGAAAGTGCTGACAGGTGGGTCGGTCAACAGCTTTGGCGGCGATCTGTCGAACGGCTTCTACATCCAGCCCACCATCTTTGAAGGCAACAACAAGATGCGGGTCTTCCAGGAGGAGATCTTCGGGCCGGTCGTGTCGGTGACCACCTTCAAGACGCTGGACGAGGCGCTGGAGATCGCCAATGACACCGTGTTCGGCCTTGGCGCGGGCGTCTGGAGCCGCGACACCAACACCGCCTATCGCGCCGGGCGCGGCATCGAGGCGGGTCGTGTCTGGACCAACTGCTACCACGCCTATCCGGCGGGTGCGGCTTTTGGCGGCTACAAGCAATCCGGCATCGGGCGTGAAACCCACAAGATGATGCTCGATCACTATCAGGAGACGAAGAACCTGTTGGTCAGCTATTCGCCCAACAAGCTCGGCTTCTTCTGAGGCCCAGCTGCGCCGCCGGGGGGCCTCCTCTCCCCGGCCCCCGCCCCTTCGACCGTCTTCGCCCCTCTTCCCTCCCCTGGGGATGCCGCGAAGCCGGGCGGAGGGGCTTCTTGCATCGCCACGCGCCCCGGTGCACGAGCCATGCAGGAAACGCGGGGCGGACCTGCAGGCGGCGGCTGCTTGACGCGGCGCAGGGTCGTCCTTAGGTTCATTTCCCGACAGATAGCCTTGGAGAAAGATCATGGGCGCCGCTACCGTTGCCGTCACCGATGCCACCTTTGACGCCGAAGTGCGCCAGTCGACGATCCCGGTCGTCGTGGATTTCTGGGCCGAATGGTGCGGCCCGTGCCGTCAGATCGGCCCCGCCCTTGAGGAACTTGCCGCCGAGCTGGAAGGCAAGGTGAAGATCGTCAAGGTGAACGTGGACGAGAACCCCGAGAACATGACCGCGCTTGGCGTGCGCGGGATCCCGGCACTGTTCATCTTCAAGGATGGCGAGGTCGTTTCCAACAAGGCAGGTGCCGCACCGAAAGCCGCATTGGCCAACTGGATCAATTCCGCGATCTGATCGCAGGCGTTGACAGGTCCTAAAGAAAGGCGGCCCCGCAGCGGGCCGCCTTTTCTTTTGGCCGGGCTTTCGGATTGCAGGCACCGCACAAGGCCTGCGCTTGAACATCTTGCAAGACTTACCCGACTTTGCCCGGCTTGCGCTTCACGCATCGGGTCAGGCCCCGCGCCTAGGGCCAGCCCCGCGCGCTCAACAGGCTGCGGATACGGGCGGGGGCATCCTCGGCCTGCGCGTCGATGGCCTCTTGCTTCAGGAACCACCACAGATATTCCGTCATCTGTTCGGGGGGCAGCGCGCCCCTCTCCAGCGCCAGATCAAGCCCGTCGCGCAGCACCGATCCGGCCGGGTGATGGAAATCGATCCCGGCAAACAGCATGGCCCCTTTGCCAAGGATCATCGCCTGAAAGGCCAGGGATGAGTTCTGGCAGGCAACGAAATCGCAGGCCGCCAGCAGGTCGCCGGACGGGGTGCTGACCAGCTCGAACCGGGGATGGGCTGCCAGCCGCGCCAGGGCGGCGTGATCGGCCTCGGTATAGACCTCGGCCGGGTGCAGGTTTGCCTTCAGCGGCAGCGGCTGCCGTTCCAGCAGGGTTTCCAGCATGGCAATCGGGCTCATGCTCTGAAAAGACCGGTGATCGCTCAGCCGCCCTTGCAGCGGCACGAAGACAAACCCCTCGCGCCGGAACTCGCGCCCGTCCAGAATCCGTGTGGCCAGCCTCTGGTGGAAGGCCCGCGCGCGCGGCGGGATGCGGCGATAATTCGGGGTCTTGTGGGCCACCTCGAAATTCCAGCGTTCATTGGTGCGCTCCATCCGCCAGAACGGATACCAATAGGTCCGCCGCAGACACAGCGTGGCCAGCCTGCGCGGCTCCTGCATGTAGGTCAGGCCAAAGCCGCCATGCGGTTGGGTCAGCCCCTCAGCCTCGGGGTGAAAGACCGGCTGCCAATCCGGCAGGGCCGCCAGAAGCTGCGACAGGATATTGACCTTGCCCGCCTCATGATCCTGCCGAAGATGATCCGGCAGATAGAGGTTCAGGACCTCAGCCATCCAGACCCGCCCGCAAGGCGCTGTGCAGGCCCAAAGGAGCGGCGATCACCCCATCAGATTGCGGATGCGGATTGTTGAACTGCAAGGCGTGCCCCTGCCGATCGGTGACCACGGCACCGGCGCGGGCCGCAATCAGCGCCCCCGCCGCGATATCCCATTCCCATGCCGGGCGCAGCGTCAGCATGGCGTCATAGCGCCCCTCTGCCACCAGACACATCCGATAGGCCAGCGAGGCGCGAAAGCTGCGCTTCACCTCCGGCACGCCGCCGGGCCAATGGTCCGGTGCCATGGTTGGGCTGGTGGCAAGCAGGGTGGCCCCTTCCAGCCCGGCGCGGGTGCTGGCTTGAATAGGCTGGCCGTCACAAAGCGCCGGGCCATGGGCGGTGGCGGTGTAAAGCCGATCGCGCGCGGGCAGATAGACCAGCGCGGTGACCGGCAGCCCGTCCTCGATCACGGCGATGGAAATGGCGAAACTTTCTTCGCCCGCGATGAAGGCGCGGGTGCCGTCAATCGGATCCAGCACGAAGACCCGTCCGGCATGTAGCCGCTCGGTGTCATCGGGATCTTCCTCCGACAGCCAGCCGTAATCGGGGCGGGCCGCGCGCAAGACCCCGCGCAGATGGGTGTTCACCGCCAGATCGGCCTCTGTCACCGGCCCGAGGCCCGGCTTTTCCCAGACCTGCGGCGCCTGCCGCCAGAAGCCGCGCGCGATATGCCCGGCCTGCAGCGCGGCTTCGGTCAGAAGGGCCAGATCACTTTCCGGCAAGCGTCATCCCCTCGATCAGAATCGACGGCACGCGCGTCGCCAGATGCGGGCGGGCGTCATTGGCGGCGACGAAATCGCGCAGCATTTCGGGCAGGCTGCCCGCGATGGTGCATTCATTCACCGGATAGGCAATCTCGCCATCCTCAACCCAGAAGCCCGAGGCACCGCGCGAATAGGCGCCGGTCGTCGGGTTGATGGTCGACCCGATCAGCGAGGTGACCAGCAGCCCGGTGCCCATCTGGCCCAGCAATTGCTTGCGGCTGGCGGTGCCCGGCGTCAGGTCGATATTCGAGGTCGCGGGCGAGGGCGGCGCGGTGGTGCCGCGCGCGGCATTGGCCGTGCTTTGCAGCCCCAGCTTGCGCGCAGTGGCCAGATCCAGCGTCCAGCCGGTCAGCACGCCATTCTCAACCACCAGTCGCCGCTGCGTCGGCAATCCTTCGGCATCAAAGGGGCGCGAGCCGGAAATGCGCGGGCGATGCGGGTCTTCGATCAGGTCGAACCCCTTGGGCAGCACCTGCTGGCCCAAGGCGTCGCGCAACCAACTGGAGCCGCGCGCGATGGAGGCACCGTTGATTGCCGACAGCAGATGCCCGATCAGGCTTTGCGAAATGCGTTCGTCAAACAGCACCGGGAAACTGCCGGTGGCAGGCTTGCGGGCACCGGCGCGGGCCAGCGCGCGTTCGGCAGCCAAGGCACCGATGCTTTCAGGCTTGGGCATGTCTGCGGCATAGACGCGGGATTCCCCGGCATAATCGCGCTCCATCGCGGTGCCTTCGCCGGTGAATGCCACCGCCGATTGCGACAGCGCCGAGCGCGCATAGCCCCCCGCAAAGCCATTGCTGGCCGCCAGATACATCTGCCGCCGCCCATACCCGGCAGAGGCCTGCACCTGCGTGATGCCCTTATGGGCAAGGGCTGCGGCCTCCACCGCGCGGGCGGCCCGTTCCAGTGCCTCGGCCGAAGGTTCCGGGCCCTGATCGACCAGATCATAGGCGGAAATATCCCAATCGCGCGCGATCTGGGCCGGATCGGCCAGACCGGCATAGGGATCTTCCGGCGCCTCACGCGCCATGGCGACCGCGCGTTCGGCCATATCCGACAGCGTGCGCGCAGAAGTGTCAGAGACCGAGACGCAGGCCTGCCGCCCGCCGATCAGGACCCGCAGCCCCAGTTCGATCCCCTCGGCGCGTTCGGCCTGTTCCAGCGCGCCCGCCCGGATGTCGATCGACAGCGAGGTGCCCTGCACCACCAGCGCATCGGCGGATTCGGCCCCCGCCTTTCGGGCGGCATCAAGCATGGCTTCGGTGATTTGGGCGAGATCGGTCATGCGGCGTCCTTCCTTGTCGTTCAAGGAGCTAAGTCGCGCGCGGCCTTTGCGCAAGCCTTATGACACAAAGGCCGCGCGGCTGAGGCGCGACAGGATCTCGTGCCCGGTCTCGGTCACCAGCGCGACCTCTTCCAGCCGGATGCCGAAACGGTCGGGCAGATAGATTCCCGGCTCAATGGTGAAGACCATGCCGGGTTCCAGCACCAGATCCGCGACGGCGGTGATATAGGGTGGCTCGTGGATCTCCTGCCCCACACCATGGCCGGTGCGATGGGTGAAAAAGTCCCCATACCCCGCCGCGGTGATGACATCGCGCGCCGCTGCGTCCACCTCGCGTGCCCGCACACCGGGGCGGATTGCCGCCAATGCCGCCTCAACCGCCGCATCGACCACCTGATGCACCTCGGCATAGCCATCGGGCATCGCGCCACAGCAGGCCATGCGGGTGATATCGGAATAATAGCCATCCTTGTGCGCGCCGATATCGCAGACGATGGCATCGCCCGTCTGCACCTGTGTCATGCCCGTGTGGTGATGCGGGAAGGCCCCGTTCGCCCCGGTGCCGACAATGGTAAACTCTGCCACCGCGCCCTCGGCGGCAAATGCCGCGCGGGCGATGTCGGCCAGCTCTGCCTCGGTCACGCCGGGGCGGATCGCCGCGCGCAAGGCGGTCTGCGCCAGATCGGCAATGCGGGCATTTTCACGCAAAGCCGCGATCTCTGCCGCATCCTTGCGCAGCCGCAAATAGCCCACTGTCTCGGTTGCAAAGCCGCGCGCGACACCCGGCAGGGCCTCCAGCAGCATGAGCGCATGATCGGCGCGCATCGTCTCATCCAGCGACAGCCGTGCAACTGGCCCGATTTCGGCCAAGGCCTGCGCCAAGGCCCGCCCCGGCCCATCGGCATCCGCCCATTCCCAGAACGGCCAGTCGCTGTGCTGCCGGACATCGGATGCGTTCACCCCCGGCACCAGGAACCCGGCGATCCGATGCCCGATCAACGCAAGGCAGGGGCGTTCGTCGGCGAAGGGCGCGTGGCCGGTCAGCCAGCGCAGATGCGCGCCGGGGGCCAGGGCCACCAGATCCACGCCCGCCTCCACCATTCGGACACGCAGGCGGGCCAGTCGGGCCTCATGGATCGTGCCACCCAGCCCCGCCGCCCGCATGGCCGGGGCAAGGTCGACCATCCGGGCATCAATCAGTGCCTGAAGCGTGGCGACACGTTCCGGCGTGAAATGCCCCTCGACATCCAGCACATTCACCGTGCCAAGGACGGCACCATCCACGATCACCGGCACGTTCACCGCAGCCTGAAGGCCAAGGCTGTTGATCAAGGCATGGTCAAAGAAATAGGGCGCAAATTCGGCAGTGGTATTGGCGACAAAGGTTTCGCCTGCGACCAGCACGCGGCGGCTCCAGTCATCATGCTGGATCGGCTTGGGGACCGAGGTCGGGTAATGCACCGGATCGGAGGTATAGGCCCGCCGCGCCAGCCCCGCCGCCGCGTCCTGTACCGACAGCGTGAACAGTCGTGCGCCGATCCCGTCCACCACCGCCCGGTGCAATGCCGCGAAAACTTCTGCCATCATCCACCCCTATCCCAAGGAAAAGGCCGCCCCGATGGGGCGGCCCGTCTGTCATCAGCTTACATCGGTTTGTCGTCCCTGCTTGCGCAGAAACGACATATGACAATCATTGCAGCTGCATCCCGTTCACGAACAGATGCTTGTCCTTGAACTCCACCTTGGAGGTCATGGTATCTGGCTCGCCCTCAACCATCTTGGCGAACATCCCCAGCATCATGCGTGCGCCCATCATCTGATCCTCAGGGACCAGACCCATGGCCATCAGCTTGTCCAAGAGGCCATTCAGCCCCACGGCCTTCAGATCGACAGTGCCGGTCGGGGCGGGCACACCGCCATAGGTGGCAAGGTCGGTATTGTCGAAGGTCATCGCACCGTTGCCGGTGACCTGCGCGCCGCCGAACTTCACTTCCAGCGCCTTGAGGTCCAGCGCGTGCAACTCGCCCGGATTTGCCTCCATCTGGCCCATCGCCGCCTCGTCCATAAGATCGGCATTCAGCTTGACCTTGCCGGTCGTGTCGAGATGCACGGTGATCGGGTCACGCGGCAGTTGCGCGGCCGGATCCAACATGCCCCAGACCTCGTCCGAGATGGTCAGATCGGCGATCTTGGTCATGAAGCTGAAATCGGCAGGCGTGTCGCTTTTCTGCAGCGGCATCACCAGATCGAAGGCACCTTCCTTATAGGCCAGATTGACCTGCGGGAAGGGCAGTTGCCCGCCCGACAGCGTGACCGAGGCATCCTTTACCGTGCCGCCATAGGCCAGACGCGCCGCATCCATCGCAAAGTTCAGCGCGCCGCCCGCATTGGTGCCCTGCACCTTGGTCTCGCCAGAGGCATCAACCACGGTGATGTCCATGCTGGCGCTTTGATAGGTGATGTCACCATCCATCTTGGTGCCGGCCTTCAGCGCCGCCGCCATATTGGCCATATCGCCGAACATCGCGGAATTGGAGGTGGCGGCGATCCCGGCAAGGTTCACGCTGCCATTCACTTTGCTGCCTTCCGCCGGGTCAGAGCCGCTGAAACCGATGGCCAGACCGTCCAGCGTCGCGTTGGAGGCGATGGTCTTGTCGGTGGTGCCGGCAATGTCATAGCTGCCTTTCAGCCCGGTCAGCACCGCTTCGACTTTCATGTCGTCCGGCACTTCGCCACCGCCATCGATGGAATCGAGGCTCAGCGTGACCGAAGGGCCGACAAATTCATAGCGCATCGCCTCGGGCGTGCCCGAAACGGTGACGGTCATGCCCGGATTGGCGATGGAGATCTGGCTGGTGGTCGCAGGGGTCTCTTCAACAGCCGGGGTCTTCACCTCCATCTTCGAGGTTTCGCTCATGGTCATGACAACCGAGCCATTGCCCTGATCGGTGAAGATCGCCTGATCCAGCAGCATCGTGGCCTCGGCCCCGTCCTGCTTCGAGGTCATGGTGATGCCCTTCACGACCAGCGCATTGCCCTCGCGGGCCTCGCTGGCGGTGGTCAGCGTCTGGCCATAAGAGGTGCTGACGGCCTTCCAGTTCTCCCAGACCTGTTCCGGCGTCACATCGGCCAAAGCCGCATTGCCCGATACCAGCGCCACGACAGCCGTCGTGCACAAGATTTTCCACTGACGCATTATCCAATCCTTTCCTGCTTCAAATCGCGCGAAGCATCCGTGAGCGTTCTGGCCCGGTCAAGATGTCGACATGTCTTGCGCGTCGCTGGCGCATGTCACTGTCGGGGCTTTCCGGGGCCTTGCGCAATGGGGTAACAACCTTTCGCAACGGATGGAAGGAGAGCGAAGCGATGCGCGATCAAGTTGTTGCCATTACCGGGGCCAGCCGGGGGATTGGCGCGACTGCTGCGCGGTATTTTGCCGATGCGGGGGCGCGGGTCGCGCTGATCGCCCGCGATGCGACAGCCCTTGCACAACTGGCGCAGGAAATCGGCCCGCAGATCCTCGCCTTGCCCTGTGACATCACCGAATGGGCCGCGGTCGAGGCCGCCTTTGCGCAGATCAGGGCCGAATGGGGACGCCTGGATGTGCTGGTGAACAATGCGGGCGTCATCGATCCAATCGCCCGTCTGTGGGAGGCCGACCCTGCCGCATGGGCCCGTCTGATCGATGTGAACCTGACCGGGGTGTTTCACGGGATGCGCGCGGCGCTGCCGCTGTTGCGCGGGGCGAAGCGCCCCAGTGTGCTGACCCTGTCATCTGGGGCGGCCCATCGACCGCTGGACGGCTGGAGCGCCTATTGCGCCTCCAAGGCCGGGGCGGCGATGCTGACCCGCGCATTGCATGAAGAAGAAGGCAGCTGGCTGCGCGTCATGGGCCTGTCGCCCGGAACCGTCGCCACCGACATGCAGGTGAAGATCCGCAATTCACGCATCAACCCTGTCAGCCAACTGGCATGGGAGGATCACATCCCCGCCGATTGGCCCGCAAGGGCACTGGTCTGGATGTGTGATCCGGCTGCCGACCGTTTTTGCGGGCAAGAGATATCGCTGCGTGACCCCGATATTCGTCAAGAAATAGGGCTGATATGATCGACATCACAAAGGATGGCGGGGTCTGGACCGTCACGCTGAACCGGCCCGACAAGGCCAATTCGCTGACACGCGCCATGCTGGAAGACCTGTCCCAAGCCGCGGAGGCAGCAGCGCGCGAAGCGGCGCGGGTCTTCGTGCTGACCGGCAGCGGCAAGGTGTTTTCTGCCGGGGCCGATCTGGACGAGGCGCGGGCGGGGCTTGCGACCGACCCGGTCTGGGAGCGGCTGTCGGGGGCGATTGCCGCCCTGCCCTGCCTGACCATCGCCGCGCTGAACGGCACGCTGGCCGGGGGGGCCATGGGCATGGCACTGGCCTGTGATCTGCGGCTCGCGGTGCCGGGGGCCAAGTTCTTTTATCCGGTGATGAAGCTCGGCTTCCTGCCGCAGCCCTCCGACCCTGGCAGACTGGCAACGCTGATCGGACCTGCCCGCGCCAAGATGATCTTGATGGCGGGTGCCCGGATCGAGGCAGCCGAGGCCTTGGCCTGGGGCCTGATCGACCGCATCTGCCCGCCTGAAACCCTGATGACCGAGGTTGCGGCCCTCGCAACGGATGCGACGGCGGCCAGCGCCGCCCATGTCGCGGGTATCAAGGCAATGATCCCGGACTAAGGGCCCGGTGCCGATCGGCGCAGGCATGGAACGCAGGCGCGATACCGCGCGAACCACAAAGTACCGCGTGAACGACAAACGGGCGGGGTCACCACTGACCCCGCCCGTTTTCCTGTCCATCCCCGCTAGGGTCGGACCTTACTTCTTTTTCGGCGGCACAAAACGCTTGGAGGTGTCGCGCGCGTCAATCGGCTTTGGCGCGGGCTTGGCGCGGGCCGGCTTCGCGGCAAAGGTCTTGCCTTCGGTCTTGTGCGACTTGGCACCGAAGGCACGCCCCGGCTTGTCGCTGCTGCCGCCATGCGATTTGAAGCCAGCGGAACGCGGTGCGGGGGCCTCGCTGCGATCACCCGCTTTCCAGCGCGGTTTACGGTCGCCCCCCTCGGCGCCGGTGCCACGCGGCGCATAGGCGCGCTTGGGGGCCTCGTCATGCGCCGGAGCCGCGTCCCGTTTCACATAGGGCTTGCGGGGGGCCGCAGCGTCATCGCCATCGCGGCGGGCATAGGGCTTGCGGTCGCCATCCTCACGCTTGACATAGGGCTTGCGCGGGCCATCTTCGCGGGCCGCATAAGGCTTGCGCGGACCGTCTTCACGCGCGCCATAGGGCTTGCGGTCCGCCCCTTCACGCGGCGCGTAAGGCTTACGGTCACCGTCTTCGCGTTTCACATAGGGCTTTCGCTCGCTCGCCTCACGCGGGGCGTAAGGTTTGCGCGCACCCTCCTCGCGCGGGGCATAGGGCTTGCGCTCGCTGTCGTCGCGCTTGGCGTAAGGCTTGCGATCACCGTCCTCGCGCGGGGCATAGGGCTTGCGCGGCGCATCGCCCTCATCCTCGACAAAGCGCGAAGGTTTGGGCGTATAGGCCGGCTTGTCGGCGCGCGGGGCACGCACTGGGCGGTCAGCCCGCTCGGGGCGGTCACCGCGCGGGGCCCGCGCCGGACGTTCGGCCCGTTCCGGGCGTTGGTTGAATTGCGGCTCGCCCTCGACACGGTTGATGGTCAGACCCGGTTCCAGTTCCACCTGATCGCCGATCTTGCCGGCAACGGCCTTGGCGATCTGCACGAAGGTCACGGTCTGTTGCACGCGGATCGCGCCGATTTCGGCCTTGGTGATGCCGAAACCGTCACAGATCTTGGGCAGCAACCAACGTGCCTCGGCCCGGCCCTCATGGCCGACCGACAGCAGGAACCATTCCGCTTCGCCAAAGGCATTGCGGTCGCGCGGCGCGGAGGGGGCCGCCTGCGAAGGTGCCACGGCATCTTGCAGCACCTCAGGGGCAGAGCGCCCCTCACGCCACAACCGCACGAAGGCTGCGGCCATATGATCCGCGCCGTAACGCTCCACCAGTTGCTTGGCCAGCGCCACCTCTTCGCCGGGACGGTCCGACAGCAGCGGCAGTTCCAGCAGGCGGGCGTCGTCCTTTTCCTGCACCTCATCTGCGGAGGGTGCTTTCGCCCATTCTGCAGTGACCTTTGCGCCTTGCAACAGACGGTTGGCCTTGCGGAAATCGGCGGGCGGCACGATCAGCACCGAGGTGCCCTTGTTGCCCGCGCGGCCGGTTCGGCCCGAACGGTGCAGCAGCGTTTCGCTGTTCGAGGGCAGATCGGCATGGACCACCAGTTCCAGCCCCGGCAGATCGATGCCGCGCGCGGCCACATCGGTTGCGATACAGACCCGTGCCCGACCATCGCGCAACGCTTGCAGCGCATGCATCCGCTCGGATTGCGACAGTTCGCCCGACAGCGCCACGACCTGGAACCCGCGATTGCCCATCCGGGCCAGCAGATGATTCACGTTCATCCGGGTCTTGCAGAACACGATGGCGGTTTGCGCCTCGTAGAAACGCAGGATGTTGAAGATCGCGTGTTCCTTGTCCCGCGCGGTGACATTGATCGCGCGGTATTCGATATCGCCATGCTGGCGCGCCTCGCCCTGCGTTTGCAGGCGCACGGCATCGCGCTGGAAGGTGCCCGCCAGCTTTTCGATCTCTTTCGGCACCGTTGCCGAGAACATCAACGTGCGGCGTTCGGCGGGCGCTGCGCCCAGAATGAATTCCAGATCCTCGGCAAAGCCCAGATCCAGCATCTCGTCGGCTTCGTCCAGCACCGCGACATGCAAGAGCGACATGTCCAGGCTGCCGCGCTCGATATGGTCGCGCAGACGGCCCGGGGTGCCGACCACGATATGCGCGCCAAAGGACAGCGCGCGACGCTCGGTGCGGTAATCCATGCCGCCCACGCAGGTTGCGATCTGCGCGCCTGCCTTGGCATAAAGCCATTCCAGTTCGCGCGCGACCTGCTGCGCCAATTCGCGCGTCGGCGCGATGATCAGCGCCAGCGGTGCCTCGGCAGGCTTGAGGATGTCATCGCCACCCAGAACCTCAGGCGCCATGGCAAGGCCGAAGGCCACGGTCTTGCCCGAGCCGGTCTGCGCCGAAACGAGGGCGTCGCGCCCTTCCAGTTCGGGCGCAATCACCGCCTGTTGCACGGGGGTCAGGCTTTCATAGCCCTTTTCGGCAAGCGCCGCTGCCAGCGGTGCCGCAATATTCATATCGGTCATGTCTGTTCCAAAGATGGGGCGAAGGGCCCGTGACGGCCCTGCTTTTCCCCATCGCGCAGGGCCTCCCTGCCCTCGGCGCGCCCGGAATCATCGGAGCCTTACGCCAGCCCCTACAGCAGAACGGGCCCGGCGTATAGCCCTGATGGCATGGATGGTCCATGAGCCGTGGGCCTTGCGCCCAGCGATCGCCAGGGCGCGCGGGTCCGGATCACAGGATCGGGACCAGCACGACCAATCCTGCAATCAGGTATAATCCCATTGATCGAAGAAGGTCTCCAGCCCCTCGTCATGAAGCGCTGCCGCCTTCAGACCAAAGACGAAATCGGCCTTGCCGAGCTTCGCCTGTCCGACATTGATCAGGATGGAGCCACCTCCATCAACCTCGATGCGGCTGCGGCCATTGCCAAGCGAGACGATATTGACATCGGCCATTGACCTTGCGCCCAACAGAGCGATCCGGTCTGTGCCATCCTGGAAGTCACCGATCACGTCGCGGCCGAAACTGCCGCCGAACAGAAAGACATCGCGGCCCGCCCCTCCCTTTAGCGTGTCATTGCCGGTGCCCGCCCAGATCGTGTCATTGCCCTTGCCACCCAACAGCCTGTCCGCGCCGCCATCTCCATAGAGCACGTCATTGCCGTTCCCGCCATAAAGTCGATCGTCGCCCGCCATCCCGGCCAAGACATCGTGCCCGGCACCGCCCAGGACATACTCGTCATCATTCGAGCAGAAGATCAGATCGTTTCCATTCCTCGCATTGATGCTGTTGCCCCGAAGCATGATGAAATCGTCACCCGAGAAAGCGTCGCTGATGATCTTGTAATCATCCGACATGCTGGAGGTCCCGGCAGCGGTCTTGATCGTCGAGGCGGAGATCCGCACATCGTACAGCAGGGAACTGTCACCGCCGCCGATCTCGGCAAAATAAAGGGCTGTCACCGTGCCGGATTTAAGCTTGTCCGATTTGTCGAGCTTAAGCCCGTTGCCGTAAAAGCCGGCCGTCATAATCGTGTTGCCGTCGACGGCGGTCTTCTCGAAGCCGCTGTTCCATTTTGCATCGGGCAAGTGAAAATCGTAGCCGAGAAACGCGGTCGGAACACCAAGATCGGCAGACCCTGCAGCAACCTTGCTCCAGGAGAAATAGCCCATGAAAACATTCTTGAGATTGGGGATAGAAGTCCCCCCCTCGTATGAAAATACGGCCATTTCACCATTACTCCGGTTACGCGTTACACGCCAAATCTATCGCACTTGCGCAACCGTGAGGCAACAAAATTGGGATGTTATCAGATATCACGTGACCGATTTTGCCTGTCAACGGGCAGATCCCCCACCTTGGCAGCAGCGAAACCCGCAACCGAAAGGACATGACATGCTGCCTTCTGTCACCTCCGCGAAAACCATTCTGAAAACCGGCCTGTTTGGCGCGCTGGCGCTGGCCATCGGGCTCGGGGCCCCCTCCCCGGCACAGGCGCTTGGCAAGAATGAACAGAAATTCCTGCAAGGCGTGGCCGCCGCCATTGTGGTGGACCGCATTCTGGATGACGTGCGCCGTCAGCAGCCGCGCCGCCAGCATCAGCCGATCTATGCCCCGCCGCCGGTCTACGCCGCACCGCCCGTCTATGCGCCCCCCGCCGCCTATGTGCAGCCGCAATACCGCCCGCATCGGCCCAAGCCGCAGCCGGTCTATCGCACCAGCATCTATGCGACCCCGGCAGCGCAGGCCTTCAACGCCTATGGCCCGACCGACCGGCGCCGCATCCAGCAGCAGCTGGCCGCGCGCGGCTACTATCGCAGCGGCATCGACGGGTCTTTCGGGCCGGGCACCTATAACGCGATTGTCGGCTATGCCAATGATCGCGGCCAGAGCCGCAGCCTCGGCACCACCGCAGGCGTCTTCGGCCTGTTTGACGGGCTGGTCTACTGACCCGCAACAGCAGAAGGCCCGGCTGATGCCGGGCCTTTGGCCTTAGATCTTGCGGATCGTATCCCCCGGCTGCAAGGTCGGGAACAGCTCGATCCGCTCCCCCCCGATCACACCCGACGGGCGTTTCCCCGCGATGATCTCTGCGGCGTGGATACCGATCTCGCGGCGGCAGGCATCCATCGTGGCCAGCTTGCGCGGCAACCCGTCCAGCAATTCCACCCCATTAAACCCGGCAAGGCCAACCTGACCCGGCACATCTATGCCGTTTTCCAGACACCAGAGCAGCCCGCCCGCGCCGATCATATCGTTCGAATAATACAGGAAATCGAGATCCGGGCTGCGCCGCAGAATCGCCTCGGTCATCTCGCGCCCCTTCAAGAGCGCCGATCCCCCAGCGTAATATTCCTCATCCGACAGGGTGATGCCCGCCTTGGCCAGCCCTTCGCGGAAGCCTTCCAGCCGTTTGCGGGCGCGATGGTCATCGGCCATCTTGGTGCCAAGGAAGCCGATCTTGCGATAGCCCGCCGCGATGATCGCCTCGGCCATCTGCAGCCCGGCGCGCCGATGCGATATCCCGACGCCGCTATCGACGGGTGTGCCGTCGATATCCATGATCTCCACAATCGGGATGCCCGCGCTTTCCAGCATCGCCTGCGCGGCCTCGCTATGTTCGAGCCCCGCGATGATAACGCCCGAGGGGCGCCAGCTCAGCATCTCATAAAGCACGGATTCTTCGCGATCGGGCAGGTAATTGGTAATCCCTACCACTGGCTGCAAGCCGGTATCTTCCAGCGTTTCCGAAATCCCCATCATCACCTCTGGGAAGACCATGTTTGACATGGAGGGGATGATGACGCCGACCAGATTAACCCGCTGCGAGGCCAGCGCCCCCGCGATCTTGTTGGGCACATAGCCAAGCGCTCTTGCAGCGGCCAACACCTTTTCGCGTGTGCCTTCCGATACGTCACCCCGGTTGCGCAGCACCCGGCTGACCGTCATCTCGCTGACGCCCGAAGCCTCCGAGACATCGCGGAGGGTCAGGGTGCGGCGCGGATCGTTCAGCGGGGGCTTGGTCACTTGTGGTGCCTTCTGTCTGGGTGCCCCCTATTGTTAGCGGCAAAGGAATCTCTTGTCCAAGGGCAGATATGCTGATAATGTTAGCGCTATCAGGATAGTCCACCGCGCCAGCAAGCTCTCAACCGGCGCGAGGGATCGGCGGAGGGGCCGTGGGCCAAATTTCGTCCCCTCCGCAACTGATCCCATCTTCGATCCGTCGATAAATCCTGCATCCGCCGCGCTGGAATCTGTTGCACCCGCCGGATTTTCCCCGCATTCAGGGGGCGATCCGCCTGCGTGATCGGCCCCGTGGCTCAACTGGATAGAGCAGCCCCCTCCTAAGGGGCAGGTTACAGGTTCAAGTCCTGTCGGGGTCACCACGCAACAAATTGATTTTCAACAATTATCTAGCTCCTTCGATCTGCGTCCCCAAGTGTAAATTCAGAAAATTGCGCGAACAAACGCGCCAGATCTGAATACATTCGTACAAATCCCGTGCACGATGCGCGCACTTTGTTCCGACCTTACCTCACCAGCCCCGCAATTCGGCCCATCGAATTTTTCGGCCCGTTAGTCGGGTCGGGCCTCAGGATCTTTTCGGCTGCAGGCTTCAACCTCTGTCTCACCAAATTGCGCAAAGGAAGTTCGCGTCGGTTCCAACAGGGATTCGCGGTGTGTTCGTCGGCTCCGCTGCAACGCAAACTGAGGCACCGCGAACCGGGCTGCGGCAAGCAGGTCACAGAAAGGGGCAGAAACCGGCCACCACGCAGACTTGAGGCTCATCTCTCCGTCGAAGGCAGGGTGCGGGGCAACACATCGCCTCAGGCCCGCCTCCAAGCATGATTGCGCCTGCATTCAAATCTGGAGAGCGGGATTGGAACCAATATCACCTTGTCATTCAAGGATTCAGGGCCTGCCAGTGTGGTTCTGAAAATTGGTGGAGCCAGGGAGGATCGAACTCCCGACCTCTTGAATGCCATTCAAGCGCTCTCCCATCTGAGCTATGACCCCACCGGGTTGCGCTGTCATCATGGGTCGGCACAGCGCATGTCGCGTTCTCTAGGGGATGGATCGGGGCAGCGCAAGGGTATTTTCGCACCGCGCTTGCGCGCCTCGCATAAATCTCAAGGCACGGGGACGGATGAGGAAGTTCTGCTGGTGTGATGGCGGACAGACGGCACCGCGAGGTCTGACGGGCTCACACCACGGACCTGAGCCGATGAGCCGATGAGCCGATGAGCCGATGAGCCGATGAGCCGATGAGCCGATGAGCCGATGAGCCGATGAGCCGATGAGCCGATGAGCCGA
>NZ_WCHR01000031.1 GCF_008973825.1 Gemmobacter serpentinus | reverse complement strand
TGGGCGCAGGACCGGGCGGCGCTGTGGAACGCGGTCGAGGCGGCCGAGACCCGGAAGAATTCGCAGGTGGCCCGCGAAATCAGGGTGGCCTTGCCCGCCGAGCTGGACCACGGGCAGCGCGTCGAGCTGGTGCGTGACTTCTGCCAGCGCCAGTTCGTGGACCGGGGCATGGTGGCCGACATCGCCCTTCATGCGCCGGGGCGCGAAGGCGATGACCGCAACCACCACGCCCATATCCTGCTGACCACCCGCGAGATCGCCGCCGAGGGCTTCACCACCAAGAACCGCGATTGGAACGCCGTCGAGGTTCTGGAGGGGTGGCGCGAGGCATGGGCGCAGGACGCCAACCTTGCCCTGGAGCTGGCCGGCCACGGCGAGCGGATCGACCACCGGACCCTTGAGGCGCAGCGCATCGAGGCGCTGGATCTGGCCCACGTCGCCCAGGAGCAAGGCCACGAGGCTGAGGCGCTGGAACACACCGTCCGAGCTGTTGCGCTGGACCGCCCGCCCCTGCCCCAGTTGTCGGCGGGCGCATGGCAGTTGAAGGAGCGCGGGCAAGAGGTTGCCGCCGTCCGCGTCTGGCATGAGGTCAAGGCCCATGCCGCCGAGGTGGCGCGTGTTGCCCAGGAGCTGGCCGGGCATGTCCGGACCTGGCTTGAGCGGGCGGCGGACCACGTCCTGGACAGGTTGCAGCCGCCCGAGGCCGGGCTTGCCTATGAAGGCGGCGGGCATGACCGCGACCGCCCGCAGGATCTTGCCGCCCGGATGCGCGAGGCTTGGGCGTTGCGCGATCAGCGTTCAGATATCGGGGATCAGCGTTCAGCGATCAGCGAAAAGACATCAGACAAATCCACCGCCCCACAAAGCCTTGCCGACCGCCTGCGCGCCGGGTCGAAGGCGTTGGACCACGACGAAATCGCCGCCCGCCTGGCGGCGATCCGGCAGGGCCGGGAGGTGGAAGAGCGGGATATAGCTCAGGGGCTTGAGCGGCTGCATGCCAAGGAATTGGAGCAGGAACACGAAGCCGAGGTTCAGCGCGAACGGGGGGTGGGGCACGAGTTGTAGGAATGACAATCTCCTGTCACTTTGAGCCCAATGTGTTGGCGCTGCATTTACCACGAATGACTGCTTCGACGCTCCGGGTGCAATTCGCTGTAAGGACAGACATCATCTTCGAACGGCACATGCCGACGGCGAAAGCTTGTAGTCGGAACCGCTTCCGGGTTGCTGATCCTGTCCATGCGGAAATGGCGGAAGTCGTCGCGGGCAGGGTCCCAGCCGATGAGATACCATAGGGGGGGCAGGATCAGCATGGCTTGCGGTTCCACCTGCCGCTCGGTCTTGCGCTCTTTTGCATCGCTATAGTCGAACCGGATGAAGTGCCGGCCCAGAAACGCCGTCTCGAAGGCCCCAAGAAGGTCGGGGTCCATTTTTCTGATGTCCGACAAATCCTGCAAAGGTGAAAGCTGGCCGATGTGCAGGCACTCCAAAAACGCGCGTAGGTCTTTCACCTTGTCCGACGGCAAGGCCTTTTCGATCTTTGCCAACCCAGCGTCGGCAAGTTCCGAGAAGGGCAAATTCTCGGCGGCTCGCATTGCCGCGACGCTGATCAGCAGCGCGAACACTTCGGGCACGGACAACTTGGCCCGTGTCTGCATTGATTGAGGGTCAAGCTGGAGGCCACCGCCGCGGCCGACCTCGGAATGGATCACATAGCCTTCGTCCCGCAGTGCGCCGATATCGCGCAACACGGTCCGGCGGGAGGCACCAACCTCTTCGGCCAGCTCGTCAACAGTCGACGTGCCGTTGCGGCGAAGGCTGCGCACGATGGCGTCATGTCTGAGTCTCACGTTCATATCTCGACCTTATCAAAAATGGTGACAATATTTGGCGCCATTTCGCCCTACACCGATTCCAGCAACTGAAAACAAGGAGATTGCGACATGGAACGGACGGCAGTGAACCCCTGGGACTGGTCGATCAAGCTGGGCTACAACCAAGCCGAGGTGATCGACGGCGCGACGCGGCAAGTGATTTGCGCGGGGCAGACCGCAGTGGACGAAGACGGCGCCCCGCAGCATCCAGGCGATATGCGCGCACAGATCAGTCTGGCCTTGGACAACCTTGAAGCCGTTCTCAAAAGGGCGGGCATGAATCTTGGCAATGTGGTCAAGCTCAGTGTCTATGCAACTGATGTCGACGAGGCGCTGAAGAACTTTGACCTGATGGGCATGCGGTTCGGACCCCATCGGGTCGCACCGCCGATGACCCTACTAGGCGTTACCTGCCTCGCGATCCCCGGCTTGCTGTTCGAAATTGAAGCAATGGCAATGGCGTAGAGCCAGTCACAGCGGCCATTTGGTTTCAAAACCCGAATGGTCGTTTCGTCCCGCAAACCCGTCGCTCGAACAAACAGCGGCGAAGGTCTTGAAGGAGCCCATTGCAGACGGTTGCTAGAATGCTGTCGGGGTGTGGAGATCACATCTTTCTTGCATGCAAAAGGTAGCTCATGGGAATCTGAGCCTCTCGGCCTTCGTACACGTCATACTCTGGCTCCCGGATCGAATACCCGAACTCCTTCAATGAAGTGATGGTCATCCCGGCGGTGGCGCAGGATGTCACGATCTGCCCGAGTGTATGGATGAACCAGTAGCCTGTCTCGCCCGAACCATGATCGACCCCGTCGTATGAGATTAGCCCTTCTTCCTTGAGCGGGTCAGTGCGGAAATAGCTGATCGCAGGCTCATGAGGCGTGTCGCTTTCGGGGTCGAACATTTCCATGACGGGATGGGTTTCATAGACCAACAAGTGGCCACCAGGGCCGAGAAGCCCCGCGATCACTCGGAAAAAGCCGCCAAGGTCGGGCATCCAGTTCAGCACGCCGATAGTGACCAGCACCAGATCAAACGTCCCAACGTCGTCCGGCAAGTCATAGATGTCAGCCTCGATCAGGCGGGGTTCGAGGCCTGCTGCCTTGGCTAAGACCCGCCCCTGTTCAAGGAAAGCGCCTGATTGGTCGATGCCCACCGAGGGAATTACCTTCAGAGACGCAAGCGATAGCAACTCGCGCGCATTATTGCATCCAACCTGCGCCGCCGATTTGCCTTCAAGCCCCAGCGCCCGAATCGTCTCTCTAAGTTCAGGATCCAGAACGGAAAAATCCGGCCGGGCGGCTTGCTCCAAAAGGCTGTCCCATTCCGCTCCTCGACTGTGCAACGAGGCCGAAGCATTCCAAGCAGCCTTGTTTGCGGCTGTGAATGAAGAAATTGAGTCCGCCATGGTCAGAGCTCCTCACAAAGTGGGTGCGAGAAAAATCGCTATCCGAAGAGAAGTCGAAACGCAACTTAGCGCAACGACTGCGTTCGAAATGGCCTTGTTACGACAGCAGCGCGCGCTTCACCATGTCTGGTTCTTTCTGGATCAGACGCAGAAGGGTTGCAGCCGGTCCACTGATCCGGCGTTGTCCTTGCTCCCACTTCCGGTAGCCGGACAGACTCATGCCCATCAGTGGGGCCATCTGGGCTTGGGTCAGGTTCGCTCGTTCGCGCACTTCCCGCGGAGCAATCGGGTCGTGGACGATGGCAGGCCCTTCGCCTTTTGCATGGGCGAGGGCTTCGGTCATTGCCTGGATCAAGTCGTCGCCAAGGGTGCTCATCTCTTCTCCTTTCGCGTTGCCTTGAGAGCCGCCGACAGTGCGGAGACGGCGCGTTTCTCGTCGGGCGTCATGTCGCCCTGATCGTTTTTCGCATAGGCCAGAAGGGCATAGAGCGGCATGGTGTCATCAAGGTAGTAGTAGATGATCCGCGCCCCTCCCCTCTTGCCGCGTCCGGATGCCGCAAAGCGAACCTTGCGCACCCCACCCGTTCCCGGGATTTCATCTCCTGCCAACGGATTCTCCGCCAGAAAGTCGATCAGCTCGCGCTTCTCGTCCTCGGTGAAGAGCTTTTCCGTCTGACGGGTGAAGATCGGGGTTTCTGCTACCGACTGCATGACAGAATATAACCCATTGGGTTACAGACTTCAAGTATCATGCGGCGACTGACCTTTCCGGAAACGTTGCCCTAGCTAGCCGAAGACGCGTTTCCAGAAGCCTTTCGGTCTTGGGTCATTCAGCAGTGCCAGAACGCGGCCCTCTGAGCTATCTAGGCGCTTGCGAAGATCCTCCACGGTGTCTGTCAGATGCCGCTTCTGCTCCTCCAAGCCGTTCTTTCGTTCCTCCATCACGGCAAGTTCTTTTTCCAGTTCAGCTATCCGCTGCAATGCGTTGAAATCTGGGGGCAATCCAGCCTGTTTCGCGCCGTTGCGTATCGTTGCATTGTCGATCTGCGCGACGCGTTGCGCGACGGGTTGGAAAACTCTGTGCAGCTCTGACGGGTCTATTTCATATGATCCAGATTCACCCTTTGGCGCAGAAATATTCCCTCTTTTTATGGCGCGCTGAATGGTCGCCTTGTTCTTGCCGGTGGCTGCCGCTGCTTCTGAAAGGGTGTATTTCATGGTGTTGCGGGTCCGTTGCGCATCGTTGCATGGCTATGCTGTGTGACGCGTTGCGCCGTTGCAAGGATTTTCCTATCGCCGCAGATTTTCCTGTTTCTTGCAGTATGCCACAAAGGCTGCCCCGGCATTTTTTGGCGGGTTTCCTTTTGCAGTTTCGGCCTTGGCAAAGGCCATCCAGTCCGACCGCAGGACGTGGTAATCCCTGCCCTTCTCGCGGGCAACCTCGCGGGCTTTATCTTCGGACCATTCTGGCAGCCGGATATCAGGTGCCAGCGCGCTAGAAGCGGACCGTGGCCGGAAGATCACCAGATCATCAGCCGTCAGCTCGATCTTGTAGAACGGCGTGCAGTCATCTTCGATGATTTGCCGGAGGTTCAACCGGAACTTCTTGAGAGGGGCGTTGCTGCCCGTCTTGTTCTGAAGGTTGGCCAGCCCAATCTGCCACTTTGGCTGTGCGCCGCAGTGCTTGCGCGCAATCTCATAGAAGCGGCGCTCCAACGGGCGGCGCAGTCGGAAATAGTCTGGCGAGATTGTGACAACCTCGTTGCTTTCGATCGCGCGCATCAGCCAATCAGACAGGACGACTTCGCAGTAGTCGAGGCGCCATGAACCATCATCGCGCATGACAAATCCGCCTTCGTCGATCAGACCGAAGATTCGGGTTTCCATCTTGTTGCCCGTGCGGATGTCGGTCTTGAAGGTGGTCCCGCGCAGGCGCTTGAATGCTTGCTCCAGGCGCTGATATCCGAGGTTATTTGTTGGTCTGTTCGTTGCCACAAGCAGCTCTCTGCCCGTGAAGCGGACGCGCTTTCCGATCTGTTCCCCCCGATTTTTCAGGTGCATCAGTTGGCTGATGCAAAAGATCAGGATGTCCTTGTCGAATATCGTCGGCAGGCCGTTGTATGACGGGGTGATTTCTAACCTGCTGTCGCCAGATTCATACAGAAGGTGGCGCATGTCTGGCTTCGTCGCCAGCGAGAACAGCGGGTGTTCCATCGAGGCGGTGTCGTCTTTGGGCACGACATCCGCGATGTCGAGAATGAAGAAGTCTTTCTGCGGGTGACGATCAGGGAAAAGGGACATTCTGACTCATAACATGTGTTCGCACTATCAGGAACCGTCTACGTTCGCACTATCAGGAACCAAAATTGTTCGTGCTTTCCGGAGCCGACGTTCGCACCTTTCGGAACCAAGATTCGCACCTTTCGGAACCAAGATTCGCACCTTTCGGAACTATCCACAGGGTTAATGCCATGAAAATAAAGACGTTCTGTCATCCGTAACATTACTCCGTAGGTAACACTAATAACACTAGGGCTTTTCGCCCGTATCGCGTCCAGAAGCCTACCGGCTGCGCTTGTGGCCAGCGGTGAATTTGCCATGAAGAAGGCAAGGCGGCGGCGAGGTCAGCCCCCAGACTGAGACGGGCGGTCGATCCAGATGGCGCAGAAGGAGCTGCCGTCGTCTTGTTCGACAATCTGGCCCCCTGCGGTGGTGCAGTAGACTTGGGGATATTGGCCGAACTCGCGCGCATCACCCCGGCCCATGATCAGAAACGCCGTCAGAAGCCCCAGAACGGCCCCGCCAGCGCCGACCGATGCCAACCACACCCAGAACCCGCCGAAGTAGCGCCAAGCCGCTCTGCGGGCCTCTCCTGCGGCTTTGGCGTAGTCTCGGGCGGCAGAGCTGGTTTCGGCATGGCTTTTCTCGATGGCCCTGCGTGCGGCATCGGTAGCCGCGAGGATGGTTTCCATCGCCAGTTTTTCCAACCGCAGGTCCATGCGCTCGGAAATTGCCTCGTAGACAGCTTGCCCGGTCTGGGCCATCGAAGCCACGCCCTGGACAAGTTGCTGGTTCAGGGCTTCGGCCTCGGTCTTGTTAAGGCTGGTTCGTTGGAGATGGGCGATCTGCTGCCCCATGCGGGCCAGCTCGTCGGCCAGGATTTCGAAGGAATCTTTGCCTTCGCTCATGCTTCACCGGCCCCGGCGCTGTGCGCCTTGGCATCGAGGTCAGCCAGAAGCCCCGCCAGTTCCTTCTGATCGACTTCCCTGGTCGCGTTCTTGCGGAGGGTCGAAGCCAGCCACTTGGCGATCTTGGGGTCTTTCAGGGCCTCGGTTGTGACGATGGCCCCGACAATGATCTTGCGGCGGGTGTCCTGTGCCTTTGCCCGTGTTTTGAGGCGGGCCAGTTTTGCCTGAGCCTCAGCTACCTGTTGTTCAATCGTCCCCACCATTTCGCCGCTCTGTTGCTCGTTCCGGTTGTGCTTTTGTCCGGAATGCGGGAAGGTTGCAAGACACGAAGTGCCCACTTATACAAACTCTTGCGAGTTTGTGTGGGCAAGGGGGAACGGACTTCCCCTTTGAACCCCTTGAGAGTGCGGCGCGGATATGGCGATCTACCACCTTCGGGCCACGATGATTTCGCGATCCGCTGGCCGCAGCGCCACAGCGGCGGCGGCCTATCGCAGCGCGTCCCACATCGAGGATCACCGCACCGGGCTTTCGTTCGATTATCGCGCCCGGGGCGGCGTCGATCACGTCGAAATCCTCGCCCCTGCCCAAGCGCCGGAATGGGCGCAGGACCGGGCGGCGCTGTGGA
>NZ_WCHR01000030.1 GCF_008973825.1 Gemmobacter serpentinus | reverse complement strand
GAAACGCCGCGCAGATCGCCCATTGCTCCGTCGGCACAACCGCGCCAAATTCAACAAGGGACTCAGGCTTCAGCCGGATGAACATTGGGGGTCACAACACTCCAGCAGCTCGAGACCGAGAACGCCAAGCTGAAGCGCCTTGTGGCAGATGTCATGCTCGACAATGTGGTTTTGAATGATCTTTTGGGAAAGCCCTGACGACACCGATGCAACGGCGGGACGCGGTGCTGCGGGCGATGAGGGGTTATGCGCCCCGTCTAACCGCATGGATTCGCTATGTGAATTCTTGGGAGACAGGGTTTTGCAACAACACCGCTATGACGCTAGAACGAGTCCTGACGCTAATGCGGTTCTGGCCTGGGCGGCGTTGGCCCTTAGAAACCCCTGATCCGAGCCATATAGAAAAGCTGTGGCACCCTGACGGCGGAACGCTTCCATCTCGGCCGGGGTTGCGGCGAGGATCATTACAGGAAGGTCTTGAGCGTGGGCGGCGGACTGGATGCGGTTGACGGCCCGGTCGAGCCCCCCTTCAGCTATTGCCTCGCCCATGCTGACAGCAAGATCGGCGCGTCCGATGAAAATCGCGTCCAGGCCCTCGACCGCAACGATCGTATCGATGAGGGGCAGGGCGGAGGCATCCTCGATCATGGCGATGACGGCAACGCGAGCATCCTGTGCGGCGATCTGCTCCTCCGCCCTCAACGCGCCGAAGCCCCCCGCCCTGGTCGTGGGAGAAAAGCCCCGCACACCGCGATAGCGGGACAGCGCTACCGCCTGTTGCGCGGCCTGGACGCTATCCACATGCGGCACCAGAACCCCGTCTGCGCCGCTGTCCAATACGCGCAACACATCACCTGCATGGCGTACCCGCACCAGCCCGGCCATCCCATGCGCGCGGCAAGCCAGCAGGATTGCATCGGTGGTCTCGGGGTTTAGCGGGGCGTGTTCCTCGTCGATCACCACGAAGTCGAAGCCGAGTGACCCCATGATTTCGGCCGGTTGGGTCGAGGGGATCTTCAGGAAGGTGCCGAGCAGCGGTTCAGCCCCGGCCAGGCGCGCGCGAAATCCGCTCCGCATCAGAAGGACACCTGGTCTGCGCCCTTGGTGCCCAGCATCGCGCGGGCCTCGTCCGGGGTGGCGATCTCATGGCCCAGGTCCTCAAGGATGCGGCGGATCTTGGCAACCATCTGGGCGTTACTTTCGGCCAGTTGGCCCTTTGCGATATAGAGGTTGTCCTCCAACCCCACGCGGACATGCGCGCCCAGTATCGCCCCCATGGTCACCAGCGGGAATTGCGCGCGGCCCGCGCCCAGGACCGACAGAAGGTGATCGTCACCAAACAGCCGCTCGGCGGTGGCGCGCATATGCATCAGGTTCTCAGGATCGGTGCCCTGAGCGCCCAGGACGCCGAAAATCGCCTGCACGAAGAACGGCGGCTTCACCAGCCCGGCATCGGCGAAATGCGCGAGATTATAGAGATGGCCGGTGTCATAGCATTCGAACTCGAACCGCGTGCCTGCGGTCGACAGCCGGGACAGCACCGTCTCGATCTGGGTAAAGGTGTTCGACATGATAAGGTTGCGGGTGCCGCGCAGGTATTCGGCCTCCCAGGGTTGCGGGTTTGACAGCGCCTTCTCGGCGCCCGAGATGTTGAAGTTGAAGGATCCCATGTTCAGCGAGGCCAGCTCTGGCGCGGCTTGAAGCGCCGGGGCGATCCGGTCCTCCATCGACATGCCAAGTCCGCCGCCGGTGGTAATGTTGACAATGGCATCCGTGGCGGCTGCGATGCGGGGCAGGAACTGCGTATAATGTGCCGGATCCTGGCTGGGGGCGCCGGTTTCGGGATTGCGGGCATGCAGGTGCAGGATCGCCGCCCCGGCCTCTGCGGCACTGATCGCGCTTTCGGCGATCTGATCGGGCGTCACCGGCAGATGTGGCGACATGGACGGCGTGTGGATCGAGCCGGTGATGGCGCAGGAGATGATGGTCTTTCCCGGTCTGCTGGGCATGGGCTTTCCTGTTTGTTAAAGTGAAGTACGGCCCGGAGCGGTTTCCGGGCCGGAAAGGGTCAGAAGACCTTCACGAGGCGGATCTGCGCCACACTGTTATATTTGAACCCGCCCTCGACATTGAGGTCCTTGGCCAGCATGCCCTGAACCTGCAGGGTGGGCGTCAGGAAATGGGTGCCGTACAGCCGGATCTGGTCGCGGTGGGTCTTCAGCCCGGTCTTCACGCCACCGACGATCTGGTCACCGCCGCGCTGGCCGGAATAGCCGATGGTCAGCGAGGTCTCGGGGCCCCATTGCTTGCGCAGCATGGTCTGCAATTGCCACGCGGGGTCGCGCTCATGGGTGACGCCGCCTTCGTCATGGTCCGCCTGGATCGCGACATCTAGGACGCCGTCGAAATACCAGCCATCGCCTAGGCCCTGGATGATCCCGACCTGAGGGGTGATCGTCGTCGTCCCTTCGGCGATGCCGATGCTGCCAGGGGCGAAATCGCCGGTGGGCAGCGTTGCGAACAGCGAGAACCCCAGCGTGGTCCCGGTCTCGGGATTGGAGGGCTGGACCGGCCAGGCTGTCAGGCCCACCGTCACATCGCCGATCCCGCTGCGGGTCGGCTGGTCCGCGCCGCCGATCCGGGCATTGCCGATCTCGCCATAGGGCGCGACGATGTGGAAGGCGGCGGGCGTCTGGCCGATCTGAAAGTAGTTCAGGCTGCGCAGGATCACCACATCGGCCTTGAAGGACGATCCGGGAACCTCAGTGCCGCCGATCGACAGCGTGTCCGAGGACATGTGCTGCCAGTAGAACATCCCCAGCGTCGTACCGCTGGGCAGGATAGTGTAATCGGCCGGGCCAACGTCGATGGCCTGCGCGGTGCCGGCCATCAGAAGCAGCGCGGTCGCGGCGGCGGCCGGTGCCGGGATCGTCTTCCTCTTCGTGGTCTTCATTCAGGTCTCCTCCCTTGAACGTGTCGAAACGGGTCGTTGCGCGGGGTCAGCTGCGGGCTTGGTGCGGATGCGGCCCGGCGCTGGAATAGGCGCCGCGGTGATAGAGCAGCGGGGCCTGTTCGGAATTCTCGAAGGCGGTCACCCGCCCGATCAGGATCCAGTGGTCGCCGCCATCCAGGATCTGTTCACGCGCGCATTGCAGGGTGGCGCAGGTGTCGGGCAGCAGCAGGCAGCCGCCATGGCCCTCCTCCAGCGTGATCCCGGCGAATTTGTCGGTGCCCGGCCGGGCGAAACGGTTTGACAGCTCCATCTGATCCTGTGCCAGGATGTTCACTGCGAAATGGCTGGCCGCTTCGAAGACCGGATAGCTGGACGAGGCTTTGATCAGGCTCCACAGGATCAGCGGCGGCTCCAGCGACAGCGAGGTGAAGCTGTTGGCGGTGACGCCGACGCGGCGTCCCTCCGCTTGCGCCGTGATCACCGTGACACCGGTGGCAAAGCAGCCAAGCGTGGCGCGGAAGGCGCGGGGGTCGAACCCCTCCGCTGCGGGATGATGTGTATCGGCCATGACGGACCTCGGGTATTTTTTTGGGGGGGGAGGCGCGCCCGCCTGGGGCCGGGCGCGCCGGTTCGTCGGCTGGATCAGAACAAGGAGGGGTCCGGCTCCAGCCCCATCAGTGCGCGCCCCAGGATCTGGGCGCTGACGTCGTAATCGGTATAGGCATGGGCTGCGGTCATGTGGGCGTTGCGGAACAGCCGCTGCGCCTCGGAATCCTCGAACCAGGCCGACCCGCCCGAAGCCTCGAACAGCCGGTCCACGGCGGCGACGAACATCTTCACCGCATAGGCCTGGTTCGTCCGCCAATGCGCCATTTTCAGCGGATCGGGATAGGCCCGGCGGGCGGCATGGTCGCGCATGTCCTCCCAGGTCTTTTCCAGGAAAGCGCGGCCCGCCGCCACCTGATGGGCGCTTTCGGCCAGACGCATGCAGGCAGGGATGCTCTGGCCGACTTTGGCGCCGGTATAGGCGCGGACTCGTCCTTGCGTGCGCTCGGTGTAGAGCGCGATCATCCGTTCCGCGACCCCCAGGCTGACTGAAGAGAAGCAGCTGGCGAAGACATAGATGAAGGGGGTGTGATAGGTCTTGCTGTCGGGGTAAAGTTGCCCGCCCGCCGAGGTCAGCGTCATCAGCGCGGGCACGCTTTCGATCCGGTGGTTGGGCACGAAGGCGTCCTTGACGACGATAGTCTTCGATCCCGTCCCGCGCATCCCTTGGGTGAACCAGGTGTCCTTGATCTCATAGTCACTGCGCGGGACGATGGCGAAGCTGTAGACCTTGCCATGGGTGGCATCGTCGCGCAGGAAGCCCAGGATCGCCCAGGTCGCGTGATCGCAGCCCGAGGACCAGCCGAATTCACCCGAGAAGCGGACGCCGCCCTCTGTCTCGACCGACTTGCCATAGGGCGCAATAGAGGAGGAGGCGAGCGTGTCGGGATCCTTGGCCCAGATCTCGTCCTGCAACTCCTTGGAATAGAGCGCGATCTGATGGGCATGTTCCGCCAGCAGGGAGAAGGCCCAGGCGGTGGAGCCGCAGGCGCTGGCAATCAGCGCGATGCAGTTCTCGAACTCGGGAACCGGCATTTCCAGCCCGCCATAGGCGCGGGGCTGGAAGGCGCGGTGCAGGCCGGTGGACTTCAGAAGGTCGATGTTCTCCTTCGGGACCATGCGGTCGGATTCGGCCTTATCGGCATTGGCCCTGATCTTGGGCAGAATGGTGCGGACGCGGTCAATCATTGGGTTGGTATCGTCGAACACGGATTATCCTCCCTAGGAATGTCAGTGGGTCAGAAAGGCGATGGCGGCATCGCGGAACGTTCGGTCCGCAGGCAAGCCGACATGGCCGGGGCCGTCGATCAGCTGGTGTCGGGCGTGGGGCAGCGCGGCGCGAAGCCGGGCATCGGGTTGCGCCACGGCGTCGTCGCGACTGTTGAAGATCAGAATCGGGGCTTTGGCCTTGATCAGCCGGCCTTCGGGCAGGACCGGATTGGCGGGCCGCTCCAGCACGGCGGCGAGGCACAGGTTGTCCGCCCCGCTTTTCGCGGCATAGGCCAACAGGGCCGCCACCTGCGGGGCCTGTTCGCCGGAGACACCGCGCAGAGCTTGCACCAGCGCCGGGCCAATGGTTTCCGGCGCGAAGATGTTGTCGCCGATCCCGCCCAGCACCAAGCGCCCATTGGCGCCGGGGTTGCGCACCTCCAGCTCCAACAGAAGCTTGGTGCCCAGCGAGAAGCCGATGGCACCATGTAGACCCTTGGGCAGCTTTTGGGCGAGATCTCCGGCCAGATCGCCATAATCCGCCGGATCATGCGAGCCGCCCTCGGGCCCATGCCCGGCGATGTTCACCCCGACCGGATCGAACCCCGCCGCGCGCAGCGCCGCATTCCAGCCCGCCGTTTCCCAGGTGGCGGCGTAGGAGCCGCCCCAGCCATGGATCAGCGCAACCTGTTTCATGCCGCTTCCCCTTTCGCCGCAGCGGCGGCCTTCTTCAGATCCGGCGTGTCGGCCCCGGCGAAAACCACCGCGCCCCAGACCTCCCGGAACTTCCAGCCTTCGGCGGTCTCGACGCAGTCGAAGGTGAAATCGGCCAGCGTCGAGGGGGTGCCCAGAGGCAGGGGACGTGCCCCGCTGCCCGAGAAGACGGTGATCGTGGCGGCCAGCCGCGTGCCCTCGCCCGGCAGAAGCCGCAGGTTGCTGCAGATGTGCCGCGTGGCGCGCTGGCGTTCCACCGACAGCATCCGGCGGGCGGTGAAGTAACGGGTCAGCTCCTCGGGTCCTTCTGCCCGGAAGCTCTCGATCGCCAATGCGCCCGTTTCGATGAACAGGGACGGGCCGGGGGTGTCCTCCACCTCGTCGATCACCGCCCAGAAGCGCAGGATCAGATCCTGCGCCGCGAGGTATGCCGACCCGCTCACGATCCGACCGTCATGAAGGTTTCGGCCATCTCGTAGCCCCAGCCGCTCATCACCTCGGCCAGCTGCTGGGGGGCGATGTCTACGCTCAGCGGCTTTGCGTCATCGGCGAATTGCTCCATGCCCGAGGAGAACTCGTTCCGGTTGCCGAAGGGGTCGAAGATATAGGCGTATGTAGCGCGACACGAATTTTTGCAGTGCGTGACACGAAGGTTTGCAGCAGTGCGATTTTGGGAAGCTGATGGTGGCAGGAAAGTTCTGTTGGGCTAAGTAAGGTGAAAGGCGCGCTAGAAAGGTCGAGCTGCGCACCCGCCAGTCTCACCTGTTCACCCAGCGGGGATTGCCCAAGTCGGAAGGCTGCCCGCGACTAGGGCCTCACTTCTTAGATCCACACGGAACACTTCTGGGAACAGAGAATGGACGTAGGCAACCCAACGGTCGCTATCGTCGAGCTGGTCGTGGAGGTCCGCTCGCTCTATTTTCTCCCACACGGACCGTTTGATACAGGGTCTTGCTTGGGTTGACACAAGCATCTGATTGATGATCACCGCACGCCGTCGGCCATCATTGGAGTTGAGGTAGGCATCAATTTGGCCAGTGAGTTTGTCACTATGACCCGAATAGTTGATATACTCGCCTTTCGCTGCAGACCAAATGGAGATGGCGCTGCGTATCAGGCGCGATCCTTCTTCATCTGGCTGCTCATCGAGGTCAAAGATAACTTTGCGCTTGGGAACGATGTCGTCCTTGGTTTCCAAGAGATCCAGTGAGATTTGCTGTCGTCTTCGTTCTGCTGTGCGAAAAATGGCAGGCGTGACTGCATCGACGAAGAAGGGATGACCGCCTTTAGGATATGTCAGGTCGTCAAGAGAGACGAGCTTCCTCTCAAAACTACGTTCGCCTATCCACGCTGCCCAAATTACGAGGGTGCCTCGGACACGAGATTCCCGTTCTGCTTCTTGATCTAGGACAAAGAAGTTACCACGGGCTTCTTGCGCAATATCGGAAGCATATGCTCGCTGCACTTGTTCGAAGCTATACCACGGCAAAAGCCAGATCAGGTTGACGCCTTCTTTGGCGTAGAAGTCGGATCGGCCGATGACTTCCGGTGCCAAGCTCGGTGCAAACTGCACCTCAATGGCGAACTTTCCTAACCCGTCGATATCAAAACTTGCGTCCGGCCATCGTCCCCGATACCCGTCTTTCGACTTCATGTAACTGTCAACCGCACCTGAGCCTGCAACATATCGAGCATCTGCTTCGATCAGTTCCAAGGCGCGCTCGCACATGTGCCGATGAAGTTCTGACTCCTGATTCCCTGTGAAAATGCCAGCGCGGATTCGGTCTAGCGGTCTAGTCGTGTCTTGTCCCCAAGGACACCCTATCCCGCCGTCCTTGAAGTGAGAGAAGTGAGGCCGCATTGAGCTATTTGGTTTCCCGGCGCGAAGGAATACTGGCTCATGACACCCGAAACAATGTGCTAGAGTGCCGGGGATTTGTCGGTTGAGACGCGAACGGATATCTTGCCAGTCCGGTCTCTCCATGCTGAGTTGACGTGCCTCATCTATGACGCCATAGCCTCGCACGAATACTTCCTTAACTGCCATTTCTCGCCTCCCTTCTTGAACAAAGTGGAATCACCTCACCCACAGAAGCGCAGAACGAGACTTCGTTACAACATGAGGTTTGCGTGGCGAGGCAGAGTGCTCTTCTCAATGAAATTTGCCACGCGCTGAGGGCAACCCAGAAGTAGATCTGGCGACTTCTCAGTCGAGCAAGTCATCCTCGCTGAGCTTTTCGGAAATGTGCTGCATAAAGGATCGCGCATTGTCGAAAATCGCCACAGCCCTGTCCTCGTCATAGGTCTGGCGCGGATGCATAGCTTGATTTCTCCACGCGTTTTTTATGAAGCGCAGGTGTGTCGCGGCTTCAGCCGCCCACTGTTCGGCCTCGCCCCCATGTGTACGACGTGAAACCTCTCTAGGCTCCAGACCCATTGATTTCAGGCGTTTGGCGTGATTCAGGCTCCGCAAGGAGACCTGATCGATGAGCAATCTTTACTGGCTGAGCGATGCCCAGATGGAACGCCTGAAGCCGTTCTTTCCCAGGAGTCATGGGAAGCCCCGCGTCGACGATCGCCGCGTCCTCAGCGGCATAATATTCGTCAATCGCAATGGGTTGCGCTGGTGTGACGCTCCAACTGAATACGGCCCGGCGAAGACCCTCTACAACCGCTGGAAACGTTGGAGTGACAACGGCGTCTTCGCCAGGATCATGGTCGGCCTGGCCGCAGAGCGCGCCGAACACAAGACGATCATGATTGACGCGACCTATCTCAAGGCGCACCGCACGGCATCAAGCCTTGGGGTTAAAAAAGGGGGCGCGGGCGCCAGATCGGGCGCACCAAAGGCGGCATGAACACCAAGCTGCACGCCGTTGCCGATGCCAAGGGACGTCCCATCGGGTTCTTCATGTCCGCCGGGCCGGTCAGTGATTACACTGGCGCAGCGGCGCTGTTGGGTAGCCTGCCGAAGGCAGGGTGGCTGCTGGGGGACCGGGGCTATGATGCCGATTGGTTCAGAGAAGCATTGAATGACAAGGGGATAAAGGCCTGCATCCCCGGCCGAAAGTCTCGCAAGAAGGCCGTGAAATACGACAAGAGGCGTTACAAACGGCGCAACCGCATCGAGATCATGTTCGGGCGGTTGAAGGATTGGAGGCGTGTCGCCACCCGATACGACCGCTGTCCACAGACCTTCTTCTCGGCCATCCTCCTCGCCGCAATCGTCCTGTTCTGGCTATGATCCACAACGAGTCCTGAGCCTAGAGAGATCAATCGGGGTGCTCATGCCATCAGCTCCACCTGGACCGCCGTGTTTACGCCTTGAACATCGCAGGTAAGCACCATGCGCAGCTCACCTTGGCGCGCAGCACTCACCTCGACGCGGCGCAGCTTCAGGCGGGGTTCCCATTGGTCCAGCGCCTCAGCGGTCTCCGCGAACAGATCAACCATAGTTTCGCCGTTCATCGGCGCATCGATCAAATCCGGCAGGCGGGAGCCATAGTCACGGCGCAAGACGCGGCTGCCCTTGGGCGTGGACAGGATATCCGTGATCGATTGCGCAAGATGGCTGCCGCCAGAAATGCTGCGGCCGGTCAGCCTCGACATGCCGGTCATTCCGCTTCGCCCTGGTCGGCGGGTGCGTCGGCAATCGGGCTACTGGACTTGCGCGCCGCGCGCTTGGTCTGCGCGCCCTGCGGTGCCATATCGACCGGCTCATAGCGCGCGGCCGCAGGCGTCATGGTCAGCCGCTCGCCCGCTTTCACGCGGCGGCCTGCAATCCATCCGGCTGCGCGCGCAATATACGATTGTTCTGTCATCCGTTTGGCTCCTGGGTATTGGCACCGCCCGGGATGACGCCGCCATGGGTGTGCGTGACCAGGCTGATGCCCGAGGCGACCACATCGCCGGTCACTTCAACATCGCCGTCGATGTAAAGGTTGCCGATCAGCCGCAGGGTGCCGCCGCCCAGGTCCATGGTCGGGCTGCCCTCATCGGGGGCAACCATGTTGCCGTCGATAGGCAATGACCCCATGACGAAGGCGCGGGCCATGTCGCCTGATGGGGCGGCAATCGTGACCTGCTCGCCAAGGCTGGGCATCCAGTGCATTCGGATCGTGCCCGAGCGCAGTTGCATGATCTGTATCGGAGGGGTCAGAAGATCGCCGATCTGCACGCGGGCGCGGCCGGTCGCGTTATCTATGGCGGTAATCGTACCGACATGCAGCGCATTTCCGATCTGGCGGTCTGTCTCGGCTGCCGAATAGGTCATTGGCCACCCCCGATCAGCGTATAATCCGCCTCATGATCTGCGCCGATCGCCGGGGCCTGGCCCAGATAGAGGGTGGGTGTGATCGACGGCGGCTCAGGCCATGGCTCAAACGCAATCACCTGATCCCAGGTGATGGCCGTCAACGCCATGGCAAGGCCTTGGCTCTCGGCGCTGACAAGCGGTTCCTCGGTCATGGCCTCGGCCGGGCCAAGGTGATCCGGTGCGCCCCAATCCGTATCGGGCAGCCGTGTCAGCAAGACTTGCGCGATGTTCGACACGCCAACGTCACGCGGCAGAGCAAGCTCATCCTTGCACAGGATGAAGGCTGCCATCTGCGCGCGGAAGGTATGATGCGGGCCGCTGCGGGTTTGGTCTTGCCGCAGGCGCAGGCGGGTCACCAGCACGGCGGGTGCCGCGATGCCGAGCGCCTTGATGGTCTTGACGTCCAGCCGACCGGCCATGCCCCGGCAGGTGCGCAGGCCCGGCAAGATGGTGCGGATCTCGGCCGCCACCCGGTCGGGCAGCCCGGAAAGCAGGTCTTCAGGGGTGTTGTAAAGGCTCATTGAAGCAGATCCTCAAGGCGACCGATCACCAGATCCTCGATGGCGGTGCGGTTGTCTGTGGAGAGGCCAAGATAGGGGCGTGCCGGGATGCCACTGCCAGCAGCGCCGTCAGGCAAGTCAGGATCGCGGGCACCCTCAGGCCCCCCGAATTGATGGATCGCGCCATAGATCAACGGGGTGCCGACCACCGCCTGCAAGCCGGTGGTATAATTCTGGATGCTTTCCAGCAGGCCGGGATTGCCTTCGCCGACAAGCAGCGAGTGCTTGGCATGGTTGCGGGTATTGTCGTAGGCCTCGGACCACGGGACCCATGGCGTGCCATCGGGCGCGCGTTTTTCGTCCGCGATGCGCAATTTGGTCTGATCTTCAACCAGTGCCCCGATCTCATAGGCCAGCAAAGCCAGTTGCTCGTCGGTCAACCGGCCGAGCGCGCGGGCGGCAACCGAAAAGTCAGCTTCAACTGCAACGCCGGTCATCACAGGTCCCTCATCTGTTCGCGGCTGAAGAGACGCGGGGGGCCGCCCGCGACGATGGGCTGCGGGCCGCTGACCTCGGGGCTGGGGCCTTCTTCGCCCTCGGCCGGGGGCTGGGCCGGCAACACCAGAGCGGCGCGGCCATCGGCAATCCGCACTAGTGTGGTGATTGCGTCTTCATAGCGCGTTCGGTGTTCGGTGGAGGCCACGTCCTGCGACAGCGCCAGACGATACAGCGCAATATCGACGCAGAGCTGCATCAGGTGGGGCGTGCTGGCGACCGGCAGAGGCAGGTTGTAGCGGCGGCCGATATAGGTGTCGATTTCAGCGGATGCTAGGTCGAGGGCACGGGTGACCGCCTCGGTATCCGGCACGCCATCACGGTCATGATCGGCCACCACGAGCGCATTGGCGCCGTAGAGGGTCACGATATCGGACTGACTGGCATAGGGCATGGGCGGCTCCGGGTAAGGACAAGGGCGGCGGGGATAGTGCGCCGCCCTTGCAAGGCGCCCGGGCAGTGACCCGGGCTGGTTTGCCAGCCGCGTCACGCGCGGCGGGCTTGGGGTATCAGGGCTGTTGATCCTTCAGCTCGGCCCAGACTTCGGCGACGAGCTTCTTGGTGATGCCGCTGGTGCCGGGCAGAGCCTTGCGGATCGCCTCGGCCAGTGGCGCGCCGTCTTCGCCGAAATCCTCGGATGCCAGCCCGGCGACAACACGGCGCAATTGCGCCTTCAGGTCATTCGCGGCATCGGCGGCGATCTCTGCCTCTTCGGGTGCCACGCTGATATGCAGCATCGGCTCGGCCCGCAGCACACCCCATTCCTCTTCGGAAAAATCGTCCGGGTAATCGACGACAACCCCTTCTTTGGGGAAGGTCCGGCCGCAACGGCGGAAACTGATGGCAGCGACGGCGGCGATCAACAATTTCTGACCCATGATCATGCCCAATCCATCACCACGACCTTGGCCTTGCCAAAGTTCGGGTTGTCACCGCCCTGCGGCAGGGTGCGCACACTGACGATGGCGTCCGCAGCGGCCTCGAGCGAGGGCGGCACCATCAGGATGTTGGGCACAATGCCCAGCGGCCGCCCGCCATCGCCTTTCAGTTCGCGCATAGCCTGCCGTCCGGCCGTGAAGGCAGCAGCATCCAGCGTGGCCTGCGACTTGCGGGCAAGCTGCCAGAAGCCAAAGCCGACATTGCAGCGATACCGGATGCCCCATTCGAAGCGATCCGACTTGAAGACGGAGTCCGAGGTCGAGGGGTCGAATTTCATTTCCAGTTCGGGCTTGGTGCGCTCCTGGAAGATGAACGGCTTCAAGACCTTCGAGCAGTCCAGCAGATACCATGCCGGATTTGCGCCGGTGACAAAGTTGGAGACGCTGACCGCAACACCGGACCCGTCCTCATTGGGCGCGACCGGGTGGTCCGTATCGAAGAAATACTGGCCATCATAGCAAAGGGAAGCGCCCGCGCCGTTGATCAGGGCCTGCAGAAGCCGGTCAGGATGTTGCGCGGCCTCTTGGCCCATCGACATGGCGATGGGGGCGTAATGCCCGAACTGGTCATCTTCGATCTGCGTGCGCTGCACCCCGAGCGTGCCCTCGAAGAGCTTGTTCGTAATGGTGTACCCGGCCTCCTTGATGTCTTTGACAACACGGTCGCCCACCCATTCGCGGAGCTTGGGGAAGTCGCCCAGCCAGCCATAGGTGTTGGAAGCGGTGGTCGACGGCACAAGCGTTGCGACCTTTTCCCAGAACGACGCGGCGCGCATCTGGCCATAGCCGTCCTGGAAGTTCTTTTTCACGCCCGTATTGAGCGCCTGAAGGATTGCGGCGTTGATAAGCGCCATGTGCGTTACTCCTGCTTTTCAGCGGCACGGGCCGCGATGAAGTCGTCGGCGCTCATGCCCATCTGGCGGCAGACGGCCAGTTCCTCGGAACTGAGGGTCTTGGCATCGGCCTTGGGCAGCGGCTTGCCATCAAGACCGGAGGGCGGCGCGATCACCGGCTGCGCGGCCGCGAAATCGCGAAACCGCTGCAAGCCGCCATCGGCCCGACAGGTGGCGAGGTGGTAATCGCGCGAGACCGGGGCGATTTTGCCAGCCGTGATCGCCGCATCCACAGCCGCCACCGCTTCCGCTTCGCCGCGATCCTTGGCTTCGGTCTCGAATTGCGTGATCCGGTTCAGCGCCAGCTGATGATCGGCACGCGGCACAAATTGCGCCGGGTCGGGGTGTTGCGCTGCGTTCAGCGCCACCGCCTTTTCGGATTTGAGGGCATTGATCGCCACCAGCGCTTCGGTCGCCGTGGCGGTGGCCGCGAGGCCAAGGGCCTCAAGGACCGCTTTGTCCATATCAAAGGTCTCCGGTTGGGCGGCATTCAGCGCCGCCAGTTCGAGGTTGGGGGTGTTGGTCAGGCCAGCGCAGACGATCTCGAGGATCTCGCCGGTTGCCGGATCGAAGCTGAAGGCGGGGCTGAGATAGCGATAGGCCCGCTCGGTCACGAGTGCGGTCCCGACCGGCGTCCATTCGACCCGGCCCCAAAGCGCGGCATCCCGCACCGCAATCTCCTTGATCCAGCCCACTGCGGGCGCAGGTAGCCCCTGCGGCGCCTGCAGCTGGCTGGCATGCTCGATGTCGATCTGCGGCTCCTTCGTCGGATCGAAGCGCGCGGCCACAGCCTGCGGATCAGTCAGCGTCCACCACCGCCCGTCACGGCCGAGGATTTGCGGACCGGGCGGGGTCAATTGCACCCAGTCGGGTGCCACGCCTTCGGCAGCGTTCAGGGCGATGGCGGATAGGAATGGGGCGCGAGGTTTCATGCCCGCACCATCGCAAACCGCGCGCATGGGATCGCCCCTGATACCTTTCAGGGGCGGGCATGTGTCGGGCTGGTATGCGGGGGGGGTGATTTTGCGGGCCGCTCAGGGGCCACCGCCGCTCTACAGTATCGAGAGACCCGGTGACCTGTCGAGGGTATTAAAAGGGTATTTAACGGGGCAGTTCGCGCCTATTGCACGGCGGGGCGGCGGTGGGTGAGAGCGGGGCCGTTGAAATCCGCCCCGATTTGCACCATATTGGCTATGCGCCTGAGCCAAGTATCCCGTCGAACCGGCCTCGTGTCGCGGAGGATCTGACGTCCTCCCAGGCGCTTCACTCCCTCCATATCTCGCCACGCTCGATCAGACGGCTGATGTAGCGCATTGATGATGATTTGTAGAGGCTGACGAGAAACACCTCTCGCCCGTCCAGTGTCCGCTTGAGAACAGCGACCCATGGTAGGTCGGACGCCGGTTCGACGAATGCAAGGTGCGTCTCGCTCTGCGCAATCGCCTTGCCCTTTTCCAGCAGATCGACAAGGCGGGCATAGTCTTCCGGCGTCAGCTCGGGATGGCGGCCGCGCTGCTTCTCGATGGTGGCAGAGGATACATCGATCAGGCTGGTCCGGGCGCCAAGCCGCTCTGTGAGCGCAGGCTCCAGCATGGCGACCGGGGCTTTACCAGGAGCGCCATCGCGCAAGATGCGCATGACCCGCCAACTGGTGGCAATGTCACGCAATGCCACTTTGCGCGCGGCTTCAGGCAGGTTTTCAATCTTCTCGCGCAACAGCATGTCCATGTGCTGCAGGCGTAGCTTGCCGGGATTGCGCTGCCAGCCGGGATCAATGCCGAGCGGGATGAAGCGCGTGTCCCCGGTGCGCTCGTTCGGCACCACACGATCCGGCACATCCGGTTCGGGCGATACGCCACGCCGCGTGGCTTCCGCCTTGGTCACCTGACGCACCCAGCATTTGCAGCCCCAGCCATTCGGCGGCATCCAGTCATCCCAGAACGGGCTGTCGATCGGCAGGATGGTTCCGGCTTTCGCCAGGTGGTGCGGCCGATGCTGCTCACTGGGGCCGGTGCGGTATTCCAGATAGGGGAAAGCGGCTTTTGTGCGCTCGATCCGTTCCCATTGCCCCGCCGCACGCGCACTGCGGATGTTCGCATTATAGATGGTGCGCAAGCGGCGGGGGCTGCCCAACTGCACCAGTTTGACTTCCCCGGTCAGCGGATCGGTCATTTCGCGCTTGCCCCACCACTCGGCGAGACGCGGATTAGCGCGCCAGCTCTTCTGGAAGGTCGCCAGCGGCAAGCCTTCATCCAACGCGCGCAGGATCTCGGTTTGCATGGCCTCCAGAAGATCGACCTCCATAACCTTGGCCACGGCGAATGCGACGGCATGTTCTTCGGGTTCAACATCCTCAAACCCGAATGAAGGCCGCAGCCCCTTGTTCTTCAGGAACCGGCTGGCCTCGGGCGGCGGCCCGGGACTGAAGCTGTATTCCGGGCGATCAAGCGGATCAGCCATCCACCCGATCCCCAAGCGCCCGGGCCTTGAACAGCCCCTTTACGAGGGTTTCAACGGTCAGTGATGTGGGCATAAGCGACAGCGCTTCAGGCAGCCGCGCCAGCAGCTCCTCATAACTTTGCGCGCCGTCCACCGCCGTGGCTATGGCCGACTGCATCTGGTTGGCCAGATCCTCCCAATCTTCCAGCGCCTCATCGGTGATCTGGTCGGCCGTGTCAGGGGCGGTCGGGGTGTTCAGCGCCAACAGGGTCTGGCGCAGACGGTTCAGGGCGTCCCCATCCTTCGGAGGTGCAGGGGGCGCAGGCGGCCCACCCACCACCTCCTCCCCCGGCTCAGGATCAGAATAGCCCAGCGTGCGGCGCAGCTCGGACGCGCGGAAGGTGACGCCGATCCCGGCCAGCGCCACCGCTCCGTCAACCTTTGCCTTGGCGTCTTCCGGCTCCTCGATGACCAGACGCAGGCGCGGATAGATGTCTTGCTCACCAAAGTTCAGAGCCACATAGGCACGCACGATATCGCGGTTGATCGTGCCGGATACCGCCCGCGCGTCTGACACCGCAATGTCGTGGCGCACGTCATTATGCACCTTGGCTTGGGCCTCGGACGATCCGCTATCGGCCGTCATGGTCTGCCCCAGAACCGCCTTTGAAATCTGTTCATCCGCCCAGCGTGCGAAGTTTTCAAAGAGACGGTCGCCGGTGACGGCGGTGCCGTTCTGGAATTCGATCTCCATGGACTTGGGCAGGACCGCCGCCGCATCGGTGCCGATATTGGCTACCGCCATAAACAGCTTGCGCACGTCATCAACGGTGGCCTCAGGCCCATAGCGGCCGAGGCGCAGCGGTAGGCCATAGGTCTCGATAAAGGCAATCCAGTCCTTCATCGTGTACTGCTTGCACATCCAGGCAAAAGAGACGACGCGGGCCAAACCACCGCGATAGGTCAGGCCGGATTTGATCCGGGCACGATGGATGGCAAATTTGGCGGGCTCAAGCGTCAGCCCGTCGACCGGTGCCGCCTCATCCAGCATTCGCAGCTCGCGCCCGGTCGCCCGGTCAAAAGTAAAGTGGCGCTGGTCGCGGCGAATGAACTCGGCAAACGACCAGCCACGCCCCTCGCGCAGCCAATCCAGTTCGACCACGGAGAAGGATTTGCCGAGCGCGTCAAGCAGATCCTCGACCATATCTGGGAAGCCGTCATGTTCGGCAATCTCGCGCTGAACCGCATCGGCAATCTTTTTCGACTGCGCATCCTTGCCCCCCGGAACAACAATCGGGGTGATGCCGCTGATCACGCGCTTCCGGGTGCCCATGACGGACTGGTAATGCGCGTCACGCTCCTCCATCTCCTCCGCGAGCGTCAGGAACTCGTGCATGTCGCCTTGATCACAGGCGCGCAGGATCGCCGCCATGCGCTGTGGCGTGAGGCCTGACGCTGTCGAGCCGTTCCAAATTTGCCGGATGCCGGTCATCCCCGGTTCGGCCTGCGGTCGGGTCAGCTGCTGCGGCCGGATCGGTCGCCCATAGGCATCGAGCAGTGCCATCAGAATAGTCCTTTCCCAACACGAAACCCGCCCGTGGTGGCGATCTCGCGGTCAAAATCCTGCCCGCCGCCCATCGGCACAGGCTGATACGCATACGGTTGATAGGTGACCTGGGCGCCTGAGACCGCCATGGCGGCGGCCCAGAAGCGGTCGGCGTGGCCATCAGTGTCGCCGTCCGCAATCAGGCGCGGTGTGCCGGTCACCCCGACCTGTTTCTTGATGGCATGCAGATCCGCGCGCAACGGCACATCGCCCGCCGGGATGCGTGCCTTGCGGTCCTGCATTGCCTCCTTCAGTGCAGTCGCCATGTCCAGCTTGATGGCGGCCGAGAACAGGACGCCTTCAACCCGGCTGTCACCATGGCGGCGCTTGGCATCCTCGACCGGCTTTTCGCCCATGCCCGTCTGGTCCATCCGGCAGCGCACCACATGATAGCGCTGCATCACCTCGGCCAGCAGCTGATCCTGCTCAAAAAACGAGGCCCGGCGCCGCGTGATGACCTCGCGCGTCCAAAGCACATCGCCCACCAGTTCCATGACCCAGATCACAAACAGGTCGTTGCGTGCCGCAATGTCGACACCGACAAAACAGGGCCCGCTCTGATACAGCCCGGGCAGCCCGGCTGCCGGATGCTCGCAGGCACCAATCAGGTCATAGTCGAGCCAGCTTGAGGCCTCATCCAGCCATTGCAGCTCATATTCCTGCGCCCATGCATCCGGGTCGGCCATGCCCTTGCGCAGCATGTCGATATCGCGGTCCAGCCCTTGCCGCACCGCCTCATAGATATCGACCACATGCCGCGACCAGACCGTATCCTCGGCGGTCATCAGCTCGAAGAACTTGTTACCCTTGCCGTTGGGCGTGCTGATCACCCGCAGCTTCAGGCCGGATTTGGAAATCACCGGAAACAGCGCCGCCCAGATCTCGCGCGATTTGGCGTGGAAGGCGAATTCGTCGAGGATCACATTGGCCGAAAAGCCGCGCGCGGTGTCGGGATTTGCGGGCAGCGCGGTGATACGGCTGCCATTCGGGAAGGCCACCTCGAGCTGCTTGTAAACCGCATCCGGCCCCTTCTCCTGGGGCGCGCGGAACTCGCCTTCGTGGAAGGTCGGCTCGCCGCCTTTAAGCAGGGTGTTATAGACCTCATAATAGGCCTTGGTGAACGGCTTGATCACCTCGGTCATCATCTCGGCCGCCTGCCGTTCCCCGCGCGAAAGGATCACCCACCGCGCCCGTCGATCCTCGGCCCATGCGGTGAAGCAATCGTCGGCGCATTCGCCCCCGGTCGAGAAGGTCTTGCCCGTCTGGCGGCTGAACATGCCAATCTTGAAGCGCGACTGATCCGCAATCCACGCCTTCTGGTAAGGCAGGAAGCGGATCACCGGCGAGGTGGGGTTTAGGGCGCTCATAGCCGGGCGGCTTCAGGCGGTACTGATACCTCCGCCGTTTCCAGTCCAAAGATATGTGCCTGCCCGGCACTCACCGTGACTCCGACGCCGCAGCCGTCCTTCAGAAGGCGGGCGAGAGGATTGAGGCATCGGGTCAGCAGGTCGCAAAGGGTGGCATCATCCAAGCCAGCCGCCGCGATCTTCTCGGCGTCAAAGGCAGCGCGTTCACAATCGCTGCCAAGTGTAAGGCCAATCTTGTTCATGGTGCCCCCTGTGCGCTTGATCACGGCGTCGTCACTGCGCGGCGGCGGTCACAGCCGCAAAGCGCTGGCGGTCGCCATCCGCAATGGACCGCGTCACCGCGATGAAACTGCGCACCTCATAGGCCCATGCCTTGACGGTCGAGCCGCCCGGCGTGGGCACCATGAACTTGGCAGAGCGGTAAAGCGGGGCGCCGTTGAAAACGAGGGCATTGATATCGCGGTCCCAAAGCTCGCCAATCGTCCAGCCTTGCCCCAGCAGGATCTGCACATCCGGGCTGTCGGGCTTGCGGACAAGAACAACCGCGTGGATCTCGCCCATCTGTGCCGAGGTGTTTGCCAGCTCGAGCGGATCATTGACGACACGGGCCGAGGCCCAATCATCCCCAGATCCATCTTCGCCGGTTTCAACACGGGTGATCGTGCGCCAGAACAGATCGGACCCGCTGCCGACCGTATCGACCAGGACGGCAGTACCAGACCCAAGGTCGGACAGTTCATCATAGTCGGAACGGGGCGGAAACAGGATCAGCGCGGCCTCTGCGCCATAGGAGCCAACCGCCTTCATCTGGCAGCCCTCAAGGGACCGGGCATAGATGGCGTCAATCTGAAGGATGCCGAGACCGGCCCGCCCGCCACAGAGCGCCAACGAGATTTCGTCGGAGCCGTTGTAATTGGTCAGGGTGGTCGGGATGCCGCGCTGTTCAAGGCGCTGTACGATCTGTTTGGCTCGGCGGTCATAACCACCGCTCGCCTTGCCGGTCGCAATGTCGAGGGTCTGGGCTGCGACCGGCGACGGTGCCAGCAGGCACAGGGTCAGGACGATCAAGGCTGCCAATACCAGCAGGAAGTCAACGGGTCTCAGTCGAAACATGGATTTGTCCTCACAGGGTTTCACGAAACGAGAGAAGGTAGGGCTGACCGCGCCAGAAGCTGACGCGGCCGACACGACCCAGATGCCGGATGATGCGATGGCGCCCGAGCGCCCAGGCGAGGGCCAGCGTCTGCCAGCCCGCGCGCTGATAGTTCAGTTGGGCCAGCAGGATCAGATTGCCGGTGGCGCGATCATCCATCACGCAAACCCCATGATCCTGCGCGCCTTGGCGGCGGCTTCGGCGTCGATATCACCAGAGGCAACAGCGGCCTCGAGCTTGGCCGATTGCGCCTTGCGGTCGGCGGCGATGGTCTGCTCACGGATGCCGGAAGATGACATGACGTCCTTCAGCATCTTGCCGAGGAAGTGCAGCTCCTTCGGGTCGATCTCGTCGCCCTCTTTCAGGGCTTGCGATTTCATCACCTTGAACGCGAGCGTCGTGATCATCTGGAACAGGACGGAATGGCGCTTGGCTTCATCAGCCAGCCCTTCGTCCTGCATCCAGCCCACCGCCCAAGCGCTGGCCTCTTCCTGCGCCCGCACCATCGCCTCATATTCCACGCCGTAGGCATGGATCGCCGATTTGCGGATGCGCAGCTCAAGGCCCTCGGCTTCAAGCCGGAAGTTCAGCCTTTCGGCCAAATCCTCATAGCCCGCGAAGCCAGCGGCGCGCAGTTCCTCCTGCAACCACCCGCGCATTTCGGCGGGCAGCAGGTCGATCTTGCGGGGCGGCGGCATGTCAGGCCCTCGGGCTGGGGCGCTGCACATCCGGGTGGGATGCAAGCCCTTGCGCGATCTCGACACCTCGCGTTGTCGCGGTGGCCAGCAACAGGCCGCCCAGATCATCCAGTGTGATCAGACCCTGTTCCTTCAGCCAGGCCAGTTCCGTGGTGATCTGATCGGTGGTCGAGGTCACGCCCACCCCGTTCACCACATCGCGGATGATCGAGCCGTTGGCGCTGTAGCCGTCGCAGTCCTTCAGGAAGCGCAGCATGGCCAGCCGCCGATGCTTGCGCAGGGTGGTGCCGTAATCGCTCATCACTTCGCTCCGTCCAGCAGGTGGTTTTCGTGGCGGGCAACGATGTCCTCAAGGCGCGACATGATCTTGTTGTTGCCCTCCATCACCGCCGCCATGGTTTTCATCTCGCCCTGCATTTCCTTCATGGCGAGGTGCAGGGCGTGCATGTCTTCCTTGGTTGGCTGCGCCCGCAAGGTCTGTTCAACACTGGCCAACCGCTGGTCGAGCCGATCCATCCGCTCCGATCCGGCGCGGAAGCGGGTCTCGACATTCTGATCGCGGGTGCGCCACCAAGTGTAGAGGATGTTGATGATGTTCAGGGCCGCGAGGGTCAACGCCAAGGCGGGGCCAAGATCAAAGGCAGGGGGTGTCGGCGGGATCACTGGGCTGCCTCCGCAAACAGCAAGGGCTGGGCCTGATGCAGCTTGGCAGCAGCCAGATTGCGCATCAGCACCGCGTCAGGTTTCAGCGTGGCAATGGCGTCCGGCACGCTCGTGCGGGCATAGACCGTGGCCGCGTCAATGGCAGCGGTGCCCTGAAGGCCGCGCGCCAATGCCGCGCTGACCCCGGTCATCAACGCGGCATGCAGGGCCTCGCGGTGCCGGGCCTCGATCTCGATCCCCCAGCGACGGCGCGCAGCCTCGGCCGCGCGCAAAAGCACCATGCCGAGGATCGCCGCGATCAGTTGCAGCAGCACCGGCAGGAGTTCGGCATACATGGCTTGCAGAACCTGCTGCATCATGCGGCCTCCTTCAGCCATGCGCCCACCTGGAAGCCAGGGCAGGATTTCGCGGCATATTCATTGTGGCCACTGATCCGGGTGATGCGGGTGCGCATGCCGATGCCCTGGATCAACTGGCGCAGGGCCGCATCCTGCCGCTGCGTGAAATTGCGGCTGAAGGGGTCGGTCTCCGAAGATCCGTGACCACCGATCAGGCAGATATGAATGACCCCCCGATTGTGGCCTTCGATCCCGGCACCGATCTCCGTTTCCGCACGGCCCGACAGCACGTCACCCTCGCGCCCGACAAACCAGTGATAGCCTTCAGCGCGCCAGCCGTTGGCCAGATGCCAGCGCCGGATCTCGGCCTTCTGGGCAGCAAGTCCTGCGTCGCGCATCCAGTCGGGCACGGTGGCGGAGCAATGCACGGCAATCTCTGCTACCGGATAGCGCGCGCTGCCCTGATAGATGATGGAGGTGGTTTCGGGCTTGATGGCCGCCGCCGCAGGGCGAAGGTCATTGGCCAGAGCGGCAGCCGCTGCCGCAAGCGTGCGCGGCCCCGCAATACCGTCTGCCGCACCCGGCTGATAGCCCAGCCCGGCAAGCCCGTTCTGGATCTGAATGATGTGAGGTTTCGACATTGTTGCCCCGCTATTTTCTGGGGAAACAGTCGCAAGCGCGCCAAACAAAAGCGCCCCTGAAGGGTTTCAGGGGCGGCGCGTCGGGGCTGGATTTGGGCAGGCCATACTGTCGCAGACGGACGGGCTAGATGTCAAACGGCAGTTGCAATTGGGCGGCATTGTCTTCGGCGGTCAAGGCTGCGCGGTAGGCGTGGACGGTGCGGGTGTGAAGGTCACAGGCCAACGCCACCTGTGAGGCGGACATACCTCGGCGCAGCAGCGCTATCGCTTCGGCACGGCGGCGCTTTGCCCCGCGCAGGGTGGCACAAGGCAAGACGAGCTTGCCGTGGCCTATTTCACGGATCAGGATTTCCGCCGCTTCCATCCCAATCACCTCTGCCAGCTTCGTGCCTTGGGCATGTTTCGGGATCGAAACCTCGCATCCGCCCCAGCGCCGCAGAAGCAGCGTGGTCAGTTCAACCCCGATGGCTTCCTCGATTTGGCCTGCGATCCCCGGAAAGGTCGTCATTCCTTCCCCCTGTTCAAAAAGGATTTGGGGTACGGGGGCACTTTGATGACCGTGGTGACAGCGGGCGCTTCGTCATCACGGCGGGCGATGACATAGGCATAACCGTCGATGACCACCGCTCCGGCACCGGTGGCGGCACCGGGCTGGAGGCGCGCGGCCAAGGCGGCACGCAACGCCTCGATCTGGAAGCCACCCACACGCTCAAGATAGCGCAGGACCGCGTGATCCGTGATGACGACAGGCTGGGTCATTGCAAGGGCACCTCCTTGCGCTTGCACCAGTCTTTCAGTGCGCGGATGACATCGTTGATTTGATCGCTGTCGCGCAGGGTATCAACATCAATGGGCACGGCCTGCCACTTGCCTTCAAAGCGGCTGCGGATGAAAGCGTTCAGGCCATCGCGCCCTGGGCGTTCCAGCGCGTTAGCATCGCCCAGCTTGGACCACAGCACATGGATCAGGCGCAAATCAGCGCGGGGCGCGACGGGGTGGCGACCGGGCTTGCGCCCCGGAAAACCGACCTTGAACCCGCGCTGTTTAAGCGCCTCGACAACACGCAGCAGATCCGCATCGGTCATGTCGGCCATGCTGGCCTTGCCAGTCGCGACCAATTGCAGGTCGCGCCGGGTGTCATTGTCCAGGCCGATCTGCTTACAGCCGAGGTGGACCAGTTTTCTGAGGCTCTCGGAGGTGGCCATTTAACCCTCGTATTAAAATGCGGTTTCAGAGGGGATCACCGGAGGCCGATGGCACCCGAAGATCGTCACGATGCATTCCTCGACCGCCGCCATGATCCCGGCGCCTTCGAGCCACATCAGTTCGGCAAAGAGGTCACCCGACGCCTCAACCAGCCGTGTCCGTGCATCCGCCGCATCGCGGGGTTCCAGGCTGCTTTGCAAGAGGGCGCGTTGCCCCTGCATTTCGCGCACCAGCCGCCGAACACGGCGAATGCGCTGCAAAGGGCTGAGGCTATCGAGAGGCCGGGGCATCAGGGGCGACCCAATGCACGGGTGGCACCGGCACCGGTTACACCGTGGGCGATGCCGACCTTGCTTCCTGCGCACCAGCCTGACCACGTGGCCTCATCAAACCGGGGTTTTCCGCTGTCTTTTTGCTTCACCGGGACCGATGCCGCGAAGCGTTCCGCGCGTGCGGCCACCGCCAGGGCATTTGCCGCTTTATCAATGCCGGGGCCAAAGATGTTGATCAGCCGTGACGACAGCCGCGTCACCATACCATCCGTGAAATCCCTCACAGCCGCACGGCGGGTCGCGTCGGTCTTGCGGCGGCGGTAGAACGCACCAGCCTTGAATTCCGAAATCCCGATATCGAGCGCACGATTGAAAACCGCGACCAGATAGGCCGCAATCTCGGGGCCGGGATCGCGGCCGATAAAGACCAGCTCAGATCCGCGTTTCCCGGGCACATGTGCGAAGGTCGCGGCGGTGTTGGTGCAATAGGCGACAATCTTCCAAAGAGGATCACGGACGCTGCGACCCTTGCTGGCGGTGACGGCCGAGGCCTGACCGATGGTGATATCGGCCTCGGACAACCCATGTGCCCGCATCAGCTCCGCAGCCTTTGCGGCGGCGGCAAGCGCCTCGGCCTCGGTGCAGCCCGAAGCCGTGGTCATCTTCAGCAGTGCCGCGATCTTCTGCTTGATGCTATCCATGGACTAGGCCTCACAGTGCCGCGAAGTCCAGGGACTTCGTCACCATCACGCCGCGCTCATCCGCTTCCTTGAACAACAGATAGGTCGAGGTGCCGTTGATCTGCAGCGCGTCGGTGATCGCCTGCATGGCCGCTTCCCATTTGGGGTGCGCACCGCCATCGGGGCCTTTGATCTGGAGTTTCCGCAGGCCGAGAACGCGGTTGGTGTCGATCCGGCCTGCTTTGTTGACCTGGAACGCATGCTCCAGCAATACGCGTGCATTGTCGTTCACGCCCTCCGCGTTTTCCTCGACAAACTCGTCGATCAAGGCTTTGGCGGCCTGCAACTCCGGCCCGAACGAGATCCGGTCAGAGACCTTGACCTCCACCGATTTCGTGCCAGCGAAGTTCGTGATCGTGAAATTTCCCTTCGCACCACCGACCTTGGCGCCGTATTTCTCGAACAGAAGCTCCCGCGCGGCATAGACCTCGTCGAAGGCCGCTTTTTTGAAGGCTGCGAGGACAGCCTGTGTGGCATCGGCCCCCGCATGCAGTCGGTTGACCAGCTCCTCTTTCATCTTGTCAGCATCGCTGACCATGGAGGCGGGAACATGGTGCCCCTGACCGTTGATCCACATTTCATCAGACATTTCGGGTCTCCTTTTCAGGGGCTTGAGGGGTGACTTTGTTACGGGCACAGGCACGACAGGCGCGGTTCATGCGCACCCGCTCGCTGGTTTCGTTGGAGTAAGTCTTTGCAAGGGTCATCCAGCCGCGACAAACAGCCGTGGATATCTCGCCGAGGGCGGGGCACCGGATGGTCGCGCTCATAAACTGACCACGGACGAGGTCTTCCACCGCCGCCATGTCGCCCTTGTACTTGTTGCGCAGCACGCAAGAGACAAGCGCGGCCGAGCGGCCAAGGCGCAGGGCTACCTTGTTCTGGCTCGTAAGAGCGCATTCATCTGCGAGGCACCGCACATAGTCCGGCATCTCGTCGCCCCAAGCTGCGCGCGCAATGGCAAGTGGGCCACTCATGCCTGCGCCCCCGGCATGAAGACCTCGCGCGAGTTCGGGTCATAGACCCGTTTCACACGCTGGATCTGCGGCGGCTTCGGCCCGTTAAAACGGATCAGGCGATATCGTGCGATCCGGCCGCTCGTGGGTTCTGCCTTACGCAACACTCGCAGGTAGCCGGTCGTCAGCAGCATCTTGCAATAGGCCTTCGCGGTATCGACAGGGATTTCGACTGTTGCAGTCTCGATCAGGTCCTCGAACGTGAACTCCTTGAGCATGTACATGCCGCGCCAGAGCTGCTCTGTGATCGTGCCCTGTGTCACCGGCGAGCCATCCGCCCTGACACGGGGTGCCTCATTTCCGATATCGCGTGCCAGCACCCACCGCGTGGCTTCGAAGCCGACAACCGTGTTGTCTTGATGCAGATACCCCGAGGCGGTCAGGCCTTTCAGGTAGTCGCGCACGGTCTTATCCTTGGCCTGCGCTTGGGCGGCGATATCAGACACGGTGAAAGCGGTACCGGCGCCACCGATCATGCGCACAGCGGCCCAGATGGCGTCGCGCGGGGCTCCTGCCTGATCTACGGGTTTACGGGTCATCACACGCCCCTCCGGGGAGACGGTGCCTCTCCGCTGAAGAAGGTGATCTTCTTGGCTTCAACCGGCGTGATGACTGTCGTGTTGTTGGTGAGCGCCCATTCCGCGATCTGGCGCAGGTTCACCACGATACGGCGCGCCCGCGCCTGCGAGACCTCAAGCACATGCTGCATGACTTCGCGTTCAATCTCGAGGCCGGGGCACTTCATCCGGGCCAGCAGATCGACCTCGCGCAGATCGGCTGGCTGGGCGGCAACCCAGTCTAGCATGCGGTTGTGCACGCGCTCCCAGCGGCGCAGGGTTTGTGGCAGGTTCTCTTCGCCGATCAGGATGACGGTGCCCTGGCTGCTTTCATAGATATCGCGGATGATGCCGATCATGCCGTCCTTGGCGACAAGGTCAGCCTCATCGATCAGGAGGGGGCGACCGGATTTGCTCAGTTGATCCCCGATCTGCTCGACCATGTCGCCAATGGTGCGACCGGGCGTGATGCCCATGGACCGCAGGATCATTTCCGCAAACTTCTTGCGGCTCCAGGTCGATTTGACCTCGACCCAGTATGCCCGGGTCTCCTGCGCGTTCCAGGTCGCGGCCTTGGTCTTTCCATAGCCGCTTGGCCCGAAAAAGCAGGCCAGCCCTGGCAAGTCAAAGTCCCGGTTCTGCACCCGCGCGATCAGGGCGTTCAAAAGCAGCACGTTCCGCAAAGGTGCGACGCTGCCAGCGGTATTGATATTGACTGCTCCGTCCATCATTCTTTCCTCACTTCGTCCAGCCGCCGTGGGGCCTGCACGCCCCCGGCGGTTTCCTCATCCGATTGCCGCATCGCCAAATTCATCGCCGAAGCGGGCAAACATGGTGCGCATCGCCTGAAACTCGGGCAGACGCTGCAGGCGTGCCCATTCCTCTGCCTCGGCCTCCGACACGGGTTCACCGGCCTCCGATCTGCGCTCGATATCGAGCATCCGCCGAAAGCGGTCGGCGGTGCTTTCCGGGGCGGGTTCCTCCACAACTGGCCTGCTGAAATTCGCGGTGAAGACCTTCAGCCGTTCTTCATCCGTGGTATCCGGCACCGGCAGCGGGCGCTCGATCACCGGCCTGCGGATGCGGGCCGGGGCCAGTTCGACCACCTTGGCCTCGACAAGCGGCGTGTCGATCTGCGGTGCCGCGTGCAATTCGGCGGCCCACTGCCCGACGCTGACCGGGCGGTGCAAGTCCAGCAGCTTCTTTTCCGCCGCGCGGCGTTGACGCTTGAGCCGGGCGGCGAGGCGCGCGCCGACCAGATCGAAGAAACCGACCTTCTCGCGGCAATCTGCTGCGCCAAGGAATTCACCGGCGAGCGAGTACATGAACAGACCCGCATGCAGGTTTTCAGGGTCAAAGCGGGCGACCACCGTTTCACCGACATGCTCGTTCATCCAATCGGACCAGTAGCTGTTTTCGAACAGCTTGAAGGCACCGTGCTGCTTGTGCAGCTTGCGGACTTCTTGGCCCATCAGCCAAAGACGATGCTGCTCCGCCGTGGCTTTGATGATCCGCGATTTCGCATAGCTTTCGGCGAAGGTTTCATCGAAGCTGCGGCCCTTGGCATTGTCGGTCAGACGGCCCGGGCGGGCGTTATGCGCGGCAATCACCTGTTCGGTGACCTCCAGCAGATCGGCCAGCGGCACCGCGCGGCTGCCGTAATCCTCGGGCTTGGCATCGGGGCGATTGCCGACATAGGCCCCGGCAAAGGCGGGGTGCCGGGCAAGATCATCCGCAAGGTCGCGGAAAGACCGCTCAATCGGCTTTGCCTGACCATGGCCGGGCGTGGCCCAGTGAACCTTGATGCCCATCTGCGGCAACACGCCCAGGGCGTCATCTGGGCGGATCTTGAACCGAAAGCGCGTGGGTGTGCCGCCGGTGAGCCACTTATTGGCAAACTCGTGTCCATTGTCGAAAAGGCAATGGCGCGGGATGCCCCAAGTCTCGACCAACTCACCGAAGGCCGACATGACGGCCACCTTGTTCGGGTCAAGGTCAACTTTCCACGACAGGATCTTGTTCGAATAGAGGTCGGTGAAGGCGACGATCTGCACCCGCACCGGCTTTTCGATTTCGGGCCACTGCACGAACACATCCAGCTTGTGGCAGTCCGCGACAACGCCTTCCAGCGCCGTCAACATGGACCGATCCCGGATCTGCGGCGGAAAGCAGCGGGCAAGACCTTTCTCTCCCTCACGGGCGAAGACCTGTGTAACGCGCGGTACATTTTCCTCGAACCACCGCAATGTGGTTCGGTATTCAAGCGAGGCGTGGCCGTGGCGGCTGCACCAATCAGCGACCCTGCGATGGGCAGACCGTAGGCTTGGCCCGCCAAGGCGTAGATAGTCTGCCCGAATGCGGTCCAGAAACTCCTGGCTGCATACCGCGCGCTCGCGCTTGGGCGCGGCGGCGCGGTGGCGCGGCGCGAGATAGGGCAAACGGTCTGCGGGATCGACGCCCTCGATCATCGCCACCCAGTTCCAGACCGTGCGCTGTGCAACGCCCGCGCCACGGGCGGCCGTATCAATCGCGAGGTTCTTGCCCATCGGGGCTTCCAGCCCTTCGGCCTGCTGAATGATGGCCAGCCGTTCCCGTGCGGTGGCCTTGATCTTCTCGGGCAAGCCATCGAACCACGCCCAAGCCTCGTCCCGGCCCATCCGGCCCGAGGTTTCGCCGGTAAGATTGCGGGGCATGGCCTTCAGAAGCGCGCTTTGCGCGCGGACAGGTAAAAGGCGCCAATTGTATTCCCAGCCGCCGCCGCGACCTGCACGGCGGCGGGCGAGGCCGGTCTGGGCATTCCAGCTCATCCGCTCTGCAAGTGCATTTACACGGCGCTTTGTCGTGGGCAGATCCGGCAGCACTGCGGATGCGAGTTCTTGCGCGCTCCACCATTCCTGTTCAGGTGCGGCGTTCATGCGTCCCCCCGGTCCAGATCGGCGAGGATATCTCTGAGGTCACCCTCGACCGCTGCCACCATCCGCTTGCGCGCGGCCATTCCGATACGGTTCCAAACCTTCAAGGCGGCAATAAACTGCTCTTCAATCGGGTCTTTAACAGGGGCTTCAGCGGCACCTTCCGCCTTCAAACCGCGCTGGGCATCGGCGGCGGATTTCGCGCGGCCGGCCGCGAGCCGGTCCACAACCGCATAGCGCGCTGTGGGTTCACTGATCTTGCCAATCTCGGTCAGGTCCTTGAGCGTGATCTGTCGCGGGGCCTGCCGCAGGGCATGCACCTGATCGGGGCCGAGGCGGGAGCCTGCTGCAACCATGCGCTCTACGTGGCGCGTGGTGCAGCCAAACTTGTCGGCTGTCGCGGCAGCAAACGACATGATGTCGGTTGCTAAGCCCTGCCTTGCCAGACCACCGGCCACGCCCCGCTTGGTCTCCGGGTGCATACGCTCGTAAACGGCCTTCCGCGCCGCCAGAAAAACAGCGGTGTCGAGCGCGTTCATTTCCGCACCAGCCAGATTGTCGTCAATTTCCATCAGGCGTGCCCAGTCGTCGGTCACGTCTGTCCAGATCTTCGCCTCTATCTCTTCCCAGCCAAGCTGCCGGGCCGTTTCCAGACGATGTGCGCCCGCTATCAGGACAAGGCTGCCATCCTTTTTGCGCCGCACATGGATCGCATCCTTCATCACCCCGGTCTCGTTGACCGACGCGATCAGGCTCTGCACGCCTGCCTCCGATACCGGACGCAGGCGCTGGCGAGCATCAATCTCTGCCACCTTCACCCGGTTTTGTTGCATCAAGGTCGGTTGTTTCACGGTTTGGCCCCTGTGATCTTCTGCCGTCACGCCCTTGCGGCGCGGCGGATCTTTCCGGTGGAGGTGCTGCCTGCCGTTGCCGAGGTGGCAAAGCCGGGCGCGCGGCAGTCTGTGCAAAGACGGTTGTGGATGCCGTCAGACTGGAAAGTGGCACCGCAGCACATGCAGGCACGCGGCCCGCGCTTGGCCTTACGGTCGGCTTCACGCTGGAGGTCCTCGCGGCTCATCAGTGCGGCTTGACGGCTCGCGTAACGGGCGGGTAGCAACGCGCCATTCGGATCGCGGACGCAGTAGCTGCCACCGATGCGCTCAACCTCATAACGCGGGCGATAGGTGCTAAGCAGGACCGTCATGTCAGCCCCCATAGGTGGTGGCGAGATAGCCCGCCAACTCGTCCATGAGGCCGGTCTTTTCTGCGGTGCTGAAGGCTTCCAGCAGGCGGGCCAGCGCCTCCGTTGCATCTTCGACAGCGATCTCGCCTGCGACGGCCTCACCGAGCTGGCGCGCCGAATCGGCCCGACCCATGGCTTCGCGCGTGTCACGGATCGCGTGAGACAAGGCCTCAAGCTGCCCGCACTTCGACAGCGGTTCGATGATGTCCTTCACGGGTTACCTCCAAAGATGATGACAAGGATCGGGAGTGCGACCGGGGTCGCGAACAGGATCAGGAACAGCAGGACGACGCCCAAAAGGTCCCCGATCCAGCAGTCGTTGATCCGATCATCCAGCGCCCGCAGGCGCTGCCAGATCGAGCGGCGCGGCACGCCCTGATCCGCCGGGGCTGCCATCCCGGACAAATCAGGGCGGCTCCCGCCACGGCAGGGGCCAACCGACCGCTGCGGTATGGAACGGATGGCCATCATGCGGCCTCCTTCGATTTTGAGGGTCTGGGGATCTCGCGTGGCCATTCCAGATCGGCCGGCCACAGAGCATCGAAGGCCCGCAGGGCCTCCTTGAACGTATCCACGCGGCAGCCCCCACCGGCTTTCAGCCGAAGGAAGAGCCGCGAGTGCACGCCACACCATTTCGCAACCGTAAGGTCCGAACGGCCCAGGTGTTCACCTAGCAGGGTGGCAAGATTGGTGAGGTGTGAATACTCCATGCCCTAATAATGCATATTTGCATCATCACGGCAATACTAATTTACATCATTTTGGAAACAGACTGTGCAAATTTACATCGACTTGTGCGGCGGCCTAATTTGGTGCATTTTTACACCATGCCGACACCCAACGAGATATATGAGGCCCTAGAGGCAAGGCGGTTGGAACTCGGCTTATCCCAAGCCGATGTTGGCGCTCGTGCGTTTGGCAAGCCGGACAACTCGGCCTTCCAAGCGCTCCGGCGCGGGTCGTCCCCATCTGCCGAGAAGCTCGCAGCTTTATGCGCGGCTGTCGGCTGGGAGTTTTATTTTGGGCCGGCACGAGAGACGGGGCCGGTCGAGAGCGTCGCCCTGGGAGGCGAGAGCTTTGCCCAGATCCCTCTTCACGCCGCCTCTCTTTCTGCTGGCCACGGACATGAGAACCACCAAGAAGCGGTGATCGACTATCTGGCCTTTCGACGAGACTGGTTGCGCCGGGTCGGAGTTTCACCGTCAAGCGCGGTGCTGGCTCGGGCCGATGGGAATAGCATGCAGCCGACGATCTGGGCGGGGGACCTCGTACTCATAGATCGAACCAGGGCTGATTTGCCGGTTCGGAAGACTGAGACCAAGGCGCGGCGAAGTTCCATTTACGCCTTCGTGGAAGACGGCCACGCACGGATCAAACGGATAGAACGACCGGCCGAAGGCGAGTTGCTGCTTCTGTCGGACAACCCAGATTATGGGCCGCAATTTGCACGCGCGAGCGACATCACAGTCATTGGAAAAGTGATGTGGTGGGGCCATACAAACCGAGATTGAAAGCTGTTTTTAGGAGACTGAGTTGGCAATTTTCAAGATGCCAGAGAAGAAGCCACAATCGAAACTGCAAGAGTTTCGAGATGGCATGCTAGGGTTGGCGGTCTTGTTCGTGCTTGGCTACGTTGCTTGGCATTGGTTGACCGGCGATGAAGAGCTGGTAGCAGAGCAGGTCTTACCTGTCGTGTCGGCAGAAGTGGCGGCACAAAGTGAAGTGGAACCTGTAGAAGTTGACGCTGCTGCGCGGGCAGAGGCCGAGCAGCTTGCCGCAACTGAGGCGGCACAAGCCGCAGAGCTGGCGGCTGAGAAGGCCCATGAAGCAAAGCATGGTTTCCACTGCCTTAGTGGCTGGGATGGCAGCCATCGGGACTTTGTTGCTGCGGTCAAAGCTCAACTGAATGACCCCGATAGCTTTGAGCACGACGAGACCAGAACATGGCCTGTTCGTGAGGATGGCCAGAATGCCATATTGATGATGTTTCGGGCAAAGAACGGATTCGGCGGTGTGGTTCGCGGAAAAGCGAGCGGAACGTTTGACAACCAATCTTGCGCCCCAACCGTCCAAACCATCGAATGACCTGAAAATCGCGTCCCGGTTCGATCTGATCGCCTCAATCCGCCGGGATGCCGAATTTCTTTACTTTCCAAAGACATACATCGAACTGGGACGCCCGCGGAGAACCGGGCGCAAAACGTCCCAGTTCCGATAATCACCCTGCACAGTTTCGGTGCCGCGCGGTGGCTTTAACTTATTGATTTCTTACCCTGTTCCCTGCGCAGCGCATGGCCGGCACCAATGCCGCCCTCGCGCCGATACCGCACCATAAGTGGCTGGTTTCAGGTCCACTGCAAGACATCGCGCACAGCGTGCCACCCGTATCGCAACCTCCTGTAAAGCCCTTATTTGATTGGGCTTTCCGAGGTCTTCCGGGTTCTTTCGGGGTCTTCCGGGTTCCTGCAGTTATTGGTGTCACTCAACAGCGTAGTTGTTCGTCCCGAAGCCGGTGGATTTGCCGAGGCCCGCATTGTGGCGGCCCGGTCCAAACTCCCAGCGGTGGCCGGTTTCCATCAGCCGGTCCGACAGGCGGAAGTAATGGTTTCCATCCTCGACCGCGAAGGCGACGTGATGCAGCCGGTCTGTCGGGCGGATGGATTTCATATAGGCGATGTCATGGTCATAGGCCGAGCCACGCAGCCAGATCCCGGCCAGCTGCCCGCCCACGGAGATGTTCAGCGACGATTTGAAGCCGATTGTCATCAGGAAGTCGCGCATCACCTCGGGCTCGACCTCTCCCAGAAGGTTGATGTGATCCATGTCCGAAGGCACATGCGAGCCTTTGGCGTCGAAGTCGGAAATTCCCGCGCGACGCTCGGCCCCGCCGGTGCAAAGCCGCAGCTCATGGCCCGAGGGCAGATGGAATTTCAGCGTGGCACCTTCGCCGGGGCGGCTGTCGCCCGCGCGGCGCTCGGCTTTGACGCCTTCGCGGGACAGGATGCCGGCGACGCGATCCAGATCTTCCTCGTCATCGACGCCGAAGGTGAAGTGTTCCAGCGATTTGACGCCCTTCACGAGCGTCAGGTCGGCGGCCTTGCCCCGGCAGGCGAGGTGGACAGTGTCCTCGGAGCGCGACAGGACGGTCAGGCCGAGGACGTCCTGATACCAGGTGAGCGCCTTGCCCAGATCGCCGACATAGATTGCGGCATGGTCGATGCGGTTTATCCCCATGGGATGGTCCTTTTCTGCAAGCAATGGATCTTCTGGCGGCGAATGCGGTGCATCGCCGGGAATACGGGTTCGGATGAAAGGGCTGGCGCCCCGGGTCAGACGACGGAATGGCTCCGTTGGGTTAGACCTATCGGGTCTGGCCAGGGGGCAGGTGTCATGCTTGTGGTTCTCCCTCCGGCTCTCCCAAGCCGATTCTGCCTTGGGGCGGCCCTCCTGCCGCCTTGGGATCAGATTATGACAGGATGTAATTTGCACAAATGGTCATTTTACTTATTCCGCAATGTGGAATTCTTGAGTCTGGCGATGGCTCAGGCTGGAACCTGCGGCGCGAAGCCTTCATAATGGGGAGGGAACCGCAGGTTGTCGGGGGAGGCGATGGGAGAAAGGTCAAGCGCGACCGAGGCGGATGAGGCAATGGCCCGCATAGGATACCGCATGGCCCATCTGGAGCGCCGGGCGCAGATCGGAGCGGCGCGGCGGGCGAAGTCGCGCAATATCCTGCTGACGGCTGCCTTCGAATGCTACGGACGCGAGGGCGGCCGCTTCGTGCGGATCGAGGATGTCTGCAAGGCGGCGGGCGTGGCGCGGGGCACCTTCTACAACCATTTCGACGATCTGGAGCAGCTGCGGTATAATCTGCTGGAAGCGATGACCGGCGAGTTCGACCGCGCAGTCCACCACATGTTCGCAAGGCTGGAGAACGTAGCCGAACAAAGCGCGGTAGCGATCCGCTATTACCTGCATGCGGCGGCGAAGAACCCGGCCTGGGGCTGGGCAATGATCCATTCCAGCGCGCCGGGGCACACCTTTGGCGAGACGGTCTGGCACAACTCGCTGGTCACCATCCGGCGCGGACGGGATGAGGGCCTGTTCCACATCTCTTCCGCCGAGATCGGGCGCGACATCCTGATGGGCGCGGTCTCAGCAGCCATGGTGTCGATCACCCGGGGCGGCACCTCTGCGCGCTACCCCGAGGAGGTCACGGAACACATCCTGATGTCCTTCGGCATGCCCCCCGCCGTGGCGCATGAGATTGCCAACCGCCCCCTTCCCGCCCTACCCGCCATCGCGCATGAGACCATCGTGATTGCCAGCATGCCCGCCCTGGGAGAGATCGGGGCGGAGTGAGCTATTCCGTGTCCGTCCTTGCGGTCGGATAGTCCGGACCGTTCCGCACCCAGCCCTCGCGCTGCGAGAAATCCATGCGGGGGGGGGAGAACAGATCGACGATCAGCGCCCCGGGCGTCAGCCAAAGCGTGGTGTGGATCGCGGGTGGCGGCAGCACGGTGATCGAGGGGCTGGCGCAGGCGATCCGCATGTCATCGCGCCAATGCGCCATGTTCGGGGTCCAGGGCCAGCGGAGGTGATGCTCGAAATCGCCGGTCAGGGTCAGGCTGATCTGCTCGAATGTGGCGTGATGGTGGGGCGAGACCTGGCCGGTATCGCGCGCGGCGGCAAACGGGGGCATCAGGTTCACCATCATTGTGGTGCAGCGGAAGATCCGGCCGAATTGGCCCGGTGCCTCGGGCAGGTCCAGGTCGTAGGCGCGCAGGCGGAATCCCTCCACCGGATCGGGCCAGGGCTGGAAGGGCGGGATGTTCGAGTTCGCCTCCACCACCGGGTTGCTACACAGGGCCACCAGATCGGCGGAGCGGGTGGTGAAGGCAAAGGTGACCGTCCCTTTGCCCGAGACCACCACGCGGCTGTCACCGGGGGGCAGGATGAACAGGTGGTTGCCGGGATGGTCCTCCACCGATCCTTGCGCCGTGCCGATGGTGAAGCGCAGGCCGGGGTCGGTGGAGAAGACCATGTATTCGTCAAGTTGACCTTTGCGGGTGAACACCGCCGTGCCGTCCAGCGAGACCACCCGCAGGACAAGGTTGGTGGAGCGCATAACCCAGGCTTGCCATCCTGGTCCCTGTTCCTGCGGTTCCGTCCCGGTCAGATCGCCAATCTCCGGCCCACAAAAAGGCCCGGGAAACCCCTGTTCCTTGCGAGCGGGGGCAAGCGCCTTTCGCGGGTCGCTGTCATCGAACATGGCGGGCTCCTTATATCTCTCCTGCGCCCGGGGTCGCACAGGATCGGCTGCGGCGCACGGAAAACCCGATGCCGTTCCATCTGGCGGAACTGAGCCGTGGCTTGCTTGATCCCCCTTCCGCGCGGTGACAGCAGTAAGGCCGGAGGAGACCCAGATGACCCGAACCCTCGTTATCCTGACGCACCCCGATCTGGCTGGCAGCCGGATAAACGCCACTTGGTCCAAGGCAATCCTGAAGGCGGGGGACATCACGCTGCATGATCTGCATGCCCGCTACCCTGACGACCAGATCGACGGCGAGGCAGAGCGGCAGCGGTTGATGGATCATGACCGGATCGTGCTGCAATTCCCGCTGACCTGGTATTCCTGCCCGCCGCTCCTGTCGCGCTGGCAGGGCGAGATCATGAAGCGGGGCTGGGCCTATGGCCCTGGTGGCCGGGCGCTGCGGCTGAAGACGCTGGGCATCGCTTTCTCCACCGGCTCGGACGGCCGCGACTATGCGCCTGATGGCCGTTATGGCCGCACGCTGGAGGAGATCACCACGCCCTTCGAGCTGATGGCCAAGCATACCGGCATGCATTACCTGCCGCATTTCGCCCTGACCGGCGTGCGTGCGCTGGATAACGAAGCCGTGGCCGCCTCGGCCAAGGCTTATGTCGACCACCTGCGCCATGCCGTGCCGCGGATCACCGCCTCGGGCAAGGATGACCACCGGGCCCGAACGGTCTATCCCATGACCTGAGCCTCTGCCGGCCCGCTCTGCGCCATGCAGCCCTCGGCCGTGGTGCGAAGATCGCGTTTCAAGGCTTCGACATCGACCTGCGTCCGGGCGAAATAGGTGATGCCGAAGGTGCCCACGATCTTGGCCCCCAGCCGCAGGGGAAGGGCCAGCGAATGCGTCTCGGGCTGGATGTTGCCCATCCGCTCGCCAAAGCCGCTGGCGCGGGTCTGGGCGGCCAAGACTTCTGCCTTGACCGCGATGGCTTCGGCCTCCTCCTCATCTGCAGCCGATTGCTGCAGCAGGGACACCAGATGCTGGCGCTCCTCCTTTGGGCAGAAGGCCAGATAGGCTCTGCCATGGGCATAGTCCAGCAGGGTCATGCGCCGGTTGATGGTCGATTGGTAATGCGACAGCGGGCTGAGCGGGATCGTGCTGTAGCGGATCACCAGCGCATCTACATCCAGCGTCGCCAGCGCCGTGGGCCAGAGAGTGCGCCGCGTCAGCTCTTCTGCCGCCTGGCGTGCGCGGTCGAAGATCTGTGGCAATCCGTGATGCCCGGCCCCCAAGGCCGCTACCTTCCCGGTGACGCTGTAGCCCGACTGCCGACCCAGCTTATGCACGTATCCTGCCGCGACCAGTGTCTCCAGCAGCCGCACGACAGTGGGGGCGGGAAGATCCGCCTCTGCGGCAAGATACTGCACCCGGACAACTGGCATACGGTTCATCAGCTCGAGGATTTTCAGCGTTCGTTCAACAGAGCGGACGGTCTTGGGGAGTTCGGAAGACATGCCAGATCCCTAAAAATCACCTGAAAACCACCATTTCCACCGTATAATACTATATTGTCGGTGCGAACACTCGCGCATTTGTGTTTTGCGGATCATTTCGAGAGGTTGCGCCAAGTCCGATCTGGTGGGGCAAAGCCGTCTCCCTGCGGCGGATTTGTCGGTTCGCTGCTTCTATATATCGCTCGCCCTTGCTTCGGTTGAGTACGGGTCATCGAGGCGTCGCGCTGTTCTGACTACCGGTAATCTGCCAGATCCGGCCCATTTTCGAGTTTTCGGGATATCTTTGGATCGGGTTTCATCGTCAGATTGGGCTGGGTTTCCAGTTTCGTGACGGTTTCACCGCTTTCCCGTTTGTGTTTCGGCGTGCGATCTTGCACCTGACGCGGATTTGGTGCAGTTGAGCTTCTAACTCTCTACATTTCGGCCTTCTTTCAGGGAGGTTACCGATGTCGTCATGGCTTTCACGCCGAGATTTTCTGCCGGCAGGGCTTACGGCCGATCAAGTCTAGCTCGATGGCAATACGATCCGTATCCATGTCCGCTCCTTGTCGACCGCAGCCGCCTGTCCACACTGCACAAGCATTTCGGACCATGTCCACAGCGGGTATCGACGTTGGCCAGCCGATGTTCCTGCGCATGGGCGCGCCGTAGAAACTATCTTGCAGGTTCGGCGCTTCGTTGCCGCGCGCCCGGCTGTCCGGCCCGGATCTTCGCTGAGCGGTTCCCGCTCGGCATCACCCGACCACATATGCGACGCACCTCGCGCTTGCAGGATCTTGTGCGTCACCTCGGTCTTGCCCTTGGCGGACGACCGGCTCAGGCGCTCGCCCGGCGCCTACTTGTGCCGGCAAGCAAGGACAGGTTCTTGCGTGGGGCGCGGACGATGGTGGGCCCCGCCTCCGAACCCCTGCGCGTGATCGGCATCGATGACTGGGCATGGCGCAAGGGTCAGCGTTACGGCACGGTGATTTGCGATCTGGAACGGCGGCAGGTGATCGACCTGCTGCCCGATCGTGAGCCTGCCACCGTGAAAGCCTGGCTCCGCGCACATCCCGACATCCGGATCACTGCCCGCGACCGTAACGGCGGCTATGGCGGGGCCGCCACCCGTGCCCTGCCAGAGGCGCTTCAGGTCGCCGATCGCTGGCATCTGCTGGAAAATGCAAGCGCCGCATTCCTAGGCGGCCTTACAGCGCAGCATGCCCGTCATCCGCAGGGCGATCGGGGCGAAGACGCTCGATCCCGCGCTGCGGACGGCAGCGGAAGGGCTGCCATACGAAGGCTTTCGGCGTCGCCAGCAAACCAATCGGATGGTGAGGAAGATGGCCGGTGAGGACCTCCCCATCAAGGATATCGTCCGCGCGACCGACCTCAGCCGCAAGCTCGTTCGCCAGATCCTGCGTGGCGAACGCGAAGATCTCTTCCGCATCCGCGAAAGCAGTCTGACACCCTGGCTGCCACGGCTGGATCGGGAGTGGAACGGCGGCTGCCGGAATGGCACCGGCTGAGGGAGGATGGTTTTCGCGGCAGTCTCCGGGTCGTCGGAGAATGGGCAACACGCCAGCGCCGCGCCGAGCAAGGTATGCCAAGGGGGATGGGGAAATCGCCACCTGCCCGCAGAATTGCGCGGCTCCTGACCATGGGGCGGGTTCACCATTCCAGAGCCGATGCGCTTCAGGTCGCGCAAATCGAAGCGGCATTGCCCGCCCTGCCGACCGCTTGGGCGCTCACCGACAGGTTCACGGAGATGGTTCGAAACGGACGTGAGGATATCTTGGCCAGCTGGCTCGATGAGGCGGAAGGCAGCATGATCGCGTCTTTTGTCCGAGGTCTCCGCAGCGACTACGCCGCCGTTGCTGCCGCCCTGCGCGAACCTTGGTCGGACGGCCAGACAGAGGGGCAGATCAATCGGCTGAAGGCTCTCAAACGCCAGATGTAAGGTCGTGCCAACATCGATTTGCTCAAGGCACGGCTACTCGCCCCGGCGTAAACCAGAAAATGCACCAACTTTGAGTCAAACCCAAAATTGGACGCCGATAGAGAGTCAGTTCTGCGCGCCGATTGATACGGACTTGGACTGCGAGTGACTTCTGGCGGCTGCACAGGGTGGTATGGTCCGGCATGGGCCAGTCCAGTCCTGCAAGCTTCATGAACGTCGGCACCATGCCGACCGCCTGGCGCAGCGGGGGTTTGAACAGAACCTTGGCGGAAAGGCAGAGCTGGATCGCCACGTTCCAAGAGCACCGCACGCCTACCGGTCTTGTCGGCTGGCTCCACGAGCCCGTGAATCTCGAGGTCGATCAGGATCGACATAGACCCGCGCGGCTCAAGAGCGGTTGCACGCGGGCCAGTGCTTGTGACGGGAGCAGGGCGGATTGTGCTGGCTCATGCCATCCGCCTAACTAACTGTTATCGCAAAGTGAATCATCACGCCGTGAACTTTGCAACTGCGACCATCGAGATTGCATATGTCGAGAATGGTTGCATCCTGCATGACCTCGCAAATCAATGCCAAGGAAATGGGCCGGGAAAACCCCGGCCTTTCGGGGGGGCGTCTATGCCAAACCCCTGCGACCGGACGGCGGCAGGGGAGGCGGGGCTGATCAGATGCCGCGCGGCAGGCCCTCACGCTCCATCGCTTCGCGCAGGGACCGTGGGCGCATATCGGTCCAGACCGTGTTGATATGATCCAGGCAGGCCGCCTTGTCACCCTGCATGCCATCGGCCACCCAGCCTGCGGGCAGCTCCTTGCCTTCGGGCCAGATCGAATACTGGTCTTCGTGATTCTTAACGACAAGATATTGTGGTTCGTTCGTCATGATATGCCTCTTAGTGGTGGGAAGGATGGAATGGGGCGGGCGCTGCCCCCGACAACATGCCCGTCAGGGTGGCCAGAACTTCGGCCTCGTGCTGATGCAGGAAGAAATGCCCGCCTTCGAACCAATGGACTTGCCCGAAAGCCGCGCTTTCCTGCTGCCAGCCGGCCAGTTCATCGGGGGCGACACGGTGATCCTGCCGCCCGGCAAAGACATGCAGCGTCGGCTTCAGCGCCAGACCGGGGCGATAGGCATAGCCATGCAACATCGCGAAATCCGCGCGCAGAGCGGGCAGCACGATCTGCATCAGCTCGTCATGGGCCAGCACATCCTCGGGGGTGCCGCCCAAGGCGCGCAGCCGTTCCAGAAAGGCGGGGGTAGGCAAGTCATGCAGCGCCTCACGGTCCAGCGCCCCGGGCCAGCGACAGCCAGAGGCCACCATCAGCCGCGGCAGGCGCAGATGCATCAATGTGCAGATCCGTGCCACCTCCAGCGCCAGAACCGCACCCATCGAATGGCCGAAAAACGCGAAATCCGTGGCCCCATCGGCCGATATCGCGGCGGCGATCTGCAGGGCAGCCTGTCGCATGTCTTGCAAGGGTGCCTCAACTCGGCGCTGCCCGCGGCCGGGCAGGCTGATCACCGACAGCTCCACCCCCGGCCCAAGCCGGGCCGACCAGGGCAGAAAGGCCGCCGCATTGCCGCCGGCATAGGGAAAGACGTAAAGCCGGGTGCGTGCCCCCGGTTTCGGCACCCGGATCAGCCATGGCGAGGTCATGCGACGCCTCCTGTCACCTGACCATCGGCAAGTTTGATCACCCGGTCCGCAACACCGAAATAGGCATCATCATGGGAAATGACGATGACGCCCTTGCCGCGCGCGCGCAGTTCCGGCAGCAGATCGTTATAGAACACCGCCTTGAAGGCCGGATCCTGATCTGCGGCCCATTCATCGAACAGATAGAAGGGCCGGTCCTCCAGATAGGCCGCAACCAGCGCCAGCCGCTTGCGCTGCCCGGTGGACAAATCGGTGGTCGAGAGGCTGCCGTGCTCCACCCGCACCTTATGTGCCATCTTGAAGCGTTGCAGGAAATGGGTGGCACGCTGTTCCATCCCCGGATCGTCCCGCCCGGGCAATTGCGCGAACAGATGAAAATCGGAAAAGACGGCAGAAAACGCCTGACGATAGGCCGGGCGGGCGGCATCGGGCAGGGGGGTGCCATCCACGATGATCTGGCCCTGATCGGGGGCGTAAAGCCCGCATAGCAGCATGGCCAGCGTGGATTTGCCGCTGCCATTGCCGCCCAGCAGGAACAAGATCTCGCCGCGCCGCACCGTCAGATCCACCGGCCCGAGGGTAAAGACACCGTCTTCGGCCTCGGAACGGTAGCTATGCGTCACGCCTTGCAAAGAGATCACTTCGGGGTGCATCGGCTCGGGCGCGGCGGCGGTGCCGCCGGGCAGATCGCTGGACAGTTGCGAGATGCGGGCAAGGGCCACGGCGGATTGCCGCAGGGGCGGCAGGCAGATCAGAATCTCGGCAACCGGGCGCACCAGATATAGCAGGATCAGCACGACCGACAGGGTTTCCGGCCCGGGCAGCCCGGTCGGGCCGAACAGCACCAGCCCGATCACCAGATAAAACAGGCTGTTGCCGATATTGGTCACCCAGACATAGGACGACATCGCTCCCACATATTCGCGCGCCACGGCATTGGCCGCAGGGCTGAGAATACGACCAAGGAATTGCGCGCCCCGCTGATGATTAAGCTGCAATTCCTTGCTGCCCTCGATCAGGGCGCGCTGATGGATATAAAGCTCGTCAATATGGCCGCGCAGTTGAGCCAGGCGTTGCAAGGGTTTGCGTTCCGCCAGACGAAAGCCGGTGGCGCCAAGGATCAGGCTGGCCAGAACCCAGAGAAAGATCCCCAGATCCTGTTGCGCCAGATAAGCGAAGCAGCCGATGGTCAGCAGCGCGTTGCCAAGGATCAGCGGGATCAGCTGCACCGAGCCTGCAAAGGCATCGATATCGCGGGTCAGAATGGTCAGCAGCGGCTGCCGCCCGATCTGCTGAAGCCGCAATTGCGGCGTGGCCAGCAGGCGCTGCCCCAGCGACAGGCGCAGATCCAGAACCACCTTCTGGGTGATGGCGATCAGCCGGGTCTCTGCCAGGATGCGCAGGCCCATTTGCGCGGCGGCGGCGGCAAAGAACCACAGCGCGAGGCTGGCGCTGCGTGTCTCGGATTGCAGGGCGCGGCTGATCAGGACAGCCATTGCCGCCGCAGCGCCGCCGCTTGCCAGCCCCAAAAAGACCGCCAAGGCCGCCTGCCGGGGCGCGGCACGGAACAGATGGGTCATCAAGGCCATCATGATTGCACCAGAACCAGCGTCAGAACCTCGGTCCGGTCCAGTTGAAACCGGGCCTGAAAGTCCTGCTTGCCCTGCGCCATATGCAGGCGGTCACCGGCGATGCCGGTCAACAGCACATCGTGAAATTCCAGCATCCGCGCATGGCGGGCCGATATGGCCTTGTAAAGCGCCTCCTTGGCCGAAAAGACCAAGGTGAGGAAGGCAGCAAGCCCGATCGTCTCGGGGCGCAGCGCGGTTTCGGCCGGTGTCATGATCATCCCGGTCAGGGTGCGGGCCTGATCTTCGGGCATGATGGTTTCGCAATCCACGCCAAGGGCGGCATGATCGCGGCTGACCGCCGCCACCACACGGCTGTCGCTATGGCTGATCGATCCGGCGGCACCCGCAGGCCAGACCGGCGCCCGTCCCTGAAGGCCCAGCACTTCGGGCAGGCCTGCGGCGCGCAGGGCAAGTGCGGCACAGATCCGTCCCGCCAGATATTCGCTTTGACGTTTGGGCACGGCACTGTGCAATGCCTCGGGCAGCGTCGCGCGCGCCGGTCCCAGCGGGTCGCCCAGATACAGCAGTTCGGGTGCCTGACCAGAGAGGGGCGTGGCAAGCGGGCCGGGTTGAAACCGCCCTTCGCGCCAGAACAGGCCAGGCAGGCCAAACGGGTTTTCAGTCAGCAGCGGAAACAGGATCATGCCGCCACCAGATAGGGGAAGGCCGGTGTCGTCAACATCTGCCGCAGCCGGGTGACACCGGCCGGGCTGCGATCCGGGGCGGGCGACAGCCGGTCAAGGATGGTGCGCAGGGGCGTTGTGCCATCACAGGCCGCATGGACCGCGCGCGCCAGCGGATCGGCGGGCAGGGCAGGCACCGGCCATTGGCTAGCCCTGCCACTGTCGGAATAGCGTTGATCTGCGCCCAGCACGAAGCTGCGGACAGGTGTCATGGCGGGGCGGAACCGTTGATCCAGAAAGGCCGCGTCAATTTCGGGGCGGCTGCGTCGCGGGCCCTGCCGCTGGACATAGAACCACAGCATGGGCGAGGCTTCCTGCATCAGCAGATTGGCGACCTGCCAGCGCGGCAGATCCTCCAGCGCGTCAAAGGCCTCACGGACGGGGCCGTCGGGCAGAGGCGGGTCCCAGCTGAACTGGCCGGACAATTTGTCGAACTGGTTCACGCAAGGTTGCAGGATCTGCAGCCCCGCACGCGCGCACATCGCGGCAAGGCTTTGCACGGTGTAGCTGTATTCCACAGGTTGCAGCAGGGAATCCGCCACCGCAGGTTCCGGCAGGTCGCGCTGGGCCGCAAGAAAGCCGGTCATGCTGCCGGGCAGGCGGCCATCGGCGATCAGATCACGGGTCATGGCCAGCTCGGACTCCAGCAGGCCCTGATGACCACGCGCGCCAGACAGCAGCCGTATGGCCTTTTGATAGGCCGTGGTGTGCTGGCGATGGTAGAAATTATAGACCATCAACTCCATCACGCCCTGCGGTTTCAGCGCGCGGGCCAGCGTGGCCAGCGGGCGTTCGGGGTCGGCATTGTGATGAATGACGCCGGTGCAGATCACATGATCAAAGCAAGCCTCGTGACGGGGATCGTTCAGGCTTGCCTCCTCCAGCGTCAGGTTCTTGAGGCCCAGCTGATCGGCGGTGTTGCGCGCCACCTCCAGCGACCGGGTCGAAACATCGGTGCCCAGAACCTGCGCACCGGGAAAGCGCAACGCAGTCAGCACCGCCTGATTGGTGCCACAGCCCGCCACCCAGATCCGGCCATCAGAGGGGATGCGCGTGCCGCTGAAGTCGCCCAGTTCCTGCGCGATGAAGCGCGGCAAAAAGCCGGGGTCACCAATCTGCGGCAACACCATCGGCAACCATGGATAATTGAAGCGGCCATAGAAATCGCGGTTGATCCGGTCGATTTCGGCGGCATCCATCTGCGCGCTGGCATTGAACAGGTCGTGGCTGTCGCTCATCTGGTGACCTCCGGCATCGGGTGCAGGCTGTTGATCGCATCGGTCAGGGCGCCCACCTCAGGCGGTTGCAGGATCGAGAAATGATCTCCGGCGAGGCGAAGGGTGCGGGCCTTGGGCACCAGATGCAGCCAATCGGCCTGTCGCTGCGCGACCTCGCCCTGACCGTCGGCCAGGATCAGGCAGGTGGGCGGAGCGGATTGGGGCAGGGGCTGCGGTTGCCAGCGCGCCATCGCCTGACTGTTGCGCGCAAATGCCCGCAACAGCCGAGCCAGATAGGGGTTGGCGGCGGGTGCGTCGCCAGACAGATCCTCGGGCAGCAGACCCAGATGCTTGCGATGGGTGATCTCGGCCAGAAAATCGGCCTCGGCCTGTCGCGGGTCAACGGGGCCGCGCCCTTGCGGTGCGGGCGGGTCGATCAGCGTCAGATCCAGCACGCGATCGGGGGCGATGCGGGCCATTGCAAAGGCGACCAGCCCGCCAAAGGACCAGCCCGCCAGCGAAAACCGCCCCTCCACCTGTTGCAGATAGGCGCGGGCGCGGCTGTCGATATCAAGGTCCGGCGCGTCGGGATCGGCAAGAACCGCATCCTCGATGGCCAGAACCGGGCGGCCAGGCGCCACCTGCGATGCAAGCGCACGATAGGACACCACATCCCCGCCAATCGGATGGATCAGCACCAAGGGCGGGCCGAGGCCATTGCGCAGGACAACCGGGCCCTGTGCCGGCGCCGGGATGGCCAGCGCCGCCCTGACCACATTCACCGAAAATGGCCCCGATAACAGGCTGGCGGGCAGATCATGCCCCTGGTTCGCCAATGCCTCCAACACATCAAGGCCCAGCAGGGAATCTCCCCCCAGATCGTAGAACGATACCTCGGGGTCGATCCCATCCAGCCCAAGGAAGCGGGCGAAGACATCGGCAATATCAAGGGCCTCACTTTCCGGGGCCGCAACGGTGGGCGCGGCATCGGCGGGGGCCGATTGCAGGCGGGCCAACGGCAAAGGCGACACGATGAGCTGCGGCAGCCCGAGCCGAAGCGCGTGCTGGAAAACCTGCCAACCCTCTGCCTCGGACAGCGCGCCCTCATCGAGCGCGCGGGCCAGATCGGCCATCTTGCCGCTGCCCTGCATCAGCTTGCCCGACATGCCGATCCCGCGCCATGCGGGCCAGTTCACCGAAAGCAGGCGCGGGCCGCTGGCGGCTGACCAATCCTCGGCCCGGGCGTCAAGCCAGGCATTGGCGGCGGCATAATCGGCCTGACCCGCCACACCCACCACTGCGGAAAGAGACGAGCAGAACAGGATGAAATCCTGGGTCAAGGGCGCAAGGTGCTGAATGATCGCCTCGGCCCCCTGGCGTTTGGGGGCCAGGGTTGCGGCCAGTGCCGCAGGCGTCATCAGCTGCACCGCCCCGCCGCCGGGCAGCCCTGCGGCATGGATCACCCCTGCCAGCGGCTGGCCGTTCCGTTCGCGGGCGAATGCGGCCACCGCCGCCGCATCTGTGATGTCAAGCGCAAGGCCCGTGGTGCCGGGCAGGGCCCGCCCGCTGCGCGATGCCAGAATGACCTCGGTGCCGGGGGTTTGCAGCAATCCGCGCGCCAATGATTGTGCGATGCCCCCGCTGCCTCCGGTGATCAGGTAACAGCCGGGCCGGATCGCCAGCCCGCTTTCGGGGGTGGGGGCGGCGGCGCTGTGACCTGCCTGCCATAGCTTGCCTCGCTGATGCAGGTAATGCGCAAAGCCGCTGCCCTGCAGGGCAGGCAGGGGCGTCGCGGCATCTGTCGCCACCAGCCGCAGCGCGAGCCCCGGCAGCTCTGCCGCGACCGCGCGCAGAAAGCCCGACAGCATCGCCAGATCCGGGGGCAACTGGCCATCCGCATCAGGCCTGGCGCGCAGCGTCAGGCTTTGACCAACGCGGGCCAGTGCTGCCCCCTTGTCGCGCAGCAGCGGGAGCAGGGTTTCGGGCCAATTGTCATCGACATCCAGCACCAGACCGGCTTGGCTGGTGGGCGCTGCGGGGGCTGCTGGCACCCGCTGCCAGACCGGCGTCTGGAACCAGTCGGACCAGGGCAGACGGCGCGACGTGGCCACCGGCATGGCCGTCGCTATGGCACCGGGCAGGGCTGCGGGATGCAGATGATCCGTCAGCTCAAAGGCGCGCGGCGGCAGATCCCAGGCGGCAGGCACCTCCGGGCGTGGCAGATGGCGGGCGGAAAGCCCGTTCAACCAGGCATCGGCGACGGCCCGGGCACCTTGCGGCATAGGCCCGTCCTGAGATGCGGGGCTGACCGGCTGCACCCCATGCAGCAGGGCGATGGCGTCTTCGACATTGGTGCAGCAGATCGCCGCGCGGAAGGCGCTGTCGCGCGCCCCGCGCAGGCAGGCGGCGGCCAGACCGGGCAGGCTGGACCCCTGTTCCAGCCGCAATGCAAGGGCCTGCGCCTGCGCCCGCACCAGCGCTGCCGTGCGCCCATGCAGGACCAGCACCTGCGCGCCGGTCGGAGCGGGGGCCGCAGTATCCGGGGCAGGTGACAGCACCAGATGCGCATTGGTGCCGCCCATGCCAAAGCTGGACACACCCGCATAGGGCCGATCTTGCGGCCAGGGCGCGGCGCTGCCCTGCACGCGCAGCGCCAGGCGGGCAAAGTCGATCGCGGGGCTGGGGGCCACAAAACCCAATGTCGGCGGCAGAGTCTGATGCAGCATGGCCAGAACCACCCGGATCAGCCCGGCCACCCCGGCCCCGGCCCCCATATGGCCGATCTGACTTTTGATCGAGCCGATGGCAATGGCACCCTGCGGCCCCGGCCCATAGGCATCGCTCAGGGCTTCCACCTCGATGGGATCGCCAAGGGCTGTGGCGGTGCCATGCGTCTCGACATAGCCCAGCCGGTCAGCATCGATCCCCGCCTGCGCCATGGCCGCGCGGATCACCTCGGTCTGTCCGGTGGCGGAGGGGGCGGTGAAGCCCACCTTGTTGCTGCCATCGTTGTTGATGGCCGATCCCTTGATGATCGCCAGCACCCGGTCACCCGCCGTCTGTGCCGCCGCTAAGGGTCGCAGCACCACAAGTCCCCAACCATTCGCGGGCACCGTGCCATTCGCCGCCGCGGAAAACGGCGCGCAATGGCCATCGGCCGAGAAGATATGCCCGGGCTGGTGCTGATAACCCTCCAGCGTGGTCAAGGATATGTTGCAGCCACCCGCCAGCATGGCCTCGGCCTCGCCGGCACGCAGCGCCTGACAGGCTTGATGCACGGCGACCAGCGAGCTGGAACAGGCGGTCTGCACTGTCAATGCCGGCCCCCGCAGATCCAGCAGATGGGCAATGCGGCTGGCCAGAAAGTCCTTTTCCTGCAACAATGCCAGCGCATAGGCCGAAAGATCCTCGGCCCCATTGCGCTGCAATGTCTGGTGATAGGTGTTTTCGCTGCTGCCAACGATCAGGCCGATCCGCAGCCCTGCGGCATCCAGCCCGGCATGATCCAGCGCCTGCACCGCCCCCATCAACAGATGGCGTTGCTGCGGATCCATCAACCCGGCTTCGCGTGGCGGAATGCGGAAATGCTCCGCATCAAAGGCCAGCGGTCGCGCCAGCGACGAGACGGCATTCACATGCCCCGGGCCCTTGGCCGGGCCAAGGCGGATGGCCGAACGTCCCTCGCGGATCATCTGCCACAGATCTGCCAGATCCTCGGCCCCCGGCAGACCTGCAGCCATGCCGATGATGGCAATATCACCCGAGCGGTCGTCAGACGTCATGACCGCCGGGGCGGTTGGCATCGGGGCTGGACGCTGTGCATCGATATGGTCGGCCAACTGGACCAGCGTCGGATGGCGGAAGAACGCAACCAGGGCCAGATCGGGTGCCAGATCCTGTCGGGCCAGGGCATGGACCTTCATCAAGGCCAGCGACCCGGCCCCGGCATCGAAGAAATGTTGCTCCGGCTCCAATGCATGGCCCAGAACCTGCGTAAACAGGGCGCTCAAGCGTTCACGGGTGTCGCTGGAACCGCTGATGGGCAAAGAGCTGATCGGCGAGCTGATCGGCGCGGCAAGGCCCGCGATCAGTGCTGCCTTGTCCAGCTTGCCATTCGGGGTCAGCGGCATCGCCGCAACCGCGAACAGACGCGACGGGCGCATATGCGCAGGCAGGGCTTGGCCAAGCGGCTCTTGCAGATCGGCGGGCAAAGCCGTGCCGGTATAGAAGGCCAGAAGCTGCCCCTCATGCACCATCACGGCGGCGGCCTGCACATCAGGCAAGGCGCATAGTGCCGCCTCCACCTCGCCGGGTTCGATGCGGAAACCGTTCAGCTTGACCTGATCATCAAACCGCCCGAGATAGGCCATATCGCCATTTGGCAGGCGCATGGCGCGATCCCCGGTGCGATAGCAGGGATGACCGTCCAGCGGGGCAAAGCGGCTCGCGGTCAGATCGGGGCGGTTGAGGTAGCCCTGCGTGACGCAAACGCCACGGATGACGATTTCGCCTTCCTCACCCGGCGCGGCCTCGCGCCCATCGGGGTGCAGCAAGCGGATCTCGGCCCCTTGCATCGGGCGCCCGATCACCATGGCGCCGCGCCAATCGGGCACGCCCGCCATCCGGCTGGCCCAGGCGGTGATGCAGCCAACCGTGGCCTCGGTCGGGCCATATTCATTCACGATTTGCGCATTGGGCAGCAGATCCAGCACGGATTGCGCCAGATGGGTTGGCAATTGCTCGCCCCCCACCACCAACAAATGCGCGGTCTCGCAGCGGCGCCCCGCTGCGTAGGACAGGAATGCCACCAGATGCGAGGGCGTCAGCTTGAACAGAAGCGGCTCGGCCCCAAGCGCCAGATCGGTCAGCGCCGCCATATCGGCGGCAGGCAGGATGATCGCAGGCAGGCCCTGACAAAGCGGGCCAAGCAGGCTCGTCACCGTCGCGTCGAAATTCAGCGAGGTGCTGACAACCGCGCCTTGCAACGGGAAGGGGGCGAAATAGCTGGCGGCGACATGGTCCAGATAATTGGCCAGCGAATGGTGGTTGACGCAAACGCCCTTGGGCTGCCCGGTCGAGCCAGAGGTATAGATGACATAGGCGATGGCCTCCGGCCTCTCGGCGGGCCAGGGCTGCGGGCCCGGTTGCGACGGATGTCCCAAAGGCTGCACGATGCGCAAACCTTCGGGCAGATCCTCGGCATCGGTCGCGATCACCAGACGCAGGCCCGCGTCCTGCACCATGAAATTGCGACGGGCGGGCGGATAATCGGGATCCAGCGGCACATAGGCAGCCCCCAGCCGCAGGATCGCCAGCAGCCCGACCAAAAGCGGCAGGCCGGGGCGCAGCGACAGGCCGATGCGGTCGCCCGCCTGCGCGCCCTGCTGTTGCAAGGCGGCGGCAAGCGCCGCAGATTGCAGGTCAAGCTCGGCAAAGCTGAGCTGTTTCGTCCCCGATATTGCGGCGGGGGCATCGGGCCAAAGGGCGATGGCCCGGCCGATCCGCGCCATCAGGCCGGGTGGATCTTCCAGCTGTGCCAGATCGGGCAGACCTGTGGCCAGCGCGCGCGCGGTTTGGGTGAACAGGGTCTCGATCCGGTCCACCGCCGCCGGATCGAACAGGGCCAGATCATGTTCGATCTGACAGGACAGACCTGCCTCGGTCACGGTGGCAAACAGGGTCAGCGGGAAACGCGGATCCACCTTTTCGGGTGCCACAAAGCGCGCCGCCAGCCCCGGCAGGTGGTAGTCGGTGTTTTCCAGCACGAACATCGTCTCGAACGGTGCGCCGTGTTGGCCCGCCGCCCGCAGATCGGCCACCAGATGATCATAGGCCACATCATGCCCCTGGCGCATCGCCTGCACCTCGGCATCGACGCGGGTCAGCACATCCTCGGGCCGTAGGCCGGGGTCCAGATCCAGCCGACAGATCTGGGTATTGACGAACATGCCGACCACCGCCTCATAGCCCGGCGGACGCAGGCCGACCGGCAGGCCGATCGACAGCCGCGGGCCATGACCCGCACGCGCCAGCGTCAGGGCATAGGCGGCAAGCAGCAGGGAAAACAGCGACTGCCCGCGCGATCTGGCCAGATCCTGCAAGGCGGTCAGCACCGCAGGCGGCAGCAGGACATGCCGCAACCGGCCTGCCATTGGCGCCGGCAAATGCAGCGCCGGGGTGTTTCTGTCAGGGGCGGCCCCAAGGCTGCGCTGCCGATCCAGCCGCCGGCCCTGATAGGCGGGGCTGCCATATACCGCAGCCTGCAAAAGCGGATAGCCGGAATAGTCAGGGGCGGGCGGCAAATCCTGCCCGTCATAAAGCGCCGCCAGATCCGCCAACAGGATGTTCAATGCGGCACCATCCACCACGATGTGATGCACCAGCACCAACAAGCGTGACCCGATCACACCGGCGCGCAAAAGACACCCCGAGGCCAGATCGAAAGCCTGCCCAAAGAAGGCTGCCTCACTTTCGGGATGCTCCAATGCCAGGGGGCGGGGCGGATTGATCTGCACCTGCAACGCGCCATCCACCTCGGCAAAGCGGGCGCGCAGCACGGCATGGCGGGCAAACAGCGTGGTCAATGCCCGCTGCATCGCAGCCTGATCCGGCGCAGTTTCGAAATCAAAGCGCAGCGGGATGGAATAGGCGGTGGAGGCGGGCTGCATTTCCTGTGCCAGCCAGAGCCGCCGCTGCTCAGACGCGGCGGGGTAGGTTTGGCGCGGCGGCGGCAGGGTGGCTTCGGATACGGCCTGTCGATTGCCCTGCGCGTCTTGCAGCAGATCGGCCAGCGGGCGGGCCGAAAGCAATTCGCTCAGGCTGACCTGCAGGCCGCGCGCGCGCCATTCTGTCACCAGCCGCGCCGCAATGAGCGAGTCACCCCCAAGCTGCAAAAGGCTTTGGCCGGGCGGGATCTCGCCCTCCCATAGCCGGGTCTCGGCGGTGATCAGCGCCCGGCGGTCCAGCTTGCCATTTGCGGTCAGGGGCAGGCGGGCGAGGAAGGTCAGGCTTTGCGGCAGCATATAGTCCGGCAGGCTGATTGCCAGGTCGCGCCGCAGATCGGCGGCGGTTAGGCCGGGCTCTGCCACCACAAAGGCGCAAAGCCTGCCATGTTGCAGGGCGGCTGCCGCCTGATTGACCTGCGGATGGGCCAGCAGACGCGTCTCGATCTCGGCCAGTTCGATCCGGTGGCCACGGATCTTCACCTGTTGATCCAGCCGCCCGCCGCAGTGCAAAACGCCTTCATGCCAGCGCGCCAGATCACCGCTGCGATAATAGCGCCGCCCGTCAAGCTGCACAAATTTCGCGGCGGTCTCGTCGGGCTGATCCAAATAACCCTCGGCCAGACCGCTGCCACCGATCAGCAATTCGCCCCATTCCCCCGATGCCACCGGCACCAATGTATCGGGCATCACCACCAGAACCGGGGTGTCGCGCAGCGGCTGGCCGATCGGCACCAGGGCGGGGTGATCGGCCCGCGCCCAATCTGCCGCCGTCATGCGATGCGCCACTGCAAAGGTCGTGCATTCGGTCGGGCCATAGCCATTGGTCAGCACCAATGCGCTACCCGGTTGCGCGGCGAACAGGCGGTGGATATGCGCCGCACTCGCGGCCTCGCCGCCCAGAACTGCCCAATCCAGCCCAAGCAGGCAATCGGGGCGCAGCTCTGCCAGAAGGTGAAACAGGCTGGTCGTGAAGAAGGCGCCGGTCACCCTGCGCGCACCCAAACCCACGGCCAGCAGATCGGGGTCAAGTCCCGCATCGCGGCCAAAAGGTACCAGCGTGGCCCCATTCAGCAGGGCAGCCCAGATCTCGAAATTCAGCGCGTCAAAGGCGGGATTTGCCAAAAGCGCGATGCGGTCCTGCGCGGTGATCGTCACATAATCCGGTGCCTGCGCCATCCGCAGGATCCCCGGCTGCCCGATCCGCATCAGCTTGGGCAGGCCCGTGGTGCCCGAAGTATGAAAGAGGCAGGCGGGTTGACCCATATCGATGGCAGGCAGCGCCACCTCGGGTGCGTCCTGCAGATTGCGCAGCTCTGCCCACGGGCCCGGCGGCAGCGCGGGCTGGTCCGCATCCGACAACACGAACGCTGCGCCTGCGCGCGACAACAGCATGGCCAGACGTGTGGCAGGTTGCGCCACGCCAAGCGGAAAATAGAGCGCCTGTGCCTTCAGCACGGCCAGAATGGCTACGACCAGCGCAGCCGAACGTTGCATCCGCAACCCCACCACCATGCCCGGGCGCAGGCCCTGCGCGATCAGCGCGCGGGCCTGCGCATCGCTGGCGGCATCAAGCTGGCGATAGGTCAGGCGTCCTGCGGCGGCCTCATCAATCGCGATATGATCCGGGGCCTTGGCGACCTGCGCCGCGAATTGCTGCAACAAACCCGTCATCATTTCCCCCCGGTCGGCATCAGCCGCCCCGCCAAGACCTTGGTGATGATCTGTGCGATGCGGCGCACGTCATCGCCCTCCAGCATGGTCGAATGATCGCCTGCCGTGCATTTGAACAGGAACCGCCCCTTGCTCCGCATGTGCCAGAAAAAGCGCAAAAAGCGCAGCTGAGCACGATTGCGGCCCCGGATGGCCTGAATCAGGATCACACGCCCGTCATTGCGGCGGAAGTTCCAACGCCGCGAGGCCAATGTGTTGTGATTGTAGATCCGATGATATTGATCGATCTGTGCATCGTCGATGCCGGGGAACATGCCGTTATAGGTGACCAGCTTGGACCGGAACTCTGCGGCATCAGAAAGGGTCTCGTTCTCGGTGATCGCCGGATCGTCGGACCCAAGCGCATCCAGCATCACCGCCGTCGCGGTGTCATGCCCGGCCAGATGCAGGCGGCGCACCATTTCATAGGCCACCATCCCGCCAAACGAGGCCCCGGTGATCACCAATGGCCGATCCAGCAGATCACCGATCAGACCGATATAATGATCGGCCATGGCGCCGATATCGGGCAGCATCTCGTCCCCCGGATAGACCCCGACGGACTGGATCCCCCAGACGCCGTGATCCTCGGGCAGTTCCTTGGCCAGAGACAGATAGGCGAAGGCCGTGCCGCCGCCCGGGTGGATACAGACGACATTCACCGCCCCCCCGCCCTTGCGGAAGCAGATCGGGTTCTGCGGACGCTGCCTTTCGCGCCCCGCGCGCAGCACCCCACCCAGATCCTCGATGGTTGGGTGGGCGATGATCTCGGTTACCGCCAGTGCGGTTCCCAGTTCGGCATTGATGCGATGCACGATCTTGATGGCCGAAAGCGACGTGCCGCCAATATCGAAGAAATTGTCGCGCAGGCCGATATTCGGGTGCAGAAGAACCGAGGACCAGATGTTGTAAAGCCGCAGTTCCAGATCATCGCGCGGGCTGGCCGTGTTGACCTGACGGCCCGGTTCCGGTGCCAGCGCCACCAGCGCCCGGCGGTCGATCTTGCCGCGATCCGTCAGGGGCAGGGCGGCCAGCCAGACATAGCGATGTGGCATCATGTAGCTGGGCAGAACCTTGGCCAGCGCGGCCTTCAGCGCGGGTTCCATCAGGGCGCTGTCCTGTCCCGGTTCGGCCACCACGAAGGCGACCAGATGGCGGGTGCCCTGATCGACCGCTTCGACAAAGGCTGCCTGAATGCCGGGCTGCGCCAGCAGCACCGCCGAGATTTCCTGTGGCTCGATCCGGTAGCCCCGGATTTTCACCTGAAAATCGGTGCGGCCCAGACATTCCAGCCGCCCGTCGGGACGCCACCGCGCCAGATCGCCGGTGCGATACAGCGTTTCATGTCCCGGTTTGGCAAAGGGATTGGCCACATATTTCTGTGCGGTCAGATCGGGGCGGCCCAGATAGCCGGGCCCAAGGAAGGGGCCGGACAGGCACAGCTCGCCTACCGCGCCCTCGGGCAGAAGGCGCCCGCGCTCATCCAGAATATAGACGCAGGTATTGGGCACTGGCCGGCCAATAGGGGCCTGCGTGGTTTCATGCGGCTGCAAGACTGCGCAGACCGTGATCACCGCCGCCTCGGAGGGACCATAGATATTGGCAAGCGGCAGCCCGCAGCCTTCGGGCAGGCAATAGCCCTACAGCCTATCGCCACCGGTCGAGACCGACCGGACCGAGGCAGGCAGGCGCAGGCCCGCGCCACACATCGCCTCCATCAGCCCGGTCGGCAGCCAGAAATGGCTGGGCATATGGTGGTCCAGCGCGGTCTGAAGCGCGCCGACATCGGCCAGATCTTCAGACGATAACAGGATCAGCCGACCCCCGACGCTCAGCGCGGGCCAGATTTCCCACATGATCGCGTCAAAGGCCGGATTGGCGGCAACGGTCTGGCTGCAGCGCGCATCCATGCCGAAATCGCCCGCCTGCCAGCGGCACATGTTCAAAAGGCCCAGATGGGTGTTCAACGCGCCCTTCGGCACGCCGGTGGTGCCAGAGGTATAAACGATATAGCTGATCGGATTGTGCCAGGGCTCTGGCGCGGTGGTGGGCAGGTCGCGCCACATGGTGTCATCATCCAGCGCCAGCGCGCCGGGCAAGGCCATCAGATCGGGGCGATCCGACAGCGTCAGCAACAGGCGGCTGGCACTGTCTTGCAAGATGCCGGTCACCCGGTCCATCGGGGCGTCGACCGGCATCTGCACGAAGGCCGCGCCCGCACGGTTCACCGCGACAATGGCCTCGATCATTGCGGCGTTGCGGCCGGTGGCCACCGCCACCGCATCCCCGGCCTGAACACCAAGGGCGCGCAGGTGATGGGCCAGCCGGTTTGCCCGCGCGTTGAGGGTGGCGTAGCTCAATTGCTGCCCTTGCCAGACCACGGCAATCGCATCGGGCGTGGTTTCGGCAAAATGCGCGACCAGCGCATGAGGCTCGGGCGGGTTCGGCCCGTCATCCCGCACAGGACCGCTGCCCAATGCCAGAAGCTGCGCCTGTTCAGCCGACGAAACCAGAGGCAGATCGGTCAGCACCGTCTCGGGGGCAGCCGCGATTCCCTCAAGCAGCGACAGGAAGGCGCGATTGTAGCGGGCGATCGTGGCGGGGGCGAAAAGATCGGTTGCATAGGTCCAGCCCAGACCCATGTCTGTCCCGCTGTCCACCAGACCCAGCGACAGCTCGAACTTGGCGCTGTTCATCGCGGTTTCGACCGCCTCGAATTGCAGGGGGCCGGGCGCGATCTTGTCACCGGCCTGCGGCTGCACCAGCGTGAAGGCCAGTTGTACCAGAGGTGCATGTGACAGGCTGCGCGGGGGGTTCACCTGCTCCACGATCATTTCAAAGGGCAGATTTTGATGGGCCAATGCGTTGGTCGTCTGACGGTTGGCATCTGCCAGAAAATCCACAAAACGCTGGTCCGGCAGTGGCTGCAAGCGCAGGGGCAAGGTATTCACCAGAAAACCGACCAACTGTTTCAACTCGTCGCGCTCGCGCCCGGCGACGGGCGTGCCGATCACCAGATCCTCGGTGCCGGTCTGACGGTGCAGAAAAGCAGCCCAAGCCGCCAGAAGCAATGTGAACAGCGAAACCCCCTGCACCCGCGCCAGATCGCGCAGCCTGGTGGCAAGCGCGGGCGGCACGCGGTCCGCCAAATGCCCGCCCGACGCACTCAGCACCGGCGGGCGCGGGTGATCGCAGGGCAGATCATGCAGATCCGGCGCGCCCTGCAACGTGGCGCGCCACCATTCGGCCAGCGCGGCACCATTTGAGGCCAACATGCGGCGTTGCCAGCGGGCGTAATCGGTGAATTGCAGCGCGGGCGCTGGCAGGGCCGCACCATGATAGAGCGCGATCAACTCCTCCAGCAGCACGGTATTCGACCAGCCGTCGGTGGCGATGTGGTGCAGTGTCAGCAGCAGATGGTGATCCTCGGGTGCCAGCCGGACCAGCACCGCCCGCAGCATCAGATCGCGGGTCAGATCAAAGGGCCGTTGCGCCTCGGCGGCGGTCAGGCTTGCCAATTCCTGCGGTGTCATCTGATGCACCGGCAATGCAAAGGTGTAATCGGTCAGCACGCGCTGCGTCACGCCGCCGGGGCCTTCGTCAAACACCGTGCGCAGGACGGCGTGGCGATCCAGCAACCGGGCCAGCGCCTGTTCCAGCGCCGCCAGATCCAGCGGGCCGGTGAGGCGCAGGGTGAAGGGCACATTGTAAAGGCCTGCGGCATTCTCCATCCGGTCGATGACCCAAAGCCGGCTTTGCGAATAGGACAGGGGCTCTGGCCCCGGATCCGCCCCGGACTCTGCCTCCGATGCTGCGGCAGGCAGGATCGCCGTATCCTGCTGACCCGCATCTTCGGCCAGCCGTGTCAGCCAATCCACCAGCGCGTCACGTTGCCCCTTGATCCGCGCCAGCAGATCGGGCGGAACGCCCCCCTTGGCCTGAACAGCCAGACGCCCGTCTCGCAGGGAAAGGTGAACCCCGTTTGCGCGGGCATCATGCAGAAGATCGGCAAGGCTCATAGCAGGATCATATCCGTTTCAGACTCGTCAAGATCGGGGGCCAGCGTATCGCGGATCCCCTCTACCGCCTGCGCGAGGCTGGCAATATCGGGCGCAGCAAGGAAGGTGCGCAAGGAGATCACGACGCCGCAATCGCGCTGCACCCGCGCCAGCATTCGCAGCACATTCAGCGAATGCCCGCCAAGCGCGAAGAAGGAGGTATCGCGCCCCACCCGCTCCATCTGCAAAAGCTCGGCCCAGATCTGCGCCAGCAGCCGCTCGGTCTCGGTCCTGGGGGGCAGGAAGGTGACCGCAGGCGGCAGCGGATCGGGCAGGGCGCGGCGATCCACCTTGCCATTGGCATTCAGCGGCAGGGATGTCAGCGCGACCAGATGCGCCGGGATCATCTGATCGGGCAGGTGCCGCGCCAGACGTGCACGCAGCGCCGCGTCCTCGCCATCCCAGCCGGTCAGCCAGGCCACAAGCATGGCCTCGCCCGCAGGGTCCGGGCGCGCCATCACCACGGCCTCGGCGACGCCATTGGCCAAAAGCGCGGCCTCCACCTCACCCAGTTCGATGCGCATTCCGCGGATCTTCACCTGATCGTCGGCCCGCCCCAGATAGTCGATATTGCCATCAGGCAGGAACCGCGCCAGATCGCCCGTGCGATACAGCCGCGCCCCTGGCGGGCCGAAAGGATCGGGCACGAAGCTGGCGGCGGTCAGGTCCGGTCGGCGCGCATAGCCGCGTGCCAGAGCAATGCCTCCGATATGCAGATGCCCGGCCACGCCCGGCGGCAGCGGGTTCAGCCCCTCGTCCAGCACATGCATCTGCACATTGGCGATGGCGCGGCCGATCGGCACGGTCTGGCCGCTGTCGCCGGGCTGGCAGGTGAAGGCAGTCACATCGACCGCGGCCTCCGTCGGGCCATAAAGATTGTGCAACCCGCAACCCGGCAGGGCCGCATGAAAGCGATCCTGCGTCGCGCGGGTCAGCGCCTGACCCGAACAGATCACGGCGCGCAGGCTGGTGCTTTGCGCAGGGTCGGTGACGGCCAGGAACACATCCAGCATCGGCGGCACGAAATGCGCCACGGTCACAGACCGTTCGCGGATCAGCTCTGCCATATAGGTCGGGTCCAGATGCCCGCCGGGCCGGGCGATCACCATGCGCGCGCCGGTCATCAAGGGCAGGATCAGTTCCCAGACGGATACGTCAAAGCCATAGGGCGTCTTTTGCACGACGCGGTCGGCGGGGCCGATCTCATAGGCCTCTGCCATCCAGAGCAGCCGGTTCACGATGGCCCGATGCGACACCGCCACCCCCTTGGGTCGCCCGGTCGAGCCTGAGGTGAACAGCACATAAGCGAGCGTCTCGGGCCCGGCCTGCGGGGCGGGGTTGTTGTCGGGGCCTGTGAGGGGGGTGGACAGCGGCAGAACCGGACCGGGCAGGGGGATGCCTTCCGCTCCCGGACCCACAAGGGTCAGGACCGGGCCCGCATCCTCGATCATCATCGCCAGCCGTTCGACCGGGGCATCGGGCGGCAGCGGCAGCCAGGCCGCGCCCGCCTTCAAGATGGCCAAGATCGCCACGATCATCTCGACCGAGCGGTCGGTGCACAGACCCACCACATGATCGGCCCCCACCCCTTGCGCCCGCAGATGATGCGCCAGACGGTTGGCCCGCGCATTCAGCGCGGCAAAGCTGAGCGTTTCGCCCGCATAGTCAACGGCAATCGCCTCGGGCCGGGCGGCCATACAGGCCTCGATCCGCGTGACCAGCGTCTGGCCCGGATCCAGGTCAGGGCGCGCCGTGGCATTCCAGGCCGCGAGATGCGCCTGATCCTCGGGCAGCAGGGCGGTAGTGGCAGGGCCTTCGGGGTCATTGGCCAACTGTTGCAGGCCGCGCAGATAAGAGTCGGCCATTCGCCGCACCGCATCGGGATCAATCCGCCTCGGGTCTGCCGCAAAGTTCATGACCAGCCCGCCACCCTGCGCAATGGCATTGACCACAAGCGCGAAATTGGTGGCCTCAAAGCTGCTGACGCCCTGCACGCCGCTGTCATCGGCCTGCACCAGCGACAACACATGGAAGTCGATGAAGTTGAAGATCACATCGAACAGCGGCTGATGGCCGCGATCCTCAATGATCTGCGCAAGCGGATAGAAGCGATGGCGCATCAGATCCAGCTCGGCCTCGAACAGACGGCGGATCATGGAGTGCCAGCTTTCCGGCACCAGCCGCAGGCGCAGGGGCAGGGTGTTCAGGAACAGCCCCAACACCTTGTCGGCGTCAGGGGCCTCGGTCCGCATATGGCTGACAAGGCCGGTGGTCACATCCTGCGTGGCCCCCCATTGCGCCAGAACCTGCATATGCACCGCCAGCAGAAGGCTGCGCAACGGCAGCCCAAACCTGTCGGCCAGCGCCCGCAGCCGCATCTGCAGATCGTGATCCACCGTGATCGAGATCGGCGCGAAGGCCGCATCGGGCTGTCGGGATGGCGGCAGGATCAGGGGGCTTTGCCCCTCCAGCCGGTCTTGCCACCACGCGCGCTGCGCCGGGTCGGACAGCGCCTGCATCTCTGCCGCGATACTGGCCGCAAAATCCGAGGCAAGCGGCGGCAGCGTCACGCTTTCGCCCCGGCGCAGGCGCGACCAGACGGTCAGCAATTCGGCCTGAAGGCTGGCCACGCTCCAGCCATCCAGAATGGCGTGATGCATCCCCAGGGTGATCTCCAGCTCCTCCGGGCCCAGAAGATGGACCAGAATGCGCAAGAGTGGTGCCGCATCCAGCGCAATGGGCTGTGCCTTCTCGGCGGCAATCGCCGCGTCCAGACGGCTGCGCTGCTGCGGGGCGGGCAGGGCCGACAGATCGATGATCTGCAGGGGCACTTCGGCATGGCGCTGCACCACCTGCATCGGACGCTCGAAACGCATCAGATCGAAACGGGTGCGCAGGATCGGATGGCGCGCCACGATCAGCGCCAGCGCCTGACGGAAACTCGCCTCATCCCATGACAGGCGCAGATGGAAGCTGAACACATCATGATAGACGGCAGCCGCGCTATCGGCCTCGGCATGGAAGGCCATGCCAAGCTGTAGCCGCGTCATTGGCCAGAGTGTTTCGGCATCCATTGGCATCAGGGCAAGGTCGGATGCAGACAGGGGCGGCAGGCTGGCCGGTGCTGTCTCAAAGTCCTCGGCCAATGCAAGGGCCGCGATGGTCTGATGGCGGAACAGACTGCCCAGGCTGAGGCGCAGCCCCTGATCCCGCGCCCGCGCGGCCAGGGTGACCGCGCGCATGGAATCCCCGCCCGAAGCAAAGAAATTGTCATGGATGCCGATCCGGTCGCGGCCCAGAACCTCGGCCCAGATCACTGCCAAAGCCGCCTCGCGCGGCGTGCGGGGTGCAGTGTAATCCGGCGGTGCCTCGGCCTGCGGCGCGGGCAGGGCGGCACGATCCACCTTGCCATTGGCCGTCAGCGGCAGTGCCTCCAATGCGACAAAGGCCGCAGGCACCATGTAATCGGGCAGGCGGGCCGCAAGGGCCGCGCGCAGCTCTGCCTCGGTCAGCGCGGAGCAATGCCAGGCGACCAGCCGCCCGTCACGGGCCAGCACAACGGCGGACTGCACGCCCGGCAGGGCCGTCAGCGCCGCCTCGATTTCGCCGGTTTCGATGCGGAAGCCCCGGATCTTGACCTGCTGATCGGCGCGGCCAAGATAATCCAGCCGCCCATCCTCCAACCCGCGCGCCAGATCGCCGCTGCGATAAAGTCGGGCACCGGGCGGACCATAGGGATCGGGCACAAAACGTTCGGCCGTCAAGCCGGGGCGATTCAGATAGCCGCGCGCCAAGCCCGGCCCGGCCACGAACATTTCGCCTGGAACGCCAATGGGCAGGGGCTCCATGTCCGGATCCAGCAGACGCACTTGCAGATCGGGGATTGGCTGGCCGATGGCACCTGTGGTCTGCACCGGATGCCGCAGCCATTGCCACGTCACATGCACCGTGGTTTCGGTGATGCCATACATGTTCACCAGCTGTGGTGCCTGATCGCCATGCGCCTCGAACCAGGGGGTCAGGCTGGCCGGGTTCAGCGCCTCGCCGCCGAAGATCACCCATTTCAGCGCCAGCTTTCCCGGCTCCTTCTGCGCCAGCCGCTGCGCAGCCAATTGGGCGAATGCGGAAGGTGTCTGGTTCAGCACCGTCACCCCCTCGTCCAGCAGCAGGCGATGGAAGGTCTCGGGATCGCGCGAGGTCAGCCAGGGCACGATGACCAGCGACCCGCCATGCAGCAGCGCACCAAAGATTTCCCAGACCGAAAAATCAAAAGCGTAGGAATGGAACAGCGTCCAGATATCGTCAGGTCCGAAGGCAAAACCGGGCTGGGTGGTCTCGAACAGTCGCAAAACGGCGGCCTGCGCGACCATAGTTCCTTTAGGTTTTCCCGTGGAGCCTGATGTGTAGATGACATAGGCGAGGGTGTCTTGGTTTGCGGGTGGATTGGGGTTTGTGTCTGTTGTGTTGGGATCTGCGGTTTCGGCCTCTGCTGTGAGGATCGCGATCTCTGGCAGTCCGAGGGATTTCAGGCGGGGGATGAGGTTTTCGGTGGTGATGACCGCGCGGGGTTTTGCGTCGGCGATCATATAGCTGATCCGCT